>CAJAHH010000050.1 GCA_903939515.1 uncultured Verrucomicrobiota bacterium
ATGTCTGCGGACGCGGACCGCCGCAAAGACAGACCACCGCAGAAACGGATCGCCGCAAAGACGGACCGCTCGGAGATCGTTCCCTAACTCGGAAGTCTTCGGGCTACAATCCAAGGTTCCTACCACAAACTCCGCCTCGCCCGAGCACCTCCGAGGTGGGGCGATTTCTCCGAAAGCGCCATGTCTGCGGACGCGGACCGCCGCAAAGACAGACCACCGCAGAAACGGATCGCCGCAAAGACGGACCGCTCGGAGATCGTTCCCTACCTCGGAAACTCATCCGACTAAATCCGGGAGCCCCTCCCTCACAAACCTTCCTCAGTCTAGTGGGCGCCCAGACGGTTCTTGAGCTTCCGGGCACGTTTCTGGGCCGCAGCCACCTGAGCGGGAGACATGAGGCGCTCCAAATCGTCGCGAGCTCGGACCGCTCGCTCTAGCTCGGTGGACGCCAAATTCCACCACGCGTACGACTCCACCACGTCCTTGGGCACGCCGTAACCATTGGCGTGGCAAATCGCCAAATTCGCCCAGGCCCGAGGGAATTTCTGATCCGAGGCGAGGCCGAACCAACGCACCGCCTCCGCATAATCCCGCTCCACGCCTTGGCCGAGAAAGTAGCAAAAGCCGAGATTGTCTTGTGCTTCCGCCAAGCCCGCGTCCGCCGCGGATTTGTACCAGGTCACCGCCTCATTGGGGTTTTTGGCCCCTCCCAGTCCGGCCTGAAGGCATTCGCCGAGGCTGTTCTGAGCGGCGTGATTTCCGCCGATAGCAGCCTTTCGATACCAAGCGACCGCCGCCACCAGGTCGGCAGCCACCCCGTGCCCATGCTTGTAGCAGTACCCCAAATTATTTTGGGCCGCCGCATTCCCGGCATCGGCGGCCTTCTGGAACCAAGAAATCGCCTGGATCGGATCGGCCGGGATGCCCAAACCCATCTGGTAGCTGAAACCCAGCGAATTCTGCGCATCGGCCAACCCATGATCCGCAGCCTTGCGGAACCACTTCACCGCCTGCTCCGGATTAGCAGAGACGCCACGACCGGCTCGATAGCAGCGAGCGAGCGCATACTGTGCTGGAGCGTAGTCCAAGTCTGCGGCCCTTTGAAACCACTGGGCGGCGGCCACCTCATCTTTGGCAACCCCCAAACCCCGCTCGTAAAGGACCCCCAAACGGTGTTGGTTTTCAGGGCTGCCCTTGACGGCTTCGAGCTTGGTTTTGAGAAACTCCTGATGGATTCCTGAGAGAGACTTCCCCTCCACACCCGTGGCCGCTGCCAACATCAACGCCATCCCCAGCGCCGGCCAGTAAGGACACAGGCGACCCCTGCCAACGGACTGGAATTTTGGATATGCTCTGAGGCTCATGGGCTTCGGTGCTGAAGATCGTTTCGACCCATTTGGATGGCCGATGCCAACACGGGATTGACAAGGACGCTCAACAAATAGTTCTGCGTCGAATTAGAGGACACCTTAAGCAGAAACCTCCGAAAAACCACCAAAAATCTCTTGGCATACCCTCTGCTGCGGGGTGGATGTGCTGGTCATCGAATCTCAACAAAAGGTTAGAGGTGGGCTTCCGGAGAATCCGGACATCCAAGTCTCGTTGGCATTCCCGGACGGACTGCTCGGTTTTGAAACTCTCAGAGCCGCCGGTTTGGAGCCCATCGCCGATGCGCCACCCTTCTCGTGGTTAAAATTTCAGGGGGATAACACTCAATCCTTCTTGGTGGTGGCCCCGGTCTATGTGACGGATTCCTACCGATTTGAATTGGGCAGCACCGACTGCCGCACCCTGAATCTGACCCGCGCCAGTGATGCAGGAGTTATTAACATTGTGACCCTCCGTCGCGATGGATCACTCACGGTGAATCTCAAGGGCCCCATTGTTTACAACAAACTAACGGGTGAAGCCCGTCAGGTGGTGCCCATCAACGCGGCGGAATTGCCCGTCAATTTTCCTGTCGCCAACTAATTTTCCGCACCGAAACCAGCCCATGTTGGTCCTTTCCAGAAAATTGAACGAAGCGATCCGAATCGGTGGAGACATCTCCATCCGAGTCGTTCGCATCGATCGAGACTGTGTCCGATTGGGGGTCTCTGCCCCGAAGGACATAGGTGTCCACCGCGAGGAAATTTACGTCGAAATCGTCGAAAGCAATATTGCTGCCGCCGAATCGGCCACGCCCGAACAACTTTCATTGCGCCTCCGCCATCTCAAGGCCGAAGCCAACGGTAAACTTTAAGCTAAAACCTAAACTCTAACTCCCAAAACTATGGTCATTAATACCAACGTCCAGGCGCTGCAAACGGCGAACAACCTGAACACCAGCTCAAACGCCCTCGCCAAGTCCTTGTCCCGGTTGTCCTCGGGTTCCAAGATTATTGCTCCGTCCGACGATGCCGCCGGTTTGGCGGTGAGCAGCCGGTTGGAATCACAGCTCAAGCGTTTGGATGCTGCCATTAACAACGTGGTCAATGCGGTCTCCTTCACGCAAACCCAAGACGGTTTCTTGAAGACGATCGACAAGGCGTTCCGCCGTATGTCGGAGCTGGCGATGTTCGCTCAAGATTCTACTAAGAGCGCCAGCGATCTCACCTTGTACTCTCAGGAATTCGTCCAGCTGCAAGATTACGTCAGCCAAAGCGTGCAGCAGACCTTCAACTCGGTGAAACTGTTCTCCGCCACCCCCTTGGCTGTCACCATCGACTCCAGCGGCACGACGTTTGACATGGCACCGATTGACTTGGGCAAGAGTGAGTATACCTCGTCACTGAACATTGCTAAGAGTTTGACCAACACAGGTATTAAAAATATTGCACGAATTGTAACCACCGGCGTAATTCAACTGACGGTTGACGAAACTGAATATAACAAAATGAAAAAAGATGGTTCTTTGACCATTTCTGGACTCACCACAGCCAGCGTTGGAGGAACAAATACAGATATATCCAGTCTAAATGGCACTTTTGATATCACAAGCGCTACCAGAGCCGGAAGCACTAGTTCTTACATCATTGAGTTGGCTGGATCTTCCAGCGGTACAACCGCTATCGGCGCAGCTACGCCTTCGCCGTCAGGAGTGGTACCCACCACCGGAGCCTTGGACGTAACCACTGCCACCGGTCTTGCCGCCAAGACCGGACTGGACATCACCTCTGTTCCCCGCGCGCAGGCTTCACTCACCCGTATCCGTAACTCGATCGACAAGCTGGCTCAAGATCGCGCGTCGTTGGGTGCTGTGCAAAGCCGACTCAATTTCACCAATGAGCAGCTCACGGTGACCAAGGAAAACCTCAGCGCCGCTATTTCGCGCATCGCCGACGTCGACGTCGCCGAAGAGGCCACCTCCTACGCCCGCTACCAAATCCTCGTGCAG
>CAJAHH010000051.1 GCA_903939515.1 uncultured Verrucomicrobiota bacterium
ATGACCTTCTCGATCAAGCCATCCTTGGGCTCATCGTCGCGCTGATCCCTAGAGGACCTGCGAGGACCACGTCCACGTCCACCGTCGGAGTAACCCCTATTAGGGCGATCACCACCGAACGACTGAGTACCACCGGACGCTGGGCCGGAGGGAGCAGCCGGGGCTGCTGAAATGTCTTTTTGGTCTGCCACAAGATTCCTTCAGTTCAAAATTTGAGACCCGACTCCCGAGCAGCATCAGCCAAGGCTTTTACCTTGCCATGATAGCGGGAAGCTCCGCGATCGAAGACCACGGATTCAATACCCTTGTCCTTGGCGGCGGCGGCGGCGCGTTTGCCGGTCAAGATAGCATTGGATGCGTTGGCGCCCTTCACCTCGGTCGGTGCGGCTTTGTCACGGGTGCCAACAGCCACCAGCGTCTTGCCCACCACGTCATCGATGAATTGCACGTAGATGTGCTGCCCGGTGAACTTGACGCTCATCCGGGGGCGGGCTGCGGTGCCCGTAACGGTCTTTCTGACCCGCCAGTGGCGCAGTTGGGCCAACCGATGTTTGTGCTCTGTTCTCATTCTAGCAAAATTAACGACAAACCGAATTACTGGACAGTCTTGCCTTCCTTGCGGATAACCTTCTCGCCGGCATAGCGAACACCCTTGCCCTTGTAAGGCTCTGGCGGATAGTAGCTGCGAATCTCAGAGGCAACACGGCCCACAAGTTCTTTGTCAGCACCATCAATGGTCAGCTTAGTTCCCTCCTCGATCACTACCTTGATCCCAGCAGGAACCGGGTAGTTGATCGGGTGACTGTATCCCAAGGCCAAATTGATCACGGATCCCTGAAGATTTGCTTTGAAGCCAACGCCCTGGATCTCGAGTTTCTTTTGAAACCCTTCGGAGACTCCCTTGACCATATTATTGACCAGTGCGCGAGCCAGACCGTGCATCGATCTAGCTTCCGCTGTCTCAGCGGTGCGTCCCAGACAAACGGTGGTTCCGTCGACCTTGGCGTTCGTGAATCGCGGCAGAGAAAGACCCAAATTTCCCTTGGGGCCTTCCACTGTCACTCGATCCCCGCTGACGGAGACCTTAACCGTGGCCGGAATGGGTACCGGGCTTTTTCCAATACGTGACATAACAAAATACTTTACCAGACGTAACAAACAATCTCACCACCCACATTCTGGCGGCGAGCCTGGGAACCGGTCATCACTCCCTGAGGAGTCGAAAGAATTGCAACTCCCAGTCCACCCAAGACACGAGGTGCCTCGGAGCCAGCGACGTAGCGACGGAGCCCCGGAGTGCTCACCTGCTTAAGCCCCTGAATGACCGCTTTTCGGCCCTGATACTTAAGGCCGATCTTCAGGGTCTTGAGCTTGTCGCCATCGACAGAGATGTCGGAAATGTAACCTTCGCTCTTCAGGACCTTAGCGATAGCCTCCTTGAATATAGAGTGAGGCATGGATACAGAAGGGTGGAGCGCCATACCCGCATTGCGAATGCGCGTGAGCAGGTCAGAAACTGGATCAGCGTTCATGGATGTAGTTAGGACTCGGATTACCAGCTGGCCTTGGTCACTCCCGGGATCAACCCCTGAAGCGCCGCCTCACGGAATGAGAGACGGGAGACACCATACTTACGGATAAATCCGTGACGGCGGCCGCTCACCAGACAACGGTTCACAACGCGAACCGGGCTTGCGTTCTTGGGCAGGCTGGATAGGCCGGCGTAATCGCCCTTCGCCTTCATTTCAGCACGGAGAGCGGCATACTTCTTGACGGTCTCCAACTTTTTCTTGTTCCGGGCAAGCCAGGATTTCTTGGCCATAGGATAGATTGTTTATTTTGAAAACGGCATTCCCATCAACTTTAGGAGGTCGTAGGCCTCCTCATTCGTCGGAGCGGAGGTCACGATGGTGATGTCCATGCCCTGCTGTCTCTTGATCTTGTCCAACTCAATTTCTGGGAAGATCGTCTGATCGGAAATACCGAGTGAGTAGGTTCCACGGCCGTCAAACTGCTTGGATCCGACTCCGCGAAAATCGCGAATCCGGGGGAGAGCAGCCGAAACAAGCCGATCAAAGAACTCATACATTACCTCGCGGCGCAACGTGACTTTGCAGCCAACAGATTGCCCTTTGCGAAGTTTGAAATTTGCAATGCTCTTGCGAGCTATTGTCACCACTGCCTTGCGGCCAGTGATCATTTGCATCTCCTTGACGGCATCCTCTAAGGCGCCCTTCTCGAGGGATGCACTGACGCCCATATTAACCACGATCTTCTCGATGCGAGGAATCTGATGGACGTTTTTGTAACCGCGCTTCTCAGTGAGAGCGGGCCGAACTTCTTCGATATACTTCGTGTAAAGACGTGGTTTCATGGGTCTCAGCGCTTGCTCACATTGCGAGCGTCATACTTCTCAGCCTTCATCACGTTGGATACGTGGATCGGGGACTCCAACCAGAGAAGAGCGCCGCTCGGGTTCTCCTGGTTCTTCTTGACGTAGTGCAGCACTGGTTTGACCAGACGGCGCCGATCGTCCTGCTCCTTGGAGCGTTCGTCGGTGCCTTCCAGAATCACGGCCTGGCGTGACGTCATTACTTCGGCGATCTTGCCACGGCGGCCTTTGGCCGAACCGGTGATGACGACAACCTCGTCACCTTTTTTCACATGAAATTTGGATGCCATGTCTATTCCTCTTTGAATCAGATCATTGAATCAGATCACCTCAGGAGCGAGCGAAATGATTTTCATAAACTTCTTTTCGCGAAGCTCACGCGCCACAGGTCCGAAAATACGGGTTCCCCGAGGATTGTTATCTTTGTCGATGATCACTACTGCGTTGCTGTCGAAGCGAACGTACGAACCGTCGCTTCGGCGCAACGGATGACGAGTGCGGACGATCACAGCGTTCTGCACTTCACCCTTCTTCACCGTCCCATCCGGAGCTGCCTCCTTGATATGGACCTTGATCACGTCGCCGACGTGGGCGTAGGGCTGATTACTGCCGAGCACACCGATGGCCCAGGCCACCTTGGCACCTGAGTTGTCTGCGACATCCAGACTGGAACGAATTTGGATCATTGAAATTACCTCTGCTCAGTTTTTAACTGAACCTTCGGGCTGGGTTTTAATGGAACCATCCGGGTTCAGGACGTCCACCAGACGCCAAGCCTTGAGCTTGGACAACGGGCGGGTTTCTTGGATGCGCACCAGGTCACCCACCTGGGCTAGTTTGGTCTCATCGTGGGCATACAGCTTTTTGAAGCTCGTGACGACCTTGCGATACTGAGGGTGGCGATAACGGCGCTCAACCTTAACAACGATGGTCTTTTCCATTTTGTTGGAAACAACCTCGCCGATGCGCTCCTTCCGGTGTCCGCGTTCTGTGGATGTCTGTGACATACGGGTCAAGATTTCTTCAAAATTTGGGTCAACTGCGTCTCACCACGCGCGACTTCGCGGCGGATCTCGCGGATACGGTGAGGCTTCTCCAAGCGGGCTGTGGCCTGTTGGAGACGGAGGTTGAACAACTCCTGCCGAAGCTCGGTGCATTTGGCCGCGAGTTCCGCTGCCGTCAGGTCTTTAAAATTGCTTTTCGCCATGATCGTCCCCTCAACCCATCTTGTGACGTGAAATGAATTTGGTGGAAATCGGCAACTTGGTGGATGCCAAGCGCATAGCTTCCCGGGCTATCGCCTCAGGTACGCCATCGACTTCGAACAAAACACTGGCTGGTCTAATGACCGCCACCCAGGATTCGACACCACCTTTACCGGTACCCATTCGGACTTCTAAAGGCTTCTTGGTGAACGACTTGTCGGGAAATATACGAATCCAGACTTTGCCGCGACGCTTCATGTAGCGGGTGATTGCCACGCGAGCCGCTTCGATTTGTTTGGTGTCCATCCAGCATCGCTCTAGCGACTGGAGTCCATATTCACCAAAAGCGACGGTGTTGCCTCGGGAAGCTATACCAGTACGGCTTCCGCGCTGCATCTTTCGATATTTTACCCTTGCCGGCATCAATGCCATAAACGGTCTCCTAGAAAATGGTTAATTATTTGACCAAAACAGCCTCAGGACGCTTGTCCTCGGGCTTGCGGACATCCGCTTTCTTCATTTCACCTTTGCAGATCCAGCACTTGACCCCGAGCTTACCATACATGGTGTTCGCCTCGGCGAAACCATAGTCAATATTGGCTCGAAGTGTATGCAGTGGAACGCGACCTTCGTGGTAGACTTCTACTCGTGCGATCTCGGATCCACCGAGGCGGCCAGCGCATCGGATTTTGATGCCTTCGACACCCTCTGACATCCGAGCCTCTTGCACCGCTTTTTTCATGGCTCGACGAAATCCAATCCGTCGCTCGAGCTGCACTGCGATGTTTTCAGCGACCAGCTGAGCATCAGCCTTTTCGTTCTTGACCTCTTGAATGTCAACGTAGACATCCTTACCGGTCAACTTGGAGAGTTCTTCCTTGAGCTTGTCGATCTCGGAGCCCTTGCGACCGATGACGACTCCAGGACGGGCCGTGAAAATAGTGACGCGGCAACGGTTGGCAGCACGCTCAATATGAATCTTAGGAATCGCTGCAGATCCCAACTTCTTTTTGAGAACTGTGCGGATGGCGATATCCTCCACCAGCAAGGCACCAAAGTCTCTCTTGTTGGCGTACCACTTGGAGCGCCATTCGCGGTTTACGGGGATCCGTAGACCGATCGGATTGGTTTTTTGGCCCATGTTATTGGTTGTCCGTGAGAATGATCTTGATGTGGCTACTCCGCTTGAGGATCGGACCAGCCGAACCGCGAGCCTTAGGAATGAAGCGCTTGATGCTTCCGGCAGTCTGGGCGTAAGCCCGATGCACGATCAGCGATTCCGCCTTCAAGCCGTGGTTGTTTTCCGCATTAGCAATAGCCGAGGCGAGAGTCTTAGCGACTGCCCTAGCAGACTTGCGGGGTACAAACTTAAGCACCGCAAGTGCCTCAACCGCGCGCAAACCCTGGACCTGTCGTACGACTTCCCGGACCTTCTGCGCGGACATTCTGAAATTCTTGAGTATGGCCTGAACTTCCATAACGTCGGTTCCTTACTACTTGGCTTCGGCCTTGGCGGTGTGAGCGCCGTGTTTCTTGAACGTGCGGGTGAACGAAAACTCACCGAGTTTGTGCCCTACCATGTTCTCTGTTACGAAGACCGGGCTAAATGCTCGGCCATTGTGCACGCTCACCGTCAATCCCACGAATTCGGGGGTAATGGTGGAGCGGCGTGACCAAGTCTTGATTGGAGTCTTGGACTTCGCTGCCTGGGCCTTTTCGACCTTCGAGAGCAGATGGCCGTCAATGAACGGACCTTTTTTGAGGGAACGAGCCATATCAGCTTACTTTTGCTTCATTGGACGGCCATCGCGACGAACAACGATAAACCGATTGGAGAGTTTGAACTTCTTCCGAGTACGGAAGCCCTTGGACAGCACGCCCCAAGGAGAGGCCAAGTGCTGTCGACCGCCGCCACCCTTAGACTTGCCCTGACCACCACCGTTCGGGTGATCGACTGGGTTGCGGGCCATACCGCGAGTTAGCGGACGGATACCGCGGTGAATTGCACGGCCAGCCTTACCGAGAACAACGTTCTCAAACTGGGCGTTGCCGACGGCGCCCACGGTGACCATGCAGTCTTCGTGGAACTTACGTATTTCACCAGAAGGCAACCGCAACTGAGCGTAACCAGCATCGCGGGACATCAAAGTTGCTGACGATCCGGCCGAACGAACAAGCTGACCACCCTTACCCGGAACAAGTTCCAGGTTGTGGATAGGGATGCCGACCGGAACCTTAGAGAGCGGCAGAGCATTGCCGAGGCTCGGAGGAGCTGTTGGTCCACTGACCACTGTGATGCCCACAGTCAAGCCTTCGGGGCAGACGATGTAACGACGTTCCTTGTCAGCATACTCCAGAAGAGCCAAGCGAGCGCTCCGAATCGGATCGTACTCGATGGCGATGACCTTAGCTTCCATGCCGAACTTATTGCGGCGGAAGTCTACGGTGCGAACCTTCTGCTTGTGGCCACCGCCACGAGCACGAACGGTCACCCGGCCGTAGTTGTTGCGGCCTCCTGTTCTTTTCCTGGTGTAAACCAAGGACTTCTCCGGACCCACTTTCGTGATATCCGAATAGTCCTGCACGGTCAGATACCGTGTGGACGGCGTAAGCGGTCTAAACGTTTTCACTGCAAAATAATCGTAGCACGGGACGTAAATCCTCGTGTGCCTCGCCATCACTCCCTGTTGCGTCGGGCAACTCGGTTTTCGGCGGAGCAGTTTCGTTCTTCACTGGGAAGTGTTAAACGGAGCGCAGAGCTTAGGCGTTCCGTGGGTGTCTTCAACACTTTTCTGAAAGTTTTTTCGGAATAGTCACGAATCGAGGACGAGGATCGGACGTTTTTATTTTTCTGGTTGGCTGGTTTTTATGGGCTTTTTCCAGGGGTTTTTAGCTGGTTCAGCCTCTCCTAGAACTCGGTATCGGGTGCGGAAATGCATTTTGCTGACCCGAGGCAAAACTTCGCTTCCGTGACGTTCCACAAGCTTACGAGCAGCCTCTTCCACAGCCGCGGAGGCACCTCGTAGCAGCGGCATGGAGAACTCCTTTTCGAGGTTTTTCATGCGCTGAAGGTACTCGTTGCGGGCCACAATGGAGGCGGCCGCGACAGCCATGTCCTCTTCAGCTCGATGTCGTTGAACCAATTCGACGCCTTTTCCGAGCGTCATGAGCGCCCGTTCTACCGTGGTTTTGCTAGACGCAAACTGATCACTAATGGCGCGGACCGGCGGTGGGTTAAGCAGGGGTCCGCGTTCCAGCAGGTTTTCAATGGCTCGGGCATGCCCCCAAGCCAGCACCGTGTTGACCGATCCGTGACGGACATGAAGTCGGTTGTAGGCCTCATTGCCGATGGCGATGACGCTGACTTGACACCCTGGGGTCTCTCGGATTGCCCGGTTGAGATGAGCGATTTGAGCATCGCTACCGACTGATTTAGAATCACGTATTCCCACGGTTTTCCAGGCGTTTAGGACCGATTTGTTGACATAAACCGCAGCGACACACAGCGGCCCAAAAAAGTCTCCCTTACCAGATTCATCAACGCCAATGCGGGCATCGAGCAGGCTTGGATCCAGCGTGCTTTCGTAGCCCAGCGTGGCAGCACCTAAAATTTCCGGCTCGAGGACGAACTCAATAAAGTCCCGAGTCCCCTTCCCCTGCACCACCAGCTTTCCGCTGAGATAGAGGGTTACATTGAGATCCTTTTTGGCGCCACTGATGCGGGCATAAGGCACCTCTTTGAGGTCGTAGGGACCGGCTTGCAGGTGGGCTACGAGTTGGGTTGCCTGATCGGTTGTCAATGTCGCTGTGTGACTGGTCACGGAGGACCGTGGGCCTTGGATTGGGCGGGTTGTCGAGTCAGAACTGGCCCCAGGCCGACAGGCAGGTCAGCTTCGGCACCATGGGATTGCAACGGTGGAGCAAGATCGGTGACTCGGTTCAAGATCCGGAGAGATTTCTGGCGTTCACCGCGGAGCTGCTCACTCGATGGTTTGACAAGAACGCCCGAGATCTTCCGTGGCGCAGGACGCAAGATCCTTACGCAGTGTGGATTTCAGAGGTGATGCTGCAACAAACACAGGTGCAAACGGTGATCCCCTATTGGCGCCGCTGGATGGACAAGCTTCCGAGGATCCGCGATTTGGCTGAGGCGCCTCCAGAACTGGTTCTCAAACTTTGGGAAGGACTCGGATATTACTCCCGCGCCCGCAATCTGCAGCGCTCGGCCTGCCAAATTCTTGAGAACCACAATGGAGAGTTTCCTCGAGATCCTAGTGCCATCCTATCTCTGCCAGGAATCGGACGCTACACAGCAGGGGCCATTGCCTCCATCGCTCTCGACCAACCCGAGCCTATCCTAGACGGGAACGTAATCCGGGTGCTCACTCGCTTCTTCGCTCTGGAGGGCGACCCCAAGACCCGGCCTCTGAATCAGCAGTTGTGGGAGCTGGCGGCTGCATTGGTTTGGGTGACTCATGAGTCCACACATTTAGGTGATCGTCGGTGCGCGCGGATCAACCAGTCGCTCATGGAATTGGGTGCCACGGTGTGTACCCCGGGTGCACAGCCCGCCTGCGGAGTTTGCCCTGTAGCCGGTGACTGCGAAGCTCGGCGGCGAGGCCAACAAGAACGATTCCCGGAGCTGCCGCCACGGGTTCCTATAACAGGGCGTTTCTTTGCCACTGGAATCGTCGCGTATGAGGGGCGATACCTCCTGAGACTGCGCGAGGATACGGAGGTGAATCGAGGGTTCTGGGAGTTTCCGAACTGGGAAACAGGCCCCTCTGACCCGCCGGAGGCGGTGTTGAGCGACCAGTTGGGCATTCCTCCAAACTGTTGGTCTTCACAGCCCGACCTGCGCCATCACATCACTCGGTACCGGATGACCCAACGGATTCGGTGCGCCTGTTTCCTGCCCTCCCCAGACTGGGCCAAGGGAACCTGGCTTTGGGCCACGGTCACCGAACTGGAGTCTCTGGCCATGACCGCAGCCCACCGCAAACTCTCGTTGCGCCTCGTCAAAATTTTAGGGGAAAGCCCGCAATTGTCATAGGAGTCGGTCGGAGCCACTGTGTGCGGACAAGTGAACGACGGACGACTCATAGCCCCAGATTACCCGCATTTTTCGGGCTTCATTTTTAAGATCCAGGCCAACATGGATCCGAAGCATCGGGATCGCATCGCCTTCGTGCGGATCGTCAGCGGGAAGTTCGAGCGAGACATGAACGTGATTCACATCCAGTCGGGTCGGAAAGTCCGCCTGAGTTCATCGCACAAACTCTTCGGAAATGAACGAGAGACAGTGGATGTGGCGTACCCCGGGGACATCATCGGTCTAGTGGGCCACGATGGCTTCGGAATCGGAGATACTCTGAGCACCGATCCAAAGATTCGCTTCGATGAGATCCCCCGTTTTACCCCCGAGGTGTTCGAATATTTTCACAATCCCAACACGGCCAAGTTCAAGCAGTTCCGCCAGGGGTTGGACCAGTTGCTCTTAGAAGGCGTGGCGCAGGCTTTCCATCTGAAGGACACAGCCAGCCGGGTTCCGCTGTTAGCGGCCGTCGGCCCGTTGCAGTTCGAGGTGCTTCAGTACCGGCTCGAGACGGAATACAATGCCGAGACGCGACGGGAGAGTGCACCGTTCTCCACCGTCCGCTGGCTGCCCCAGGGAACGCCGACTGAAACTCTGGACACCCTCTCGTTGCCCACTGGAGCCCGATTGGCCTTCGACATGGACTCCAACCCTGTAGTTCTTTTCCCCAGCGAGTGGTCGTTGGGGTATTTTTCACAAAACCATCCCAAGCTCACCCTGACCTCACTGGCACCTCCCCGGCTGCACACCCGATAAATTTACGCCGCTCCCATCGATTTGCCTGATATGACTTCCGCCACTGATTTCGCCTCAACGGCCATGCCCGACTCGACCGGCCATTTCGGGCCGTTCGGAGGACGCTACGTGCCAGAGACTCTCGTCCACCCGCTCCAGCAGCTCGAGGACGAATACTGGCGCGCCCAGCAAGACCCAGAGTTCCAGCGGGAACTCGATTATTATCTCAAGGAGTTCGTGGGACGGCCGACACCCCTGTATTTCGCTGAGCGCCTGACGAAAGCTCTGGGCGGAGCACGGATCTACTTGAAGCGGGAAGATCTGCTGCACACCGGTGCCCACAAAATTAACAACGCCATGGGCCAGGTACTGCTGGCCAAGCGCATGGGCAAGACTCGGATCATCGCCGAGACCGGAGCCGGTCAGCACGGCGTAGCAACGGCCACCGTCTCGGCCATGTTTGGCATGAAATGTGTCATCTACATGGGGGCGGTCGACTGCAAGCGGCAGGAACTCAATGTCTACCGCATGAAGATGCTCGGGGCCGAGGTGGTTCCGGTGAAGGCCGGCCAGCAAACCCTCAAGGAGGCGGTCAATGAGGCCATGCGCGACTGGGTGACGAACGTCCGTTCGACCCACTACATCCTGGGCACGGCCTATGGCGCCCACCCCTACCCGGTCATGGTTCGCAATTTTCACCGGATCATAGGAGACGAGGCCCGTGCCCAGATCCTTGAGTGCGAGAATCGTCTGCCAGACCTGCTCATTGCCTGCGTCGGCGGCGGATCCAACGCCATCGGATTGTTCTACCCATTCCTGAACGATTCCTCTGTGCGGATGCTGGGAGTCGAGGCCGGCGGCGAGGGGATCATGCCCGAAAAGCATGCCGCACGCTTCCAGGGTGGCTCTCTAGGCGTTCTGCAAGGCACCCGCAGCTACATCCTTCAGGACGAGTTTGGGCAGATCCAGCTCACCCACAGTGTCAGCGCGGGACTCGACTATGCCGCGGTCGGACCCGAGCACGCTTGGCTGAAGGACCGCAACCGAGTGGAGTACAGCTACGCCACCGACACGGAGGCTCTGGATGGCTTCCTGGGCCTAGCCAAGATGGAAGGGATTATCCCGGCCCTGGAGAGCGCCCATGCCGTAGCGGGAGCCATCCAGCGTGCACCTACCATGTCCAAGGATGCGGTGATCATCGTGAATCTATCCGGACGCGGTGACAAAGACGTCATGCAGGCCGCTCAGAAACTGGGAATCGGCTTGCCGGACTGAGGTCCAGCCTCCGGAGAACACTGAGGTATAAGCAGCGAGTTTTGGGCAGAAATCTAGGCCGATATTCTTTTCTATATCGATAACCGCATTCGGCGCGGCAATTAGCCAGCGCCAAGGCCAGAAATGGCTTTGTTCCCGTGAGTACGTCTCAGCAACGTTCCGAAATCCATGGAAAATTGCCGGTTTAAAATCCGCGGTTTTGCCGGATCCTCGGATTCGTTTTCTTCCGGATTGAACGCCAGCGCTTCTTCCTTCTTCCAGATGACGCCGATTGCGACTGAGGCCCACCAGAATTGATCAGAATTCGTTGGGGCAACCGACTAGCTCAGGCCGGATTGATGGTCCGTTGAGTTTCTGAGCTTAGTGGTTTTTTTCACCGTCACTGACAAGTGCGCTAGACGCACGGCCCTCGCTAGGACCTACTCAGGAGAGCCCTCTTCGCGCCGCCCCAACAAGGCCTGGGGATCGGGATTGGGGATCAGAGATGTACGCTCACGGAGCATCTGAGCCCGGAACAAGTCTCGCTCGTCGGAACCCAGCTTCTCGCGGAGAGGATGCGCCAACTGAAGGTGAGCCGGCTGGCTGCGGAGGAACAGTTCGTCAGTGAGCGACTTCGGTGTTTTGCCGAAGACCCCCAGATCAACGCCGAGCCGCAGGAAGCTGATCAAATTCATGGCTTCCTTGGAGGAAATGCTCCAACTGTTTGCCAACACGCCGTAGGCACGGCCAATGTGGTTGAGCAACACCGCGGGCTTCTTCTCCATCTGGGAGAGGCGCGCGTTCTCTTCGTGCTCAATGATCTGGAGCAAAACCTTGTTGATCCGTTCGACGATGTCGTTTTCCGGCTCCCCCAGGGTCATCTGATTGGAAACCTGAAAGACATTGCCCAGCGCCTCAGTTCCCTCGCCATAGAGGCCGCGCACCGCCAACCCCAACTTGTTAACAGCTTGGATGATCTGGTTGATTTGCTCGGCCAAGACTAAGCCCGGAAGGTGCAGCATGGCACTCACGCGGATGCCGGTGCCCAAATTAGTGGGACACGCTGTCAGAAACCCGTAACGCTCGGAGAAGGCGAACTCAACCTTCTCCTGCAAGGCTGTATCGACGGCATCAATGGCCATCCAGGCCTGCCGCAGTTGGAGCCCGGGCCGCAGTGCCTGAATCCGCAAATGGTCCTCTTCGTTGACCATCACGCAGACGTTTTCTTCACGGTTCAGCACAATGCCGCTGCCGGCATTCTTGGCCGCGTGTTCACGGCTGATAAGATGCCGTTCCACCAGAACTTGTTTGTCCAGGGCGGGCAGCTTATCCATCGATTCGGCAAAAATCTCCTGCCCCAACAGGGTCAGGGATTTGACCGCTGGCATCAGCGTCTCAAAGGCCTTAATTCGCTCTGCCTTCTTGGAATGGCTCGGGAAAGGGACCGTTCGGAGATTGCGCGCCAGACGAACCCGGCTGGAGAGCACGATTTTGTCGTGAGGGCCACTGCGCAGGCAGGCCTCGGAGGCGGGGACCAGAAAATCGATGATACTCATGTCGGAGGGATCATTCAGCGGCCTTGAAGGCCTTAATTTCATCGCGCAACCGGGCGGCCGATTCGAAGTCCTCCTGCGCGATGGCCGCCTGAAGGTCGTGATTCAGGCTCTGGAGTCTGTGCGCACCCTCGAAGACACTTTGCATCCCCGCCGGCACCTTACCACGGTGGCGGATGTCCTTGTGCATGGTTTTGAGCACTGAATCCAGGCCGTCTGAAAAAATGTCGTAACAATGAGCGCAACCCAAACGGCCGCTCTTCTTGAAGTCGGCCTGGGTGTACCCGCACTGGTCGCACGAGAGGGCTCCCACCGCCTCGGAAGCCTCCTCCATCTTCTGGGCGGCGCCCAGACCGAGGAGATGATCGGCGATGGCGAAGGCGGCCGGGTCATTGTAGTTCTTCTCCTTCGCACACGCGGCGCAGGCATCGACCTTCTTGACCTTGTTGTCGGCAATTTCGGTCACATGGACCGACGCCTCCTTCAGCTTGCAGAACTGGCACACCATAATTTACAGGGCAGATATCGATGTAGGAAGCAGCAGAGTCAAGGTGAGGGGTGAACCCTTCTCAGCTTGGGAAACAAAAAAGAGTGACCCAACCCGACCCAAGGAGGGTCTGGAAACCCACTCTCCAACCATTAAGTAGCTGTCGAGGACGGTGCCTGACGACGAGGCCGCAGGAGGATCACCTTCTTGTCGCTCCCATCCACCTCCACGCTGTGGGTTTCGATGTCCGGGTCTGTCTTTAGGGCCTGATGGACAATGCGGCGATCGTAGGCGTTCATCGGTTCCATCTCCATGATGTCACCGAAGCGGCGCACCTTGTCCGCCAACTCAACGGCCCGCTTGGCCAGTTGCTCCCGAGCCTCACGACGGTAACCACCGACATCCAGCATTACTCTGGGCACCGAATCGTCCCCCTTGTGAAGGATGCGATTGAGCAGGTATTGGATCTCGCCCAACGTCTGACCCTGCCGGCCGATCAGCCGGTTGGGTTCATCGGTCTGGATGTCCAGCAGGAGCATGTCCTCGTAGTTCTGCTCGGTGACCGTGGCTTCGAAGCCTAGGGTCTTGAGCATCTGGCAGAGGGTGTCTTTGGCACTCATGGAAAATTAAACAGATCCCTTTCGACGTCCGGGCTGGGCAGGCGCAATGACGGCAGTACCGGTTCCCTTCCCCGGTCCTTCGTTCGATTTGGTGATCTTGGTCTGAAGGATGGTCATCAAATTCTGGGTAGTCCAGTACAGCGTCAGGCCGGCCGAATAGTTGTAGAAAAGCACACCGAAGAAGACAGGCATGTACTTGAGCATCTTCTGCTGAGCCGGATCCATCTGCGGCGACACCGGTGTCAATGTCGACTGCCACCAAGCCGTGGCCAAATACAGGACAGGCATGATATTGAGCGGCAATCCGATCCCGGGAATCCCCAGCAGCGGAATAAATCCCAAACCGGGGACCACGTAGACACTGTCGGGACGGGAGAGATCGCAGCACCAGAGGAAACTCTCGCCCCGCAGCTCGATCGCAGTCCGGAGCATGAAGAAAAATCCAATGAACACCGGGAAGGTCAGCACCAAAGGAAGACAACCGGCCATGGGATTGATCCGGTGCTCTTTCATGAACTCCATGGTCTTCTGGTTCATCTTGGTCGGATCACTCTTGTACTTCTCGCGGATGGCGTTCAACTGCGGTTGAAGGGTCGACATCCGCTTCATCGAGCGGGTGCTGGCGGAGGTTAGAGGCCAGAAGGCCAACTTGATCGCGATGGTCAGCACGACAATCGATGCTCCATAAGACGGAATCAGCGAATGGACCGCATTGAGGAGCAACAACAGCGCCTTGGCGCAGATGCCGGTGATGCCGGTAAAATCCATGACCAGATCAATTTGCTTCTCGCTGCTCTTGAGTTGGCTGTACTCCTTGGGGCCCGCGTAGATCGTATGCTTGCGCACCACCTTCTCGCCGGGCTGCAAGGTCTGGGCCGGATAGGTCAGACTGGTATGATAGGCATGGGGCTGTGGGTTCAACCGCCCATCCGCCGCCACCTCCGAAGGAGACGGTGCCGGTAGGGGGATATCGACCACTCGAACACCCGCCGGGGATTGATCCGGCTGGGCGATGAGCGCAAAGAACTGATTGTGGACAGCAGCCCAGACCACGTTGCTGTTGCCGCCGGCAAACTCGCTCCGCGGCGTGCTGATCGTCGAACAACCCAGCGTGGCGTTGGCAAACCAAGGCTTATTGATCTGCTCGGCCTTTTCACCGTTGAACCAATAGGCTCCTTGCACCTCTGCCATGTCATGGCGATCCATGGGCGTCGCCGCTCCCACCACGTAGTCGTGCGGGGGGATTAGTACCGCGGCAGTACCACGGTTTTCGACCGTGACCACGGTTTCAAAAAAGTAGCCGTTGGACAGAGCCCAATCTTGGGACACCACCAAGCCATTCAGGAGAGTCTTCTCGGCATGGACTCCTGCCTCGGTCTTGCGAAGGTTGAAAAGACCGTCACCGGTCAAGGGACCAACTCCCAGCGTCAGCGCTGGCAATGGAGCGAACCGATTCAAGGCTGAGGGGGAACCGTTGGGCGTGGTATCGCGGCAATCGACCGAGGCGGGGTATTTTTTGAGCTCGATCAATCGAGCACCGCCGCCATGCGAGGTGAAGGTCAGTCGCAGCAGGTCGTTTTCGAGAATCACCGATTCCTCGGCCGTCTGGAAGGTCGGCACGCTCACAGGGCTGGCGAGCAAAACCGGCGTCCTCTGCTCGGTACTGGCCAGCGGAGCGTTGACCTTTGAAAGTGGGGAGTTGCTAGAAGCGGCAACTGAAGCCTCCGAGCGAGCGCCTATTGGTGTGGGCCAAATAAAATCAGCCACATATTTCAGGCCCACCATTCCGGCGAGGCAGACTGCAAGAAACGCGATACCTTTTCGATCCATGGTCTAGTTGGGAAATTTGAGTGATCTCGGAGACAGGCTGTGTGTCGGAAGCGCGGGCACGGGATCATGACCGCTGCTACCCCAGGGATGGCACCGGCAGAAGCGTCGCGTGGTTAATACTACCCCACGGCCCACGCCATACCGCTCGATGGCCTCCATCGCATAAACTGAACAGGAAGGAGTAAATCGGCATCCAGAACTCGGGCCCAGCAGAAACCGCTTCATCGGAGAACCCACCCAACGATAGATTTGGATGAGAAGCAACAGGGCCTGTCGGACAAGATTCATGGGGCGGAAGGAAGCGGCTTCCGGAGTTTAGCCCGAGACAATGCCCGCAGATAATCTCGGCGGACAGTCTCTAAATTCATTTCTGCGATCGACTTCCGGGCGACCAGCACCATAGAGACCGGTTCGGTCACCTCATACTGGTGCTGACGGAAGACCTCACGCAGGAGCCGGCGGGCCCGAGACCGAATGACCGCAGAACCCACCTTTCGACTGGTAACCACCCCCAAGCGCAATTCCTTGGAAGGAAGCCAATTCAAGATGAGGGTGCCGCAAATCTCGCGACGTCCCTCCTCCTTGAGCCGAGCGAAATCGGAGGACCGGCTAATCCGGCGCCGACTGGAGAATTGGAGCCGCAGCGGCGGGTTCATTGCGGCAGGGATTGAGGCCGGGATCGAGGCAAACAGAGGCCCGATTGGCCCGACCAATCCGAGCAACTATCAGAGCAACTCACACCGGAGTCAGGCGCCGACGGCCAATGCGACGACGGTTGTTGAGTATGGCGCGGCCACTTCGGGTTGCCGAGCGGGCACGGAAACCGTGTTGACGCTGACGGCGGATTTTCGACGGTTGGTACTGACGTTTCATCGCTGTAGATCCGCTGACGTGCTGGCCCGCGGAGCCGCGCACATTAGCCAGTCGACGGTTTGAGTCAAGCACCTGCGAGTTTTTACAGAAAGTCTCTTGTCTCACCGAAGCCGGCCGCTCCCCCTTCAATCAGGGCTCGGATGCCGGTATCGAGGTGCATGAACCCGTCCGGTTCACCCTCCTGTGATCCGTGCGATCCGACCCAGCCTCCGACAAACCCAGCGTCCATGGACTAGGCAGGATCTGGCTTTTGCGCCAGCCTACTCCCATGAAGTTCACAGTGGTCCACTATGGAGACCCCATCCTTCGCCAGCGCGGAGTGCGCATTGAATCCGTGGATGACGCCCTGCGAGGCACCATCGCCGGCATGTTCGACGCCATGTACCATTCCAACGGAATCGGACTGGCGGCCCAACAAGTTGGTCTGGCGCTGCAGTTGGCGATCATCGATGTCCGGGGGGTCAAGGACCGCGCCAGCCAACTCTGGATCTCTGGTCAACCGGCCGATGTCGACGCGTTCATGCCCTTGGTGCTCATCAACCCGACGATCCGTCCTGTCGGAGAAGTGGTGGCCGGACCAGAAGGCTGCCTTAGTTTCCCTGAAATCTACGGAGACGTTTGCCGAACGGCCGAGGTGGAGGTTCGGGGTATGAACGACCGTAACGAGAGCTTCGAGTTCAAGGCGGGCGGACTTTTAGCTCGAGCCATTCAGCACGAGGTAGATCACCTCAATGGAGTCCTTTTCATTGACCGGATGGATTCCAAGAATCGCTCCGAGGTGCGGGACGAGGTGGACACCCTTCAGACTGCCACCAAGAAACAACTCAAACGCAAGTGATAGAAGCGAGAGTGAAGCTCTCCGACGGTGTCCGTCTTGAAGTCAGTCCCGAGTGATGGCTACGAGTCGTTCCCTCAGGAGAATTCGACTGAGTTCGCGCCCGGCTTCATCGGTGGACCGGGGCACCCATATTGGTTCCCCAAAGACCACCTCACATCGACTGAACGGGATGGGAATTTGGAACCGGTCCCAGCTACGAAGGGTCCATTTCCAACCTAATCGGAAAGAGACCGGAACGATGGGGAGTTGGGTGATCTGAGCCAAAGAGATGACCCCAGGATGAGGCTCATAGCGGGGGCCTCGGGGCCCATCGGGGGTCACAGCCAGATCGCACCCGTCGGAGGCCGCGGAGACCAATTCGCGCAATGCAGGCGCCCCCCGGCGGCTGGAAGACCCGCGGATTCCGACAACATCGAAGAGCTCGAGCACTCGCGCCAGCAAGCCACCGTCTCGGCTCGCGCTGACCAACGCTGCCAAACGCCGACGCTGACCGCAGCGGGCGACATGGCGATGGTAGAGGATCAAAGACAAGGCCAATCGATTGTGCCAGATCGCGAAAATGGCCCTCTGCTCGGTGCTCGTATCGTTGAAAAATGAATGGTCGGTCCAATACCATCGCAAACTTGAAGCCAGCAATCGGGCCAGCATCGCGATGATCCAAGCGGCTAAGCGGCCATGCCAGCGAGCAGCCTCTGGAACCACTAGCCCTGAAACGGGCCGTTTGGAGTGGGAAGTGGGCTTCATCGATTCAGGCATTTCGACGCAGGCTGGCCCGGATCAACTGCTCGACCGTGGCCTCTGCCCCCAGTATGGCCAGGGCCGCTCGGACTGAATCGTGTGCTTCGATCGGTTTGATTCCCAGCGCCATGAGAGCGGCCACGGCGTCGACTCCTCGAGTGTCTTCGCGGGGACCCGCAGCTGCAGAAACTCCAGACAAGGGCGAGGCAACTGATCCAACCGAACCAAAACCGCCCAACTTGTCGCGGAGTTCGACCACGATTCGCTCGGCAGTCTTGCGTCCGACTCCCTGGACCGACGAGAGAGCCTTAACATCGCCCGCGGCCACAGCACTGCGGAAGGAAGTGATGCTCATCCCGCTCAGGACACCCAAGGCGATCTTCGGGCCAATGCCACTGACCGTGTGGATGAGCAGTCGAAATAGATCCCGCTCGGCCGCCGTCAGGAATCCATACAACAAGTGTGCGTCTTCCCGAATGGCCAGATGGGTCAAGAGAAGCACTTCGGTCCCCGGGGCTGGAAGGCGATCGTAGGAGGAGAGTGGAACCAAAACTTCGTATCCTACGCCCTGAACCTCCATCACCACCTGGGTCGGCAGAGCTTCTACCAACTTACCTCTCAAAAAAGTGATCACCTCCGGCGGGAATGCGGTTTCGCGACCGGGGAATCAAGTCCGAGGGTAAAAAATCTCACTCCCTCATCTTCGATAACGACAAACGAGGGATTTCCCATTAAACACTCATTGCATGAATCCCCGCCGGCGTCAGACAGGTTTCACCCTGATCGAATTGCTCGTGGTCATCGCCATCATCGCCATCCTCGCCGGGATGCTCCTGCCGGCCTTGGCACGAGCCAAGGAAAAGGCCAAATCATCCAACTGTCTGAGCAACCTCAGGCAAGTAATGATCTCGGAAGCCCTCTACGCTTCGGACAACCAAGGACACTTCACGCCCACGTTCTGGGTCCGGGGTGACAACGTGAACCGTCGACTGTGGTTCAACTTCCTCAAGCCCTACTTGCAGACGACCAATATCGTCATTTGCCCCACCAAGACTCCGGGGTTCAAGAAGAGCTGGGCCATCTATGCCTCGGATCAACCGGACAAGATGATTTCCAACTACTCGATGAACTTCAAAGTAGGCGGGTGCGATTGGCCAAACGTCTGGGACGTCAAGGACTACGCCTCGGTGAAAGATTCCAGCATGGCTTCCCCTTCGGCGACCGTGGTCATCACCGATGGCGGCACCAAGCCCAAGAGCTCGGACGCGAAGGATCCGCTGAAGTGTGTGACCGAAAAATCCCCTGAGAAAGCAGGCGCCTGGGTGCTGCACGATCCCATTAACGACGCCCCTTGCGGCGGCTGCGTCACCTCGGACGACCCGAACTGGGGCGGGCCCCAGTTGCGTCATACAGGCAAAAGTGTGGTCACCTTTGGCGAGGGACACGTCGAACTGCTCAAGAGTTCTCGTTGGTACTGGGGAGCGACCCCTTGGCTCGATCCTAAAATCGGTGGGGGCCAATAGTAGAAGCTCTTCACTCCGTCCGCTTTCATCGGTTTCCCGGCAAAAAAAACTGCAATCCCCGTTGAAGCTTTCGTGCTTCCGGGGCGTCACCGCATTTGACACCGGCAACCGGCCCGGCGGTATCCTCTCCTCCGACAAAACTTCATGAACCGATTCGTCGCCATCACCACCACCCTCACCGCGGGACTGATCCTTAACGCGGCGGACCCGGTGGACTTCAAGAAACAGGTCCGCCCCATCCTCGAGGTGAACTGCCTCAAGTGCCACGGCACCGAAAAGCCCAAGGCGGACTTGGTCATGGTGACCCATGCCGACACCATCAAAGGCGGTGAGCATGGGACCGCGTTGGTTCCAGGCGACCCAGCCAAGAGCAAGATCTACACGACGACCACTCTGCCCGACGGCCATGATGACCTCATGCCACCCAAGGGCGACCGGCTCAGTGCCCAGCAGCAAGAGACCCTGAAGACGTGGATCCAGGAGGGTGCCGTGTGGCCCGAAGCCATCCGTCTCTCGCAAAAGCAAAAAGTGGACTTCGTTAAAGAGGTCAAACCCATCTTTGAGGTCCACTGCGTCACCTGTCACAAAGAAGGCCACGCCAAGGGGGACCTGCGGATGGACTCCAAGGCTGAATTCTTCGCCTCCAAGACCATCGTGCGCGGTGACGCCGAGGCCTCTAAGATTTACACCAGCACCGTTCTGCCGGCCGACCACGACGACTTGATGCCGCCGGCCAAGAAGGGCGGACCGCTGCCAAAATCTAAGACCGACCTCATCCGCAACTGGATCGACCAAGGCGCAGAATGGCCGGATGGCGTAACCCTGAGTCAGAAGGAAGCGGGTTCCCTGCTGACCCGTGACAACGAGGCCATGATCGCGGCGATCCACGCCCGGGTGGTGCAGGTGTCCAAGGAGTCCAGCGCCGCCGACATGAAGGCGTACAGCGACCCCATCGTGGGATCGGACGTCAAATTCGACATGCTGCCGATTCCCGCAGGCGAATTCCTGATGGGCAGCCCTGCCTCCGAGGGCAAGCGCAAGGCGGACGAGGGTCCGCAGCGCAAGGTGAAGATCGAGCCGTTCTGGATGGGTAAAACCGAAGTCACCTGGAACGAGTACGAACTCTTCCAGTTCCCCTCGCTAGAAAAGGGAACCAATGTTCCCACCGAGCGCATGGAACGGGAACTCTGGCTCGCATTGCCCGAGTTGCTGCCGGCCAACGCGCAGCCGGGAGTCAACCCCTACATCGGCAAGGAATCCGACGCCGTGTCCCGTCCGACGACTCCGTACGTCGAGATGAGCTTCGGCATGGGCAAGGAGAACTTCCCAGCCATCTCCATGACCCACTATGCGGCCGTGAAGTACTGCAAGTGGCTCACCGCCAAGACCGGGCACTTCTACCGCTTGGCAACTGAGGCCGAGTGGGAGTACGCCTGCCGGGCTGGCACCACCACCAAGTACTCCTTCGGCGACGACGACTCCAAGCTGGGCGAGTACGCGTGGCACTTCACCAACGCAGGTGAGAAGTACCAACTGGTGGGCAAGAAAAAGCCGAATCCCTGGGGGCTTTACGACATGCATGGCAATGTCGCCGAATGGGTGCTCGACGCCTACGTGGAGGATTATTCCAAGGTGGGCGATGTTCCCTACACCCCGGGTGCCGCCGAGTATCCCCATGTGGCCCGCGGCGGTTCTTGGGACGACGAACCGGATGCCCTCCGGAGTGCGACCCGTCGCGCCAGTGATGCGAGCTGGAAGATGCGCGATCCTCAGTTGCCCAAATCTAAGTGGTACCTGACCGATGCCCAGTTCCTAGGCTTCCGCATCGTACGCCCGTTGAAAGTACCTTCTCGTGAAGAGATGGAACAGTGCTGGACCAGCTTCCCCCCGCCCAAACCGTGATCCGGATCACCCATATCGACTGAACCGCAGCCCCAGAAAATCCACCATGTCTCTCAATCGACGTCAGTTCCTTCGTTCCGCCGCCATCGCCGGAGCCGCCGCCGCGGCCGGTTGCCATGCACCACGGGTGGCCCGCAAGGTGTCCCCAAACGCAAAGCTCAACCTGGGTGTCATCGGAGTGGCTGGACGGGGTGGAGAAAACCTGGCGGGGGTCTCCAGCCAGAACATCGTCGCGCTGTGCGACATCGACTCGGATCGGCTCGGGGCGGCCGCAGCCAAGCACCCGGGCGCGACTAAGTACGCCGACTTCCGACGCTTGCTCGACCGCACCGATCTCGACGGGATCGTAGTGAGCACGCCCGACCACAGCCATGCAGTGATCGCCACGGCGGTGCTGGCTTCCGGTCGTCCTCTCTATTGCGAAAAACCTGTCACCCACACCATTTCCGAGGCCCGCGCCCTGGCTGCGAAAGTCACACACTCCGGATTGGTCACCCAAACCGGCAACCAAATCCACTCCGGTACCAACTACCGGCGCGTGGTGGAATTAATTCGCGCGGGCAGCATCGGAGCGGTCCGTGAAGTGCATCACTGGACCGGGTCGGTTTGGGAAACCAAGTCGCTGCCCGGAATGCAGCCCGTTCCGTCCAATATCGACTACGACCTCTGGCTGGGGCCGGTGAAACCCATGCCCTACAGCTCGGAGTGGGTGCATTTCAATTGGCGCCGTTGGTGGCATTTCGGAGGCGGCACCCTGTCGGACTTCTGCTGCCATCACATGGATCTGGGCGTGTGGGCGCTAAATCTGCCACTGCCCACGCGCATCCAAGCCGAAGGGCCCTCCCCCGATGCCCACTGTGCACCGCCGTGGATGATCGTTCATTATGACTTTCCGGCCCGCGGCAATGCCCCGGCCGTGCGCATGCACTGGTACAGCGGCGCCAAGCGTCCCCAGGTTGCTGGAACTCCCGACCTTTCCAAGTGGGGAGGTGGCACGCTCTTCGTTGGCGACAAGGGCATGCTCTTGGCCGACTACGGCCGCTACGTCTTACTGCCCGAAGAACAGTTCCGCGGTTCGACTCCCCCGCCCCACTCCATTCCGGATTCCATCGGCCATCACGAAGAGTGGATCGCCGCCTGCAAAGGCGTCGGCAAGACCGACTCCCCGTTGACCTACGGCTGCCACCTGACCGAAATCGGACAACTCGGTAACCTCGCCTTCCGCACCGGCAAGGTCATTGAGTGGGATGCAAAACACCTGCGCGCCCGGGGTGTGCCTGAAGCCGACCGTTGGATCCATCACGACTACCGCCCCGGTTGGAAGCTTTCCTGAGCGGCGGTTCGAGCAAACTTAAACCCTCACCGACCCTTCGATGAAGACTCTCCTGTGCATCCTGGCTACATCCATGGCCAGCCTGTCCCTTCCTGCGACCGCCGCGGACAAAGCCGCCGCGAAGACGCCGGCCGAGGCACCCGCCACCAAACGGTTCCGGAACGTGGACGTCGCTGAGTGGGAGACGCTGCGGAAGGACGCTAAGGTGGTGGTGCTGGATGTGCGCACTACCGAAGAATACGCCGACGGCCACATGCAGGGTGCCATCAATCTGGACATCCGCGGAGGCAAGTTTGCTGAGACGCTCGCTGGCTTGGACAAGTCCAAGACCTACCTAGTCCATTGCGCCGTGGGAGGCCGAAGCGCCAAAGCCTGCGGCCAGATGGACAGCCTAAAGTTCGAAAAGGTCCTGAACCTTTCCGGCGGCATCACCGCGTGGGAAGCGGCCGGACACAAGCCCGTGAAGGGGCGCTGATCCCCGTTGGATCGATGCCCAACCTCGGGCATCGAACAATTCCTTCGGGCGGCCTTCGTACACCCGCTTCTTCAGTCTCACCTTGCAGGAGCCGGTTCTGGGAGCTATCCGAACAACAGATATCCCGACCCCACGTGAACCCTTCCCATCCCGTCTCTGCCACTATCTCCCGTCGCGACTTTGCTAAGGCTTCCCTCCTGACTGCCGGAGCGTTCGCGGCGGCTCCCTGGGAGTCTTCGGTGAAGGCTGCGGAGCCTGGAACCCGACGCATCCGGACCGGAGTCATCGGCTGCGGCAGCGTCTCCAACCAGTACCTTCCTGTCCTCAAGCGTTGCCCGTTTATTGAACTAGTCAGCGTCGCTGATATCCGGCCGGAACGGGCCCGAAAACAGTCTGAAGCGTATCAGGTGCCCCACCACTACCCGAGCATCGATGCTATGCTGGCCGGGGAACCCTTCGAATTCCTCATCGACCTCACCGACATGCAGGCCCACGAGGCCATCAACCGACGCGCCCTTCAGGCTGGCAAGCATGTGTGGAGCGAGAAGCCCATCGCCAACAGCCTGGAGGCAGGACAGCAACTGCTGCGTTTGGCCCTGCGGCGCAAGCTCCGGCTCTGGGGAGCCCCAATCACCGTGCAAAGCCCACAGTTCGCCTTCATGGCCCGTAAAGTGGCCTCCGGTGATTTGGGTCGCATTGCCGCAGCACACGCCTTCTACGGGCACGAAGGTCCGGATTGGTCGTCGTTCTTCTACGAAAAGGGCGGAGGCAGCCTTCCGGATCTGGCGGTCTACAACCTCACCAGCCTCACCGGACTGCTGGGACCGGTCCGAAGAGTTACGGCCCTCCTGAGCATCGTCACCCCAGAGCGGACCATTCACGAAAAGGGCAAGATCCAGGTCACCGAGGAGGACAACGCCATGGTGCTACTAGACCACGGCAAGGGCGTCCTCTCGCATGTTCAGTCGGGCTTCAACTATTTCAACCCCCACGGGCATGACGGCAGTGGTGAGAAACGGCACACGATCCAGATCACCGGCAGTCGCGGTTACGTAGGGCTGGTCGGTTACGATTGGGCCCCGCAGGGCGTTGAATGGGCTACGCTGGACCGTCCCCAATTGGTTCGGGAATGCACCGAACCCGGCGGATATATATGGCAACAGGGAGCTGCCCTAGCAGCGGAATGCCTGGCGACAGGCCGTGAACTCTTGGCTACCCCAGAACAGGCTCTCCACGTCCTGGAGATCATCACCGCGGCTCGCGCCTCCTCGGCCAAAGGTCGGACTATTCCTTTGAAGTCCACCTTCCGTTGGCCGTTGCCGGTTTGAGGCGCGGGCTTGGATTTAGTCGCACATCTCGGGTCGGGGGCATGATCGCCACCGACCCGATTGAGTGCGTCTGGCTCAGCGGTGGCTCAGTGCGTGTAACCCTCTTCGCCGTGCTCGGCGAGGTCGAGTCCCTGGTCTTCGATATCCTCCGAGACACGGCATCCCATTAGTCGATCGATCACCAAATAGAGAACAATTGTGACGACCACTGAGAAGACCAAAACCAATCCGCCGGCTTTTACTTGTTCCCACCAAAGAGATCGGCCCACCAGCGGTAGAATCCATTCGGCTTTGAGGTTGGGGTTGATATCGGAGGTGGCCAGCACGCCCGCCATGACCGTCCCGACGGTGCCACCGACGGCATGAACCCCGAAAGTATCGAGAGAATCGTCGTAGCGGAAACGGGCCTTGAGCCAACTGCAGGCCCAGAACGTGGAAAGCCCGGACAAAAGACCAATGATCATGGCCCCGGTGGGGGTCACAAAACCGCTAGCCGGTGTGATCGTCGCCAGTCCTGCGACCGCCCCGGAACAAAGACCCAAGACCGACGAGCGTCCGCGGATCACACGTTCTAGGACGCCCCAGGTTAGCAGACCCGCCAGCGCACTCAAGGTGGTGGCAGTGAAGGCATTGGCGGCGATCTTGTCTGCCGCGACGGCGCTGCCAGCATTAAACCCATACCATCCGAACCACAGCATGCCCGTCCCCACCATGCACAAGACCATGCTGTGCGGTTGAATGTGTTCACGTCCAAAACCTCGGCGAGGCCCGAGCAACAGGCAGAGTGCCAAGGCGCTCCAACCAGAAGTCATGTGCACAACAATGCCTCCCGCAAAATCAATCGCCCGGATCGCGGCCTTGGGGTTCCAGAGCCCGTTCATCCATCCCCCAACTCCCCACATCATGTGGGTGACCGGAAAATAGACGATGATCATCCAAGCCATACAAAAGACCAGCAGAGCACTGAATCGCATCCGCTCGGCGATGGCGCCCACGATCAGTGCCGGGGTGATGATCGCGAACATCATCTGATAGATGGCGAAGACATTATGGGAGACCCATGGGCCGTAGTCGGCATTGGGGTCGGCATTGACTCCAGAGAACCCGGACCATTGGAAACCACCAAGCCAAGGCGACCCGGGGGCAAAACTGACCGAGTAGCCAAAGGCCCACCACATCACCCCCACCACTCCTGCCAATCCCAGGCACTGCGCCATGACTGAAAGGACATTCTTGCGGCGCACCAATCCGCCATAAAATAGCGCCAAACCCGGAAGACTCATGAACAGCACCAGACCCGCACTCATCATCATCCAGCCGTTGTGACCGGGACCCGGGATCCCCTGCAGAGGGCCAGTCGGAGCAGAGTTGCGTACATAGGCCTCCAAATCTGCTAACCGCTGCTCGACCCCGGCCTCAGCGGCGGCGGCGGAGGTCGAGGGCAACAACACGAGGGCCGCGGACAGAAATGCCGCAAACATGCGAAACCAGTTCATGCGGGAATGACGATTAGACAGCTTGTTCTCCGCGCTCCTCGGTTCGGATCCGGATAACCTCTTCGACAGAGGAAACGAAAATCTTACCATCACCAATCTTGCCGGTGCGGGCTGCTTGAATAATGGCGTCGATCGCCGTCTGAACTAAGGCGTCGGATACCACGAGTTCGATCTTCAGCTTAGGAAGGAAGTCCACCGTGTACTCCGAGCCACGGTAAATCTCCGTATGGCCCCGTTGCCGACCGAAACCCTTCACCTCGGAAACAGTCATCCCCACCAGACCCGCGGCCTGAAGGGCAGATTTCACATCCTCGAGTCGGAAAGGCTTAATAATGGCTTCTACTTTTTTCATGGGTCATCGCTGAAACGATGAAATCTTCTCATTCAAAAGCCGGTGGATGCAATAGATTCCCGAGCCGCTCGGGAATCAACAATCGGCTCATCCATCGAGACTTCGCCAATGAGAACTCCCCGAAATCAACCGTTCCAAATCACGATCAAAGAGTGGCGAGAACAGCGAAGCGTAGCTGAGGGCCGAACGAAGAATCGTCATAAGTTTCATTTTCGCCATTGGGTTGCAGTACTGACTGGAGCCTCAAGTAGGCTCTTGACCCTCCTGCTGCTTAACCAGTGCTAGCCTGCTTGCTCAGGTAAATCTTATGTTTATCGTTATATTATTGGTTTTAAACCCCGTTTTACCCTCGTTCTGAGACGTTTTGGACAAAACGCATCCACCACCGAGACAAAACGGTCCACCTCTTTGAACCCGTCCGAAGATTCCACGGAGTCCTCTGTCGCCTCGCCTCGGAGCCTGTCCCTCATTTCAGTGGTTTCAGTGGGGGCGGATGCAATGGGTGTGCCTGTCAAAAGGAGCCTGTCCCTAAATGTCAAAAGGAGCCTGTCCCTGAATGGATCACCCCTAGAACCTTGGGCGACTTCGCGAAGCCGTTTTGGTTCGCCTGGGAGTCGTGCCTTGAACCATCCTACCGCCATGATACCCCGACTGTTATGGTCCTGTCTGCTGCTTGCCGGCGCGCTGTTGGCGGCTGAACCGGCGATCGCTCCCAAGGCCACGATTGACGGTATAGGCCTGGGATGGCGGGCCTTGAGGGAGGCCGATTTCACCGCCGTCAATTGCCCAACCAACACGTTCACGTGGCACACGAACGGAGTAAACTGCACGGGGCAACCTGTCGGCGTCATCCGATCAAAACACTCGTTGACCAACCTCGAGATGGTCGCCGAATGGCGGCATCTGAAGTCCGGCGGCAATTCCGGCATCTTCCTGTGGGCCAGCCAGACTTCGATCAAAAATCTTGAGGCGGGCCGGGGACGCCTGCCCGACGGCATCGAAGTGCAGGTTCTCGACCACGGCTACACCGAGCAGTACGAGCGCGACTACAAAAAGAAGGCCGACTGGTTCACGTCCCACGGCGATGTCTTCCCGACCGGGCCGGCCCGGATGACGCCCTTCCCGCCGGTCGCACCGAACAGCATGCGCAGCTTCCCGCGCAAGAACCTCAGCCGCGGCGTGGGCGAGTGGAACCATTACTACGTGCGCGCCATCAACGGCGAGGTCCGTCTCTGGGTGAACGGCGAGGAGGTCTCCGGCGGCACCGGCTGCTCACCTGCCAGCGGCTTCTTGTGCCTGGAGTCCGAAGGCTCACCGGTCGAGTTCCGGAACTTGCGGATCCGCGAACTGCCATGACTTAGCCGGGACGATGCAATTGTGAGGAACGGGACGGCGTGGCGGATTCTCTCGCAAGACGAGGAGAGAGCGAGGCGCGGGTCGATTGGAGGCCTGTAACGAGCGAACAACGGCGCTCTTTCGGAAGATGACCCAGCCAGCACAACCGATCCAATTGCATCGTTGGCTGAGCATTGCCTGGGCAGCTCCCCAGGTAGGGCGATTTCTCCGAAAGTGCCAACATCTGCGGTGCCGGACCGCTCGGAGATCGGTCCCTACCTAAGAAGGCCTTCGGGTTTTATCCGGAGGCGTACGACAGCCTGTACGGAACGATTCAATTGCATCGTTTCGGCTTGAGACGCTGCGACAGTCTCGACCAGTCAAAGCACCGTTGAGTGATCCGCTTCACGGAATTTGGTGGAGAACTGAAAATTCGAGGACCGGTGAAAACCGAGTTCCGGTGAAAACACAGCACGACTTGCTGGGGCGAGATTCACCTGCGATCAGCAGAATTTCTGCGGAAATCTCGATAGGATACAACAGACTGGAGAGGGGAACCAATCGAACAGGGGAACCAATCGAACAGAGGAGATTGGAAAATGGAGATGGTAGCGCGCACGGGAATTGAACCCGTCTTTCAGCCTTGAGAGGGCCGTGTCCTAGCCGATAGACGAGCGCGCCGTCCAGATGGAGATAAAACTCGTTCCCCCCCTTCTCTGTCAAACCGAGATTCCAAGATCCCACGAGGCAAACCGAAAGCACATCGGGATACGGCTCTCATCGGGCTCTAGGGAATGGGTTCCAATGGGCTTCGCTTACGAAGACGCAACGCCTGCAATTCGGAGAGGAGGACCATCCGATCGTCGTCATCCAGAGTGGTATCACCCAGTCGTCCATTGCGCACGGCGATCTGACGATCCAGCCAAACATCCCGAAGGCGGCGAATGACGTCGGCCAACTGACGCTCGGGCTCGGGAATTTCCCGCTGCTCGGTGGCCGTTTCAGTGATGAGAGACTGGGCGAACGGATCTTCCTCAAAGCGGCTCAGCAACCCAACCACGTCACCTCCAGTCTGAAAATGCACTGCGAGAATCCGCTGGACCGCCGGGTTCGGCACCCATTCAGGCTCCAGATGAACGGCGGCGAAATTCTGCAATTCCGACGACAGGAAGACGTACTTGAGCAACCACAGTTCATTGACCCCGGGCCGTTCTTGAACGATCGGCGAGTCCGGTTCCGTCAGAGGGGGTTCCTCGTCTGTTCGCTCATACCGCGGCTTGGCTCCGGCGGCCTGCTTGCGGAACTCAGCACGCACCGCCTGCACATCCACCCCCAGACGTTGCGCGGTCCGTTGGGCATACGTGTCGATCAGCACGGCGTTGGCCGTCTTGTGCACGGCCTCGCCCATCGACCGCAGCACGACCAAGCGACCACGATCAGAGGCGATGTCGTTTCCGGAACACAAACCCTGCAAATAGAAGTCGAAGATGCCCTGGGCACGGTTAAGGAGGGCTTGAAAGGATTCTGCCCCGTGGGCCCGGATCCAGGAATCCGGATCATCCGGAGGCGGAATGCTGGCCACGCGAATGGCCAACCCGGCCGCCAGGAGCGGATCCAAGGCCCGGATTACGGCGTCGCGGCCGGCCTTGTCGCCATCGAAGCACAGCACGACCTCGTCGACATAGCGCTTGAGCACCCGGGCCTGGTCGGCCGTGAATGCGGTGCCTTGCGGGGCCACGACATTGCGAATCCCGGCCGCGTGGCAGGCGATGGTGTCCAACTGTCCCTCAGCAAGAATGGCCTTTCCCGCGTCAAGAATGGAACGCTTGGCCTTGTCGAGGGCGAAGAGTACCCGGCCCTTGCTGAAGATGGGCGTCTCGGGCGAATTGACGTACTTGGCCTGCTTCTCGTCACCTTGCAACACGCGCCCACTGAAGGCGATGACCCGCCCCTGTTCATCGCAAATCGGGAACATCAGCCGCCCACGGAAGCGATCGTACCAACCACCGGAATCTCGGCGTAAGATAAGTCCGGCCGTTTCGCACAACTCGGGCGAAAACCCCTTGGCCTTGGCCCAGTTCACCGTGTCATCCCAAGCCTCGGGCGCAGCGCCGACGCGGAATTCAAGGACGGCGTCCGGGTGGACTCCGCGGCGCTCCAGATACTCCCGGGCCACCTGACCGGCGGCTTCACCGGCCAGACACTGCTGCCATCGCTGGGTGATAGCCTCGTGGAGCTTGAGCAACTGATCCTTGATGGATCGCTGGTCTCGGACGGCAGGATCATTGTCCATCTCCAGCGGAATTCGCGCGCGTTCAGCCAAGCGCCGAACAGCGTCCATGAAGTCCAGGTTTTCGTACTCTTTAACGAAAGCGAACACATCCCCACCCTTCCCGCAGCCGAAGCAACGGAAGATTTGCCGCGAGGGATTCACATTGAAGCTCGGAGACTTCTCTTTGTGGAACGGGCACAGGCACACGAAGTTAGCGCCATTGCGCTTCAGCGGAACATGCGCGCCGATGATATCGACGATGTCGTTAGCTGCGCGGATCTGCTCAAGAGTGCTTTGCGAGACAAGTGCCATGGGGCAATGGGCCGACAAGAGCATCCCAACGAATCCGCCGCCGATCAATCGCACAAACCCGGGGACAAATTCGCAACGCGCCTGCATCGCGTGGAAACTTAAAATTCCACAATCCAAACACGAGGCCCGCGGAAGGTCTCCGAACGGAATGCGACCGTCACTGACCCAACGCCCGGAACGCGCACACGCTCAAGGGTGGGAGGACGAATTCGGCCGAGTGGGGCTGCCCGTGGCATGCAATGGGTTCAGCAGCAACACCGCCCGCATTGCCCTGGTTGCCGCCTCCGTAAACCGTGGCGTCGGAGTTGAGCAATTCACTCCATCGACCCGGCCGCGGCAAACCGACCCGGTAGTTGCGATGCAAGGTCGGGGTCAGGTTTAGAACGACCAGCACACACCCGCCGCTTTCCCGGTCGGACCGGATAAAACTCAGCACACTGTTGGCGTGATCCCCGTTGTCGATCCATTGGAACCCGTCCGGCTCGTAATCCCCGCGCCAAAGGGCCGGTTCGGACCGATACGCGTGATTCAAATCACTCACCCAACGCTGGACACCGGCATGGAAAGGGCCCTGCTGCAGAAGCCCCCAATCCACCTCACCATTCACATTCCACTCGGTCACCTGACCCAACTCGCCACCCATGAAGATCAACTTCTTGCCTGGGAAGAACCACTGATAACCCAGCACTGTGCGCAAGTTGGCGAAGGCCTGCCAGTCATCACCCGGCATGCGGCGACGGAGAGAACCCTTTCCGTGGACCACTTCATCATGCGAGAGCGGTAGCACGAAATTCTCATGCCCTTGGTAGAGCATGGCGAAAGTGAGGTCGTTTTGATGGTAGCGCCGATGGATGGGATCCCGACCGAAATAACCCAGCGTGTCGTGCATCCACCCCATGTTCCACTTCAGGGTGAAACCAAGACCACCAATCCACGGAGGCCGCGACACCATCGGCCACGAGGTACTCTCTTCGGCCACGGTGACCACGCCCGGGAACTCGACTCCGACATGATGGTTGAATCGCCGTAGGAATTCGACGGCTTCCAAATTCTCGCGACCGCCGTGCTGGTTGGGAATCCACTGACCTTCCTTACGGGAATAGTCGAGGTAAAGCATGGAGGCCACAGCGTCTACGCGCAGGCCATCCACATGGTAGCGGTCGCACCAACTCAGGGCGTTAGCGATGAGAAAGTTGGATACCTCGTTCCGACCGAAGTTAAAGATCAACGTGCCCCAGTCTTGGTGCTCGCCTTGGCGCGGATCTTCGTGCTCATAAAGAGCCGTTCCATCGAAGCGGGCCAGCGCCCAATCGTCCTTGGGAAAGTGAGCGGGAACCCAGTCAATGAGAACTCCGTAGCCGGCCTCATGCAGGGCGTTGATGAGGTATTGAAGATCATCCGGAGTGCCATAGCGGCGCGTCGGCGCGTAGAAGCCCGTCACCTGATATCCCCAACTGGGATAGAAGGCGTGTTCAGCCACCGGCATCAACTCGACGTGGGTGAACCCCGTGCTCCGCAAGTATTCGATCAAAGGCTCAGCCAACTCCCGGTAGCCAAGCGATTCGCTGACGGACTTCTTCTTCCAGGAGCCGATATGCAGCTCGTAGATGCTCATCGGAGAGCGCAACGCATTCGTCTGGCGGCGGCGCTCCATCCACGCCTCATCGGTCCAGGTAAACTGGCGGGTGTCCCACACCACAGCAGCCCTCTGCGGAGGCAATTCGAAGGCCGACCCCATCGGGTCGGTGTTGATCTTAATGTGACCCTGGGCGTCGAGCATTTCGAACTGGTACAACGCTCCTTCGCGCACCCCTGGAATGAAAATCTCCCAGACGCCGCTAGATCCTAGTTGCCGCATGGGATGACGCCGGCCATCCCACCCGTTGAAATCGCCCACCACAGACATCCGCCGGGCACTCGGGCCCCAGACGGCAAAGGCGACGCCACTCACACCGTCTAAAGTCAGGCACCGCGCCCCCATCGCCTCGTACAACCGCATGTGGTTGCCTTCGCCGAAGAGGCGGAGGTCATTCTCGGAGACCGTGGGCCAGAACGAGTAGGGATCTCGCCCCTGGGTAACCGATCCGTCGGCCCACTGGATCCGCAAGTCGTAGGCATACACCTGCGAGGCGGAACGTTGGATTCCTTCGAAGATATCGCTGAAATTTAGGCGCTGAAGATCGAGAACGGCTTGTGATCGGTCATGGACCGCCACCAACTGCACCGCCACAGCCCCAGGAATCATCGCACGCCCGACCATACCACTCCCGTCACCCAAGGGATGCAAACCCAGGAGCGTGTGCGGCGAGCGGTGGATCAGGCGCGTCAGGCTGTCCAGTTCCGACGGCGTCAACAACATGGCTTCGAGTTAAACCCGCATCGCCGACGCGAGAAATGCCAAACTCGGCCTCGTTTCCTACCGAAAAATCTGCTGACCCCCAAGGGACAGGCTCCACCCAAGGGACAGGCTTCACCCAAGGGACAGGCTCCACCCAAGGGACAGGCTCCACCCAAGGGACAGGCTCCACCCAAGGGACAGGCTCCACC
>CAJAHH010000052.1 GCA_903939515.1 uncultured Verrucomicrobiota bacterium
AGTGGATGGGTGGCTAAAGACGGCCCGTCCAGCCGACTATCCCGAGGGCGGAGGTTTCTTGTGGGATCAACTCGCAGGTGTCTTCCGCAATACCCCACCTGGCAGCCCCGACTATCTTTCGAACATGGATGGGAAACAGGCGCTGTATCTGTTTGCCATCCCCGGCGTGGGTTTGCTCAAAGACGCCACCTCCACCGACTCGCCCGACTCCTCCGCGAACTCGAATTTTCCCCATCGATTCGAGATCGGCAGTCGCTACACGCTGCGGGTGGGAGTCCTGGGCGCAGTATTCGGCAGTATGCCGTTGCCGCCTACGGTTAGCGCCACTAGGTTGCAGCTCGGAAAGGTTCACATGTCGGACCAAGATATTCAGCAGCTAGAAAACCAGTTCCCGGCCGTTTCTGGTTCGGCCTTTGCGGCAGCCCGGCAGCGTGTGCTTGCTTCCGGACAGAGTGTGCTGCAATCGCAAGGCGGCACCATCTACGAAGTGTTTCCCGATGGTCATCGGGTGGCTGTGAAGCAAGTCGAACCGCCAAGCTATTTTGTCTCCGGCAGCGTTTTCACTCTCCGGTGAGCCCTACTACTCCGCGATTGCGCATGTTTGCGGGGCCCAATGGGTCCGGCAAAAGCACCCTGAAAGCCTACCTGCCGACGGACCTGCTAGGCAGTTACTTGAACCCGGATGAAATCGAGCAGAGTGTGCGTGATAGAGGTTTTCTGGACGTTGCGCAGCATGGTGTTGTCGCCAACGGACCCGAGGTTCTTCAATTTTTTCGGGATTCCGCCTTGCTGGCGGAGGCCGGACTGACGGCAGCAGCTCATGCCTTGAGCTTTTCGAACGGACGGCTGGAATTTGGCCGACTGGAGGTCAATTCCTACTTGGCAGCGGTTGCGGTGGAATACCTCAGCCAGAGGCTGCTGGCCCAGGCTAACTCCTTCACGCGTGAGACCGTAATGTCGCATTCCAGTAAGGTGGCGTTGCTGACTCAGGCGCAGGCAGCCGGGTATCGGACCTATCTGTATTTCGTCGCAACCGATGATCCAGCCATCAACATTTCCCGTGTTCGTAATCGAGTGAAGCTGGGTGGCCATGCGGTTCCGGAAGGTCTGATTGTTAAGCGTTACTACAAGTCGCTTGGCCTGTTGATGGAGGCCATCCGTTGCACCAATCGGGCTTATATCTTCGACAACTCAGGTGACAACGCCGACCGGAGTCATACTTGGCTCGCGGAGATCACCGATGGGCGGACTCTCGAGTTGAAGACCGATTTGATTCCGGCGTGGTTCAGAAGGGCTGTACTCGACCAAACCGCCATCAGGGCATGAATCCAATGGGCCCAGCATGTCTGGGTGGTGACCTGTTGTCGGTCGGGACAAGCCGAGCAGGGAAGGGGAGGGGTGATACGGTCCGTGGAGGGCTTACTTGTGTTGGTGAAGTAAGCGGGGAAGGTTATACATTGAGTTCCCTAAAGCCGGTTTGGTTCGGCACACCGTAACGCTTCCGTGTTCGATGAAGGTGGCGAGGCGGAGAATCTCTTCCCAGTGGGTGAGAATTTGTTTGGAGTTCACCGACCCACCAACCAGAGGGGCAAGGGTTGTATAGAAGCCGGGTTTCTCGACTGTGAACAGGCGAGTGTCGCCGACGTTCCGAATTCGAGGCGCAAATCGAAATCCCAGGAGTTGGCAGAGCGCGAAAACGTGGTCAGTGAATCCGGCGGTATCGGTGTAGTGCTCTTCGGTCTGAAGCTTTGGACCGGTCTATCGGCCCGCTTTAAGAAGGGCAACTGTTGCCAGCGACAGGAGGATGAAAGATTCCTTTGGCGTTCTGGTCTGGCCGAGCAGTGTGGTGAGAGCTGCCTCGGCCTGTTGGGTAGGGAGTCTGGTGATGCGGGCTAGTTCACCACCCCATTTGGCCAAGACGAGTTGCTCGGTGCTCTCGATATACTGGGCGAGTGGGTCCACCTCTTGAAGAGACCTGGCGAGGTCAACGAGAGCTTGGCTGGCCATTTCGAAAGCTTCGCTTTTTGAGTCCTCATCTTCAGCCAAGTCATGGGCGTCACAGGCTTCGTCGAGATTGTCGATGACGCCGGTCAACTCATCGAGGGCATCTTCGAAGTCGGAGAGGTCATCGATAGAGCTGCCCTTGGGCATGAGCGAATCTGCAAAATCTAAAGCCCTGGCGTTCAACGTCTTCAGAGCGGGCAGGGTCTTGTCGCTGATTGGGGAGTTCCCGAAACGGGCGATATCGGCAAGCAGGTATTCGGCGGCGGTGGACATCGTGGGAGTCAGGATAACTCGGCTCGAGTTGCAGCGGTAGGGGGCAAAATGGTTCAGCCCTCGGGTTTTGCTGGGACGAAATCTTGGTGTGTTCTTATGACACACTGTGGAATTGCCCAGGGCCATTGCTTGTGGTTTCTTTAACCCGTCTGAACGAGACGCATCCAGAGCGTCAGCGGGGAGAAATCCGCTGACCAGCGACCTGCCCAGAGTTTTGGGAAAGGTGCTTTGGAAGCCCGCAAGGGTTTCCGATGTGCAGGCGAAAGCCTGAATCAAAATAATAACTCCTGTGTGAAGGCCGTCGTCTCGTTTAAATCGAGCGACGGCCTTCGTCTTTTCAACACGGCTTTGGGTGTGTGCCAGTCAGGCAGATAATAGCCATGCACACATCAATTCGTATCCCAGAGAGCAACCCCAACCACCACCTCTGGAGCAACCACGGCACCTGGTGGTGTCACTTCACAGTCCATCGAGCGGACTTCACGAAACAACGCATCCGGCGCAATACCGGGACCCGTCGCCTCGATGAAGCCCGCCAGATTCGGGATTTTCTGCTCGCCGCCTTGCCCACCACCACGACCGCAGCCTGAAAGGAACCGCGCCATGAAGAAGTACGAAGATATCCGCTATGATTTCTGTCCTGCGAGCTACTGGGATGACACCAGTGTCGAGCAGGCGGTCTTGCGAGGGGTGAAAGGCAAGCACCGTCGGCGTGTCCTCTCGAAGGCTTTGGCCGAGGGCAAATTCGAGAAGGTCTCTGAGGAAATCCAATCGGCTGAAATCTCCAATGAGCTGCGGGACCGACTGGGTCAAATCCACCCATCGCTCATGGGTGGTGAGTACCTCCCCAGCTATGGTCGGGAGGAGACTGAAATTGCCCGCATCGAACTCGAATCAACCACCTCCGACGTCATCAGCATTCGAGCCCGGTGGGAGGATGGGCAAATCCATTACCGGGTAGTCGACGAGTACGACACCGAGTTCTACTGCAAACCGGACCGGAGCGACGGCCCGCTGAGTCTGGATGAGTTTATCCGGTTTATTGATGCCATCTCCTGCCAAGACCTGTCGCGGCCGTTTTCGCTTGCCTACAACCAACTCAACGCTGAGGGAGGTACCAAGCGTCGACGGTTGCGGCATTTCACCACCATCGACTCGGACGTCTACGTTCAGTTGTCGGAACACTTCGAGAGTGTCTTCGCGGACTGGGTTGCCGAGGGAGATGCTGAAACCGAAGGGGATGACGATGAGTAACATAGTCAGACGAAGGTGATGAAAGCCCGCGGCCCCCTGTGCAAGGTTCTCGCGGTTCTGAAAACGACTCAGTACCTTTTGGGTGTCATGTCACTGAGTGCGACAACCCAAGGATTCCTAAAAGAGGTTGAGTCTTCGACGGGGTTCAAAGTCTTGGTGGAAGAGCAGGGGTCTGGATTGCAGGTCCCGCTGCTCGCCAAAGTGCAGGTGGCTCGCCGAGGGATGCCATTTCATCGGGTGGTTTACCATCCGAGTGCTGGGGGCATGGCCGATTATCTAGTCTGCTACCACTGTGCATTCATCCTTCGTTTGCACAGTCTGCCAGCGGCAGAACGGTTTAATTTGGCGGATAACCCGGTGGCCGAGGAAGAATGCCTCAAGTGGACGAGGGTCCATGAGGGCTCGGATCCTTCAGATGCGGAGCGGCAGACTGAGGTTGCCGGATTTCTGAGGACGGCGTTGATGACGATGGTGAGGTCGGTTCCGGTGGGGATTTGGGTGGACCAAGACCTTCGAGCCCGATTCCCGGACCTGAGGGCTGCCCAGGAGCAAGCGATTCGGCGGCAGGTGGATACACAGGCACAGGTCGTCAGCCCGCGGGTTCGGGAGGATGTCCCGGCACCGGCCCTTCGAGCGAACTGCGCGATCAACGCGGCGTTTGCGAAGGTGTGGCCGGTACCCCAACCAGGTCGACCGTACCGTTCCAGCCGGACTGGAAGTCCATCTGGTCCTGGACAACTACGCCACCCACAAGACCGCGAAGGTGGCCGCGTGGTTCCGAAAGAGGCCCCACTACCGCCTGCACTTCACGCCGACCAGCGTCTCCTGGCTCAACCAGGTGGAACGGTGGTTCGGGAAGATCACCGAGCAGCGGGTCCGCCGCGGGGTGTTCAAAAGCGTGGACGAATTGATCGCCGCGATCGACGACTACTTCGAGGACAACAACAAGGACCCGAAGTCATTCGTATGGACCGCGACCGCCGAGCTCATTCTTGATCGGGTCAACTCGGTTTGTAATCGAACTGATCGCTCACCACAGCAGTACTCCGTAGCGCAATCAAAAGATAGGTATTTTAAGCGGTCAAAACATGCTACGCCATGGGATGGAAACGGTTTTTAGGCAACTGATCTTCCGCTTCCTCCCACACAATCAGCTTGACGACTGTTTGTCCAAACAAGAGAGTCGAGGTGATCCCCAGCTTTGCCATAAAGCGGGAGCAGTGCACCAAAAAGCAAAACAATGAAAAAAATAGCAAAAATTGTGGTTGCAGCCTACGCTGTTGCCCTTACTGCCGTTGTCGCATATGCCCATTCGGCTCCGGGTCATTGTCACGGAAGTGGAGCCTTCGGCTCTGAATGCGAGATTACTTGTACCGACTCCCAAGGCGCTCCTACTTGTTCTTCAGGGGTTTTCAAGGCGAAATGTTATTGCCAGCCCAACAGCTAGTAGAAAATCTATACTGCGTGCTCGATGGCCTCGGGCACGCAGTTACTCTAATCCGATATATCGTCGTCATATGGATTCTCCCAAACAAAGTGACGGACCCGCAACAAGTGGCAGGACTGCAAGATTAATTTTCGCACTCTTGTTCGTTGCGTTCACGGTCAATTTTTTCATCAGAAAGGCCGAAATCTCAAAGGTCGATGAGGTAAGACGGCACTTGCTAAAAGGCTGGAATGACAACGCGTCAACCTCGATAGCCGACGTTGTAGAACTGAATGCATATTTTCAGCATCTTCAATTCAACGTCAAAGAAGAATTAAAACCACAACAACTTCAAAGCCTTCGAAATCAACTGGTCTCAACGTTCATAGCGTACAGTTCAGGTTCATTTTCAAATTATTTATTTTATCGATATCCGTCGAAGCGATATACTTTTGAAAATGGTGTTGAAGAACAGATTGTTGCCATACTAAAAAGTTTTCGCCCCGACATCCAAGCTTCTGAATTAACGGAAAGAGGCGTTAATTTAGTAGGCAGATTGTGGGCTGCCTCAAACGAAAAAACAAATCTATACTGCACCAAATGCTGGGACCGTTTCGATGGAAAAAACACAATAGTGTCCATCGACGTGAATGTTGCAACACCTAAAAAACTAAAGGAAATTGTTCGGGGGGAGCGGAACTTGGGTGTCATTACTTTCAAGCCTATGGCAACCAGTTCGCCAACCGCAGAGGAGATTTTGACTCGTGACGGAAAACTGGTTACAGCTACACTGTCTACAATCATCAACATGAAGGGTGATTTGGCGTACCCAGTGTACATTCAATATTATCTAGTTCCTGAGGCCAACTGGTGGATTCCTAGTCAACTTGCGACGGCGTATTCGGGCGATAGAAACTTCGATTTGATTTTTTAAAGATGCGATGAATCAGATTCCCTTGTATGCGAGAGTGACGCTCTGGGTTAGCGTTCCAATACTCGTTACGACTGCCGTCCTTAAGGCTGTAACCGCCTGGGATACAAGTCGCGGGTTGCCGAATGAGGACCCAGTTTTTTCATTCCTGGCAACCCGACATCTCTTCGCGCTCGTTGCGGGTCTTGAGTTCTCGGTGGTGCTCTTACTCCTTTCCAATTTTCCGCAGAAAACCAAAGCAACTGCACTTTTTGCCATTACCACTTCATTTCTTTTGTACCGCGCCAGTATGATAATGCTGTTCTCAAATGCAGTCTGTGGGTGCGCGGGTACTCTGGCGCTTTTTTCCTCGAATGTTTCGAAGGCGGTCGAATTGAGCTTGTCCACCTACGCATCCATTACATGGCTTGCATTAGCGACCTTCTTCTTCTGTCCCCAAGCGCCTGTTAGTCAGGAAAATGAAGGCTGAGGTCCCAGTCTTAAGCGGCCGTCTTCGCTCCAGAAATAGGTCCAAGGCGAACAGGTCACTTTCATCGATTTGTTAGTCGCAATTACCGTAGTAAGCGTTATCGCAATTCTATTGATTCCGGCGGTTATTTCCGTCAAACGCCGCAGCCTGTCTGAAAAGTGTTTGTAAAACACGAGGCAATTGGCGAGATTGCTGGTGGTTTCAAGTGGGAACGGGGAGCTTAACGGCCTCAGGATGATGCCAGCTCCTTGAGGTTCGTGTTAAATATCGAGGAGACGGCCAAGTTGTGACCGGAGGAGGGTGCCCGGGCCGTGGCCCGGTGACCTTCCAAGATCATGTCTAGCCGGTGCAGTGGCGGCACCCTAATGTCTTCAACAAGGAGTGCGTCATCGTCTGCGTCCTGTCACGAGGACGCCGTGGCGACGACGGCAAGGTGTACCGTGTCACTCAGCCCTGGGAGTGGCACGTGAGCTTCGACAACGTAGTGTGGGTGGGTGCCGACGAGAATGAGATGAACTGGCGCATAGGGCACAACTACTTGACGGTGTTCCCTGACCTGACCTCCAACCGATTGCTCCTCGCCACGCCTGGAAAGGACGCCTCGGTTTGGCAAGCATTTGCCGCGGAATTACTGCGGCACAACGGGAATCCCAAGGCGCTCCAAGATGTGGCTATCGACATGAGCGCTGCCCATGTTAGTGGCGTCAGCGATAACTTCGGAAACGCTCAGGTAGTGTACGACAAGTTCCACGTCATCCAGTATGTGGTGGAGGCCTGCGACCAGATTCGGAAGATTGAGAGCCGAGCCGATGCCAGAAAGCGCGACCAGTTGGAACGAACCCGGTGGATATGGCGGAAGAATCGGGTGAACTGGACAGCAAAGGAGGCCCTGAAGTGGGAGTCGATGGCCCGGGAACGGTGTGTGACGGGCATGGCCTACGAGATGAGGCTGGTGCTTCAGGGTATCTATGAACGGAAGGATGTGGAGGAAGCCCGAAAGCTATTTGGCAACTGGTGCGCATGGGTGCGGGCAATGCGGGAGCAAACCGGGGAGTTGCTCGAACCGATGGCCCGAGTCGCTCGAATGATCGAAGGGCATTTGGAGGGAATCCTGGTTCCTCGCTATTTCCAGTGGAAAGGGGGGGGGCTTGACGGGTGGCGGATGATGGCGACCGATGACACCGGAACAGACCTTTGGACAGTTGCTGGGGCTTGGGAAGAGTTGGAGGGTGGTGGAGTCGCGGTTTGAGGCGGAGTCCTCCACATTTTTCCTGGAGGTTGAGGAAACGCCCGAGTTGTGGCCTGAGGAAAGTGCTCGGGCAGGAACCCCGGTGACCTGTCACGACCATGTCGAGCCGATGCAGTGGCGGCATCTGAATGTCTTTAACAAGGAGTGCGTGATCGTGTGTGCGCTGCCGCGGGGACGTCGCGGCGACGACAGCAAGGTGTACCGTGTG
>CAJAHH010000053.1 GCA_903939515.1 uncultured Verrucomicrobiota bacterium
CCCGACGGCGCCGGGTTTATGGTTGGGTCGAGTGTCCATTGGCGGAGTGAGTCCGGTGAACGGCTACGACACGCTGAAGACAACTAAGAGTTTCGTGAACGACGACGGAGTGGCGACGAACGCCGTGGAAATCTCTTATGTAGCGAAGACGGCCATGGCGGAGGCGACGCCGGTGTCGCGGCCACTGGAGTTCAATGTACTGATCCACGTAGACAACACGGGAGCCTCTAAGATCTTGCAAGAGGTGTACTTAATGCAGGCGCCACCTGCGATCAAACCGCCTGCGACCAATGAAACGCCGGGTGCCTTCGTGCTGATTTCGGATCGAAGGAATCTGGCAAATTTCCAAGGGACGGCGATGAAGGGACGTGAGCGGAGCGGACGTCGGTTGAGCAGCATGGTTCTGGGGCTCAATGGGGCGGCGCGGACCAACGGGTACTTGGCGATGAGCGGGCAGTTCAAAGCGGGGAATGCGGTGACGGTGACGGTGGGGATGGATTCGCAGTCGCCGCTGAATCCCTTCTATCACAAGTACCACCCGGACCACGACAACCTGACGGCGGACTTCAAGGTGTATCAGGAGGAGGCCTACGGGTTCAGCCGGGACATCACCGTGGCGCTGAATGCGGACCAAGACGGAGCAGGATCCAAGGACGGATCTGAAGTCATGAAGGGGACGTACACGGAAGTGATCCGTGGACTGCACCGCCTTCCGATCCAAGTAACGGGACAGGTAGAAATGGTGCGTGTCAGCCCCCTCGGCGTCATCAACCCCACCACTTGGTAACGACGCCAAATCAACCAACTACAGCATCTTGAACAAATTTCCCATCATGACTCCCATCGTGAAATCCTCGAGTCTGGCAGTCTGCCTGTGGCGCTGGTTGCTGCCACTGTTCCTTCTGGTCGGTGTCGGTAGCGCCGTGGCCCATCCCACGGTGGGCCACGTGCGAGTGAAGATTTATGTGGCCTCCACCGAAGGATGGTGCTGCGGCCGTAACTGGTGGGGCGATTGCAACTGCGGCCGTCAGGAAGCCTACAATCTGAGGGTCAACGGCTTTGGTCGGGACTGGCAAGTGGCTGGGACCTTCTACGGTGGTAATTGGTATGAGGCGGTGTTTTACAACGTCAACATGGACTGGCCTGACTTCCGGAACCAGTTGGCCAATGTCCGCTTCTACAACACCGATCGCAACTGGGTGATCGGCCACACAGCCGTGACCGTCTGGGAGCCGAATTGGACGGTGATCCGCGATCATGCCACCGATGTCGGTGACTATTGGGTGGGCCCGTGGAACAACTTTTGGTTCAACTCGGTGCTGTGGAACTACAGCTACAACACCCCTCACGACAGCAGTCTGTGGAATGGTGGTGCAACTGTCAGTATGAACTGGAACAACGGCAACACTTGGGTAAACCAAATCAACATGGCGGATCCAGACGGATGCTATCCGGGAGCCAGCACGTCCAGTAGCAACCCGGGACTGGGTACAGTTAACGTGTATCAGGCCGGTTGTTCCGGGAAGAACTCTTACTACCACGTGTATTTCCAACCGGCGGCTAATGCCTTCGGCAGCACTTACGTAACCGTCAACATCAATGACGGCGCGGCATCTAGGAGCCATGGTTTCTGGGTGACCGTCAATCGGGTGGGTCAGCCACCCACGTTCCCTGCTATACGGCAGAACGACTTGGTTCGCGCTGAACACACGGTCACTCTAGTCAACGCCATTCAAGTCAACGACGAGTACACCCCACTCCAAAACCTCACGGTCCAGGCGATCTCAACGAGCTCAGACGCCATTCCCTTATCCAAGGTGGCCATTACCGCCGGCAGCGGAGGCAATGGCTTTCGCAATGTGACTATTACCACACCCAACAACGTGGCGACAGCCCTCGGTACGGTGACATTGGGTATCCGAGTCACCGATTCTGATAACTCCTCGGCCGATGCCAACTTGGTTGTGAAGTATCAGGAGAATGTTCGCTATGGAACACGCTTCAATGACGAGACGGGCGATTCACTCGGTCTGTCCCTCGAACGGGACGTGGACTACATCGACGTGGGCAATAACAGTCTCTTTGGTGATTCCGACTTCACTATCGAGAGCTGGGTCTATCCGCGCAGCTTCGAGAGTTGGAGCCGTATCTTGGACTTCGGTAACGGGGCCGGCGTAGACAATGTCTACTTGGCACTGACAGAGGGTGCAAGTGGTCGGCCTCAATTGGGGATCATCCGAGCGGGTGTGGGCAATGCATTGACCGCCAATGAGGCTCTTCCGTTGAATCGCTGGACCCACGTGGCGGCAGTACACCGCAGTGGGACAGCCTTCCTGTACTTTGATGGTCGTCTGGTCGGCTCGCAGACCATGCACCGTCCGGCAGCGGTCAGTCGTCAGCGCAGCTACATCGGCAAGAGCAACTGGCCGGACGGTCGGTTCAACGGCATGATCGACGAGGTTCGCATTTGGAACCGAGCCCAGTCCCCAGCCGAACTCATCGCCCAAGCCTATCCGCCCTTGGCCTCCAATGCGACCGGCTTGGTGGGTTATTGGAGCTTGAATGATCGCAACAACACCCCGATCAACCTTGTGACCGGCGGTCGATCCACGTTGGTCGGTGGCGTGTATGTTCCGGGTATTCCCACGGTGAAGACGGTGACCGTCCAGGAGGATGCGGCCCTTACTGTGACGTCGACACTCAATGACCTCTTCGCCAACCAGACTCTGCATGTGCATCGTTCGCCGGTCGAAGGTACGCTCACCAGCAGCATTGGTGGCACTGCAACCAAGCAGTTTGTCGGTATCTCAGGCCCTCGCAGCTTCTGGGATTCTTACCATGATGCCCGCGCCCGACGGGGGCGACTGGCCACCGTTACCAGCTCGGATTATGTCGCGACCACTACAGCGGTGAGTACCATCGGTTCGGCATGGATCGGTGGGACCGATGTTGAGGTTGAAGGTACCTTTAAATGGCTTAATGGAGGGAATACGATTGGCCTTGCAGGATCTGGCAATTGGAACCCGGGTGAACCGAACAACTCGGGTGGAGTTCAAGATTATGTGTACATGCTACCCACTGGCAAATGGGATGACGCCGACGGTGCCACGGGGTTGGGCTATGTCTTGGAGTTGAACAATGGTTCGGTGGCCACTTTCAATTACACCCCGCTGGCCAACTTTAACCGGCAGGACTCTCCAGATCTCGATCTAGTAGCTGATTATGCAATCCGTGATGGGGATGGCAAGGACGTGGTCCGGCAACGGATCCGTTTCAATGTGGAACCGGTCGACGACGCTCCGATAGTTCGCAATGATGGTTACGTCAATCTCAATGGCAGCGGATTCCTCTTCGTGCCTGGACAAAACAACGCTTTTGCTTTTGAAGGGCGTGCGGCGTTTACTCTAGAAGCTTGGGTGCGACCCACGTCTCGCGCGTGGATGGATGTCATTAGTCGTCATACCGGAGGGGTGTATGGCAATTTCATTTTGTCATTGAACAATTTAGGGCAGGTGAGCGTGTGGCGAGAGCACGCTCCCTGGACTTGGGTTGTTGATACTTCCAACAATGGTGCGCTGACACTGAACGCATGGTCTCACATCGCAGCAACTTACGATGGATCGAAGATTCGCATTTACGTCAATGGGCAACTCCGTAATGAAACGCTGGATGAGACGGCGGTGGGAGCCGGCTTCACCCCGACCCGTGTCGGAGCTCGGGGTGATGGTTCGAATTTCTTTGGCGATCTGGACGAACTGCGGATTTGGAATGTCGCCCGTTCCGAAACCGAGTTGCGTATGGCCTACCGGAGCCCGCTCAGTGGTTTCGAGACGGGTCTGATCGGCTATTACCGTTTCGACGAAGGCTTCGGCGTCTGGGCCTTTGACCTGTCCAAGGAGGTGGACGACACCAAGGAGAATCTGCGGATCTCCGGCACGGTGAATTGGATCACCAATGGCGACACCCCTACCAAGACTGTTGTAGTGCCCGAAGATCATGCCGGTTTCGAAATCTTCGTGGCCGCCTTGGAGTTTGACCGAACCCAGACAATTACTCTGGGTGAACCGACTCAACCTTCCAATGGTCGTGTGACTCGAAGAGCCTCGGCCGCCGGCGGCACCGCTTATGTCTACACACCCAATCCGGACTACTCCGGTGCGGATTCGTTCCGATACACGGCCAGCGCCAACGGTGTCACGGCTTCCGGCACGGTGTTGATCCAGGTGGAGAACATCAACGACCCGCCGGTAATCTCCAACTTGGATAACCTAGTGCTACAGGAAGAAGCGACGCACCGGATTCCCTTCAAGGTCAACGACGTCGATGGGCCTTCGCCTCAAGTGGTCGTGAGTGCAGTGTCCAGTGACAGCAGCATCCTGCCGTCGATCAATGTTACCATCACCGGTACCGGTTCAGACCGCTACCTGGAGATGACGCCCTACGAGGGTGCCTATGGTCTCACCACATTGACAGTGACCGCGACCGACACCATCGACACAGTTCAGAAGTCGATTACCGTCAGCTTCGTCCCCCGGTTGGCCTATGCAGCCATGGAGGTCAATGATCCAGGACAGGCGACCGAATCGTTCGGTACCGCCATCGACGACGATAATCGTATTGCGGGATACTATCACGGGACCGGTGTCGGATCGGTCGATAAGCCGGTTTACCACGAGCAGATGCTCTTGAACGGACCTGCTGCCGATGTTGGGGCCATGACCGGTCAAATCATGAGCCTGAAGTCGGGTATTAACGGAACCAACCACTTCGTGGTCGGGGCCGTCAGCGCCAATGGCACTTCGATGCCATGGCGGTTTTCGAGGATCCTGGTGGATGATCGGGATGCAGCCGCATCGAAAGCCTCCGCGGCCGAACCGGTTGAGAACAAAAAGGAAGCAGCTGCATTTTCTGCACGGATCACTGCCTTCGTTGGAATCCGTGCGACCACCAACATCCTTGGTATCCCATCGGATTACCGTTCCGGCTCAGCGCTAGCAGTCAATGCAGTTGGATCGCTGGCCGGTTATTTGACCAAGGCCGATGGAACTGAATATCCCCTGTTGCTGGACCTGACACGGACCAATATCACGGTTGAAAACCTCTTCAAGGACGGAGCCAATGCCCTAATCAACGGACGGGCCTTGGCGGTCAATCGTTTCAATCTCGCGACAGGCTACAGGTTGATTTCTGGCAAGAAGCGCGCCTTCACTCACAACGGAACAGTGCTTTCGGATTTGCCGCTGCCGACGGTTCCTACTGGTGTCGTGGAGACGGTGGGAACTGGCATCGACGACACCGGTGTCGTGGTTGGATATCTGGTTAGATCCGACAATAAGCGACAAGCTTTCGTCTACCGCCCGGGTGCCTCAGGTGCCACCGGTGTGTGGAAGAGCCCGTCTGGCACGTTTGCCAGCACTTGGGTGCAGAGCGAGGCGACAGCCATCAACACGTTCGGACAAATCGTTGGCGAGGCCACTTTGGCTGATGGATCACGGAAAGCGTTCTTGTGGATTGGCGACGCCGCCTACGACCTCACTTCTATACTGCCCTTGGGCTCCAAGTGGAAGCTAGATAGGGCTAATGCTATTAATTCAGCCGGTCAGATTGTAGGCACCGGTCGGATTAGTGACGGAACCAAGGATCAAATCCGAGCCTTCCTCGCAACACCGGCTAGCGTGATTGGAAAGCGCGTCGCTCGGCCAGAAGGCACGGTGGCACGTTCACCGCTTATTGAAATATTAGAAGGCTCTCCCGGCGATAATTCTGGTAATTCGTTTTTCTGGAGCGATGTGGAGCGGGCATTGTTTGCGATCCGTCCTGTCAAAGCCACGATTCGCTGGCACCGGAACAACAATATGTCGGCGATCACATTGGATGTGGTTTCCAGGTTGACGGTGGCAACTTGGCCCAAGACTCCGGACATTCATATCGCTGGATCCCCTGCCGAGGTTCAACCCATCAAGCCTGATAGCTTGTACTCGTACTATGCGCTCCATTACGCCACCACTCCGGGAGCTATAGTGGATAGCGTCACCAAGGTGTTCAACACCTCGGAGCAGGCCACCGGGCATTCGGTGGTTCGATATCTGAAAAGTGGTAATCAGGCACAAGATTCCACCACGCAATCCAACCTCTTCCACGTAGTGCGGACGCATGTCTGGAATGACCCGGCGTTGCTCACTGATGTTGGGTGGCCCATCGGGACGCCGATCCGGGATGTCTACCATAATGATTACCCGGGCCGGAACGGCTACTTGTTCTTCGCCAAGACTGCCGTGGATTCCATTGGAGCCGATGCCGCCTACAGTCGATCGGCGCGGACGGGAACCCTCATCCCGGTCAACGAACTTCATCCGGAATCACCCATTGGCGACCAGAATTTGGTGGTCGTTTGGTACAAGATGAACAACGACATCAACGTCGCCTGGCCCAGCAAGCCGGTGCGCTACACGCCCGCTTGGCCTGTGGATGTCAACAGCATCGTTATCGCCAGCACCCGGGGTTCGGATCCGTTCGGAGTTGATCCAATCACGGCGGTGACCTATCCCGACGCACGAATTTACAATCAACCGGTGCCCGGATGGGCGGGTTTCAATCCTAACGAAGAACATGCTCTGATTCTTCCCGGAAGCGTGGCCGAGGCCGCCTACGCCCTGCGGAATGATTTGAACGATGTACGCAAGTACTCCAAGCCCTACGTGCTCTTGAAATACCGCCACCCCGTCGATGGTCTCTGGCGGCATCGCGTGTACCAAGTCATCACCGAACAGCGCCCGTTCCTCTTCGACTACCCGGCGACAGCAGGCACCGAGATCCAGCCTCCGTATCCGCTGAGCATTCTGCCGGTAGCGCCCGCGAACTACATTTCGGCGGGTCATGAATTGGCCCTCGAAGACTACAACGGCAAGATCTATGCCCGTCAGGCCGGTGTGGCCGGCGCGGTCAACAACAACTTGATCCTGCGGCTGTTTTATCCGATGCAGCCAGGCTTCTGGTATGACTTGGACGGCAATGGAGCCAACGATCTCGCAGAGGGGACCTTTGTTCCGTGGTTGGATCGCAATCCAGGCACCATCGTGGGGACACCCCTCCCGGTCCGCTATACGGTCCGCTGGCCCGATGCCGTACCGATTCTCGAGGTGGGTGACACACTGTTTGAGGCCAAGAAGGGGCTGCCGGGCGTTGCCAACTGGGCCTCGGCCCAGATGGTGTATGACACGTTGAACCCGACCTTCACCAATTCGTTCAAGATTGGCGCAGGCTATCTAACCGTGCCGCCGACCAATGTGGTCCGGTTGTACGATCCGATGAGCGAGCGGGTGCTGGTCTTGGCCAAAGCCTTCAAGTTGCCGGATGCGATCCGGATGATCGATGCCCCGGCCGGCCGTCGTGCCTTCCGTGATCTCCCGTATCCCATCCAATTGCGCCTGAGCTATGATCCGATGGGGCATCGGCTCGGGTTCAAGGGTCATTACGACAACTCCATGGTGGGCGAGCCCTTGTTGCTGCCAAATATTCTGTCTCAAGATGAACGAGACCGCATCAAGCAACTCGATGGTCCGGGCAACAGCGAGTTTGATAAGGTCGTGGAGGCCCTCTACGAGTTGACCCGCAACCCCAATCGCCTCGACCTCAACAAGGACAACATTCCCGACAAGTCGTTCTTGATTGGTTACCAATACCCGATCAGCAGGACCAACTACGTCAACGGCACCGCCGTGGGTTACGAATACGACACCACTCGCATCATTGTTGAATCGCTGCCGGCGGGGCTGAAGGCACTCACTGCGGCTGTGGGCGAGAATATTCCGGCCGTTCCGCGACCGGGTTCGGCAGCGGTCTTCGCAGGTTCGACCTGGCTCCGCTCCGACTGGATGCCCATTGGTCCCCAGGAGTCCTTCACCTGGGAGGCTTGGGTGAAACGCGGTGAGAATGGTCGCGAAGATGTTGTCCTCTCAAGAGGGCTGGACGTTGATGCCATGTCCTTCCGCTTCACGGCTCAGAACCAAGTGGAGTTCTCGCTGGGCTCGGATGTGGTCCGAACGGCCGATCGCTACACTGGTGATGTTACTCAGTGGCATCATTGGGCAGGAACCTTCAATGGAGCCACCCGTCAGTTGGAGTTGTTCCGTGACGGTGTGAGTGTTGCTGTCCTGACCGTGACGCGCTCCGCTTGGTCTGCGGCCGGACCGCTGGGCATTGGTGGCAATGCCGGTTCCGGACGCTTCAAGGGATCCATCGACGAGGTGCGTATTTGGCATGGTCAGGTGCGTGATGCCTCGCAGTTGCAGGCCTTCCGCGATCAGACTCTAGTGGCTGGGCAGAAAGGGCTCGTCGGCTACTGGTCGTTCGACCAGTTGGATGGCGACAAATTTGCCGACGTCAGCGGCTTTCGAAGGGATCTGGAAGAATTCGGTGCGACCTTGTCCACCTACAACGGGGTGAATCCCGGAACGTTGGCCAAGCTTTACACCCTACCCGATTGGACGTCCCAAAAACCGGCAACGGTTCGCAGGGTTGACAGCATGGCTGTGGTGCCCAGCTCACCCAATTTAGACTATGTAGCGATTCGGTTGCAGGCGCTCTTGGTGCCGCCGCTCTCCGGCAAGTACACCTTCTGGATCGGGGCTGATGATAATGCAGAACTGTTCGTCTCCACCGATGAAAACCCGGCCAACAAGGTGAAGTTGGCTTCGGTTCCGTCTCCAACTACTAGCACGAACGACTGGGAGCGCTTCCCCTCGCAGAAATCGGTCGAGGTCGATTTGAAAGCCGGCCGTTCCTATTATATCGAAGCAGTCGCCGCCGAGATTACCGGCAGCGATCATCTGGAGGTTCGATGGAAACTGCCCGATGGGTCCTGGGAGGGGGGCAACGCCAACCTGCCCATCCCGCAGCGGCGCCTGCTCCCCTATGGAGTCGGAGGGACCGCAGTGGCCATCGGTACGGTGACGACCGAAAGCGTCACCGGGCAGTCGTGGGGCATTCCTCCGCGGTTTGTCACCTTAATGCAGAACAACGATCCTGGCTTGGCCGGGCTGCCGGTGACCTTGTCGGTGATCGCCATTGGTGCCGGACCTCACGGCGGTGACATGAAGGTTCTGCCGCCGGCGAATGTCTTTGACGAGCGGTTGACGCTGCGACTCTCGAGCGACTTCGGTGGTCAGTCGGAACGCTTCGACTTCGAATGGTGGTACAAGCCGGACACCGCCGACTTCAAGAAGAGCCTTCTGCCAACGCTCAACTCGGACGGCACCGTGGCCAATGCCAATGGGTGGATCAAGTACACTCCCGGATCTGGCATGGGCAAGAACATGATCACCCTGGGTGAAAATGGAGAATCGGGTCTGCTGGTGATGTCGGACAACTGGTTTATCGCCCGGTATCGTGGTTACAACGTGGGCAACAACCGCAATGTCTGGAGCCCGTGGATTGGCGATCCGTCGAGCTTGTCCACCCCCTTGCCGATGCTTGCCGAAGGCTGGGTCAAGCGGGTGGTGCGTGGGTTGAATCCGTTTGATGAACGGGCTTCGGATCTCAGTACAGCCTCGGCCTCCGCGCGGATCTCCATGCTCGAGCAGGCAGGGCGTCGTTATGAAGGCGACGTGGCCTTCAATCCAGATCCCAACTACTTGAACAAGATCGGCCTAATTGAGGCCTATGAGACGGTTCTGCGACGCGCCCGCTCGCTGAGCACCGACGGATCGCCGCCGGTGAACTACGCTCCGGCCAACAATGCACTGCTCTACATGGGTAGTCGCATTAGCGACCTTTACACGCTGCTGGGCAACGAAGCTATGGCGGACGCTGCGGATCCCACCATTGGGTTCACCACCAGTTCCAGTGCATCCGCAACCAAAGATGCCTATTACGGATCCGTGGCTTCATCGATCTTCGCGTTCCAAAACCAGCTCGATTCGCTCCTCGAGGAGGAGTTGGGTCTCTTGCGGGGTCGGGATGCCAGCTCGGCCGGGGTGCAGGGTGCGCCGATCTACAACCGTCTCTTCTGGAACTTCACCCAGGGCGATGGAGAGGTGGCCTATTCGCAGGTATACAACCTCAAAGACAAGAACGCCGACGGTAAGATCGATGAGAAGGACGGTATGATCATGTATCCTCAGGGACATGGCGATGCCTGGGGTCATTACCTGACGGCCACCAAGGCGTATTACAACCTCCTGCGGAATCCCAATTTTACCTGGGTTCCTCGCTCGGAGAACATGGTTCTGGCGGGTGTTCCAGTGAAGGTCGACTACCTCGATGAACGCAAGTTCGCCTTAGCCGCGGCCGCCAAAGCCAAGGCCGGCGCTGACATCGTCAACCTCACTTACCGACAGAAGTATGTGGAAGAACCCTCCGGCCAATGGCAGGGCTATTCGGATACCGACGCGAGCCGCGCTTGGGGTGTCGATGAGTGGGGTATTCGAGCTGGAATGGGGGCCTATTTCGACTGGGTTATGGCCAATGCCATCCTCCCGTCCGAGGATCCGAATCCGGCGCATACAGGCATCGACAAGATCGACCGCACCACCGTCAAGGAGTTGACCGAACTGTCCAGCGCCTTTGGTTTGGTGGAACGCCAGATGGATCAGGCCGACCAAGGGTTGAACCCGCTGGGCTTGGCCCAAGGAGTCGTGCCCTTCGACATCGATCCTGCCTTCTTGGACGATGGTCAGGGGCAGTTTGAGCAAGTTCAGGAGCGCGCCAAGGACGCTATGGACAACGCGATCTCCTCCTTCAATCACCTCAACAGTATGAATCAGGCGATTCGTGCCTCCGGTGATTCGGCCCAGGATTTGGAGTACGATTTGGAGATGCAGGACCGGGAATACACCACCCAACTGGTGGAAATCTTCGGCTATCCCTACGCGGGCGATATTGGCCCGGGCAAGACCTACGCCTCCGGCTACGACGGGCCGGACCTGATTCACTACATGTACGTGAATACCCGCGAGATCGGGAACGACAATACGCCACCGGATCAGAAGTTTGTTGGTTTAATGGCTAATTTGGGTTCAGAACTGGCGCTATGGGGCAATATGAGGCAGAGAAACGCAGTTTCCACCGCTGTCTTGGCTGGTAACGAAACCATGCCGATCGACTATCCGTTCTCGGCCGCTGGGTTCGCCTTCGAGGCGCCCACGTCATGGGGGCAGCGTCGGGCGCCGGGCAGCTTGCAAGAAGCCGTTTCAGATTTGGTGCAGGCGGAGACTCGTCTTAAGCAAGCGCTCAAGGAATATGATAAGCTGCTGAAGGATATTGATGAACAGATCACAAGTCTGGATGGAGAACTGGATCTGGCTCAGGAGACCGTCAATGTTACTCAGGGTGCGAACAAGAAGAAGACGGACCTGATGATAGCGATGCGAACTCTCAAGGGTGTTCAGGTGGGTCTGAACCGTGGTCAGGCGTTAACGGAAGCGATAAATGATGCTATAGTTGAAGGAATTCCCAAAAACTTCATCTCCGGAGCCACATTGATCGCTGGCTTGGCCGCCGGTGGTGGAGTTACGTTCGGAGGCGATATCGCCTCTGCTGCACGTGGCGCCATTAGCGCAGGAAGTTTTTTAGGAGCTAATGCTTTTGGACTCGCGTCAGACGTCGCCGAGATCGGCATCAACGGTTTGGAAGGTGCCATCGAGACGACCGACATGCAGAGTGGTCTAGACGTTGCGAAAGCTACTTTGAAATACGAGCACCAGCAGAGTCTGAAGCAGGCAGCTGCCATGATGCGTGAAGAAGCACCGCTCCGCTTGGAAATCTACAATCAGAAGGAAGTTGTTCAGCAGGCAGGCGGTCGAGTGCTGAGCACCTTGGCGGGGGCTCAACGAATCATTGAAGCGCGCACGGCTTGGCGGAAACAGTTTGCCGGCCGGGCCACGGAGTTGCGCTACAAGGACATGGCTTTCCGGATCTTCCGTAACGATGCCGTTCGTCAATACCGTGACCAGTTTGAGTTGGCGGCCCGCTACGTTTACCTCGCGGCCTCGGCCTATGACTACGAGTCCAACATGATCGGATCAGCGGGCAATTCTGGTCGAGCCTTCCTGACCGACATCATTCGGCACCGGTCACCGGGCGTGGTCCGGGATGGTGTACCCATAGCAGGCCTTCCCGGTTTGGCGGATCCGATGGCTCGCATGAGTGCGAACTATAAGGTCATGAAGACCCAGATGGGCTTTAATAATCCGCAGACCGAGACCGGCAAGTTCTCCGTTCGCAACGAACTGTTCCGTCTCCGGGATGGCGCCGGTGACCCGACCACCCTTTGGAAGGCCAAACTCAAAGAATCCTTGGTGGATGACCTTTGGAAGTTGCCCGAGTTTCGGCGGTATTGTCGCCCGATGGCGCCGGAGTCCGCAGGTGCGCAGCCGGGAATCGTGATTCGCTTCCCGACCACCGTGACCTTCGGCCTGAACTTCTTCGGATGGCCGTTGAGCGGCGGCGACAGCGCTTACGATCCCTCGCAGTATGCCACGCGCATCCGCTCAGCCGGTATTTGGTTCGAGGGATACGACGGAGGCGGTATGTCGATGACGCCCCGGGTTTACCTGGTTCCGGTGGGTGCCGACGTGCTCCGCTCGCCCAATGGGTCCAATTTCGAAACCCGTTTGTGGCGCGTGGTGGATCAGAAGATTCCCTTGCCGTTCCCGATCCAACAGAACCAACTGCAGGATCCGAAATACAGCCCTATGTTGGATCAGTCTGGGGGATCCTTCGTAGAGATTCGCAAATTCTCGTCGCTGCGTGCCTACCATGATGGCGGCAACTTTGATCCGTCCGAGGCATCCTCCGACAGTCGCCTCGTGGGCCGTTCCGTCTGGAACACCCAATGGATGATGGTCATCCCAGGTGGAACCCTCCTCAACGACAAGACTAAGGGTCTTGATACCTTCATCAATTCCGTCAGCGACATTAAACTGTTCTTCCAGACCTATGCATACTCAGGCAACTAATCGACCGCTATTGGCGGCCTGCCTTTTGTGGGCAGCGAGCCTGGTCGGGGCGGTGCTTCCCGCGATCGGCGCCGGTATTCCAGAGCCTTACAATCTGGTGTACGGGATCATCAAGTTGGGCAGCGCGACAGTCACCGCTGCCGACACCAAGGTTGTGGTTGAGGCGCGGCGTTTCCCCACGTCCACCGCTATCGCCAGCTACCGCATGGGTTCCCGTGCTGCAGCCACTAACTCGAATGGAGACGCCTACTACGCGCTACAATTGAGCGTGGAGCAGAAGGTTGCCGGACAGAACATCTCCACCGATGCGAGTGAGTCGGGGACAGTGGTCTATCTGACGGTCTTGAGCGATGGCAAGGTGATGGATCAGGTCGCCTACACCATGGGTGGTCGTGGAACGGCGCGGCAAATCGACTTCGGCAATGTCGACAAAGACAATGACGGTTTGCCGGACGGCTGGGAACAGGCCTATCTCTATGGCCTAGACAGTGGACCTGAAGATGATCCGGACCGGGATGGTGAGACCAACAAGAATGAATTCCTGCTGGGACTGAATCCCTTGGTCATGGACGCCCGTCACCCGGCGGACATCAATCCGGCCGACGGTCGGTTAACCATTCAAGAGGTTTCGGCCTACTACACAGCCTGGCGCAACGGCACCAATAAGTGGGAACAGACGCTGGCCAACGGCACCAAAGTGGCCCGTGGACCGGTGCCTATTCCGGTAGAATATGTCACTCGCGCCACCTACATCTGGGAGCGTAACGAGAAATACACCCTAAATTCCAAGTCTGCGTCCTCCGCGCCGCTGTGGTGGGTGCCTGAAGCGACCACCGGCACCGGATCCGTCGGTGACGAGGTGGCCGCCGTGGATGCCGAACCAGCCGTCGATGGCTCGTTGGCTGTGCTCGATTTACCCAAGTCCCGACGCGGTGTCGCGGTCAGCTCGGCCAAGTCTGATAAGAGCCTGATGAGGGTCATCACCATGGCCCCGAGCGCATTCACCACCGGTGATCTCATCACGGTGACCAACGAGGTGACCATTCTGGCAGGCCTCCGTACCTATGCCGTGGAGCACTATCCGCCGACCGGTTGGGAGGTCGTCGGAATTAGTACCGGCGGTTATTACGATTCCGTCTACAAGCGGGTCAAATGGGGGCCGTTCTTCGACCGTCAGCCCCGTCAATTGACCTACACGATGAAGGCCATTAAAGGCGCCAAGCCGGTGGACTTCGTAGGGTTGGAGGGTGCCAGTGCTTACGACGGCATTCCCGTGGCGATTGAGGGCCAGCAATCCATCTTTATCCTCCCGGGTGAAGAGCGTCGATTGGTGCTTCAGCAGGGAGCAGTGCTGGGCCGCTGGACTCTGCGAGGACAGCCGGGTCGCATCTACGAGTTGAACCGATCGACCAATCTCTCCCAGTGGTTGCCTGTGCAGCAAGTGTCTGCCGACAGCGCTGGAACGGTGGAATTCACGGATGATCGAGCCCTCACCGAGACCTCCGGCTACTTCATGGCTCGGGAGCTGCCTTGATGCCGGGGACTCCACCGGGACGTGGTAGGAAGTGGGCGATCGCTGGGCTTTGGCTCAGCGTTCTAGCGCTCTTTTGGGGTTGTGGCCGCGAGTCTTCGTCGGTTTCCACCCAACGGCCCACGTCTCTGGAAGGGTATCAGTTGCAAAATGAGGAGTGGAGCCGGGGATGGCTCGCTCCCGAACGGTTGGCCCAGCGGTGTGATCGCGTGATCGTGGCCGGTTGGGATCGCAGCCGAAAGAGCGGCGACCCTTGGGCGGTGTTCGAGACCTTGGAGGCTCAGTCGATCCAATTGCCAGAGTTGGGGGCTTCCCAGCCTGCAGGGATGGATGGCGTCCGAGTTTATGCGTTGGTTCCAAGCTCGACGACTTTGTCTACTCGGGCGCAGCGCGACACGTGGTCTAAACCGTTTCGGGAGGCCGGTTGGGTTTGTGTTCAATCGGAGTGGCGAACGGTTGGATACACCGTCAACGCGACGAATGTGTTCACCGATGTCGACATGAACCTCCACTTGCTTCGCACCAAGGACCTAATGCGGGCCGAGGCCCGCGGCCAATGGCGGATGGAGTGGAGTTTGACCAACGACTCGCCTACTACGGTTCCACGGTGGATCGGAGCAGTTTGGAAAACCGGCCAGTGGCTTGAGAAGTCCGGAACCCCTCGGTTTGTCGAGCGCTGGTCCGCCGCGCTCAAGCCGTCTTCCCGAGGTGGCGGCATGGTAGATCCGCTCATCGTCTCAGATTGGGATGGGGATGGGCGCGAGGACCTGATTTTGGCCGGAGCAAACCGATGGTTCCGTTGGGACTCGGCCGGTGGATGGTCCACCAACCTCATCATCCCTTTCGATGATGTTCATTTTCAGGCGGCCTCCGTCGCTGACTTCGACCGGGATGGTCATCTTGATTTATTGGCCCCCGGGGGACGGCAACTTCAATTGTTCCGGGGCAACGGGGCCGGTGGAGTGGAGTTGCCACCCGTCCTGACTCCGGCGGCCGCGCTCAAGGATCCGCTGGTGATGTCCACGGTAGATTTGGATGGCGATGGTGATCTGGATGTTTGGGTAGGGCAGTATCATGCTGCCTTCGAGTCGGGACACACGCCGACCCCTTTTGATGGGGCTACCAATGGGCCTCCGACCTCAATGTGGCGCAATCTGGGCAATGGCCGTTTCGAGGAGTGTTTGTCCACCAGCGGTCTGGATCAGGCCCGCGACCGATTTGTCTTTTCCGCGGTCTTTCTGGATACCGACGGAGATCACCATCCGGAGTTTTTGCAGGTGTCCGATTTCAGTGGAGTGGACTTCTTCCGAGGCACGGGTCCCGGAACTTTCCGCCTGGAGACCCAAAAAGCCCTGGGAGAGGTGCGTGGTTTTGGGATGGGGCATGTCGTCGGCGACTTCGATCGGGATGGCCGGCCGGACTTCATGATGATCGGGATGAACTCAGCGCCGGCCACTCGCATGGAGGCGGCTAGTGTCCATCATCCTGGATTCCCGCAGGTGCGAGAGGGACGACGTGAAATGACCCATGGCAACCGGGTTTGGCTCAATCGGGGCGGGGGACGTTGGGAAGTAGCTCCATGGGAGCGCCAGGTGGCCGAGACCGGTTGGGCTTGGGGAGCCGCCTGGTTAGATTCCAACAACGACGGGTTGGGTGAATTCTATGTGGTCAATGGCTTCATCAGTAACGAGTCGGCCTTTGATTATCAAGCCGAGCACTGGTCGACCGAAGTGTATCAAGGAGGAGGCGAGCCCGACGCAGCGCGCGCGGAATATTGGCAGCGGCGCTCTCAGATCAAAATGGAAAGCGGAGCTTCCGAGGGCGGGCACCACCGCAATCAATGGCTCGTGCCGGTGGGTCCCGACTGGCAGGAATTGGGGTGGTTGGGAGGCATTGCTTTGCCTGAGGATTGCCGCAACGTGGTGGCCTGGGACTACGATGGCGATGGTCGTCAGGATCTTCTAGTGGTGACCCAGGAGGAGTATCCCACCCCGCAAGCGGTGCTGCGGGTTTTCCACAATGAGCATCCCAGCGGCGATTGGTTGGCAGTTCGAGTTCCTCCCCGGGCTGGGGTTTCGCCCTGGGGCAGTGAAGTGACTTTGAGTTTATCCGACGGTTCCGTGCGCCGCGAATGGCTGGTGGATCAGCAGGGATTCCGGACCCAACCACCTCCCATAGCCCACTTTGGCCTTGGAAATGTGAAACCTAAATCGGTCAAAGTTCGCTGGCCCGATGGAGTGGAACGGGAGGAATTAATTTCCTCTGTTAACCGGACCCTCACGGTCTCAAGGCCCTAAATGATCGAAGGATTTCAATGACTGTTCCATGGCAGATTCGATGGCGTGGGTTTTCGGTCGTCAGCGCGTTTGCGCTACTGATTGGCTCAATGCTCTGGGGTTGTCGCAAGGCCGACGAGTCGGCGCCAGCTCCGGAATGGGTTGTCCAAGTCGGGACCCAAAAGGTGGCCGCAGCGATCTTTGAGGCGGACTGGAGTCAGCGTCAGTCCCGGCAAGAGCGCCCCGTCCCGGCCGGTGATGTGCTTGCCGCGTTTGTCAGCGACTGGCAGGCCTATTTGGCTGCTGGACAAATGGGATTGTTGGAGGATCCGGAGCTCCAGAAGGCTATTCGACGAGTCGTTGCGGGAAAGGTGCGGGAAACTCTGGCCAAGAGTTTATCTAAGCCGTCCTCGGACGCCCCCATTGAGCAGATCGAGATTGAGACGATTTATCGTTCGCAGGCGCCGCGTTGGCAGCGACCACCGGCGTGGAATATCGCCTGGTTGGTGGCCTCCGTGTCGCCAAAGGCAGAGCCGGCCCGACGGGCTGCAGTGCGTGAGCGTCTGGAAGGTTACCGTCGCGAGATTCTAGCCGGTGGCGATCCCAAGGCAGTTTTCGCCATCCTGTGTTCTAACCATTCGGATGACACCGCCACGCGATACCTTCGCGGAGAATTGGGGTGGTTGCAGCGGGAGCAATTGGCCGGACGAATGGGGGAGTCTGTCGCCGAGGAAGCGATCCTCCTAAATCCAACCAACCGACTTTCCGGGGTGTTGGAATCGCCGACCCGGATGGTGTTGTTGCTGCACTTGGGTCATCGCCTAGTCCAGATGAAGCCCCTCGATGAGGTGGCTCCGCAAATCCGCTTTGAAATAGGTAAGCAGCGGGAAGAAGAGCTGAAGCGAGCGCTCGCCCAAGAGTTGAATCGTCGGGTTCCGGTGCAGACTAACCTAGCGGTTTTAGCTCGGTTAAAGACGCCCGTTGTACCCGTAACGACACCGCCTCCACCTTCGCCCATGCCGCGACCCTGACGATGTGTCCTATGCGACTGCTGAGTTCATGGCCTGTGCCCCGCCGTTCTTGCCGGAGATTCTTGGAACTCCGGTGGGTGATGATGGTGGTGTTCTTGGCTGGAGCGATCCGCTCCGAGGCCGTCGGAATCGTGACTCGTCGATTTCCAGCCGAGGCTATTGAGGGGCAGATTATCGAAGTGGTGCTGCAGGCTGAACCTCTGGTGTCTGCCTCGGCCTTCGGTGTTCGTGAGGTTCTGCCTGAAGGGGTTGAGTACATTAGCTCCGAACCGGCAGCCAATTACTCCAGCACGCAGCGGCAGCTGCGTTGGGGGTTGTTCTTCGACGGGCGTTCGCGTCCGCTCACCTATCGGATCAGGCTGCCGGCGGCCCAAACCTTTCTGGGCTGGCAGGGCTGGTTGGAAGAGGATGGAGTTTCAGTTCCGGCCGCCGGCCCCACCCAGTTGGTGGTGACTCGGCCCAATCCTGGGAGCGTGACTCGGTTCCTTCCGGTCCCGGTCGAGGCGGGCGGAACGGCGAGTGTTCGCCTGCAGGTCCGGCCTCGCAGTGGTCTTCAGTTTCAGGTCATCGAGGAAACCCTTCCCGAGGGCTGGAGTCTCATTGATCTCACCCAGGGAGGCCTCGTCCTGTCGGCCCGCCAATTGCGCTGGGGACCCTGGACCGATGATCAGGCCCGGGATATCACCTACCGGCTTCGGGCCCCGTCTGTGCCTGCATCGGGAACCTGGAGCGGTCAGTCCACGCTGGGTGATGACATCGTTCCCACCCTCGGGGCTTCCCAATTACAGGTTCTGGCAAAATCCCAGGGTTCCGTGATTCGCTCCTTTGGATCCTCACGCTACACCGTCGGACAAACTCTCAATGTCCGACTCAATGTGATCCCCGCGGAATCGGTGGGCCTGTATGTGGTGGAGGAAACACTTCCCCCCGGTTGGACCCTTTCGAAGGTGGACTCCGAGGGGCGCCTGAGTGGTAGCCAACTGGTTTGGGGTGTTTTGGCTGGCAGCACGCCGCGGGAGTTCAATTACTCGGTGACCGTTCCCGAGGGAGCCTCCGGTGCAGCCTCTTTTTCTGGGTTGGCACGGTTTGATTCCAATCCGGTGACCACTTCGGGTACGACGGAGATTCTGCCCTTGGAACTGGCCCAACCCAAGGCGACTCGCACATTGCCCGCTGAGTACTCGCCGGGTTTGGCCTTTGCGGTGCAGTTGGCCAGCGAGCCCTTAGCCGGATCCGCCTTGTACTTGGTGGAGGAGCAGATTCCGGTAGGATGTTCCGTCGATTCTGTGGCCGGTGGCGGTGCTGTTTCGGGGACGCGCATTGTCTGGGGCCCCTTCCTAGATGATCGCCCGCGCAGCGTTTCCTATCGACTCCTCCCTGCGAGCCAGACAACCGGGAACCTGGAGTTCTCCGGAAAGATTCGATCGAACCTGGGGGACGGAACTATTTCGGGTGGAGTTTCGCTGCCTCCTAAGCCCCCCAAATCGGGGAAGATCGAGCAGGCTCTACCAACCTATTTTCTGCCGGGAGTTCCGTTCACGATAACCTATCGCCTAGTGCCGGAATCCGGAGTGGCGATACACCTTCTCACTCAATCTGTTCCGGACGGGTGGTCCGTGGGGGCCATCACTGGTGCAGGCCGTTGGGACGACGCTCAACGACGGGTCGTTTGGGGGTTGTTCGCCGACGACAAGGAGCGGACGGTGTCCGTTGAGATTCGCCCCCCGGTTACGGCTCGGGGATCTTATACGCTGGCTTGTCAGGCTGTGTTTGACGGTCAAGCGCGATTGCCCGCCACCGCCAGCGCCATTGTAGCCAATTTGCCGCCCGAATTGTCCCTTGTGCCTGCGCAAACAGTCGCCGAAGACGAGACGTTGACCCTGCGCGTGCGTGCTTGGGATCCTGAGTTGCCGGTCGACCGACTTTTTCTGTCGGTCACGGTCGAACCTGCAGAGTTGTTCCCGGTGGCCAATCGCTCTGCTGTGCGCCAGGGCAACGATGTGATTCTGACCTTGCGGCCGGCCGCTGAGGCTTCTGGGGCTGCCGTGGTGCGTTTGGCCCTTTCCGACGATGTTCAGACGACTCGGGGCCAGTTCGATGTGACGGTGCTCCCGGTGAATGACACGCCCTCCATCACGGCCTTCACTGAAGTGACAGGTGCTGTGGAGGATACTGAGATAATCCGTGTCGAGGGTATCCGGGTGTCTGATCCGGATTTGGGTCAAGCCCCCTTGGAAGTGGAATTAGAAGCGGCCTCCGGGGCCCAGTGGTTGGATCGACCACTGCCGGTCGGGGTGCAACGACTGGCTTCGCCGAGCCCCAGCCTTCAGCGGCTTCGTGGGAGGCTTGAACTAGTAAATGAGGCCCTTGCACAAATCGCATTTCGCCCTGCGGCGGATTTCTTCGGAACCCAAATTATCCAGGTTCGAGCCAATGATCTAGGATCCTCAGGGCCGGGTGGTCCGCAAACCGGTATCCGGGATTTGGCGATCGACGTAATCGGCATCAATGACGCTCCTGGCTTCCGGTCGTTGGCGGGCGTGGTGCTGACGGTGGATGAAGATGCTTCGGCTGCCGCTACGGATTTTCCGGGTTTTCTCAAAGATATCCGAGTGGGGCCCACCAACGAAATGGCCCGTCAATTGGTTCTGCTGGAGGTCGCCGCCGACAATTCGTCCCTCTTCTCTGTTCAACCCCGCATCGATTCGGCCAGCGGTCGACTCCAGTTCACGGTGGCCCCGAATGTCTCGGGAGAAACCTGGGTTCAGGTTCAGGCCATCGACAACGGGGGTGTTGTCAGCGGTGGCATCGATCGAAGTTCGATCGATCGTTTTCTTTTGCGGGTCGAGGCGGTGAATGACGCGCCCGTGTGGACCCTTCCAACTTCTTCCTCCGGCGCCATTGAAGAGTCTTTGATCATCTCATCCAAGGGGATGCGCCTGAGCGATATCGATGCAGGAGATCAACCTATGGATGTGACTCTGGAGTTGGAGTCGGAAGCGGTTTGGTTGGATCGCCCTTTGCCTAAGGGTTTGCTCCGGGTGGGTGGATCAGAAGGTGTTCTGCGTTGGTGGGGCTCCCTGGATCTCCTGAATCAAGCCTTGGATGAATTAACCTTCAGGCCGGCGACCAATTTTTACGGCACTCAAAACATCCGCCTGACGGTCAGCGATATGGGTTCGGTGGGCAAAGGAGGTGCGCAGTTGAGCACGGCGGTTTTCTCGGTAGAAATCACTCCGGTCAACGACCCTCCGTCATTCACGGCGCTGTCTGAAGGAACAGTGGTGTCCGTCGATGAGGATGCAGCGATGAGTAAAACCATCATTACTGATTTTCTGACCGGTATTCAGGTGGGGCCGACCAATGAGGTGACCCGTCAGACGTTGAATTTCGAGATGACCGTCGAGAATCCGAATCTCTTCAGTCAACTTCCGCAGATCAGTGCCACCGGCGAATTGCGCTTTACGCCCAATCCGCAGGCCTGGGGTGAGTCTCAAGTAACCTTCCATGCGTTGGACATCGGGGGGACGGCCAATGGAGGTTGGAACCGTAGCACCACGAACTCGTTCCGCATCGTCGTCCAGGCGGTGAATGATCCGCCGCAGGTGACTTTGTCGTCGACCAATCTGACCGTGTTGGGTGCATCCTCCGACACTGGAGTTCGTTCGGTGGCGGGATTTGTTCGGTCCGTTTCCGTTGGGCCCGCTGACGAAGTCGCCGCCGGCCAGCGGGTTACGGTGAGTGTTGATGTCGATCGGGCTGAGGCTTTCCGTCTGCTTCCCAGCATTGATTCGGAGGGGAAACTTTCGATGACCTTGAGTCCCTACTGGTCGGGTGAACTCACCCTCACGGTGAGGGCCAGTGACGACGGTCTCAGCAATCCCCCCAACCAGTCGGCCTCTGATCCAATTCTAGTGAGTCTGCGGGTTGTGGCCGAAAATCTGCCTCCCGCCGTGGTGTGGTCTGGAGGGTGGAAACTTCCATCCCCAGCGTCGGGGCAGACCTTCCTGTTACCCGGAGTTTACCCCGGATTGACAGAGGCCTTCACCGATACCTTCGACTTGTCTAAAACAACTGCGGAATGGATTCCGACCGCTGGCGTGCCGATAGGCTTGCCCGTGGTGGCTTACCGTTCTGGGCGTCGTGCCGATTTTGCTGGGTTGGCGGGACTAGAGTTGCGGTGGAATCTCGCTTCGTCACCCGTGGGTAAGGGGCAAATCCGGTTAAACCTTTTTGATCGGGTTGGAGCATCTAACCGTGTTGATTTACCACTGGAGTTCATCGCTGGTTCGGGACCCCGGATTGCGGCGAGTTTGCCGGCTCCGTGGGCGACGATCGATTCGGTGACCGGATTGTCCCAGTTGAGCCTCCTCGAGGATGCGGCCCCTCTGGCCTTGGACTTGGCTCCGCTCCTCAGCGGTGCGGTGGGTCCCGTGAGTTGGTCGCTGCAACAACCACTGGACTCCCGAGTCGTGGATGCGGAAATCCTTGGTAGCACCCTCTGGATTCGACCGAGATTGGATCGCAATGGCAGTGGTTGGTTTCAGCTTCGAGCCGATGCATCGAACGGGCAAATTGCCTGGGCCTTCAATTTGGAGGTAATCCCAGTGGCCGACGCCCCCCGCTTGACGGCTCCGGCCATCACGCCACTGATCGAAGGCGTGCTTTGGTCGGGATTGGTTCAGGCCCGTTCGGTCGAGTATCCGGGAAGTCCGTTGCTGCTCCGGCTCGATGGCGCGCCTTCCGGACTCCAAATGCGTTCGGATGGCTGGTTATTTTGGACTCCTGAAGAAATCCAGGGTCCGGGCACATTTTCAGTCGACGTCATCTCCCAGGATTTGGTCGGTGGACCTGAATCGCGGGTGGCTCTCAAATTCACGGTGCTAGAGGCAAATTTGAGGCCGGTGTTGGCCAGCATCCCGAACGCGGTATTGCGGGAGGGAACTCCGTTACAATTGCAGTTATCGGCCACAGACGTGGATCTCCCTGTCCAACCGTTGACCTTTCGGCAGGTGAGTGGCCCCTCGGGTCTTTCTGTCAGTGCCGATGGCCTCCTGTATTGGGTGCCCTCCGAAGATCAGGGGCCGGGGAGTCATCTGTTGCAGGTGGCTGTCAGCGATGGAGAGGCGACCGTGACCAATCAATTCACCGTCCAGGTTCGTGAGGTCAATGAGTTCCCAGTTCCGGTGGTAGTTCCGGACCAGACCATTGATGAAAAGGTAGCCTGGACGTGGGTCTTGCGAGGCAATGATGTGGATATCCCCGTCCAATCCTTGAACTACGGGCTTTCCACCGGTCCGGCCGGAATGAGCGTCAGTTCCGAAGGGCTGTTGAAGTGGATGCCGTCGGAAGTTCAAGGGCCTGGGGATTTCTGGATTTCCTGGTGGGTGAGCGACGGTGTGGTGTCGTCTACCAATCGATTTGGGGTGCGTGTAAGAGAGGTCAACGAGCCACCTCAGGTCGACCCATCTTCAGAGCTGCGGGTGATCGAGGGCTACGAGATGCGTTCACTCGTTCGGGGGCTCGATCCGGATGTGCCGCAACAAGCCCTGCAATTTCGGTTAGTGGATGGTCCCATCGGAATGAGCATGACGCCGGAGGGTCTCGTCATTTGGCGTCCCGGCGAAAGTCAGGCTCCCACCACCAACGATGTCTGGATTGCTGTGAACGATGGTGTTGTCTGGGCGACCAACCGATTGGTGTCCATTGCCTCTGAGTTGAACGAAATTCCCCTCATCGATCCGATTCCTGAGCTATCAGTTGTTGCTGGCTTTGAATTGCAGGCATTGGTTCAAGCCCGCGACATTGATCTGCCCAAGCAATCCTTAGATTACCGATTGGTGCAGGCTCCGGCAGGAATGACCATTCAGACCAATGGTTTGTTGCTGTGGAAGCCGCCGACCAACCAAGCCGCCGGGCGCTACGACCTTCGCGTCCGGGTGAGCGACGGGCGCGAATCGGCCGAGGTTTCCTCGGTGGTGATAGTCAAGGCATTGAAGCTTCCGCCGGTCATCACACCGATCGGGGATTTGCAATGGACTGAAAATCTTCTCCAGCGTCGCCAACTCATTGCCGTGGATCCGAGTTCCCAGGGCCCCAATCTTCAGTGGACTCTGGTGCAGGGCCCGCCGGGATTGATCCTGAGTCCTTCAGGACTGATGGAATGGAAGCCCGCCGAAAACCTGGGGGGAACCACGTGGCGCGTGACGGTGGTGGTGGCCAATGGTGCTTTGAGCAGTGCGGAGACCTTCCAATTGCGAGTGCTGGAGGACAATGGGGTGCCATCTTGGACCGGAGAGGCCCGACGAACCATCACTGAACTAGAACTCCTTAATTGGAGTCTGCCAGTGACCGACTCGGATTTGCCGGCCCGGCCGTTGACCTTCCGGCGCTTGAGTGGTCCGGAGGGTTTGGTGATCCGAACCAACGGGATCTTGAGTTGGACTCCTACCGAGGCCCAGGGCCCGGCCACTTACTCGGTCACATTGGCGTTCAGTGACGGCTCCATTGAGGTTACCAATACCGTGGAACTGGTCGTTTTGGAATCCAACTCCCCACCGCTCGCGACGCTAGAAGGAGTGGTTTTGGTGCCTGAGTTGAGTCCGGTCGCGCTGAAGGTGGTGGTGGTGGATACCGATCTCCCTAAGCAGGTCACGGTGATGAGGCTGCTCTCGGGGCCTGAGGGATTGACGCTTTCCTCCAACGGAGTCGTCGTCTGGCAGCCTCAGGAAGCCCAGGGGCCGGGTACCAATCGATTAGTTGTAGTCGTGTCGGATGGAGTTCTTTCGATCACTAACCAGTGGGAACTTCGGGTAATCGAGATCAATCAGGCACCCGTGCCGGATCCGGTTCCGGAACTGTCCGTGGCGCAAGGAGTGCTTCTGGAAGTGGTATTGAAGGCACAAGATGCGGATCTGCCGGCTCAAGCACTCGACTGCCGATTGGTCAACGCACCCCCGGGCATGACTGTGAGTCCTGGCGGTCTGCTGCGCTGGAAGCCCTCTACCAATGTTGCCGCAGGATCTTACACGTTCCGAATCGAGTGGAGTGATGGGATGGCGGTCGGAGCCCTCTCCGCGAACGTTCTGCTCAAGCCGGCGATACGTCCTCCGGTTATTGTTCCGATTCCCGCGCTCAGTTGGCTTGAAAACCTGACCAATTCCTTCCGCCTCCAAGCGTTGCCGGGCAGCGGGTCTGTTTCGAATCTGGTTTGGAATTTGGTAGTTGGCCCTTCGGGTCTGACGGTGAGTCGATCCGGCGAGGTGAAGTGGACGCCCGATGAGCGGAGTGGTGGCACGAACTGGACGGTGGCCGTGGTGGTGAGCGATGGAGAGTCCGCTGCAGGCGCGGATTTTCAAATTCGCGTCCTTGAAGACAATCAGCCTCCGGCATTGGCCGAATCCCCAAGGATCCTGGTTCGTGAGTTGGATCGGTTAGTTTGGTTTCTTAAGGTGCAAGACCCTGACATGCCTTCCCAGCGGTTGGTCTTCCAACGGATTTCCGGTCCGGCGGGATTGACCCTCAGTGGTGATGGAGTCTTGTCGTGGATTCCGCCATCAGGCAGCAGCCCGGGCACCAATCGTGTTTTGTTTGTCCTTTCTGACGGGATTGTCTCGGTGACCAATCAATTGGAGATCGTCGTGGGCAAAGAGTTGAATGTCCCGCCCGTGTGGACGGATGTCGGACTTCGTCGCGTCACCGAGGGGTTGCTCATGACCTTTAATCTCAAGGCGGCGGATGCCAATAAGCCTCCGCAGCCGCTCACTTACCAACGGGTGAATGGGCCAGAGGGGCTCACTGTGACGTCCGCTGGTCAGGTTAGTTGGAAACCCACCGAATCTCAGGGGCCGAGCACCAATCGCGTCGAGGTCAGTGTCAGCGATGGCTTCGTCCAGGTGCCGCACCAGTTCACGGTCATTGTTCGGGAGGCGAATGTGCCGCCCCTCTGGCCGGATATCGGCACCCGTCGGATGACCGAGGGCGGGACGTTGTCGTTCACACTCAAGGCCACCGACTCGGATCTTCCTGCCCAGTCGCTCACCTATCGGTTGGTGGACGGGCCCGTGGGATTGACCGTCGGCACTAATGGATTCCTCACTTGGCGTCCCACCGAGGCGCAGGGGCCGAGCACGAATCGGGTCCGTGTCAGCGCCCAGGACGGGGTTGCTTCGACCGAGCAGTCCTTCGACATCGTGGTGCGCGAGTCCAACCTGCCGCCAGTCTGGGCGACCCCGGCGGTGACGCGACGAGTGACCGAGGGGTTGAGTTTGTCCTTCAATCTTCAGGCCACAGACCCCGACCTGCCGGCCCAGCGTCTCGGGTACCGACTGGAATCCGGTCCGACAGGGTTGTTGGTCGGCACCAATGGTTTGTTGACCTGGACCCCCACGGAGGCCCAAGGGCCCAGCACCAACCGGGTGCGTGTCGGCGTCTCCGATGGATGGATGTCGGTGCCCCTCGAATTCGATATTGTGGTGCGCGAGGCCAATCAGGCCCCGGTCTGGAGCACTGTGGTGGGCACGCGCCGGGTCAACGAAGGGTCTCTCTTGTCCTTCACCATTTCGGCCACCGATTCGGATTTGCCGGCCCAACCACTGACCTATCGTTTATTGAGCGGCCCCTGGGGAATGACTTTGTCCAACGGAGTCGTCAATTGGCGACCTACCGAGGTCCAGGGTCCCAGCACCAACCGCGTCCGGATCGCGGTCGGCGACGGCTACGTCACAGTGCCTCTGGAGTTCGACGTCATCGTCCGCGATGCCATCACTGGGACCCTAGGGCCCGCCCTGGGCTTATCCCCGCGCTCAGACGGTTCCTGGAGTTTGCGTGTTTCCGGCGCCGGTGGTGCTCGATATCAGGTTGAGCAGTTGACGGTACTGGGTGCATCGTGGGTGCCGGTTCCTGGGGTGCCCGAGGTGGTGACTCAGGGCAGCAATGCACCCGTGGTTTTGATTCTTCCAGCTCAAACGTCACCCACTCGCTTTTTCCGGCTCGGGAGGCGCTGAGTTTGCAAGCGTGTGAGCCAATCTCCCTCAGAACAGCTCTCACGCGAGGTTGCTAACCGTTGGCGAAGTGAAGAATTGAAGAATTGAAGAGCCTCCACCAGTTCTTCGGCCGCAAGAAGAAGTAGTCCTCAGAGACGAGATTTCGAATCTGCAACCCTCGGGATCGATGGAAATCCATCAATCTCGGGGTTTTTTTGCGCCTCTAACACCCGAAGGGTGGGGTGAACTCGAATGCAGTGATAATTGTTAGGTGGTCATAATTGCTATTAAATCATTCTTACAAAAAACATTTAGGTTACAAAACCACCAAAACAGCGCTCAAAACAGGCAGCTAAAGTTTCCCAAAAAAATACAAATAAGTTGTAACAATTACTATTCTGTGAAAAAAAGTTTCCAGCAATGGGCAACGGTGCAAAAAATAAACCTCATTTCGGTTCGAAAGGCTTGGTAAGTCTTTCTCGGATTGCGGTGACGATTGGGGTTCTGGCGCTTTCCTTGCCGCCCGCTCAGGGTGTTGCGCCGCAGACCGGAGCTTCATCGCCGCAATCGACTATTGTGATCGATGCGACGGCCGAGTCGATTTTCTACCAAGGTCGGCTGACAGACAGTGGTTCGTTGGCGAGCGGTAACTACGATTTTCAGTTTCTTCTTAAAGACGCTGCCACCGGTGGTAACACGGTCGGCGAAGCTCTCAAGCTGTCCCTTCCGGTCCAAGGCGGGGTTTTTTCGACCTCGCTTTCTTGGAGTCCCAGTTTATTCCCGGGTTCAGCGCGCTGGATTGAGGTCCAAGTGAGACCCACACCGGCGGGTGGTAGCTCGGTTGCTAGCTCCGAGGCTCCCTATGCGGTCTTGGAGCGCCAGAGAGTTCATTCAACTCCCTATTCGTTTCGATCCCTGACGTCGGCGACGGTCGAGTCGGTCCCGATCCAGAGCCTGCCGGCCAGAGTTCCCCTGATTGGAACGGGCGGGAAGCTCGACAGCGCTCTTTTAGCCGCCGACATCGCCCGATCCTCCGATATTTCTGCCGTCAGCAGCAGTCTTCAGGATTTGCAAGCCAAGTGGTTGGCTTCTCAAGTGGCATTGAGCAATCAATTAGTGGCTTTGGCCCAAGAGAACGCGCTTTTGAAGGAGTCGGTGCAAGTGCTTTCGGCACCAACTCGATCGGGTTGGATGGCGGCCTCGTTCAATCCCGCCGATCCGGATTTGATGCGCGACGGTTTCGTCTTGGTGTCCACGGTTCCATCACCGGGATGGACGTTGGGTTCCCAAAACTCCGCGCCCACCGCCCGACTCGGAGCCTCCTCCGTCTGGACCGGTGAGGAATGGATCGTTTGGGGTGGTTTGGCCGCTGGCAACTTTCCGGTCAAGACTGGGGCCCGATACCGTCCTGACCTCGACCTTTGGAGCAGCATCGCTCCGACGGATGCTCCGGGAGAGCGGTCTGGTCACTCGGCAGTCTGGACTGGTAAGGAAATGATCGTCTGGGGAGGGGTCCATCAGGGGAATTACCTCAATGAGGGGGCGCGCTACAATCCCAACCCGCAAGGTTGGGTCGCCCTGAAAACCACTGGAGCTCCCTCGGGTCGAACCGGCCACTCGGCGGCTTGGACTGGGCGTTACATGGTGGTTTTTGGAGGTCGAAACAGCACCGGAATGCAGGAAGATGGTGGTTTGTACGATCCTTCGGCGAATAGTTGGACGCCATTGACCTTGGCCGGATCACCGCCGGGTGACCGAATGGGAGCCACGATGATTTGGACGGGCAATTCGTTGATCGTTTGGGGCGGTTTTTCGAATACTGGACAGTGGGCTTCTGGAGCCGTGCTGCCCTTCAACCCGCAAGGGGAGCCGGGAGCTTGGACCAACTTGGTTGCGCCTTCAGGGTTTTCCGGTCGAATGGGTCATGTCAGCGCCTGGGATGGCCAGCGTCTCATGGTCTGGGGCGGCCGGAGCAGTTCCGGGATGATCCTTGGCGACGGAGCGGTTTGGGATTCGGTCACCGGGGTTTGGACGTCTTTGGAGACCTTAGGCGCGCCGACTCCGCGGTACGATGCCTCGGGTGCTTGGACCGGTGACGAATTGGTGGTTTTTGGTGGGAGCAGTTCCATTTCTTCGACCGGTATCACGTCGACTGGTGCCGCTTGGAGGCCGGGTGCCGGATGGCGTCCGTTGTCGGCCCCAGTGGCTGGCGTGGCCCGCAGCGGCGCTCTGGCTACTTGGACGGGTTCCCACTTGCTGATGTTTGGCGGAACCTCTCCTTCGGGCCTTCCTTTGGCGGATCTCCAGCGGTTGGAGGTGCGTTCATCTTGGTACCTTTATCGGCGCGGCGCGCTTCCGAAAACGACTTCGTCGGCCTCCACCCCATGAAACGATCATTTTCGCCCAGTCTTGGGTTCCTCCTTCTGATTCAGATCCTTTGGACTCTTCCGGCGAGTTCTCAATGGATTACGCAGACGAATTTCCTCAAAGGTGGATGGAACGCCGTCTATCTACATGTTGATGCCAGCCATGCAACCATCACCGAGGTGCTTGCGGATGCGACCGATGTCGAAGAGGTCTGGCTATGGTCGCCACCCACGGGCGAACAGTTTTTCGACAGCCCGCAGGCGCCCACGGAATCGGGTTCCCAATGGTCCAAGTGGACCCGTTCGCTCGGGGCTTCATCCCCCCTGCAGCGACTGATTCCCAATTCGGCGTACTACGTGCGCGTAAACGCCTCGCTGACTGACTACTCTTGGACGGTCAAAGGCAAGCCGGTGGCTCCTCGCTACCAGTGGTCGAGCTCCGGGCTCAATTTCATCGGATTCGCGACTCCCTCCGGCCCGATGGGCTACGAGCGGTTCTTCCTGCCGGCTGCCGCCTTGCTGGAGTCCGCAGAAATCTATCGTTCTCCGGGTGGGGCATTCGGTTCGGGCAATCCGCTCCGTTTGTTCGATTTCGCCCGCACCACGTTCACCCGGGGTGAGGCGGTTTGGATGCGAGTCAATACGGGTTTCAACCGCTATTTTGGACCCTTTGAGGTTAGTCTCCCAGGCTCTCGAGTCATTTCGTTCGGGGCCGATGGCACGCAGTACAGCTTCCGACTGCGCAACCAGTCTCCCACCACCAACACCATCACACTGCGTCTCATCGCTTCTGAGACCCCTCCGACAGGGCAAACTAATATCGTGGGAGTTCCTCCGATCTTGGTGCGGGGTGCCATCGATCCGGCGAACTTGCTTTATGGTGCAGTTCCTCTGATTGCCGGGAGCACAGACCTTGAGACGAGGACATACTCTTGGGTTTTGCCCCCGAAAGGAAAGCCTGGTTCCGACGTGCAAGTCGTGTTGGGATTGGCTCGTGATCAGTTGTTGGGCAACCCCGGTGATCTGAGCGCTGGGGTGCTTCAATTCACCGACGACCAAGGCTTGATGCGCATGGATCTTGGGGTCGCTGCTGTGAAGTCGTCTATGGCGGGTTTGTGGGTCGGAGAGGCACAGGTTTCGCAGGTGGTCCAATACTTGGTAAATTACCAGAGGGATCCGGTCGGTAAGCCGGTCGTCAAACTGACTGAAAAAGATGGTGCCTACGCAGCCGTGAGTACCAATGAGATCTTAGGCTCCGTGCCTCGTGCGTTTCCGCTTCGATTGATCATGCATGATGACGGTACCAATAGTTTCCTGCTGCAGCGGGTGTTCTTGGGCTCCGACATCACCACCAATCCGATCGTGGCCACCGAGCAGCGATTCCTCGACCCGGAACGCCTGGGAGCGGCCCGCCGCATCTCGGCCGTGCACCTGCCTTGGAGTGCCTCCAACACGCCATTGCCCATGACGTTGGTCAGCAACGTCTATCGTGCCAGCATCGTGACGCCTTACGATGCGGTCGGCGCGAATCCCTTCGTCCATCAGTACCATCCGGATCACGACAACCTGAATGCGACATTCACTCAGATGCTTCCCAGGGGTCGCGAATCCTATGGGATCACGCGGACCATCTGGCTGAGTCCGCAAGTGGCGGCCACCGATTACCTGGGACAGACGGCCGGGTCGTTGGAGCGCAAAGGGATTTACGACGAGACCATCACGGTCGAAGGCGCCGGTGGCAGCAGTCGCACCTTCAAGGTGGTCGGCACCTTCACGCTCAACCGGATCAGTCCCATTTCCCAGCTCACCCGATAATTTTTCAACCCCTGAGTCACCATGATTCAACCAATGAACTCGACGAGTATGTGTTCCAAGAAACTGGCCTCCAATTGGGTGTCATCCCTGCTGTCCACCAACGCTTGGATGGGGGCCATCTTGGCGATCTGCCTGGGTACCTTGGGTCTTGAAGTCCGGGCACAAAGTGCCAATGGCTTTCCGCCCAACCTGATGACTTACCAGGGGTACCTGGTGGATTCCAATGGCAACCCGCTGGCGCCCAGCAACCCCATCAATTTCACGGTCATTTTCCGCATTTATGCGACCTCCACCGGAGGCAGCGCCCTTTGGGCCGAGTCGCAGACAGTGACGGTCGACAAGGGCAATTTCTCGGTCGTGCTGGGTGAGGGTGGTGCGCAAGGCAGTGAGCCGCGTCCGGCCATTTCGACGGTCTTCACGTCGAGCACAGCATCGGACCTTTACATTGGCATCACGGTCAATGGTCTCTCCGGTGGCAACACCGAAATCCTGCCCCGTTTGCGCCTGTTGACCTCGCCGTATTCCTTCCTCGCCCGTGCGGCCAACGGCTTGGCCGGCAATGACGGAGCTTCGCTTATCGCGTCGGATGCCGGTCGCCTGCGCATCAGCCAGAGCCTCCAGTCCACAGGTGGCAACACCCGGGGCACCGGGGCCACCGATCTCCAAACCACGCGGCTTTCCTCGTCGCCCGGTCAGGTGGCAGCGGGCGATTATAGTGTCATCGGCGGTGGTCAGAACAATACGGCTTCGGGTCTGAGCGCCGTCGTGGATGGCGGTCAGAACAACACGGCCTCCGCTACGACAGCTGTCGTCGGTGGCGGCGACAACAACATTGCCTCCGGCAATTTCTCGGCTGTTCCGGGCGGTCAATTCAACACGGCATCAGCCGGTTGGTCGCTCGCAGCGGGCCGTCGTGCCAAGGCGCTCCATGAAGGGAGCATCGTGTTCGGCGATGCCCGCGATCAGGACAAATCGTCCACGGGCAACAATCAGTTCATCATCGGCTCTTCGGGCGGTGTGGCCATCAACACCACCCCAGCTTCCGGTGCCGCCCTCACGGTTTCGGGCCGGGTCAAGGCCGACAGTGCCGAGTTCGGCGCCATGACGGTCGCCACCCTGTCCTCCACCTCAGTCTCCGGATACGGCACCATCCCGATGGGCGGCATCATCATGTGGAGTGGTCAGATCGCCTCGATTCCCGATGGTTGGGCTCTGTGCGATGGATCCCGGTCGACACCAGATCTTCGCGGTCGGTTCATCATGGGGGCTGGTGGTTCACGGGGTGTAGGTGCGACCGGTGGAGCTGAAACCGTGACTTTGTCAGTGGGTCAGTTGCCGCCACACAATCACCAAGTTTCGGGAACCACCACCGCGGACGGGAACCATATCCACCCTTACAACGACATCTACTTTTCAGAAGCTTGGAGTCCTACTGGTATTAGGAGTTGGTTCGGTAGCGGAGATTCAGACGGGGATAACGGTCCTCATACCACTCCGAGGAACACCGATTTGGCGGGCAACCACACCCACACCTTCAACGTGACCTCCGCCAGCACCGGGAGCGGCCAAGCCATCGACAAGCTCCCTCCCTTCTACGCTCTGGCTTACATCATGCGGGTCCGGTGAGTGATCGGTGTTGGCAATTTTAGGATTCTCAAGCCATGCGCAACCCTCTCATCCCCATTTACTGCCTGGTGGCGGCCCTTTGGGCCTCCGGGGTGCAGGCCCAATCCATCCCGGGGCCCGCGGAACTCCGACCCGATCTGACCACGTTCAACCTCTCCTCGGCCCGAGGTGTGCCCGTGTCCAGCGTCGTCAACACTCCGGTCGGCTCGGATGGCAGGGCACCGCGCGAGGGGACCCAGTTGCCCCCATTGCCCTCCGGGGGAGCCACGGTACGCCAGTTCCAATCGGCCATTTTCTTCGGTTCCGGCGTGCGACCGGTGGCTTCGGCACAACTGCGCACCAACCTGAGCTTGGCCGCCAATGCGGTGGCTCTGGATTTGCCGCGTTTGGGCGGTGGTACTCCCACTCATATTCTGCTTCGTGCCCGGGTGGGCAGCCCTATCTTGAGTCGGGGTGTCAACTACCTGTTTGGTTCCATCATTCCTGTGCCAGACACCGACGAGAACGGGGTGTTGCTCTCGTCGCGCAACCCGGTTGTGCGCAAAGAGGACTATTGGAGTGCTGAGCCTTATTCCACCAACAAACATGCCGGTGCACCCTACTACTGGAGCCCCAATGCGCGCGTCGTGTTCGCGACCAAGCCGGGTTCGGTCGCCATTACTTGGAGGAGGATTTCAGGCCTCTCGACCCAACCCGCGGGAACTTCCTATCAGGAAACCGGGCTTTGGTATTCGACTTTCCAACAAAAGGTCCTGGTTTCGGGTTCCCTCTCGAAACCGTCCCGAGTGATTTATTGGACCCAGGGTGATTTCGCCAGGATGGGCAAGCCGGTGGATGTGCCCGGTAACCGCGTCTCCGATATCAAGGTGGTTTACAACGATCAAGTGCCTGAGCGGGTGGAGGTGGCTTATCCGTCAGCGTCGCAAATCGCCGACCCGAAGAACGAGGGCGAACGCACGTTGGATGAGCGACGCACTCTTTGGTTCGAGCGGTCTACTTCCCAGATCCTCGCCTACAACCGAGAAGGGCGTGTGTTCGTGGAAATCTTGGGCGATGCCAATGCCGACGGGGCTAGTCGCCGACATCTCGGCTACGAGATCGTGGATGTCTTGCAACAACCGCGTCCTCAAGACATCACCGTGGAGCTGGGCGATCGCATCCCGGCCTTCGCCGACCTTTCTCGGGACTATGCCTCGTTGTATCCCAAGCCTCAGGTGCAGATCGGGGATCGGTTCTACGAGTCGACCTCGAGCAATCCGTCACTGCCTGAGGAGTTGTATGCCGCGCGCGAAACCAAGAACCAGAACGACCTGCTCGTGTACTGGATGGATCCCGGTATCGAGGGGTTGATGTGGCCGCGAGTGTTGGCCCGATACAACCTGCGGTGGCCCGTCGATCTGGCGCGCTACAGCCACTACATCCGCCCCCAGGTGGCTACCAAGGACGATGCCAAAGGCTCGGCGGTGTTGATGGATGCCAGCAGTACGCCCTTGCTGCTGTATCAGGATCCACTGGACCAGCCCCGAGCTTTCTTGGATGCCGACCTGCAATTCTACACGCACCTCACTCCGACCTATCCTGCTCACAGGACCCTGCTGCGCTACAGCAAGGGCGATCGGCTTTACTTTGAACGGGTGTTCTCTTGGCTGGATTCCAACTTGAGATCTTCGACTTGGGTGGGCTCGGTGGCCACCAACCTGAACACCTGGAATCCGACCAATCTGACCCTGACGTTCCCCAGACAGGCGGAAGCGCCGCGGGTGCTTGCCGAGACAGTGGATGTCGGCCAACGCATCACCGCGCCGGAGGGCGAGTTGGGCGTCGGATCAGGCCAGAGTTACTTGGCAGGTTATATTCGAAGTGGCACCTCGTACCATCCCGGGGCCTACAAGAATCCATTTGCAGAGGGATTCGATGCCGCCAACGCGGGCGCCATCATTCCGGTCAACGCCATTCCCAGCCGCAATTCATTGGAGGTCTGGTGGTTCCGCCGAGACGCGGTCCTGCAGAGGAATGGAATCGCCGTTCCCAATTGGCCTGCGGTCATGGGTCGCTACACATTGCAGTTCCCCACCGCTCCCCGAGAAATCGTATTGGCGAGCAATGCTGGCACCGGCGGGTTGGCCAGCTTGGAGGCCAAGGGGAGCATTTATTACGAAAACGATCCGAACGCGATCGGTTACAACCCCAACGAAGAGCATGCCTTGATGATCGGCGGGCAGGGTTATGCCTTGCGGGATGACTTGAACATCACCACGGGTGGCAACTTCTCGTCCTTGCCGTTTGTGTTGATCGATCACACCGGCAGCGATGGACGCCCCAGCATGGCGGTCTTCCGCGTGTTGCGTGAAAAGCCTGAAACCGGCTTGCTCTTCGACTATGTGGTTGAAGCCGGCAAGATCCTTCAGGCCCCCATGCCGTTGCCCTTGATGCAGGCTCCGACGGAAGGGGAGGGGGTAGACTTGGTGAATTACAACCAGGAAACCGTCTTGGGAGCCAACCAAGGAAATCTGCCCGTCAATTGGAACCAAGCCCGTGACGGAACGGGTCCGTTCAAGCATTATCAAGCTTTCAGCATTCGTGATCGCAAGGAGTCGTTCTGGGTGTATCGAGGACTGCACCTGGAACCCAATCTTCAATCTGGCCGATACAATTCCACCACGAGGGCCTTTGAAGCCCTGCCGGCTGCCACAGCGATTTCGGGCCGTCCTTTCAAGTACTATATCCACGCCTCCCGCCGGGCAGAGGCACTCATCCTCAAACCAGTTTCCGGGCCGCTGCCGGCCTGGCTGCGAGCCGATATCGATTCCAGGGGCTTCTTGCTCACGGGCGAGCCCCCTTCGGCGGAGAGCACGGCGAGCAACTATTCCTTCGATTTGATCGATGTGGGGATGAACCAGACCAACCGGTTGACCCTTAATCTCCAAGTGCGGAACAACGGAACCGAAGTGACTCAGGCTCCTTTGGCGCTAACGAGTCAAACCGTGGATGGGACCTCCGTCCAGTTTGTGGGACGCCCTCCCTTCTTGGCGGCTCGAGCCTCCGACACCAACAGTTTCTCCATGCGGTTTTATTACAAGACCTTGGACGGGTTCGCTTGGCCCAATCAGCCGCCCATTGAGGTGGGTACCATTGTTCCTTACTTGCGTGTCCCGGGCTCTGTTACCGGTACCTATGTCGGGGCTCCTGCGGACAAGGCCACCGCGGCGTTGTCCATCACCTATCGGCCTGTTTGGCCGTCTATCCCTGCGGTGATCCAGCCCGGACAAACCCTCACCACTCCGGTGAACGGATTGCCGGCGATCCGGGGCCAGACCAGCGCCCAGATTCTGTACCAGCAATCCATTGCGACCAACTTCAACCTCAAGATGCCCAGCGTGGTGCTCGTGGACCCTACCCGTCGCAAGGTGGCGACGCTGGCATCGGTTGGCTTGGAACGACTGCCCTCCGGCGTTCTGGCCGAGGCCAACCAAGGTCTGACCTATTTCCCCAATCTTCCGCCTCATTTGGCCACTCGGGTGTTCTACGATCCGAATGTGGGGCCCAACGGGGCGCTTGTGCTCAAGGGTGAGTTCAAGGGTGAGTTTCCGGGGCGCGAGTATCTTCAGATGAATGTCCTGCGCGGAACCGCCGATCGGGAAGATCTGAAGACGGTTTTGGATTTGTGTCCGTCGAGCCCGGCCGATGAGAAGTCCAAGTGGGATCAATTGGTCAACAGTCTGACCGCAGTGGTGGAGACCTTTGTCGAAAATCCGAGGATTGCGGGCCAGTATGTCGCAGACCCTCAGAAACGCGCCAACGTGGGAGTCTCCTCCGTCGTAGAAATCACCGACGAGGACACGGCGGTCGATTCTTATGCGCTGAGCACCAGTGGGCCTGGATATGGCATGGTGTCGGTCATCGTGGGCAACGGAGCTGCATTCACCCCGAACGGCGAGCCCGTGTCGGTTCTGGTTTTCAAGGTGGATGGCGGATTGTGGCCGGGTGAGCTTCGGGTGATCCCCTCGGCCAACCCCCTCAACGAATTGCTGACCTTGCAACACACTCCCGATCTAGCCGGTCGCTTTGGTGAGTACGAATACGACTGGCGTATCGCTGCACCGGTCGATGGAGCCCCCCCTCCGATGGATGCCACCATGTCCCAGTGGCTGGCGTTGCAGAACGGCACAGCCATGCCGCGTTACACCTTGGGGGGCGCCGGTGTCCGCGTGTTGTCCGACAATTATCTCATCATGCGGTATCGCTCGACGAACACGGCCGATCCTCAGATTGGTCAGTGGTCGCGGTGGACAGAGCCTCAGTTGGCTGAAGGCTGGATCAAGCGGGTACTGGCTGGGATCAACCCCTTCCAGCAGCGAGTGACCGACTTGTATAATAACCCGGTCAATACCGATGTCAGCGTTCTAGCCCAAGCGGGTCGCCGTTGGGAGGGGGCTGTTGCCTTGAATCTCAACAATATCAATAGCGCCGGTTTGATCGAGATTTATGAAACTGTGCTGCGGCGCGGTCGCGATCTCAGTATCGATGCGGGGATCAATTACGGCCCTGCCAATGATGCCTTGTTGTTGGTTGCAGGCTACCTGAACGACTTGTACACCCTAATGGGGGATGAGGCCTATGCGGATTCCGCGAATCCCACCATCGCGGTTGGAACCGGGGACTCGGCGGATGGCGGCGTGGCCACCGCCAAGTTCAGTTTCTCAGGTCAGGTGGGCTCCTTGTTGGAAGAGGAGTTGGCCCTGCTCCGCGGGCGTGATGATTTCATGCAACCCGGTGTGCAGACAGCACCTGCCTACAACCGGATGTATTGGAACTTCACCCGCGGCATCAACTCCGGAGAAGTCATCTACGTCCAGAACTACAACATCAAGGACCTCAACAATGATGGCGTGTTGGATGCCTTGGATGCGGCCAAGGCCTATCCACAAGGTCATGGTGACGCCTACGGTCACTACCTGACCGCCGTCAAGGGCTACTACGGACTCATCATCAATCAGAACTTCGACTGGGTGCCCCGCACAGAAGCCGTAACCATCTTGGGCAAACCGGTCCAAGTCGATTACCTCGACGAACGCAAGTTTGCCGCATCGGCAGCGGCTGTCAGTCAGATGGGGTTCGAGGTCATGGAGTTGGTGTTCCGCCAATCCTACCGTTCGGGCGAAATCAAAGGGTGGACCCGCTTTGGCGAGACCCGTTCCAACACCAATCGCGTGGTCTCGTCAGTCCGACACTGGGGGCTTGATCACTGGGCCAGCCGCGTGGGGCAGGGGGCTTACCTCAACTGGGTGGTCGGCAATTCGCTGCTGCCCTCGGTGGATCCGGATCCTTCCCATGAGGGCATCCAGAAAATCGACCGCACCACGGTGCTTGAGTTGACCCAATTGCCGCTCACCTACCGGGAATGCCAACTGATCCTGGACAATGCCGAGGCGGGTCTCACGCCGCTGGGATTGCCGAGAGACAGCGTCGCACTCGACATCAACCCCAACCAGGTGACGGGAGCTTCATCGAAGGGACATTATGAGCAGTTGTATGAGCGGGCCATTGGGACCCTAGAGAATGCCTCTATGGCCTTTGACGAAGCCCGGACCATGTCCGAGGGCATCCGCTCACAGGAGGATAGCCTGGAAGAGGTGAAATCGAAGATCCTCGATGCTGAGCGGGCGGTGACGTCCCAATTGATCGAGATCTACGGCTCGCCCTATTCCGATGATATCGGCCCAGGGAAGACCTTCCCTCAAGATTATGTGGGGCCGGACCTCGTCCACTACCTGTACGTTGACATGCCGGAGCACCTCTTCCCAGATGAGATCGGTGACGCCAATACCGAGTTCGAGATCCCCATCCGCGGCCTTCCGCCGGAGTGGCAAGGGGTGCAAACACCTGATGAATTTGCCGATTTCCCGGTGCTGACCAATTACACCGTGCAGGTGACCGCCGGGGGCTTCACGCCTCGGCCCGACGACTGGTCGGGTCGGCGCGCTTCTCCGGGACGCATTCAACAGGCCATCTCGGAGATGATCGCCGCCCAACGTCAGTTGGCCAATGCAGCCTCCGCCGCCCAGGGCGCTTTTGACGACATGGAGGCCACCTTGGACCTGTACAAGGCCAATCAATCAACTCAGGGAGAGATCGACAAAGCCAAATTGGGGTTGCTCATCGCTGACCAGACCTTGAAGTCGGTCTTGTTGGCCAATGACCTGTTCGAGGTCTTCACGGAGACGACCAAGGCGACCGTCGGCAATCTGACCGATGCTGTCCGAGAAGCATTGCCCACCTCGCTGGTGGCAGGTCTGGCGGCCGGCGGTGACCTGACCTCGGGTGGGCGTGCGGCCCTCGAATCCGCCGGTGGTGCCGTCGAGGAGGTTCTCGACAAACTGAAGGCGGCGCGACTGGCGGTGGTGAAGTCGTTGGAGTTCGCTTCGGAGACCTCGGCCACCTGGACCGAGTACGGATACATTGCGCCTCGTGAAGAACTCATCGGCTTGAGGCAGACGCTCAAAGATCTTGCGGATCAATTGGGAGATGCTCAGGGGCAGTTGACCACGGTCAATCAGCGTCAGCGTGAGTTGTACGACGCTCAGATGAAGCTTCGTTCCGTGGTGGCGCAAGGTGAACGGATCCAGGCCGACCGTCAGGCCTTCCGCACTCGATCCTCAGCCGTCATTCAAGGCTACCGGACGCGCGACGTCGCCTTCCGACTCTTTCGCAACGAGAAGTTGGATCGATATGAGAAACTGTTGGATCTGGCTGCGAGTTACACGCTCTTGGCTGCCAATGCCTTCGATTACGAGACGGGTCTGCTCAATAGCCAGAGTGGCAAGGCTTATGTGGATCGCATCATTCAAGCCCGAGCCTTGGGCGTGGTTCGCAATGGCGTACCCCAGTTCACCGGAAGCTCGGTTGGTGATCCGGGACTCTCCGGGGCCTTGGCCGAAATGAACGCCGATTGGTCGGTGCTCAAGGGTCGCTTGGGCTTTAACAACCCGGACAGCTACGGGACCACGGTTTCGCTGCGGACTGAAAACTATCGGATCTTGCCGGGGGCTGACGGGGACATGAACTGGAAGGACGTTCTCAATAAGGCTCGCCGGGATGACTTGCTGGACGATGTGGATGTTCGTCGCATGTGCATGCAATTGGATCGCGGCGGCGGGCTCGCAGTTCCGGGTCTGCTCATCGAGTTCGACACCACCATCACCGATGGCATGAACCTGTTCGGTCAGACCTTGGCCGCCGGAGACCACGCGTACCACAACAGCGCGTTCGCCACCAAGATCTTCGGGATCGGCGTCGCATTGGAAGGGTACAAAGGAATGGATACTCCGTTCCCCAATGCCTCGGCCATCGGTGCGGCCGGTGCCATTTCACCCGCCGACCCGACGTTGGCCTTCATGGATCCGACCGCATTGGCGGCCACGCCGTATGTGTACCTGATCCCGGCCGGTTTGGATTCGATGCGTAGTCCGCCGTTGGGTGACGAGAGTCGGATTCGTACCTGGTCGGTCCAGGACGTGACGATTCCAATGCCCTTCAACATCGGAGACTCGGATTTCTCGACCAAGCAGTTGTGGCAGAGTTCCGAATCGCTCACCGAGCCACTCTTCTCGGTTCGCAAACACCAAGCCTTCCGCCCCGTGCCCTCAGCGGCTGTCTTCACTCCGAACATCTACGGTTCGAATGGGGGCCTGTCGCGCTCGCAATTCACCAACTCCCGCCTCATTGGGCGTTCGGTTTGGAACAGCAAATGGAAGTTGGTCATCCCGGGGCAGACCTTGCTCAACAACCCCTCCGAGGGTCTCGATCGATTCATTCAAAGCGTGAAGGATGTGAAGATTCACATCGTGTCTTACTCCTTCTCTGGCAACTAACCCTACCGCGACATGATTTCCTTACGATCCCTGAGCCGGGCTTTCCTGGTCGTCTTGCTAACGGGTTTGATTCCCAGTGCTGTGGTGGCGTTTCCGCCGTTGCCGCATCACACCGTCTATGGGTTGGTGCGCGATGAGTTCGGTAACCCGCTGACGGCGCCGGGTACCGAATTGATCCTCGACACCCTGTCGGGGACATCCCTGTCGACCACCGTCGTGGCGGGGTTAGAGGCAGGGGTCAACTACCGGATCAATGTCCCGGTGGATGCCGGTTTGACCGAAGATCTCTACCGCCCCACGGCACTGCGTCCGACCGCACCGTTCCGTATCCGGGTCAAAATCGCAGGGCGCACCTACGTGCCGCTGGAAATGAAGGCCAACATGGCCTCGCTGGGGCAACCCGCGCAGGCGTCCCGGGTGGATTTGACCTTGGGTGAGGACACCGACGGCGACGGTCTTCCGGACGCTTGGGAGCGGTCGGTGATTGCTGCCGGAAAACTGGGTGTTTCGCTTTCGGGCCTGAACCCGAACGATCGTCTCAACGGTAATTCGCTCTCGGTGTTGCAAGCCTACATTGCTGGAACCTACGCCTGGGATCCCAAGGACGGGTTCCGGGTGGACATCGTCCAGTTTGACGGACTGAACCCAGTGTTGGAATTTCTGGCCCTGCGGGGTCGCAGTTACTCGGTCATCGGCTCGGATGATCTGGTCACTTGGGTCCCGGCATCCTTTCAGATTCAAGGTGCCTCCGCTTCGGGCAGCGTGAGCTTCTATCAGTCCAGCCAATTGAAGCAGGTGCGGGTGACCGTGCCTTCGGATTCTGGCAAAGCTCCCCCGAAATTCTTCAAACTGTTAGTGAAGTGACCCCGAGATGAGCGGTGCCACTCCGAAAGGAAGTCTGCCGGGTCTCGGGTCTCCCATTCAGGGCAGGTTCCGCTTGCTTCTGGTCTTGGGGTTCTTGGCGGGGACGATTCTGATCTTCCTCCTGAGACCCTTGACGCGTGACTCAGTCCCTCCGGAGCAGGTTTCGCGGAATCAGTTGGTATTGCAGCAAGGCCGCTTGATGAAAACCAGCCAGACCAATGCCTTCACGGGCCTGATGGTGGAGTTTTACCCCGACGGCACCCTCCAGTCGCGATCGGTGGTGTCGAACGGGTTGCTGCATGGAGTTTCCGAGGGTTGGCACACCAACGGGGTGCTGGCCATCACCGAAGTCTTCGTGGACGGCAAGTCCCATGGCACCCGGATTAAATGGGATACAGCCTCCAATCGGATCGCTGAAACCACCATTTCTGCGGGCCAAATCCACGGATCCCACCGGGAGTGGTACACGAACGGTCAACCTGCTTTGGAGATGTCGATGGTCGATGGAAAGGCTCAAGGCTTAGCGCGGAAATGGAATCTCGACGCCTCACTGGCCGGACAGTGGGTGCTGAGCAACGGCGTCGTGGTTCAGGCGATGACCAATGCCACCGAACTCCGTGCATTGGCTCAGAAAGGCGGAAGCCTGTGAGGTCGCGAACCCTGATCTTGATAGGGCGCCGGGTCCCCGCAATTGGGCGCTGGTTGCTCGCATTCGGTTTGGGCCTCTGGAGCGGCGGCTTGGCTTTTGGGGGTGGATCGCACGAGATCCTGGTGAATCCCAGTTTTGACCAGATGCTTAGCGGTAGCACGACCGACCCTTTGGGTTGGACTTCGAATGAAGGTTTCGTGCCGGCTGTGGGTGGTTGCTGCAGTTCTCAAGGAGATTCTGTTCCTGCTGTGTCCAATGGGAATCTCAACTTCGGCAACTCGAGTTCAGCGGTGGTTTCGCAGGCGGTTTCTGTATCGGAGGTGGTGCCACTGACCTCCGATTTTTATCTAGGTTATTGGGTTCAGAAAAACCAGCAGGAGGGCAAGTATTGGGTTTTAGCCGATTTTTTGGATGTCAACGGTTCGAGTTTGGCAACAGTTCGATATCCTACCACTGGCACCGCAGTGGCCCCGAACGACGCCACGCTGCAGTCGCTCAGCCTCAGTCGCAGTTTGGTTGCCCGGTTTGACGATATCAAAACGGTGCGGGTTTCGCTGTTCGGCAAACAGACCAGCTACATTTGGTACGGCCACTACGGGCCGAGTTTTTCCTCTGTGAGCTTGGTCTCATCACAAGTGCCCCCTTCGCCCGTCAGCGGACTGGTGGCCAACGGTGGTGATTCCAGCGTGATCCTGAAATGGGCAGCACCGCTGTCCACGAGCACGGTCCCCAGTGACTATATTATCGAATACTCGGTCAATGGCGGATCCAGTTGGCTGACGTTTCAAGATGGGGTTTCGACGGCGCTCTCGGCCACGGTTTCGGAATTGGTTAACGGAACCACCTATCAGTTCCGCGTTTTGGCCGTGAACTCCGTCGGCATCAGTGATGCCTCAAATACTGCCACGGCCCGGGCGAACTCGGCTCCGCAGTTTGCCGCGCAAGTCATCCCCGATTCCTGGACGGTCACGGAGGATGTTTCTGGCAATCTCGATCTCTATGGCAGTCCGCTGGTGGATGCTGAAAATGACGTACTGACCCTGACCTTGAGCGTGCCGGACGGGACTCTGACGGCTGCCCCCTCGAGTCTGGTCACTGTATCGGGTTCCGCCACCGCCGCCGTTTTGGTGGGCAACGCCGCCGATCTCAATGCCTACCTCACCACCCTGGGCAACCTGAAGTATCAGCCCCCCCAAAATGACACTCAATCTCACACCGCGACCCTGACGGTCTCCGATGGCAACCTGTCCGCTTTGAGGACGGTGACCATTCAAGTCACCCCGGTGAATGATGCGCCCTCTCTCACACTCGGTTTTTTTGGACAGGGCGGTGTGAAAACCTCTGCGGGTGAATACGCTGTTCACACTTTCACCAGTTCCTCCGACACTTTCAAACCGTCAGCGTCTGGAGTAGTGGAGGTGATGGTGGTCGGTGGTGGCGGTGGTGGCGGTGGCTCCTATGTCGGTGGTGGTGGTGGTGGTGGTGGTGTTCTCTTCAACACGAGCTATGCAGTGAATGCTGGTGTGCCGATTTCGGTATTTGTGGGTGGCGGCGGCAAGGGCGGGGCCGTCGGTGCCCGAGGAATTAGCGGAGGTTCTAGCCGATTTGGCTCACTGGAGGCGGCAGGTGGTGGCGGCGGAGGTGGTTTTGGCCCCAATCTCGGTCTAGACGGAGGATCGGGAGGCGGAGCTGGATGGCAAGGACAGGCGGGCGCCGGTGTGGCTGACCAAGGTTTGCAGGGCGGCGCATTTGGCACAACCCCGGCCAATCATGGTGGCGGTGGTGGCGGCGCTGGCGGCACTCCGGACAATTCCGGAGTTGGTGGTGGCGGTGTAGTCAGTACCATTTCTGGATCGACTGTTTATTACGCGGGCGGTGGTGCAGCAGGTACGGATCACTCAGTGCCTCTGGCCGGCGGACTCGGGGGAGGGGGTGCCGGTGGCCAGGCAGGGGCAAACGGCCTCAGTGGTGGAGCCAACACCGGCGGCGGTGGCGGCGGCGGTGGCGGTCACTCGACGGATCCGGTCGGCGGGGATGGTGGTTCTGGAGTTGTGATTGTCCGGTATCTTTTGAGCGCAATCGGATATGCGGACACCTCAGTCATCGACAGCTTTGCGGGTGCGTCTGGAATTTTGGCAGGAGCGGACGTGGACGCGGGGACGACGCTGACGTACGGGATATCAGGGGTTGCTTCAGTGGACGGAATTGCGACCAAGGTTGGGGCCTATGGTGCCCTGACAGTCGCGGTCGCGACTGGTGCCTACTCATTCACGCCAAACGCCGCGGCGATCAACGCGGTCAGTGCGGCGACCACGGAGACGCATTTAGTGACGGTGAGCGATGGGACGGTCACGACGACTGCCAACCTAGTGATCTACCTGACAGGAGTGAATGACGCTCCCTCGTTGATTGAGTCTCAGAGTGCTTCGCAAGCCACTGAGCAAGTGGCGGTGGCGGTGTATAGCGGCATCACGGTTTCGGATGCGGACAACACGACATTGGCTTCGGCGACGGTGACGGTCAGTGGTGGGTACCGTTCGGGCGAGGATGTGCTGGGTTATGTAAGTAATTCTCAAGCTTCCGGAAATATCTCAGGAAGTTTTGACGCGAACACCGGAGTGCTGACGCTGACGTCGGTTGGAACAACGGCGACCTTGGCGCAGTGGCAGGAAGCCTTGAGGTCTGTGACTTATCTGAACACCTCAGATGTCCCGAACACCTCGGCTCGTACGGTGACGGTTGCGGTGAACGACGGGGCGCTGACCAGCCTGGTGGTGACGAAGACGGTTTTGGTGAGTTCAGTGAATGACGCGCCCAGTTTGGCGGGCATCACAGTCAATGGCACTGAAGACACGGCCTACGCGTTCACAGAGTCGACCTTCACTGGGAGTGTCTACAGCGATGTGGAGAACTCGGCCTTGGTGAGCCTCCGGATAGAGACATTGCCGGAGACCGGGGTGTTGAAGTTGGGAGTGAACCATGTGGTGGCAGGTGAGACGATCCTTGCGACGGATCTGGCCAATTTAAGCTACGTGCCGGCGGCGAATGAGAATGGTTCCAAGACATTCACGGTGACGGCTTCGGATGGGGAGTCTTTATCAAGTGAAGCCACAGTGACGATCTCGTTGGCTCCCGTGAATAATGCCCCTACGGCCACGGGTACAGCGTCCTTGGCTTCGATCGACGAGGATGCTGGGTCGACAGCGGCGGGCCAGACGGTGGCTAACTTGTTTTCAGCCAATTTCAGTGATGCAGCTGACGCTTCCCAGAGCAGTTTAGCTGGCGTTGCCATCACCAGTCATGTGCCTGATTCCACTCGGGGTGTGTGGCAATATTCCACCAGTTCCGGGAGTTGGACTGCTTTGCCAGCCTCATCTTTCTCGGCTGCGGTTGTCGTCAATTCGATGGATCTCCTGCGATTTGTTCCCGCAAGCAACTACAACGGACCGGCTACTCCATTGGAGGCTCGGCTGATTGAATCAGGTGGGGCCGCTATCATCAGTGGCCAGACGGTGGCCCTGGCCGAGGCGGGTGCTCAGATCATCCTCAGCAAGAGCGCGGTGATCGGTTGGAGTTCCATCTATGATGCTTCGTTCAGCGCGGATCGGATTCTGGATCAACAAACGGGAGTGGTTTCAAAAGACGCCTTTGGCAACAACTACTGGTTGGCATCGGACGGATCAGCCAAGGGTTCTGTTTTGATTGATTTGGGAGTTGCCACAGACCTCTCCAAGGTTGAGCTCTATAACGCCAGCAATACTGGCTACAATGATCGCAATACTCGGGCCTTCCATATCGAATTAGCCAACTCGATCAGCGGTAATGCGGCGACTTCTTACGCCTTGATCGATCCGAAGACTGCGGTATCGGGAACGTTGGTTGACGCCGTCGTGGATGCCGCTCCTGTGGCGCAATCCTTCTCGTTGGATACAGGAGGGCTTTCTCCGCGCTATGTGCGATTCGTGGTGGATTCTTCCAAGAACAACAACCCGGGGTTGAATGAACTTAGGCTTTTTTCCGCTGTCGCCGCATCCGGAGGGAGCACCTTCTTCTCTGCAAATGCTGTTGCTCTTCTCCATACGGTCAATCCGGTGAATGACGTGCCGGTGGCGACGGCACAATCGGTGACAACTACTGAAGACACGGTCAAGGCGATCACGCTGGCGGGAACCGATTTGGAGGGATCCGTATTGACCTACTCGGTGATATCGGGACCGACGAAGGGCGTTCTGACGGGCACCGCCCCAAACCTGACCTATACTCCCAAGGCCAATGCCAATGGGTCGGATTCGTTTATCTTCAAAGTCAATGATGGCTCATTCGACTCGGCGGAGGTTTCCGTCTCCATCGCAATCACCCCGGTGAACGACGCGCCGACATTGTCGGACTTCACGGTTCCTGGCATCGAAGATACCGTTGTCACGTTCGATCCTTCCAACGCATCCGCGGTCTACTCGGATATTGAGGGAACCGCCTTGGCGAGCATCCGGGTGATCACTTTACCACCCACCGGAACGCTGCGGTTGTCGGGTACCGACGTCTCGCAAGGGCAGGTGGTCAGCATGGCCAATCTTGCCAATCTGACTTATGTGCCGGCGGCGGATGAAAATGGCCCCAAGACCTTCACCGTGACCGCATCGGACGGTGAGCAGTCTTCAGCCTCGGCAACAGTCACCCTCTCGTTGGAACCGGTCGTAGACGTTTTGTCCCTGGTCGGTGTTGTCGTGGTCGATAAGGTGTACGACGGAGCCACATCAACGACCTTGGATTTCAGTCAAGCCACCCTTTCGGGCGTCGTTGCCCGTGACGCAGTGGTTATCGATACTGGGTCTGCAAAAGCGGCCTTCGTCGACGCGTTGGTCGGCACAGGCAAGGCTGTGACGGTCACTGGAGTGAAATTGGTGGGTGCTTCGGCCGCTAACTACACGTTGACGCAGCCGACCGGTTTGACCGGAACGATCACGGCCAAGGGGTTGAGCATTGGAGCGCCGACGATTGCGTCGAGGGTGTATGACGGAACGACAACCGCCGGAGTGGTGACGCCAGGAGAGCTGTCGGGTTTGGTGGGTTCTGAGACGTTGACGGTGAGCGGCACAGCCACTGCATACAGCGGCGCGGCGGTGGGGACTTACAGCGGTGTGGTGGTGACCTACACGCTGGCCAATGGCGGCGGCGGCAACGCCGTGGGATTGGCAGCCAACTACAGCCTGGCACCAGGCACGGCGACCGGGACGATCACGGGTCGAGCCTTGACGGTGACGAGTCCAACGGTAGTGACCAAGACTTACGACGGGACGACGAGCGCGACGATCACCGGTACGTTGTCTGGAGTGTTGAGCGGCGACGTGGTGGCGTTGGTGGGCACGGGAACCTTTGCCAGCAAGGACGCGGGTGCCAACCAGGCGGTGACCTCGGCCTCGACGTTGAGTGGAGCGGCTTCCGCTAACTACACATTGACGCAGCCGACCGATTTGACCGGAACGATCACGGCCAAG
>CAJAHH010000054.1 GCA_903939515.1 uncultured Verrucomicrobiota bacterium
CCTGTTCTCAGCTGTGAAGCGCAAGGCCCGCGGGTATCGGTCGGTCGAGTACATGACCACCATGCTCTACTTCGTCGCTGGTAAACTCACCCTACCGTGCTACTGACCCACTGAAAGTAGCGAGGAACCATGATTATTATGGTTTCTATGGAAATGTTAAATATGGATACTACGGCCGGATAACCAGAAACCCGCTTACTGGTGATTACAAATATGAGTTGCGTTCACTTCAGTCGGATGGAACTTGTAGTGTGTCGGATAATGTGTTCCCTTTATTATATTTGCGTCGTCGAAATTATAGATGTGATCTTTCAAAAACTTCTGAAGGGGTGCCAGTACAGAAGTTTATTTATAACGAACTAGAAGATTTCGTGGTTGCTCTTTATCACGCATCACCACCTGTGAAGACTGGTCTCAGACCGCCGGGGGCACCGTACAAGTTTATAGCTCGCACGGGCGCTGATAGGATTTCGAAAAATTGTAATTCGATCGATCCATTTTCAGGAGTAGTTGATTGTGACGTATCTATGCTTAACGATTGGGGGACCGTTTATGAAAGGTTTCCTTTTATCGATTTTGAGTACGCTTGGCCACCATCAGTCTGGGGCGAAAAAGGAGAAAAATAAGAGTCATTATGATATCAAAGATGAGTTTGCGAGGTTGGGTCGTCGCGCTCTTATCGTTTATTGCCTGCTTGTTGTTGGTGAACAGGTTGCTATTTTCGGAGGCGTCGGGCAATCGGGACAAAAAATTGAATTCTGGAGAGAATGGGACCTCAACTGCAGTCGCTGACCCGATGCGGGATGGTTCACGGTGGTTTCCGGGTTTGAAACAAGGTCGCGCCAACTCAAAACCATTGTCACCCCCCAGCGATGTCAGAAGCGATTCTCGTTTTTCCGATGCTATTGATACGTTCGATCATATTCAACTTGCGATGGACAAGCTTCCGTCAAAATACAGGAATGCTCGAGTAGATCTCCATGGTTTGAAAAAGAAACTATTCACAGATGACTATCGTTTCATCGCCATGAGTTTAGGGATGGATTGTGGCGGAGCTGAGGCTGCGTTTAATCAGCTTAACAGTTCGGCCCAGATCCATCCCGAAAACCCAGTTGCTGAAGTGGGGCCGGGCACAAAAAATGTGCAAAACAGCATTGTCGCAGACCGTTGCAAGGCGCTGATTGAGGAGTCTGGAAACCCAGTGTTCTCGAATATTGCGGGTGTTTTCCTATCCCGCGGAATTGAGGACGCCAGCCAAAGTCAGCTCCTCTTGGATGCAATGAGCTATGTGGCGATTAAAACCTACACAGAAGAAGAGCTCGAAGAGGACATCCGGCACAGTGCAGGCATTCGGAAACGGTTGGATGCTGAATTTGGGGATGGCGGAGGAGATGGGTATGCGAAGGCTGCGTCTGAAACGGTCTCACAGTTGACCCAAGTTCTTGATGCCTACAAATCCGTTTACCAGCGACGAATGACGAAGCACTTGGGGGCAGCTGGCGACGGTATCATGGAAGCTTTGGGTAAACTCAAGCTAACCGGTGCTAACATTCTGGAAGTTGGAGTTCCTTGCAACTGACGGACAGGAGGCGGCAACGGTGCGAGGGCGCTCTTTCTGATCCGCTCAAGAACCGGCTGACGGTTGCCATCACCCGCTGGGCACGGGCGCTCTCTCGGTGAGTGCATGCCAGCGTCTGCCGCCCTCGCTCTCCGATCCTGCGATGCTCAGGGGTTTGCTCGGCGGGCAGGTCGTGCTGTTCAGAGCGCGTGGGTTCGCGCCGTCGAAAGAGCGCTAAAGAGCGGATCCAACGCGGATGACCCAGACCTCCGGAGGCCTGGGCGACGCAGGGACCGTGTCCAACGCCGCTTCGCCGTTGCCCTCGCTCAACCTCGCCCAACTCCCGCAGGCTTGATCTCTGGCTCGATCCGTGGCTGTAGTCACGGCCACCGATTCCCATGAATGCTCCTTCTTTGTCGCGTCGCGAAGCTCTCCGACATCTCGCTGCCGCCGCCGTCCTTCCAGTCGCGGGTGGCTGGTTGGGAGGCTGTGCTACTTCGGGCCGACCGACGACGGCCTCAGTGGTCGGCACCGCCTTTGGCCAGATGCCCGATGGTCGTCCTGTCCGCCTGTACACGCTGAAGAACGCTTCGGGTGCCACGGTGGGTGTCTCGGAGTACGGGGCCACAATCACGTCTATCCGGGTGCCGGATCGGACCGGCCAGCCGGCCAACGTCGTCTTCGGTGGCGACTCGATGGACGCCTACCAGCGGGGGCTGCCCGCCGCGTCGGTCATCGGCCGCTACGCCAATCGGATCCACGGTGCGCGGTTCACGCTGGAGGGTCAGGAGGTGCGCATTACCGCTAACGAGGGAGGGAACCATATCCACGGCGGCCGGGAAGGATTCGCCTCGAAGCTCTGGCAGTCCCACACCACGGTAGAAGGATCGACCGCCATCGCCGAGTTCCGCTACAGGAGCGTCGATGGTGAGGAAGGCTACCACGGTAATTTGGACGTCACCGTGACGTACGCGTGGAATGACCAGAATGAGTTGCTCATCACCTACCGGGCGAAGACAGACCGGGCCACCGTGGTGAACCTGACGAACCACGCTTATTTCAACCTGGCCGGCGCGGGCAATGGGGATGTCTTGGGACACGAACTTCAAATCCACGCCCAACACTACACCCCGTCGGACGCCGCGCTCATTCCCACGGGCGAAATTGCATCGGTGGCGGGCACGCCCCTCGACTTCCGCGGTTTCCACCGTATCGGCGAGCGGATTCGCGATGTCCGGGGCCCTAAGGGCTACGACCACAATTTCATCGTCGACCGACGGGGTGGCGGGTTGCAGTTGGCGGCGCAAATCCTCGAGCCGAATTCTGGCCGCAGGATGACCTGCCATACCACGGAGCCCGGCATCCAACTGTACACGGCCAACCATTTCGACGGCGTACACCAACCGCGGTACGGGGCTTTCTGCTTCGAGACCCAGCATTACCCGGACTCCCCCAACCATCCGAATTTCCCTTCGACCGTGGTTCGCCCGGGGAAGGGGTTCCAGTCCCAGACCCGCTTCCGGTTCTCGACGGACCGGAGCAAATGGTAACCAGAAGCGTCGTCTTTCAGAAACGGCTCCTAGAACTCAGGACGGTCTCCCCAAGACAGACCGCTCAAATCTCTGCCTTTGAGATCCGCCCCGAGGCTTGAACATCTCTTCGAGGGGAGGTCACTCTCGGTCTTTATGAGTTCTCCGCTGGTCGGCATCATCATGGGTTCCCAGTCCGATTGGGAGACGATGGAGTCTGCGGCTCGCCAGCTGGCGGCCCTGGGTGTGCCATTTGAGACCTCGGTGGTCAGCGCTCATCGGACTCCGGACCTCCTCTTTGAATACGCGTCGTCGGCCGCGGGCCGGGGCCTTGAGGTGATTATCGCTGGAGCCGGGGGTGCAGCTCACTTGCCGGGCATGTGCGCGAGCAAGACGGCGCTGCCGGTCTTGGGCGTGCCGGTGCAGTCCAAAGCGCTCAACGGCATGGACTCGCTTCTGAGCATCGTTCAGATGCCCGGGGGCGTGCCGGTCGGCACCATGGCCATTGGCAAGGCGGGTGCCATCAATGCGGCCCTCCTGGCGACGGCCATCTTGGGAAACAAACACCCGCAGTTCCGGAGCGCCTATGAGCAGTTCCGCATCGAACAAACCGAGGCGGTGCTTAAGAATCGGGTGCCTGGCAACACTCCGACGCATTGAGTTTTGGGGAGGTGTTTGTGCGCCCGGGGTGCGGTGAGTCTCGGCCGTCACAGGATGGCCGCGACCAGCAGTGGATGAACTTTTGGACAAAAGTTCCAACAGCCCGCTTGCCGCACAGGGTTGGTCCCCGCTTTCATCGGCCCGGATGAAACGTCGCGATTTCCTGACCTTGTTGCCGCTGGCCGCCGGTGCGATTTCTTGGGGCTGTCGCCGCAAGCTTCGGCCAGAACTCATCAAGATCGATGATTTCGAAGACCGGAAAGGTGGTTGGCGCGTCATCAAGGTGGCCTGTGTGGGCGATAGCATCACGTATGGCGCGGGCGTCGAAGACCGCGAGAAGTACAACTATCCCAAGCAATTGGGCGATCTCTTGGGCAACCGGTTTGAGGTGCGCAACTTTGGGCGCAGCGGCGCCACCTTGAGCCGGGTTGGAGACCTCCCGTACGCGAACACCGACGAGTTCAAGGCGGCCCTTGTTTGGCAACCGGACATGGTCATCGTCAAACTGGGAACCAACGACACGAAGCCGCAGAATTGGAAGAATCAGGCCTTTTTCGAGCAGGAAACGCGCTGGTTGATCGATCAATTCCGCAGCCTCAAGTCCAAGCCTCAGGTCTGGGCATGCTTGCCGGTCCCCGTGTATTCCGACACCTGGGGCATCACCGGCCATATCCTAGACGACGGGGTGATTCCGGCTCTCATGGAAGTGACCACCGACAAGAAGGTGCCCGTCATCGATCTCAACGACGCCCTGACCGGCTACCCTGAGATGTTCCCCGACAAGATTCATCCCAACGCTGCCGGGGCGACCCTGATGGCTCGGACGATCTTCCAGGCCATTCGTCCCTGAAAGTGGCTCGGACGGGGGCGGGATTTAAACGGAGTGGGTCGAAATCCTTTTTGCCACTCGGATCGGTCGGTCCCTAGAGTGTAGGTCATGTCGAAACCGGCCTTGGGACGCGGATTGGGAGCGCTGATGGGTGGAGGGATCAAATCCCCCTTCGCCGCGCCGTCAGCGGCGGGCGCCCCGGCTGTGGGCGCTGCACAGGCTCCAAGCCCAGTTCTGGCTCCGGTGCCACCGCCTCCGGGTTCGCTCGTTCGCAAGATTTCCCGCGATCGGATTCGTCCTTCAGCACTGCAACCTCGCAAAGAATTTCCGCAAGAATCTCTCGCCGAGTTGGCCGATTCGATTCGCGAGCAGGGCATCATCCAGCCCTTGGTGGTGCGCGTGGTGGGCGATTTCTTCGAGTTGATCGCCGGTGAACGCCGATGGCGGGCTGCCGGATTGGCGGGCCTGACCGAAGTGCCGGTGATTGAGCGAGTCGCCACCGATCTGGAGGTGCTCGAGCTCGCACTCATTGAGAATCTCCAGCGTGAGAACCTCAATCCCATCGACGAGGCTTTGGGTTATCAGCAGTTGATGACCCAGTTCTCCCTCACCCAAGAGCAAGTCGGCAAGAAGGTCGGTCGCGGTCGTGTGGTGGTGGCCAACGCCACACGCCTCTTGAGGCTGCCGGCGGCGGTGCTCGCGGTCGTGAGGGAGGGATCGCTGTCGGTGGGACATGCGAAGGTTATTCTCAGCGTGGAGGATCCTCAACAGCAGGAGACTCTGGCTCGCTTGGCGCTGCGCGGAGGTTGGACCGTGCGCCAACTCGAGGCCGCGATCGCTAAGAAGGATTCATCTGCGCCGTCGATGGCGGTGGATCCGCGTGCGGCTTCGGTGCCGGTACCGGCCGATCCCCATGTCACCGATTTGGAGAACCGCATCCGCGAACGGGTGGGTCTTCGCATCGGCCTGCACTACAAGGCGGGCAAGGGGCGTTTGGAGATCCAGTTTCATAGCGATGACGAGCTCGACCGTATCCTTGATGTCCTGGGTGTCTCGGTGGATTAAATGTTTGGCCTGTTTGGGTCGGGTGCGCTTTCCGGCTTCACCCCGGCCGGGCAATGGCCATATTCGTCGTGCTTCCGGTTTGCTCCGGATTCACTGACCATGCAGAACACGCCTGAATTTCGCGCCTCCGTCGCTTCCCGCCTGGCCGCTGCCGCGGCCCAAGTTCCGTCCCTGACCGCCTTTGTCGGTCTGGATGGCTTTGTGGATGAGATCCTTCATGTGGTGGACAAGCGCTACGACGCCGTCCGCTTCGACCGCATTCCGACCATCGCCGCGTACGCCCAGCGATTGGCTGCAGCGGCCGGTCGCAGCACCAATGTCGAATTAGTGAATGTGCTGACCAAGCTGGGTGGCAACGGTCCGATCATGGCCAATGCGCTGGCCAGCCTCGGGATCGGTGTGACTTACGTGGGTTCCTTGGGCTGGCCGGCCTTGCACCCGGTATTCGAGTCGTTCGCCGCCCGCGCTGAAGTGCACACGATCAGTGAGCCCGGCTTCACCGACGCCCTCGAGTTCGAGGATGGCAAGCTGATGGTGGGCAAGCACTACACCCTCAAGCAAATCCACTGGGACAACTTGTGCCAGCGCTACGGCAAGGAGAAGTTCGCCGCCAAGTTTGCGTCCTCCAGCCTCGTGGCCTTCGTCAATTGGACGATGCTCCCGCACATGTCGGCCATCTGGGAAAGCCTCCAGGCGGAACTCATGCCCACGTTGCAAGGCCCGCGCCGAAAGATGTTCTTCGACCTGGCCGACCCAGAGAAGCGCACCGCCGAAGACATCCGTCACGCACTGGACTTGATCCTGAAGTTTCAGAGTCGCTTCGACGTGATCCTTGGGCTCAACGAAAAGGAAGCTTATGAAATCGCCGGGGTCTTGGGTATGGATGCCTCGCCACGGGATTGGAACGGATTGGCCGAGCTGAGTGTGGCCATCCAGCAGCGCATTCCGGTGGATACCCTCGTGGTGCACCCCGTGGCCTACGCGCTGGCGGTGTCGGGGGGCGTGGCTTCGGTGGTTGAGGGACCGGTTTGCAAGAAGCCCAAGATCACCACGGGCGCGGGCGACCACTTCAACAGCGGCTTCTGCCTCGGCAAGTTGCTGGGCCTAGACAATGCAGCCAGCGTTCTGTGCGGGGTCTGCACCAGCGGACACTACGTCCGCACCGCTGAGAGCCCGAACGTGGAGGCCTTGGTGGCGTTGATGCTCCATTACCCAGTGGAGTGAGTTCCAGAGCCGTCCGAGCGACTTGGGGCCAATGGGTGTTTGGCTGAGGCGCTTGAAATGCTCAGGCCAATAGGATTGAAAGGGGCGAACGACCGAGGTGGGTCCTTCGCCCTCGTTCTTTTTGACCTCGTTAAATTTTCTCTGCGGCGGTCCGCCAGAGAAGGATCGGCGTGCTTCTTGAGAGGTGGCCAGGTGAGGGGCAGCGCTCAAATCCAGAGCAAGACTTGAAAGGCCAGGGCTTTAAAAAGCCAAGACTTCGAAGTGCAAATAGGCTTGAGGGAGACTTTGAGAAAGCCTGAGGAAGAAATCAGAAGAAAAAGATGGTGGTAGGAGAAGGATTCGAACCTTCGTAAGGCGTTAGCCTGACAGATTTACAGTCTGTTCCGATTGACCGCTCCGGCATCCTACCACTGTCCGAACTTCGGCGAACCGGAAGCGCGGACGCGAATGAACGCAAACTGCATCCTCTGGCTCAAGGAGTTTTTGCGTCTTCCTGAAACTAATTTACCCTAGAGGCATCGGGGTCGCCGACAAATCTGGGTCACTTCAATTCGGTGTTCCCAATTCTGAGGCACTCGCCGCTTGGCGCGGCAGGCAGTTGCCCCGTACAACCTCGGCCGTAATGGTTGCTGCACTGCTCATCACTCTGATTTTTGCCTACCTTGCCGGTTCGCTGCCGACGGGCTTTCTGGTTGCCCGCGCGATGAGGGTCGACATCACTCAAGTTGGCAGCGGGAACATCGGGGCGACGAATGTCTTTCGCGTATTGGGTAAGGGCCCCGGAGCCTTGGTGTTGATCGTCGATTTGCTGAAGGGGGCGCTGGCTGTCCTCGTTGCGCCGATGCTGGCGGCGGCCATGACTCCTACTGATTTGTTGGCGTTGCCGGCACTGGCTGCCTTGGGAGCCGTGTTGGGGCACAACTACACCTGCTGGCTAGGATTCAAGGGAGGCAAAGGAGTGGCCACTTCCGCCGGTGCTATGGCGGCACTCATCCCTCCGGCCTTTGGTGTGACCGTGATCACCTGGTTGCTGGTGTTTTTTCTAACTCGGTATGTGTCGATGGCTTCGATCGCTGCGGCGCTCATTTTGCCCGTTGCGACGATCTTCACGGTGTCGGGTCCGACGCGGTGGCCTCTGGTGGCTTTCACCTCGGCGCTGGCCGCCCTGGCGGTGTGGCGTCATCGGGCTAACATCGAGCGATTGAAGGCGGGGACCGAACACCGCATTAACAAATCCAAGCTCTCCGCATCATGAAGGTGGCTATTTTGGGAGCAGGTGCTTGGGGGACGGCGCTGGGAGTGGTGCTCTCTCAGGGTGGGTATTCGGTGCGTCTCTGGGGGCATCGACCGGAGCATGTGTCTGAACTGGCCCATACCCATGTCAACGCACGGTTCCTGCCCGGGATTCCCCTGGTGGGAGACTGGTCCTTCGAGGCGGACTTTGAAGCGGCTCTGGCCGGTTCTGAGGTGGTGATTGTGGCGGTTCCTTCCAAGTCGTTCCGCGAGGTCGCGGCTCGGTTGGCGGGTTTCCGAGGTCCGGTGGTTAGTGTGACCAAGGGGATCGAATTCACCTCGGGTCTGACCATGACCGGAATTTTGGACTCGGTGGCTCCCGGTCTTCAGACGGCTGCGCTGTCCGGGCCCTCCCTGGCCTTAGAAGTTGCCCGTGGCGTGCCCGCGGCCGTGGTGGTGGCTAGTCGCGACGAGGCGGTATCGCGAAGGGTCCAGGATCTTTTTCACCGACCGGCGTTCCGCGTCTATCGCAGTTCAGACCTCATCGGTGTGGAGTTGGGTGGGGCTTTAAAGAATGTCATCGCTATCGCTGCAGGGGTTTGTGATGGCCTGGGTTATGGCGACAATGCCAAGGCGGCGTTAGTGACTCGGGGCAAAACTGAAATGACGCGGTTGGGTGTGGCCTGTGGAGCGCAGGCAGAGACCTTCGCAGGGTTAAGCGGGCTCGGGGATCTGGTGTTGACGTGTTTCTCGCGGTTGAGCCGCAATCGGGGTTTTGGTGAAAGTCTGGGTCTCGGCAGCCCCGTGGCAGAGGTGTTGGCCAGTTCGGCCTCGGCGGTCGAAGGATATCCCACTGCCAAGTCCGCGTGGGCACTGGCACAGCGACTTCAGGTGGATGCTCCTATTACCTCCGAGGTGCACGCCATGCTCTACGAGGGCAAGGATGTGCGGCAGGCTGTTCACGATCTCCTGAGCCGCGACTCTAAGGCCGAGGATTGACCCTCATGGAACCGCCGCGTGCTGACGAGCCTTCCGCTCGCCCCCTGCCGGAGGGGTCGCTCGAACTTCGGACGCTGCTTTCCCGGCCGGAGCCAGTGCTGGCCCTGGCTCCGATGCAAGATGTCACGGATTTGCCGTTCTGGGGGGTGTTGGCTCACTACGGCGGTCCCGATATTTACTGGACCGAGTATTTCCGGGTGCACAGCACCAGCACGCTCGACGCGCCTATCTTGCGATCCATAGTCGAGAACCCAACCGGTCGTCCGGCCATCGCTCAGCTCATCGGTAACGACCCTGTGGCGTTGGCTAAGGCCGCGCGGGAGTTGCAGGAGTATCCGGTGGCTGCCGTGGATCTCAATTTGGGGTGCCCCGCGCCCGTCGTGTACCGCAAGTGTGCCGGCGGAGGCTTGTTGCGCGAACCGCATCGAATTGATGCCATTTTGGGAGCCCTCCGCCAGGTCGTGACTCGAGTGCCCTTTACGGTCAAGACGCGGGTAGGATTCAGTGACGACGCGGACTGGGACGCGCTCCTGGCGATCTTCGCCCGGCATCAGATCGATCTTCTGACCGTGCACGGCCGGACCGTCACCGGAATGTATCGGACGGAGGTTCGCAGCGACTGGATCGCCCGCGCCGTCCAAGCCATGCCGTGCCCGGTGCTGGCCAACGGCAATGTGCATTCCCCGGAGCGGGCCGAACAGGTGCTGCGCGACACTGGGGCGCGAGGGTTAATGATCGGTCGCGGGTGCATACGCAATCCGTGGATCTTTGAACAAATCCGAGAACACCAACGCACTGGGAGTTGGAGGCAACCCACGGGCCGCGATGTCTTGGCCTACGTGACGCGTCTTTATGAAGTCACGCGACCCACGGCTGGGTTCCGGGAGCGACTTCAGGTTGAGAAGATGAAGAAGTACATGAACTTCATCGGTGAAGGTGTGGCCCCGGAATTCTTGCACCGCATCCGGAGAGCCACCACCCGGGAGGAGTTTTTCGACTGCTGCCGAGAGTTTTTGGAGCACGACCAAATCATGCCCCTACAACCGCCTCCCTTGCCGGCTCACAGCGCTCGGGTTGGTGGGTTTGATCAATAGGCGAGCAATTCGAGGTACTGCTGTCCTTTGGCGGTGAGGGTCCAGAGTTGGCCGCGCTTGAAGACCATCTTTCCGCAGGGAAATTGCTCGAGCGTCTTAGGGTTGACCCCGAGCAGGCGGTAGGGGCCCATGTTGGCGGGCAGTTCAGAAGCGGCCCTGGGAATGGCACGCAAGGGGATGCCGTTGAATCCGAGCGAGAGTTCCCAGGCGGCGATGCCCTGGCGCTGAGCTACGGGATTGGCCTCGACGGCACCGGGGTTGCGCCGCACCCAGTCGAGGGCCGGTCGTCGGATGAGAACTCGTGCGAGTTCGGGGCTTTCCCGCAAATGGCGGGCGAGGTTGAAGGGAGCGCCGGAGCGGGCCTGGGAGCGGAAGACGGCCGCGGGATCCAGTCCGACCAAATTGCGGCCGTTGAAGTTACCGTGATCGTTGCGGGTGTCGCCCATGTTCGCCTTGTGCCACGCGGCATAGCGCGCGGCCGCCATGAAGGTGATCTCAAAGTGTAGATGGGCCCGGTCGGGAGTGATTCGCTGGCGGGTGTTCGAAGTGCGACCCATGCGCCCCAAGGGTTGGCTTGTCTGGACAGGGGTGCCCACCCGGATCCCTGATCCTATGGAGGCGAGATGGGCGTAAAGCGTGAAGACCTCCAGGCCATCGACCTCATGGCGGACCACCACGTAATTGCCGTAGTTGGAGAGTCCGGAATGCGTGTTGACGTAAGCCACCGTTCCCGGCGCCGCGCACAGGGCGTCGTCGGTGGGTTCGTTGCGCCGGTCCCGCTGCATGGGGCGGATGTCGAGCCCCTCATGCAATTGAGCCCCGCCGGACCGGACGCAGCCGAACTGACCGCTGGTCCAAGGTTTGCCGGCCGTGCCCACGAAATACCGCTCGCCGCCGCCGTCCGGTTCTAGGATCGCGCGGTTGGCCGTGGGTAATTGAAAGGGCTGAGCGACCAGCCCCAGGGCCACGCACAGGCCCGCGAGATAAATGAGGGTTTGGATCACTGGCCTTGGAAGGGGTCGAATTCGTTCTTCAGCTTGGTGTCCGCCTTGGATGCTTTGGGTTTGGCGGTTTTGGAACCGGGTGCGGCGTTGGTCGAGTTCGAGGCCGCGGGCTTGGTCTTCTTTTCTTTCGGCGGCTTGGTTTGGTTCTCCAGCTTCACGGCCACGTTATTAAGTCCGCGCACGAAGAGGACCGATTCTTCTCGGCTCATGTCCGGTGTGAAGACAATGACTCCTTGGTCGAGAGCTCGGCGCATAAGCGGGGCGGCGATCCAGCGGTTGAAGACATTGGTGCCGTTCGACCACCGCGCGGCGATGACGAGTCGCTGTCCCTTGGCGGCCACGGAGTTCATGTGCAGCACCATGGATCCGCGTTGGACGAATTCGACGGCGATCGAAAAGGACTGATCTCGCTGCTCGACGAGGGTGGCCCGTTTTACATCCCGCTCATCTAGCACGGCCTCGCGCTGGACGGTCATCTCTACGGGATCGCTGCGACCCACGGTGGCTTTGTTGACCCCGAGGGTTCCTAGTTCGCTGGCTCGGCCGGAGAATTCGATAACCTCGCGGTAGATGCGGATCTGCGCCATCTGCTTGGCTTCGAGTTTCTTTTTCTGTTCCAAATCCTTCTCCAGCTTCTTTTCTTCTGGGGTGGCGCCATGGACTCCCCAGCACAGGATCAAGGCAGCCAGACTGAGAAAGAGGTTGAAGCTGCTGCGCCGCTCTTTCATCTTCCCGCCCAAGAGTAGAAACATCTGCGAAAGTAAATCCGAGCTATGGGACAACAATCCAACAAAATTCAGAAGCGCGCCCGCCGCAATGCCTACATGATCCGACGGAAAGATGCCGCCAAGTTGGCAGCGAGCGCTCCGAAGAAAAAAAAGTAACCGCGAGTTCCGCCCTCTGGGCGTAACCCACAGGCCATCCGCAAGGGTGGCCTTTGTCGTTTTTAAGGGTCTCATCCGAGAGGGTGGCCTTGGGGCGGTGTTGGTTGTAAGGTGTCGGGAAATGAGTTTTCCCTCCCTGTATTGCGGCATTGGCGACGAAGCCGGAAACTTACTGGAGTCTCAGATGTCGGCGGCCCACGAGTTGGGTTGGAAGCACATTGAGGCCCGCAACATCACGGTGCCGGGCTTTCCTAAGTCCAATCTCCACGATCTCCCGGACGCGGCTTTCGATTCGGTGGAGCAGGCTCTGAGCGCGTCTGGGTTGTCGATTTATTGCTTCGCTTCCACGATCGGGAACTGGGCCAAGAGTGTCGAAGACCCTTTTGAGATCACTCTGGCGGAGGTGGAGCGCGCTATTCCTCGCATGCAGCGTCTGGGTTCCAAATACGTGCGTGTGATGAGCTACAAGGTGCGAGATGGCGCCGACCTGATGGAGGAGGAGCGTTTTCGTCGGATGCGGGAGGTGACTCAGCGTTTTCTCGATGCGGGTATTCAGCCGCTGCATGAAAACTGCATGAACTATGGGGGGATGAGTTGGCGGCATGCGCTGCGGTTGTTGGAGGCGGTGCCGGGATTGAAGTGGGTTTTTGATACGGCCAATCCGGTCTTCAATGCCGACCGAACAGGGGTAGCGCCTCATCCTCGGCAGGATCCGTGGGAGTTCTGGACTCAGGTTCGCGATGTCTCGGAACACATCCACATCAAGGATGCCCGTTGGTGCGATGCTAAGAATGACGCCGACTATCACTGGCCAGGAGAGGGGGATGGTGCGGTGGTGCGAATTTTGGAGGATGCCTGTCGGCGCGGTTATTCTGGGGCCTTGAGCATCGAGCCTCACATGGTCGCGGTGTTCCATGATGCCAGTGGCGTGGCGGTGCCTCCGTCCGATGCAGCGTTGAAGGCCAACTTTGTGGAGTACGGCCGGCGTTTGGAGCGGCTAGTTGAGGGTGTTCGGGTGATGCCTTCGGATCGGTGAGTGATGTGTGGCTCTGTTGGGGTTGGCGTGGGTGCGTGGGTGCGTGGGTGCGTGGGTGCGTACGTGGGTGGGCGGCCGCGAGACCGTGCCTGCGCTCGCTGAGAAGGCTGAGGAAGGAAGAGCTTTCGCGCTGCGCGCGAGGGGTAGAGTTTGATCGCCTTCAATGCTCGCTCCGGCACGGTCTCGCGGCTGTTTGGGCGCTCGGTGATTTGTGGACAGGCTGCAAGGGTGGTTTTCGGGGACAGGCTGCAAGGGGTTGGGGGAGTTGATGTTTTTTTGCCCCCCGGATGTAGTCCGAGGACTTCCTAGGTAGGGACCGATCTCCGAGCGGTCCGTGTCTGCGGCAGTCTAATCTCTGCGGCGGTCCATGTCTGCGGATGTGGCGCTTTCGGAGAAATCGCCTTACCTCGGAGGTGCTTGGGCGAGGTGTTTTTTTCGGCCCCCCGGATGTAGTCCGAGGACTTCCTAGGTAGGGACCGATCTCCGAGCGGTCCGTGTCTGCGGCAGTCTGATCTCTGCGGCGGTCCATGTCTGCGGACGTGGCG
>CAJAHH010000055.1 GCA_903939515.1 uncultured Verrucomicrobiota bacterium
GGCGATGGGCCACTGCATCACCTGGCTTCCCATCCACGGCGTGTTCGAGATCGAGATCGACACATCCTCTCCCGGCGCGTTTTCGATCGCCGTCACCGTTCCGTCGCCGATGGAGAAGACCCCACGGACCGCGACGGAGTCCGGGTAGCCCTCGGCCCAGTCCGTCACGAGCAGATGAGCCTCCAGCAGGGCCGCTTCGGCCCAGGACTCCCGTACCTGGTCCCGGATGCGCCCCAGGCGCTCGAGGAATCCCGGGGTCGGCTTCGGCAGTGCCCTCAGGAAACCGCTCGCGGCCGTCGGACTCAAGGAAAGGCTCGCCAAGCCGTTGGTCACCGTGCTCGTCCCAACGGAGCGCCATGGGCCCCCGAGGGTCTCGGTTGCCTGCCACACCACGCGGTGGGTACCTTCGTCGCAGCGGGCCAAAGCGTCGATCGAAGGCCCGGCGAGCCGCAGTTCGAGCCGGACCTCGCTAGACGTTATCGGGACCACGGCGAGCAGCGCAGCACACAAGGTGAAACACAGCGATTTCATCTGGCGGAGGCTGCCGGAAAAAATGTTCATCCAATATACTTTTTTTGTCTCCTATTGGGACTGAGTCCGCCTGTGGTTCCAGTGGTCTTTGGGGTCGCTTTTTTTCGATGGCCAGTGGCTCCCAGGAACCGGGATGTGAAAGTCGGTCCAATAGTGCGGCGGGTGGCGTTCTCTTCCGGGGTGCTAAGGCGGGAGGACGGACTTGAGTTCGAAGCCCATCTCCTCGTCGGCCATCATGGATGTGATATCGCAATACCCATCCTTGGGATACCCCAACTCAGGGTCGAATCGGACCCGCAACACCTCAGGATGCTCTGCCAGTTTTCCTTCGATCCACTGGAACATCCCCTCCACCGTCCGATGGCTCCAGCGGTCGGGAGGCAGCGCCTCGCCGTCGGTCAACCGGGTCACTCCGACGAGAATCTTGTCTCGAACATCAACCCGGACCCACTCCCGGAGGTCTGAGGGACGGGGTCAGTTCTTGATATTGATATATAAAGCGGCCAAAGCACTCCCCCGGCCTAACCCGGAAGTTAAGAGTCGAGTAGGTCGGCGCGATTTATCACGTCATGAATCGCGGTGACCGGCGCGAACTAATCTTCATGGATGACGCGGATCGCCAGCGCTTCATCGACACGCTGGGCGAGGCTTGCGCAAAGACAGGCTGGCAGGTTCACGCCTATGTCCTCATGCCGAATCATTTCCATTGGGTGGTCGAGACTCCGCAGCCAAATCTGGTCGCCGGGATAAAAGGGTGGCTGGGCACTTACACGAGTCGCTTCAACCGGCGTCACAAGCTCTTCGGCCACTTGTTCTCTGGGCGATACAAGTCGCTGATCGTGGACGGATCGGGCAGCGGTTATCTCAAGAGCTTGGGCGATTACGTCCACTTGAATCCGGCGCGCGCGAAACTGGTGGTGGCGGATGTGCTCTTGAAGAGTTTTGCCTGGAGCAGTTGGCCGGCGTACTTGCTCGCGCGCTCGAAACGGCCGGCGTGGTTGCGGGTGGATCGGTTGCTCGGCGCGTGGGGCATCCCCGAAGACAGTCCGGAGGGGCGGCAACGACTTGAGCAGGCGTTGGAGGAACGGCGCGGGGCGGAGGAAGGCGAGGAGTTTAAGCCGATTCGGCGCGGTTGGTGTCTGGGCGAGGAGCTGGCGGAGACGGCGGAGGCGCTGGCGGAACTAATCATCGCGGAGGAGTTGAAGCGGGGGCGGTGGCAGGAAGCTGAACTCAAAATTCGGCCCAAGGGGGATCCGGTGAAGGTGGCTTTGGCTGCGCGCTTGCGGGCGGAGACGACGATGACGGTGGGGTGGATCGCCGAACGTCTGGCGATGGGTACGCGCGGTTATCTGAACCATCTCTTGTATCGGCGGAGGAAGCTGTGCGGGGAGTAGACAATATCAAGAACTGACCCCTTCTACATGACCCCTTCTACTGACCCCTTCTACCCCTTTGCGTTCCCTGTCGCCGATTTCGACCGGTTGAGTTGTTGTGTTCAATAATTTCAATTTTATCGACATGTCGGGTTGATGTGTCGATAGCGGCGACATAGCGTTTTTCCATGCCATCCGCCCGAACGTGTCCGCCGAGCCGGCCGGAGTGGCGTCCCGAGGAACCCTTCAACGCCCTGCCTCCTCTCCCACCCGCAACCGAGCTGGAAACACGGGCGGTGCTCAAACACTGCATCTCCGCGCGGGCTGCCCTGGCGGAACTGAAGCAGGCGGCGGAACTGATTCCCAACCAAGGTGTGCTCATCAACACGCTGCCCCTACTGGAAGCGCAGGCCAGTTCGGAGATAGAAAACATCCTCACGACAACGGACCGGCTGTTTTTATATCGCGATGGGGATGACGCGGCGGATGTCTCGACCAAGGAGGCCCTGCGATACACCCGGGCCCTGTTGGAAGGATTCCAGACCCTTCGGGAACGTCCGCTCGTCACCACGACGGCGGAAGAGATCTGTAGCCTGATCAAAGGCCGGGAGATGCGGGTGCGAACGATTCCTGGTACGGCCTTGGCCCGATCAACGGGGGAGATCGTCTACACGCCGCCAGTGGGGGAGGATTTGCTGCGTTCGCTGCTGGCGAACTGGGAGCGTTTTCTGCACCAGACGACGGAGATCGATCCGCTCGTCCGCATGGCCGTGGCACACTACCAATTTGAAGCCATCCACCCGTTCACGGACGGCAATGGCCGCACCGGGCGGGTGTTGAACAGCCTGTTTTTTGTCAGCGAGGGCTTGTTGACGCTGCCGATCCTTTACCTGAGCCGCTACATCATCCAGCACAAGGCCGACTATTACCGGCTTCTACGGGAGGTAACCCGGACGGATGCCTGGGAGGAATGGGTGATCTTCATGCTCCAGGGCGTACAGGAGACGGCGAGCTGGACGGTGGCGAAGATCGCGGCGATCCGGAGGTTGCAGGCAATCACAGGGGAGTATGTGCGTCGGTCGGCACCCAAGGCGTATAGCCACGAGCTGGTGAACTTGATCTTTGAGCTGCCGTATTGCCGGATAAACAACCTGACGGAGCGGAAGATCGCTGGGCGCCAGACTGCCTCGGTGTATCTGAAGGAGCTGGTGAAGGTCGGCGTGCTGGAGGAACAAAGCGTTGGCCGGGAAAAGTTGTTCATCCACCCCAAGCTGATGGGATTGCTCACGCGGGAGCCGAACGAGTTCGCACCTTACTCAACACCGACCTGACCTCCCCTGGAAGAAAGGGTCGCGGAACGATTTACGAATAGGGCCCCAGCTCCATCCAGGTGAGGATGGTCCTCTTGCGGATGTGCGGAGCGCTCCTAAAAACCTCCTTGGAACGGCCGTGGCACCTCATGGGGGCGCTCAAAAAACTGCGTTGGCCGATTGTCATACAGTGTCATACGCCTGTACCCAGCGGCCGAAAAAAGCGCGCATTTTGCGCCCATTTTCGATGATTTGGCCTGTTCCTACAAAAACGAGGGTTCGATTCCCTTCACCCGCTCCAATCTTTTCCTCAGCAAATTCGCAGTTTTCCAGGCCACTGTCCTGCGAGTGTCCTACGAAGCCGCCCGGATCAGCCCCGTTTCCTTGGGTTTTCAGCGTCGGAATCGAAACCGTGGTTCAGGGGCAGGTGTCGTTTTCTCGCAACGAGTCCTCCACGGGATGTCCAGCGAGACGTGCTGCGGCGATGACGTGACTTGGCACATGGCTGAGAAGCATTCCCACACCTGCCTCAATCTCTTCTGGCGTGAATCGTTCCGGGTAGAGGTGCAGCGCGACGATAAACGCTGCGTCCGCATTCCAGTCGGTGAGGTGGAACGCAATCGTGTCCGCTTGGAGGACCTGCTCTTCGCTTGCGGCCGGGCCGGAGAGAGACGCTGTGATGGTCGAGGTGATGCCTGCAGGGAACAGGCTGCCGTCGAGCATCCGTGCGAGTTCGCCTGCCAATTCGGTGAAGAGGGCCTCAACCTTTTTGCGGACAGTATCGTGTGCGTCTTCAGACATGGCGTTCTTGCCTGCTGCCACGGTGATCAGTGACCGGAGCCAGTTGCTGAAGACGGTGGATGGGGCATCGAGTCAATCGGTTGTCTGCCGTTGATTGGAACACCCGGATGGCTACCGTCACCGAGATAGCACGTGAAGGCGACGGTAGCTCCGAGTGCGATGACGCGCTTGAGAGTCTCGGGTCGAAGCGAGACATGGATCGCACTACAACCCGGGATGATTTCGTATCCCACGTCGAATGTCCGCTTCAGAGCCCGTTCCCAGAGTCGCCTCTCGTTGCCACCCAGAGCCTCTATGGCCGCACAGAGCTTGATTGTCGCCGTGTCGGCATCCTTGGGGTCCGAATTGCATTCCAGCCGGAGAAGAAAGATGCCTTTGCGAACCGGTCCTGAGTAGAGGGAATAGGTCGTTTGGCTGAGAGATGCTTCGATGGCACCCAGCTTCGCTCTGGAGACGATGTCCAGATCGACGTTTATGAATCCGGGTGGAGCCTTTGACTTCATAGCGAATGTTTGTTCGGACCAGCCCAACCCGGCCAAAACGTTCGGATACTTCCTTAAAGTCCCATTCCTCAGGATCGGGGGCAACAGTGACCTTCGCTGGTGCCCCCCCGGAGAAGACCATTAAAAGGGTCAGTTAAAAGGGTCAGTTCTTGATATTGATATGTACAGCGCCCAAAGCCACTCTCCCGTTATGGCTCGCAAGTTGAGAGTCGAGTAGGCTGGCGCGTTTTATCACGTCATGAATCGCGGTGACCGGCGCGAACGGATCTTCATGGATGATGCGGATCGCCAGCGCTTCGTTGAGACGCTGGGCGAGGAAACGGGGTCAGGAAACGGAAACGGGGTCCGGGAACAATTTCCGAATTTGGATGCATGGCCGGATTCAATGCGGACCGATGGGTAGCGGTTCGCCGAAACGGCGCTGCTACTGGGGATGACGCGCCATGAAGCATCGCCTTTGGGGGGTTCTGGAGCCTAGCCATTCCCGCCACCGGGTTGGACGAGGGCGTCCCGAC
>CAJAHH010000056.1 GCA_903939515.1 uncultured Verrucomicrobiota bacterium
AGGCCGACTGCGGCACATCCTGCGATTCCGCGATAAACGCCAGGGTCTCTGTCGAGGAGGCCTAGACCATCAACGCTATCCCAATGCGTTCTTCGAGAAGCTCGGGCTAATCTCTCTATACGCCTTAGCCCAAGCCAAACGTACCAGTCCCGCCACAAGCGGGTGACTCACCGACTGGAGAGCCGGATGCGGGAAATCCGCCAGTCCGGTTCGGAGGGAGGGGTGGCCGACAACGGCCATCCCTACCCCTATACCAGCCCGGGGTGGAACCCCGGGTAAGGCAAAGCGGGAGCCGACGCGTTCTGAAGGAACGCCGTAGAGTGCGCAGATCGTCCACTGACGCATCGGGATGCGACAGTTCGTCAGAACACCTACTGAACCTCATTCGGAGCATCCTTGCCCGTGCAGGGGTTGGCCCCCATGCTGACTCCGCGGAATCAGCATCTTTTGGAAGACTATGAAATTCGGCTACCTCATCGATATGGACGGCGTGATCTACCGCGAAAACCGGCTGATCCCCGGGGCGGTGGAGTTCGTGAATGCGCTGTTGAGCACGGGCACGCCGTTCCTCTTCCTAACCAATAATTCCGCGCCAACGGCCGAGGACTTGACGGTTCGTCTGCGCCACCTCGGTGTGAATGGGCTTTCTCCGAAGCATTTCTACACGTCCGCCATGAACACGGCGGACTTTCTGGCGGAAACGCATCCCAACTGCTCGGTGTTCGCAATTGGTGAAGGTGGCCTTCTGACGGCCTTGCATGACTACAAGATCGCCAATGATGCAATTCGTCCCGATTACGTGGTGGTGGGCGAGGGGGCAGCCACGACGGAGAAATTAGCCAAGGCTCATGAGTGCATCGAGCGGGGAGCACGACTCATTGCGACCAATCCCGACAATTGGTGCCCGGTGTCGGAGGAGAAGACTCGACCTGGGGCCGGAGCTATCGCTGCTTTCCTAGAGGCGAGCACGGGTTCGCGTGCCTATTACTTGGGCAAACCCAATGGCTATATGTTCCATCGGGCGCGCCGCAAGCTGATGGAGTCGGCTCTCAACTTCTCAGGTCCGGTGGCCATGATTGGCGACACCATGGAGACGGACATCCGGGGTGCAGTGGAGGCGGGGTTGCTCGGGTTTCTGGTGCTCACCGGCTCCACTCAATTGGAGAATGTCTGCGACTACGTGTATCAGCCGAGTCGTATCTTGCAGAGTGTGGCTGACCTCACCGAAGAGATTCTCACTGGCAAGGCGGCTAGCCATTTCGAGACCACTCTCGGAGCACCGCGCAACACCGGGGGGAAGTCGGGCCATCGGCACCAGACCGATGTGTTCGCGTTCCACAAGCCCCGTCCTCGCCCGGCGATGACCAAGTAGGCACCCAGTAGTCGCAAACGCGTTCAGCCCAAGGCGGAACGCGGAGGTGAACTCTTACCTCATCCGAGGGGGCCAATCTCGGCGGGCATCAACGAATTAATCGCAAGAGGCCGTAGGCCAGCAGGGCCGTGACCGGTAGCGTTAATACCCAGGCCCAAAGGATGCGCTCGACCACACTGAGGTTCAGCGCACTGAAGCGCTTGGCGCAGCCCACTCCCATGATGCTGGTGGTGATGGCGTGGGTGGTAGAGACCGGCATGCCGAAGTGCCCAGCAATGCTCAACACGGTGGCCGCGGTGGTCTCGGCTGCGAATCCATGAACCGGTTGGAGCTTCACCATCTTGTGTCCCATGGTCTTAATGATTTTCCAGCCTCCAGCGGCCGTGCCAGCGGCCATGACCAACGCGCAGGTGACTTTGATCCAGGTGGCGATGGCTTCCTTGCCACTGCCGTCACTCACCATGGGGTGCGCCAAGAAGTTGGACCAATCAGGAAGGTCTTTGAGCAGGCCTGATTTGTCGGCTCCAACCAGTGCCAATGCGATGATACCCATAGTTTTCTGCGCATCATTACTGCCGTGGCTGAAGCCCATGTAGGCGGCGCTGGCCAACTGGGCCTTGCCGAAAACCCGAGTGACCCACCGCGGGGTCCAGGAACGTAGAAGCCAGTACAGCAGGGTCATCACCAACAATCCCACCAGCAAGCCCATCACGGGGGACAAGAACATGGGGATAATCACTTTATAGAGCAGACCCTCATGCTTGTACCAAGGCATGCCTTCCTTGACCTTGGCGAAAACGACGACCGCTAAATTGTTGTCGGCCGCTGCGAGTCCGCCGCCGACCAACCCCCCGATGAGGGCGTGACTGGAACTCGAGGGGAGCCCGAACCACCAGGTCAGCAGATTCCAGATGATGGCGCCGAGCAATGCGGCCACGAGCGCTTTCTGGGAGAGGTCGGCGGGAATGAGTTTCTGATCGAGCAGGCCCGAACTAATGGTCTTGGCCACCGCGGTGCCGTAGAGGGCTCCAATGAGGTTGGTGATGGCTGCCAAGCCGATGGCGAGTCGGGGCGTCAGGACTTTGGTGGACACCACCGTGGCGATGGAGTTGGCCGTATCGTGGAAGCCGTTGATGTATTCGAACACCAGGGCGACCAGAATCACCGTCAGCAGGAGGGTCATGGGACAGTGGGTAGCTCAGGAGTTCTTGAGCACGATTTGCACGATGATGTTTCCGGCATCACGGCAACGGTCGATGACCTTCTCCAAAAGGTCGTAGAGGTCTTTCAGGGCCACCACGCTGATGGCATCGTGCGGAGAGTTATAGAGGTCCTTAAGTCGTGCGACCATGAGCTTGTCGGCCTCTCCTTCAAGATACTGGAGCTTGAGATTTTGGTCTTTGATCTTAGCCAGATCCGGCGAGGATCGGAGTTCTCGCACCATCAATTCGAGTGTTTCCATGGCTTGCTGGAGCAACTCGGACTGACGTTGGAAAGCGCTTTTGGGCAGGTTCGGAGGGCTGATCTGGAAGCGCTCGGCGAACTTCTCCAGGGTCTTGGGAATCTTGTAGAGGGCCAGAGCCAGTGCGTCGATGTCCTCGCGCTCGAGGGGCGTGACGAAGGTCTTGGTGAGCCGTTCACTGATTTCTTCGGTGATGCGCTTCTCCTTGCGACGCACGATGGCGAACTGATCCAGCGCCGCCGGGTTGGGTGAAGCGAGGTTCCTGACAAAAATCTGGACGCTCTCGTGGGCCTCGCCGGCGCTCTGCTCAAGGAGGTCAAAGAAGATGTCGCCGCCGCCAACCAGTCGTTGCAGTGAAATCATTGTTCTAATGTTAGGGGTTGAGTGTGTCGAAAGTGTGTCAAGCAGGTGAACGGTCGGTAGAGTTATGCTGCTGAGCCAAAACGATGCAGTTGGGAGTACGATCGATCCAATTGAATCGGTCCGGAATAGCGGATGGCTTCTGCAACGGAGTTAGCCATCCCAACCCTCTCGCGGTCATCCAGAATGATCCGCAGAATCTCGTCGGTCGAGTCGGTCCGTTTCAGGAAGTCGCCCCGAGCTAGATTAGCAGCGATGGCTTCGGTCATTGTCTGGTGAGGATCTCCCGGTTGGCTGCGGGCGGATTCGAAGATGCTGAGGGTCCTACTCACGGCTGCTGTGAGTCGCGAGAGGGGGCCGAAGGATTCGACGAACTTCGTCAGGATTTTGAAGACCCGCCAAGGATCCTCTTGGATGCGGTGTGAGTGGAGAATCCTTCATGCGATGGAACGCTATCGGGCCTTGTTGCTGGGGTCCGTCGTAGGATGTCCGGTCGGCGGCCTTCTTAAATGGCGGCGCACCAACTGCCGGGCGAACTCCACCAGCGGTCGATCCTCGATCAGGCTGCCAAAGCGCAGATGATCAGAGCCGCTCTGGGCTAGTCCGGTTAATTCGCCCACGCCCCGGAGCTTGAAATCCAGTTCGGCCAATTCGAATCCGTCATCGGTCTCGGAGAAGGCCTTGAGCCGGGGATCCGGTGGGAGCGGAGCGGATGGGCTGGCCAAAGCGGCTGATGATGCCGATGCCTTGCCGCTCATTAGAATACAATGGCTCTCGGCAGCCCCACGGCCGATCCGCCCGCGCAATTGGTGCAACTGGGCGAGCCCAAATTGCTGGGCGTTCTCGATGAGCATGAGCGTGGCCTGCGGCACGTCGATGCCGACTTCGATGACCGAGGTCGCCACCAGGGTTTTGACTCGGCCGGCGCGGAACTCCCCAAGGATCCGCTCTTTTTCTTCGGGCGGCATCCGGCCGTGGAGCTTGCCGACGGCATGGGGCTCGAGGGCTTTGCAAATGCGCGGATACTCCGTTTCAACGGATTTGGCGTCCTCCTCGCCGTTGTCGAGGATGCGGGGATACACGATGTAAGCCTGATGCCCGAGCTCGAGTTCACGGCGAATGAAGGCCCAGACCTTGGGCAGCGCATCGGGCGTCCGCAGGTGCGTCCGGATCTTGCCGCGCCCTGGGGGCTTCTCATCAAGCACGCTGATGTCGAGGTCGCCGTACAAAGTCAGCCCGAGGGTGCGGGGGATGGGCGTGGCGGTCATCACCAGCAGGTGGGGATAGCGACCCTTGCGCAGGAGTCGTTCTCGCTGAGCCACGCCGAAGCGGTGCTGTTCGTCGATAATCACCAAGCCCAGCCGCTCGGGCAGGAAACTCGATTCGATGAGGGCGTGGGTGCCCACAGTGAGTCCCACGTCGCTGAGTCCGAGGTTCAAGCCGGGTTCGGAGCGCGACTTCACGCTGGCGGTCCAAAGATGAACGGGGATTTGAAGCGGTTCGAGCCAACGCCGGAAGTTGGCGTGGAGCTGCTGGGCCAAGATTTCGGTGGGGGCCATCACCACGGCCGAGTACCCGCTCTCGAGCGCCATCAGCGCCGCCGCGGCCGCCACCAGCGTCTTGCCCGAGCCCACGTCGCCCTGGAGCAGTCGGCGCATGGGCACCGTGCCGCCCATGTCTTCGCGGATCTCCCGCAACACCCGGTTCTGGGCCTGAGTGGGTCTGAACCCGAGTCGCGCCAGGAAAGGGCGCATGAGCGAATTGTCGCCTTGGCAGGGCAGGGCGGTGGCCTTGGATTCCAGATTAAGACGGCGGCGCTGGATCTCGAATTGCAGCGCGATGAACTCGTCGAGCGCGAGCCGTTGCCGGGCCCGTTCGGCATCGGTGTCGGAGACCGGAAAATGCAAATCCCGAATCGCTTGCGCCCGCGAAGGCCACGCTTGGGCGAGGAGCGGTATTTCCTGCTGGCCGTCCGCGGAGGCCGTCCAACCCGACCGACTGGCCTCAACCAACAAGTCCGGGTCCGCCTCCGGGATGCGGCCGCCGAAGGCTTTTAGCGCGTTCCAGGCAATCCACCGCCGCGCCCGCTGGGTGAGTCCGTCAGTGAGGCTGTAGATGGGCACCCATCGGCCCACGTGCAAGCTGGGTTCTTCGGCCAGATCGACGGCCCCAGCAGCCCCGACGGCCCCGGCGGCGAGCGTCTCCGGATCGGCCTCGCGAGTGACCGACGAGAGCGTCTCGGTCTCTGGATGGTCCATGGCCTTGGGGCGCAGCGAGCGGACCTTGCCGTGAACCACCAGTTCATCGCCCACATCGAAGAACCGTTCCATCTGGGGCAGGTTCCACCAGCGGCAATGGAGGTGAGCGCTGCCGTCGTCGAGGATGACTTCGAAGACGCTGCGCCCGGTGCGGGCGAAGGTCTTGTTGCCCATCGCGATGACCTTGCCCGACACCGTTGTCTTCTGACCCTCCTGAAGATCGCGGATCTTGCTGAACTGGCGTCGGTCTTCGTGGCGTCGCGGCGCATCCAGCAGCAGATCGCCCACAGTGAGAATGCCCCGTTTGGCCAACAGGCGTGCCCGCGCCGAACCCACCCCGGCCACCGCCGACACCGGCGATTCCAGGCCAGCCGTTTCCGCGGAGGCGTGTGCCCCGGTGCTGGTCATTGCGGCAACGGGAGCAGCAGCAAGTGCCGATTTCGGCACTGGTGCCTGCTCTGGTGTCGCAGCGTTGTTGGTCTCCTTCCCCATGCAAGTTCCCGGGCAAACTCTCCGTCAGCCCTCCGATTCGGGGCAACCTTGAAGGCTATGGGCTGGATATCTGAGAGGGCCTGCCGGTTGCTCGATGGGCATCCGTGGTGGAGGTGGTGTGAAGACCGTTTGCGGAACGAACGACAGCCGACACAGGGGACTGCCATCGTTCGGCTGATTTGGTAACGCGGTTACTCCGGAGTGATTCGGCGACCTACCTCAACTTGCGACGGCCATGAACGAGGATATCCGACGTGAGTGAACCGTTGACCACAGATTCGTGATGGCAGTGTTTTCGAGTAACAAAAACAGATGAGTCTTCGTTACTCAGTGGCATCGCAGGCTGCCAGCAACAAGCCATGTGGAACCATTGGAGTGAAATCACTTTGGTTGCTGGTTGCCAAAGCCGCTTGAGACCGAATGGCCACCGCTGCGATGCAGCAATCCGAGTAGGTCTTGCTACGGCGCCCGGTGCGGTTGAACAGGTACGACGCCTTCTCTGCATCCATTCGTTCCAGCCCGACGGCGTCGGAAAAAAGCCGTCGCGAGAGGGCTTCAGCGGAGGCAGAGATCGGTCCGCAAAGGAATTCGCCCCACGCCAGCGCACTAATGCCCACCGTTTCGCCGGCATCGAGCCATGTGACCAGTTGTGCCTCCTGCGAACTCCCCGGCACAAGAGCATCGATCAGGAAATTGGTGTCCAAGTGAATCATGCTGTATTTGAGACCAATTGAACCTACCGACGGCCATCTTGGACTGCAGACTTCCAAACTGTAGCAGCAGTCGGGGTCAACCCAATCTCCCTCTGAAGTTCCCTGAAAATCTTCAACGATTCAGAAACTTGTTTGATCGGCTCGGGCACCGCTGCCAGACGACTTTCTAGCCACGTCAGGAGGGACTTCTGATCCTGTGGCGGCAAATCGGCAACCTCAGATTCGATTCGCAAGAGTGCGCTCATAGTTGTAATCTCTCGAATCCCTTCTGACGCGTCAACGGCGGCTTCCGATGGATCGAAATCACCTTTTTTGACTCTCCGAGATCGGTCGATAAAGTACGTCAAAAATAACCCGCTAAAGATGAGAATCATCATCGGTTAACAGCGGCGCTGGAGACCAACACATGCCTTAACGACTAGTGGCAGTTGGGGTTCCAGCCGATCAAATCGATTAAATGATGCGGATCAGGGGCGGACTTCGAGAATTGCAGCCCGCGCGAGCCGGCGCTGTTTTTTGTCGAAGGTGAGCAGTTCGGTCGCATCCAGGTGGAGCGCTGTGGCGACGTGGAGAATGTCGACACCGCGGTGACCGCCGGTCTTCGTGTGTCGGCGCGAGAGCAGTTCTGCGCGGCTGAGCACGTCGGGCCATTGGGCCGCAGCCAGCACGACCGCACCGCTGTCGAGATCGGATTGAAGGTCGGCCAGAGCCTGATCGGCGTCGGTTTGTGGGAATCCTTTGGCCGGATTCTGCCGGTGCAGCCACGCCTGGAAGCGCATTCCCTGGCGGAATTCATACAGCAGCAGGGTCGAGACATGCAGCGGCTCCTTCATGTCGGCAAAATGGGCGGCGGCCGCCGGAGAATTGTCCTGCCTCCGGTAGAGCGCACACAGAAAGGAGGTGTCTGGGTAGGCGATCATCCTTCTTCGCCCTCCAGCTCGGCCGCCCGCATCGCCTCGACCTCCTTGGCCGAGAAGACCCGGTCGCCCCAAGTCTTGCGGAGCCGGGCCATGATGTCGGGTTTCACAAGCCGGGGCGGCAGAGCGGGTTGGGCGGGCACGAGGCGGGCGAAGAACTTGCCTGCTTTGGTGATGACGACCTCCTCTCCGTTGTCGATCCACGCGGCCACTCTGGCGAACTCGTTCCGAAGGTCTCTGACCGTGGCAGTCTTCATTGTGAGACACAAAGTGTATCACAGCGGGTATGCTGTCAACGAGGTCACCCACTGGGCGACCGCAGGAGGATCGGTCGTGTGTCGGTGTGGCCGATCACTCTATTGGGGACAAAGTGGGCAAACTGGGGAAATAGGTGCGGAGATAGCCGCGATCGATGGTGGCGAGACGGTCGGCCTGCACACTGGCGTGAGCGGCGATGAGAAAGTCCGGGATGAGGTGCTGTCGTGGCCCACCTTCCCGCCGGTACCTTAGGAATATCTGGCCTGCGCGGTAAGCAGCAGCAGGGGTGATGGGATCATAGAAAATGTGGAGGCGATCCAAGTCGGCGAGGGCCGATTCCACGCTGGGATAGGCGATGGAGAATTCAGCAAAAGCGATCGGGGAGATGATCAATTCGCCTTGAAGGGCCGCCAGTTGAAGGCTGTTTCGCCAAGCCTCCCAACCGGGTTGTTTCCGGTACAGGAGGATCAGGACCGAGCTGTCGAGGGCGGTGCGCATGGCGGTGGCTGTTCAAGGCTGAGCGGGCGAAGGCAATTCGACCGGTCCCCGCAATTGGTCCAGGACCTCTGGGATGCTCAACCCGGCCCACGGGTCCGTGGCATCGGTTCCAAATTCCTCCCAGGCTTCGGCCGGAATGGCCTTGGTGGCTTTCAAAAATGGAGAGGTTTCATCGAACTCTAGAATGTCGCCCGGCTTGAGGTGAAGACGGTTGCGGATGTCGATGGGGATGGTGATTTGGCCTTTAGAAGTAAGAGTGGCCTGCATTGGAAACAGGTAAGATTTAAATGTAAGGAATTCAACAGAGATCTGTGACCCGGGTCCTTCACCGCTCGGCGCTGCTCCTCCTCTGCCTTTCCGGTTGGTCTGCGGAGTGCGAGGCGATACTGTTGTGGTTTCCATGATTACCATCGCTGTCCTAGGGGCGTTTGATACGAAGAGGGAGAATCATCGCACTAGGACGGCTCGAACCGGGGAGCACAGGCATTCGATGCAGTTCTTCCAGGGTCCCAAACTCGCATCTGAGAAGCTGACGTTGGCGATGTTAGCCGTCTCCGACGAAGGCACACTCTCCAGGACATGGCGCAAGGTTCGGTTGGAAACCTAGAGCTATTCGGCCTCCCACGCGAAACGATCAAATGTATGAATCCTAAACGAAGCGCTTCTGCGGCATTAAACTCTCGCCCCACCAGCCTAAGGTCGTTCGTCACAGCCTTGGCTGCCGTGATGAGCCTCGTCGTGTTGGCCGTCGACGGGCGCGCGCAGGGCAAAGCGAAGCCGACGTACCAGTATGAGTCGGGCGACATTCGGGTTAGCATACCCACCGCGGACGAGCCGCGCGTGAAAAGCTTCGGAGCCGGGTCGCTCAAGCGAGCGGCGAAGTATTTGGAGGATGGGGCGGTGAGCTGGGTGCGCGAGAAGTCCTGCGTGAACTGTCACACCACCGGGACTTATCTCGCCGAGCGCTCGGCATGGACGAAACAGTTCGGCCAACCCAGCGCTGAGGTTCACGCAGACTTTGTCGGTTCCGTCCCGAAGCAAGTCGTGCAGGTGAAGGAGACCGAAGGGGGCGGCCACCGGCACTATCCAGACACGTTCTACAGCGTGTGGCGCAGCCTTGGATTGGCGGAGTGGGACAAGCACCGCAGCGCCCAGACCACCGAACCCACCGACCGTTCTTTGCGCGACCTGTTTGAGCACCAGTCTGCCAACGGATCGTTTGTCAGCCATGGGGAGGTGGAGATTCCGCACATCACCACAGACTTCGAACTCACCCTCCAAGCAGCCCGCGCGATCACGGCGGCGCCGGGGTGGCTGGCCAGCCTCAACGACGAAGCTCTTCTTGCCCGTGTTGCGAAGTTGAAAGGATGGCTGCGCACTGCGCCCCCGAAAAACGACTTCGATCGCGTCCTAAAACTCCAACTCGCGCACTATCTGCCTGAACTGGTCTCCCAACCCGAGCAGGACGCGGCGCTGACCTTGCTGTCCTCCCTGCAGCATGCCGATGGAGGCTGGTCCACACGTGATTTTTCGCCGGTTGATGGCTGGCACTTCGAGATGAGCCCTGCCGTTTTAAACCTCATCAAAAATCTGCCCGATGCCGCAAAGCCGGAGAGCGATGCGTACATGACGGCGCTGGCCACCGTGTTGTTGCGGCAGAGCAAGGTCCCCGTCGCTGACGCCCGCATTCAGCGGTCTCTTGCTTGGCTCCGGCGTGAGCAGCGCGAAAGCGGCCGCTGGTGGATGCATTCGCTCTACCGCGGCAACTACCACTACATCACCTACATGGCCACCGCACAGGCGTTGAAGGCGTTTGACCTTTGCGGCGAGCTGTCGGTTGTCTCGACGGACTGACAGGTAGACTCGTTTTGCCCGCACCAAATTTCAGCTCAGGATCGAGGGGATTTTCAGGCCGGCTCGTCTCCGTGGGTTAATGGCAGCCAACAAGTTCACCGAAGCGGCAGTTCAGGTTGAGCCGTGGAGGTGTTGGTAATTCTGAAGTGTCTCTGCGGAACTGTGAGCCCAGGGGAGTGACCGCGGGATCCCCATTCGCCTCATTGACTCCATTTGGGTCGGCCCCCTTTCGGGTTGGTCTACAACGGAGGCGACGGTAGCGTTCGGGAATCCATGGCTACCATCGCTGTTCTGGGGACGTTTGACACGAAGGGGGAGGAGCATCGCTATGTGGCGGATCGCATCCGGGAGCACGGGCATTCGGTGCTGCTCATCGATGTGGGCACGCTCGGCCCGGCGACGCTGGAGGCCGATGTTTCGCGCGAAGAGGTGGCCCGCGAGGCCGGCGTCGATTTGGCCGCAGTGGCCGCTCGCCGGGATCGTGGCGAGGCGGTGGCCCTAATGACTCGCGCCGCTCCGTTGGTGCTGGCCGGCTTGCAGCGCGAGGGCCGGATTGACGGAGTGGTCTCGTTGGGCGGTGGCGGCGGCACGGCCATTTGCACGGCGGCCATGCGCGCGCTGCCCGTGGGTTTTCCGAAGCTCATGGTCTCCACGCTGGCTAGCGGCAACACGGCGCCCTATGTCGGCGTGAAGGATATTGTGATGATGCCCAGCGTGGTGGATGTGGCGGGCATCAACCGGTTGTCGCGCGTGATCCTGGCCCAGGCGGCCGGGGCCATTTGTGGCATGGTGTCGGCCCGCCCACCCGAGGCCGTGCTGAAACCCGTGATCGTGGCCTCGCAGTTCGGCAACACCACGGCCTGTGTCACCCACGCCCGCGAGATCCTGGAGGCCGCCGGCTATGAGGTGATGATCTTTGCAGCCACCGGTACCGGAGGGCGAACGCTGGAGTCGCTGGTGGAGAGCGGGCTTGTGTCGGGAGTGCTGGATATTACCACCACCGAATGGGCTGATGAACTCGTAGGCGGAGTCTTGAATGCCGGACCCACGCGCTGCGAGGCCGCGGCCCGAGCTGGGGTTCCGGCGATCGTCACACCCGGATGCCTCGACATGGTCAACTTCGGCGAACCGGCCACGGTCCCAGCCCGATTCGCGGGTCGACGCTTCTACCATCACAACGCGCAGGTGACATTGATGCGGACCAACCCCGAGGAGTGCGCTCAGTTGGGCAAGGTCTTGGCCGAGAAGTGCAATTTGTCGAAGGGCCCTATTCGGGTGTTCATTCCGCTGCGAGGCATCAGCGTCATCAGCGCCCCGGGGCAGCCGTTCCATTGGCCGGAAGCCGATGCCGCGCTCTTCGATTCCTGGAAGTCGAACCTTCGCAAGGACATCCCTGTGACCGAGTACGACGGCAACATTAACGATCCGGAGTTTGCCCGCTTGTGCGCCGAGGGGCTTCTGGCATTGATGTGCCAATAGACCGAACCAAGCTTGTTTCTTTCTGCCTGAAAATTCCCATGACCATCGTCTTGGATCCTAATTGCACCGGTTATCATCAGCCCGGTCATCCCGAGAAACCCAACCGTGTGGCTCGGACGGTCGACTTGCTGCGCTTGCAGAAACCCATCGCCTTGGAATGGGCTACGCCGGCCGCCGTCACCGATGTGGTTCTGCTGCGAGGCCACACGCCTGAACATTTGGCACGTTTGAAAGTAGAGGCCGCCTTTGATGCGGACACTCCGTGGCACCCGGACATCGAGGGCCATGCGCGTCGTTCCGTCGGGGCCGCGGTGCGCGCGATGGAACTGGCGGCCTCGGGCGAGCCGGCCTTCGCGCTGATGCGTCCGCCCGGACACCATGCCGAACGGGATCGGGCCATGGGGTTCTGTTATTATTCGTCGATGGCCCTGGCGGTGCTGGAAGCCAAGGCTCGAGGATTGGGTCCGGTTGCCGTGTTCGACTTCGATGTCCACCATGGCAATGGCACCGAAGACCTCCTAAAGAATGTGGAAGGCGTGGCCTTCGCCTCGGTGCACCAAGGCGATACCTATCCCGGCACGGGCCAGGCGGATGTAGGTTCTAATTGCTTCAACCGTCCCTTGCCGGGAGGCACTCCGAGGGCCGTTTGGCTGCGAACTCTGGAGGCAACGTGGCAGCGACTCTTAGCCACCCAGCCGCGGTTGATCGGGATTTCCGCAGGCTTCGATGCCTACAACAAGGACCCCCTGGCCAATGGCACCTTGGAACGCGAGGACTTTAACCTGCTGGGTCAGTGGGTCCGCGCCTCAGGCATCCCGACTTTTGTCATTCTGGAGGGCGGCTACAGCCTCGACCTGCCCGATTTGGTGCTGCATTTCCTGCTGGGCTGGGAAGGGAAGTGAGTGATGGAACTCGATCCAGACCAACTCAATACCCGGACGATGTACGAGTGGATGATCCACTCCATCCTGCCGCGGCCTATCGCTTGGGTGAGCACCGTGTCCATATCCGGGGTCACGAATCTGGCGCCGTTCAGTTTTTTTCAGGGAGTGTGTGCGCGTCCGCCGACGCTGATGTTTTGTCCGGTGAACCATCGGGACGGCTCGTCCAAGGACACCTTGCGAAACATTGAGGCGACCGGGGAGTTCGTGGTGAACACGGTTTCAGCCGCAGACGCCGAGGCCATGAACGCCACGTCCGCGATGCTGGGTTTTGAGGAAAGCGAGTTTGAGCGGTTCGGGTTGGCCGCGGTGCCTTCGGTGATGGTCCGCCCACCCCGGGTGGCGAGTGCGTCGGTGGCCTTTGAGTGCCGATTGGACCGCATTATTCGCGTCAGCGAAGGCCCGGCCGGCGGCAACATCGTTTTGGGACGTATCGTGCGGATGCACGTGGCCGATGCCGTGATCGGTGCCAACGGATATCCGGATCCGGACCGACTCGACCTGATCGGCCGTATGGGAGGTACCGAATACCTGCGAACCCGAGACCGCTTTTCGATCGATCGCCCGTTGTAGGCCCGGTGCCCCTCACCGGGCGGTTTGTCGGGAACGGGGAACGCCGGGTCGGGGGACCCGGCCTACGCGGTGATGTCCTTAGCTGGTGCGCCTCGGAGATCCAGCCCTACCTAGTACCGCTGGGATGAGCGGCCGGCTCGGAGGTCCAGCCTTACCTAGGAGTATCGATGGCTTAAAATAGATGGCTCAGAAGGTAGGGCGATTTCTCCGAAAGCGCCGGTATTGGGAGGTGCGCCTCGGAGATCCAGCCCTACCTAGCACCACTGGGATGAGCGGCCGGCTCGGAGATTCATCCCTCGCCAGTCATCGCAGAAGCCCGAGTCACCGGTCCGGGAATTCGAACTCCACCTTGCCTCGCTGGCCGAGCACCAGGTGCGCCGTGAAGTTCTTGCCAGCCTTCGAAACGAAGCCGCTCAGAGCCTCGGTGCGGCCGTCTTGCAAGAGCTTCTCGACCTGCGGTCGTTCAACGGTCTGATCCAAGATCTTGCGCCCCACTTTGAAGGTGCACTTTCGCGTGTCGGCTTGAGTGCGTTCGCAGACCCACGATGTCGGTCCCTCAAACACCTTGCCTTTGCACTTGGGGCAGGCACCCAAAGACGTCTGCCCAGTAAAGTCGACCTTGGCTTCGGGTTCTGCAGTCTTCTTGCCCTTGGCCGGGAATTTCTTTTCGCGCGGCGCAAATTCAAAGCTGACCTTGCCATCCTTCATGGTCAGGAACGCCTCGAACTTCCGTCCGGTTTTCTTGGAAACGAAGTCTTTCAGCAGGTCGGTTTTGCCTTGGGTGAGCAGCTTGGCTACCTGAGTCCGGTCGATGGATTGCTGGAGGATGACGCTGCCGGTGCGGAAGTCGCAGGACTTGGCAGCCCCGACGGAACGCTCGCAAACGTAGTTCATTCCGTTCTCGAAGACGTTGCCTTGGCACTTCGAGCACTGGCCTACGGGTTCCTTACCAGTGAAATCGACCTCGGCGGAGGTGCCGTCTTCCTTCTTGTCGTCACCAAAGTCGAAGACGAGTTTCTTGTCGGCATCGAGCTTGAGGACGGCTGCAAACGGGAAACCCTGGCGGGAACGGAATCCTTGGAGCGGGCCGAAGGTTCCGGAAGTAACAAGTTGCTCCATCTCGCTGCCTTCCATCAGGCGGCTGGCGAGAAACTTCGGCAGGCTGAAGTCGCAACCCGAACATTGGAAGCGCCGGTAGTTCTCTTTCACCTTACCGCCGCACTTAGGGCAGGGGGTGAGCAGATCGCCGAAGTCACCGGGCACCTCGTCACCCTGGAAGGCCTTGGTGCGCTCAACGATGCGGCGGGTCATCTCGGCGATGTCCTGCATGAACTGGGGCCGAGTGTAGCGGCCCGCCTCCATCTCCTTGAGCTTGTGCTCCCACTCGCCCGTCAGCTCGGGCTTGCTCAGTTCTTCGATGCCCAAACCGCGCAGGAGCGCGATGAGCATGAAGGCCTTGCCCGTGGGCTGAAGCTCGTTGCCGTTGCGGTGGAGGTATTCTTCATCGACCAAGCCTTCGATGACCGAGGCGCGTGTGGCCGGGGTGCCCAGACCTCGGTCGGCCATGGCCGAGCGCAGTTCATCGTCTTCGACCAGCTTGCCCGCACCTTCCATCGCACCGAGCAACGTGGCTTCGTTGTACCGGGGGGGCGGTTTGGTTTGGTTGAGCTTGAGGTCTATCTCTTCAGTTTGAACCCGCTCGCCGGGCTTCACCGGGACCAGATTGGCGGTGGCCTCTTCGCCCTCGTTCTGGGTTTGGGCCTCGCGGCCGTAGATCTCGAGCCAGCCGGCCTTTACCAACACCTTGCCGTCGGTCTTGAAGGGTTCGCCCTCGACCCGGGTGATGCGGGTGGTGATGAGGTATTCTGCCGCCGGGTAAAACACGGCGAGGAACCGCTTGGCCACCATGTCATAAATCCGCAACTCCACGTCGCTCAGATTCTTAGGCTCCACCGAGGTGGGGATGATAGCGAAGTGATCGCTGACCTTGGCGTTGTTGAAGATGCGCTTATTGGGTCGAACCCAGCCTTGTTCCAGAATGGTGGCGGCAAATTTTCCGTATCCGCCGCCGTTCATCGTCTCGAGCACGCCCCGGGCGGTCCCAAGGTAATCTTCGGGCAGCGCGCGTGAATCGGTACGGGGGTAGGTGAGGACCTTGTGACGCTCATACAGCGCCTGGGCAATTTGCAGGGTCCGTGTCGCCGAGAATCCGTAGCGACGGTTGGCCTCACGTTGGAGTGTGGTTAGGTCGAACAACGTGGGGGAGAGCTGGTTGCTGGGCTTGCTCTCTTCGGTAACAATGCCCGGTTTGCCGAGGCAGCGTTCCCGAATGGTGGACGCCTTGGCGGCATCCCAAATGCGGTCGGCGCGGAGGGCTTCGTCGGCGTCTTTGCCGGCCGGCTTGCTGAAGCGCTCGTCGAACCAGCGACCGACATACTGACCGGCCTCGCAGCCGAACGTGGCGTGCAATTCCCAATAATTGCGCGAGACGAACTTCCGGATCTTTTCCTCCCGTTCCACGAGGATGGCCAGCGTGGGGGTTTGAACCCGACCAACGGTGGTCTTGTTGAAACCGCCCCCCTTGGAGTTGAAGGCCGTCATGACCCGGGTGCCATTGATGCCGACCAACCAATCGGATTCCGACCGACAGGTGGCCGCCGCAGCCAGGGGTTGCATCTCTTGATCGGAGCGCAGCCGATTGAACCCGTCGCGGATGGCGGTGGGCGTCATGGACTGCAACCACAAACGCCGGACCGGTTGGCGGGCTTGGGTGTATTGAGCGATGTAGCGGAAGATCAGTTCTCCCTCGCGGCCGGCGTCGCACGCATTGACCAGGGCATCGACATCCTTGCGCTTAATGAGCTTCTGGAGGGTCTTGAGCTTGGCCTCAGATTTCTCGCGAGGCTGCAAGTCGAAGTGCGGTGGAATGACCGGTAACGCGTTGAAACTCCACTTGCCCTTCTTGGCTTCGTAGGCCTCAGGGGCACGGATTTCCAGGAGGTGACCGACGGCCGAGGCGACGATCGTGTCTTCCCGTTCGAAGTAGTCATCGACGCGTTTGAACCCACCTAGGGCTTTGGCGATGTCCGCGGCTACGGATGGTTTTTCGGCGATGACGAGGGTTTTTCCCATGAAAGGATTCGGGGGGACCTCTACCTGTCGTGTCCGGTCCCGGGCAAGGAGTTCTTTTGGTAGACGCAGTTTACTTTTATGTATTCGGAAGCATTCGTCCGGTTTTTCGGGGGAGATTTTCAACAAAAAACACCCGCGTTGCTGGCCATCAAATCCAAGTAAGACTAAGGTCGCCCGATGCGCGTCTCGAAACTGCTTCATACCCGCTATCGGCTCAACGACCTGGAACGTTCGGTGCTTTTCTACAAAGAAGTTCTGGGTCTGGAAGAGGTGCGCCGTCACAAGTCTCCGCGGGGTTCGGAGTTGGTTTTTTTGAAGGCTCCGGAGAGCGAGGAGACCATTGAGTTGTGTCATTTTCCCTCGAGCGGGCCGGTGGAGGTTCAGGCCGATCTAACCCATTTGGCGTTTGAGGTCTCGAGCTTGGATGCCTTTGGTCAACACTTGGCGAAGCTAGGGCTTCGGTACAGTGACGGTCCGACCTATAAGCCCGACGGTTCTGGCGGGTTTGCCTTCGTCGATGCTCCGGAGGGCTATGAGATTGAGCTCATCCAGCGTTCGCCGGTGGCTGCCTCAGGTGCAGCCTCTTACTAATTCTGGCACCTGGGTCTTGCTGAACTGCCTCCGCAGATGGAATTCAAGGCGCGCCAATACCGTTGGAGTTTCCCACGTCCCGCCATGGTCATGGGGATCCTCAATGTGACGCCCGATTCTTTTAGCGATGGCGGATGTTTTTTAGATCCCGACCGGGCCGTGGCGCGGGGAGAGGAGTTGGTCGCCGAAGGGGCCGAGTTTATCGACATCGGGGGGGAGTCCACCCGGCCGGGGGCGGCTCCGGTCGACGAGTCCGAAGAGTTGCGACGAGTCATTCCAGTGGTGCGGGCGCTGGCGGCCAAGACCCACGCGGTGATTTCCGTCGACACTCGCAAGGCCGGGGTGGCCCGTGCGGCTTTGGATGCCGGAGCCAGTGTCATTAATGACATCGAGGCTCATCGGACGGATCCAGAACTTTGGAAAACAGTGGCGGCCACCGGAGCCGGCTACGTGCTCATGCACATGCAGGGAACCCCTCAGACCATGCAGGAGGATCCGCACTATAAGAATGTCGTCGATGAGGTCGGCACCTTTTTTGAAGAGCGATTGCTTCGATTGGAGGAACACGGGGTGCGACGGGAGCAAGTCTTGTTGGATCCGGGCATCGGCTTCGGTAAGACATTACCTCACAATTTGTCCCTTCTGCGAAGTTTGGGGGTGATTTCAGCCCTCGAACGACCGATGCTTCTCGGCGTCTCCCGAAAGTCCTTCATCGGCCGATTGTTTGATGTAGAACCTAATCAGAGGTTCGGTGCTTCGGTTGCTTGCGCCTTGTGGGCTGCCGAAGCAGGAGTGACTGTGTTCCGGGTTCACGATGTGGCCCAGACCGTTCAGGCTTTGCGCATGAGAGAAATCCTGAATAACCAGACCAAGACGAGTTGAATTTTCTGCTGCCATTATTGCAGGCCATCTGGCGCCCGACCCTAGAGATTGGAATCCTTGGGGTGGGTATTTATTATGGCTACCGCTTCCTCAAGGGGACCCGTGGCCAGGCCGTGGTGACCGGTTTCGTGGTCGTGCTCTTGGTGCTGACTTTGTCGGTGCGCCTGCTGCGCTTAGATGTCCTCAACGCCATCCTGAACCAGATATTGCCCTTCCTGGCGCTGGCCATTGTGGTGCTCTTCCAACCAGAAATTCGCCGGTTGCTAGCAGAGGTGGGAAATTTGCCGCTCTTCACCAACTTGCAGGAGCAGCGTGAAAACTTGGAAGTCATCGTCGAGTCGGTCGATCGAATGGCTCCGGCCCGCATGGGGGCGCTCATCGCCATCGAACAGTCGATTTCCGTGACCGAGACTGTCGAATCGGGAATTCCTGTAAACTGCGAGGCGACGCCCGAAATGATCGAGACGATCTTCTTCCCGAACAACGCCATCCACGACGGCGGCGTGATCATTAAGGGGGATCGAATCTTGCGGGCGGGCGCGATTTTCCCGCTGACCCAACGGGGCGATCTTCCCAAGTCACTGGGCACCCGCCACCGGGCAGCCGTGGGTCTGAGTGAGGAAACCGATGCCGTAGTAGTGGTCGTGTCCGAAGAGTCCGGTGGTATTTCGTATGCTCATCGGGGCGCACTGACCCGGAATGTCTCGGTCGAGCAACTCCGGGCCTTCTTGACGGAGGTGCTAGTGAAGCGGTCTTCGGGTCGCCCGGGCAATTCGTGGCTGCGACGTTGGTTCACCGGAGCCGTGAGCAGCGGAGGACACTGACATGGCTTGGCGCGAACTGCTTATTCAAAATCGGGCCCAGAAGCTGGGCTCTTTGGCCTTGGCCACCCTTATCTGGCTCACGGTCCGATCCAATTTGGGCATGGATCGGTTGGCCTCCAACGAGTCGTTTCGCGTTCGGGTGCTGGAGAACATCCCCGTGGGCGTATTGGCGACGGGGCAGGGAGAGTCTCAGGTCCAGATCTTGCCCTCGGTGGTCGATGTTGAGGTCGAGGGCGACCCCGATGTGGTTCAACGACTCACCCCGAGTGATGTCCAAGCCTACGTGAACCTCTTGAGCCCGGAAGCTCCTCGGCAAGGCATGTTCCGAGTCAACGCCCGAGCTCCGGGTGTGCGGGTGGTTGTGGTGCTGCCCGAATCGGTGCGGGTGGAACGCCCGCGGTAGCTCCGACCGGACGAGGTCTTTATTAGCCTCGACCGGACACAGTCCTTATTGGCTCCGACCGGACGATGTCTTTATTAGCTCCGACCGGACGATGTCCTTATCGAGGGATCTCGTTGAGGGTGTAGTAGGCCAGTGGGTGCAGCAGCGGTTGGCCTGCCTTAGAGCGCACCCCGGTGGGTTTGAGTTCGTGCAGGTGGCCCAAGTGTAATGCGGTCTTGAGACGCACACTGCGGCCGTCGGCAGCCACGGTCACCGACTCGATCGCCGGTTGGGTGGCATCGACCTCAGGCGATCCGTAGTTGGACTGGTAAATGTAGGTGAAGGTGCGGAACTGGTACGACTCCACCTTGCCTGCGGTCTCCGGATCCACGGGTTCGGTGAAGGTCAGTTCGAACCCATCCGACTTGACGTGCATTTCGTGGATTTCGAAGGGGGTCTTGCCGCTCCAGTTCATCCGTTGGAGGGCAAAGGGCTTGCCGCCGCGAGCACCCCATCCACGGTCAGTCCCGCCCACGAACAGCGTGCCGTCGGAGGCCATTTCGAGACTGAGCGTGCCGCTGTCAAAGCCCTCACGGAAGGGGAAGCAGGCGCCTTGATACACACCATTGACCTCTTCCAAGTACACCCGCATGACCGTGCTCCATGTTTGGTCGCCGACGAAGAGCTGGTTCTTGAAGGGACCAAACTTTCCAGCGGTGCCGTCGTTCTGGATACCCGAGGCGCTCTGGCCCATTTTGTTGTAGGGAAATCCGATGGCCGGAGGCACGAACTCCGGGATCTTGGCCCGCTCGACCGGAATGCGGCTGTTGCTGGTCGGATCCTTCGGCCGAGGGCCCATGTTCGAGGCCTTCTCGTACCAGCGGTTGCCCGTGGGGTTGCCCACAAACTGCCCGGGCTTCAGGTGCTTGAGCCAACACGTGCCATTCCAGGGCCCTTGGTTGTCGGTGTAGAACATTTCGCCCAAATGGTTGGTGGCGATGCCGCCGGGCGAACGCAGTCCGCTGGTGGTGGGGATGGTCTTGCCGTCCGGGGTGATGCGCAGAGCCCATCCGCGGTACGGATTCTCGCTCGTGAAGGAACCCGTGAGGCAGAGGATGACCCAGATGTTGCCGTCGCGGTCGAACTTCGAACCAAAGGCGTATTCGTGGTAGTCGCCGTTAATGCCCCAGCTGTCGGCGACAGTCTCGAAGAGGTCGGCGCGACCATCGTTATTGGTGTCCTTGAGGCGCGTGAGTTCGCCGCGTTGCGTGGCGTAAATCCATCCATCGCCCCGGGTCGTCAGCCCAAGCACCTCATGCAGGCCTGAGGCGAAGCGGGTGAACTTCGCCTTGGCGGGATCTTTGTCGAAGGCGTTGGCGACGAACCAGATTTCGCCCAGTCGTGTCGAGACGGCGATGCGTTGGTCGGGCAGCACTTGGATGGCACCGGCCTCCAGCACCACGCCCTCTGGCACGGGCAGGGTGGTGATGGGGTAATACTCCGCTTCCTGCTCGGCCTTGGTGGCGGCGAACACAGGCAGGAGGGTCGCGAGACCGAGGGCGGCGGTGAGCGCGGTGGGGGTCAGGAACTTCATGCGGGAGAGGGGAAAGAGGCTGGGGTTGGGTTCGAGGGATTCCACACGAGGATCACCAGGTCATCTCCACGCGGAGTTCCGATGCATTCGGTTGGAGGGCGACGCGGAGTTCGTCGCCGACGAGGGTGGCCTGGGCACCGGGGCCCACCTGAATGAGTAATCCACCGTCGACCTTGAAACCGTTGCCGGCCGGTTGGATGCCACCCTTGGCCAGTCGCAGCCAGAGGGGCTGGGTCGGTGTGCCCTGAAAGCGGAAGGTCCGCACCAGCGTCATGTCGACGCTACCGGGCTTGGCCAGAGGGGTCTCCTCTATGGTCAGGCCGAGGACGCGATAGTGGAAGGTGGGTTGCTGGCGCGCATCGAGCCGGTAGCCCAAGAATTGGCTGCTGGTGTCGATCGCGGTTGGCCAGGGGGCCGTGGGCGAAGACAGGGTCGCGAAGGCCGGCCCCTCGGGCAGGCGGATGCGGTGGTCACCCAGCGGCGGTTCGTAGCCCGTGCCGCGGTCGGTGCTATGGCGGGCCATGTCGATGAAGGGACCTTGCCAGAGCAGGGCCATGCGGAGGTTCTGGGCATCGAAGGCCAGGTTGGCCCGCTCAGGATAACCCACGCCGATGGCCCGGGCTCCGCCGCCTTCGATGAAGTTGCGATAAATCACGGCCTCGTCATCGACCACGATCTCCTTCTTGCCGCGGATCAGCCCGGCCGGGATCTCAGCCTTGGCCCCGTCGGCCAGGTAGGCGTAGATGGCCCGCAGTTGGCCCGTGGTGTCGCCATTGAGAATCTTGGTGTTCACCGCCTTGCCCTCGGGCCAGAAGGTCGGCATGCGGGTGCCGGGGCGCAGGGCCGCCGGGTTGGGCAGGTAGCGTTGCAGCCATTCCCATTCGAGGCGCTCACCCATCTTGTCGAGGGCCAAGGCCGGAATACCCATGGATCCATGCGTGGTAAAGGTGTGACAGGCCACGCAGCCCAGCCCATCGCGGCCTATGAGTTTCCAGCCGACCTTAGCATCCTGAGAAGTGGTGACCGGCGCCGGAGTCGCTGTGGTCGGGGCGTCGAGGCGTTTCAATTGGGCCGCCAGCGTGTGGACCTTCGGGCCGAAGACCGGCATGCGGGTGGCCATGTACGGACGCACCTTGGTGCCCTGGGTCAGGATTTGCTCGAGGGCTGCCGCCTTGAGCTTGCTGCCGACTCCGGTGAGGTGCGGCGGGATGCGGCCTTCGTCACCGAGGTCGGCCTCGCCGATGACGGTGAACCATTCCGAACGTCCTGAGGCGGTCGGGCCACCCACCTCATTGCGAGAGTGACAGGCCAGGCAGTTGAATTGGCTCAAGGTGAGGTCGACTTGGGCTGAAGCGCCGTTGGCTGCCTTCTGGGCCTCGGCCGGATTGCGTAGGGTCTTGCGGAGGCTCATCCGGTCGGCGGTTGAGAGGTCGAAGCGCGGAGCCTTGGCGGGAGGAATGTCAGACAAACAGCCTTCTTGGGTTCGCAGGGCCAATTGGACCATGGGCTTAGACTTGCGAGCCTGAACCAACCCCGTGGCGTCGGTCACTGCATGGCACGCGGCACAATTGAGCGCGGCGAATTGCTCCCGACCCGCGGCGACCTTGGTGGGATCGAGGGAGAACTCTTCCCAGTCGAGCGGACGCACTACCTGGCCGCCATGCTTGAGTCGATCGCCCGGGATGAGGCCGCGTTTCTCACCCGGAGGAGCCCATTGCACTTGGAACTCGGTTTCGCCGCCGCCTTGGAAATACACCACTTCCAGTTCATGGAGGCCGGGCTTGAGGTTTAGGGTGCCGTTCTTTTCGGCGGCCGGATGAACCCCGTCATTATTCAGGAGCGCTCGGCCATCGATGGACAGTTGGGAGCCGTCGTCCGATCGGATCCAGAAGCGGTACTTGCCGTCGGTTGGGATGTCGATGAACCCCGAGAAGCGGACACCCCAGTTGTTGTTGGGGTGAGGAAGGCTCAAGTCGAGGGCGGTGGAGACCCCTGTGGATTTCGGGGTCATGGCCAGCAACTGACTGATGGAACCGGCCGCTCCCTCAAAGAATTCGTACTGAAGCCCATCGACCATGGCCGGTGCCTTGGAAGGTGCGTTGTTGGCGGAGACCTGATCCCGCAACAAGTAGAGGGCGATGGCTCCGGCCTCTGAGGGCGACAAGTTCATCGAGGGCATCCGACCCGAGGGACGGTGCACCAGCGGATCGCGCAGCAGTCGGGCCAGTTCCGAAGCGGGATATTTTCGGGCGAGGTCTCCCAGCGGGATGGACTGTTCTTGGATTTCTTTGAAGGCTTGGTCGGTCACTCCTTCGGGGCGTGTCTCGGGCGCGTGGCAGGCGACACATCCGACCGTGTGGTACAGGGCACGCCCTTGGTCGATCCGGGCTGGGTCTGAGCGGAGGCCGGAAGGTTCGTTGGTCTTGCGCAGGGAGACCAGGTAGTGGGTGAGCACGTCGACGGTCTTGGTCTTCTGGGCTTCAGTCATCCCGTGCAGCACGTCGGGCATGGCGGACCCCGGTTTGGCTTGGTGGGGACTGGAGAGCCAGCGCCGCATCCAGGTCGTCGAGGTTTTCAGCGGATCCGCCCCAAGCACAGGAGCCCCTTTGGGAGCGGCCCAGTCGGGGAGGGCGGCCGAGGCCTGCAGACCCTTGTCGCTGTGGCAGGCGGCGCATTGCAATTCGCTGACTAGAAGTGTGCCGCGGTCCACCGAGGGAGGGTGGACTCCCGTCTGGATCCCGGCCGAGGCTTGGAATACGGCGGAGAATAAGACCGCCGCGACGGTAAACGGGGCCGAGACTCGGTGCAGGAAACTCATGGAATTTAAGAGACCCTATGCCGAGGTGCCAGAAGCAGCCAAGACCGTAGAGCAGGGGAGTCGTGAGTTTTTTAGCTCCTCCGGGTGGGCGCAAATCGGTGAGGGATTAGACCTCCGTTGGCCATCCGGATTGGGGGCCGGCCTTGGAGCCAATGACACCCCAGGTCGTCTTTGGGATTCTTTGAGCTTCCGTTCGAGGCCGGACTTTCGTTTACCTTGACCCATGGGAGCCCAATGGAAGCAGGCGGGTCGCGAGGCGGCCGCACAGAAAAAAGGTCAAGTGGTCGGCAAGCTGACCCGCGAAATCATGATCGCAGCCAAGTTGGGCGGGCCGGAGATCGAGACCAATGCCCATCTGGCGGCGGCGGTCGAAAAGGCCAAGAAAGCCAGCGTCAACAAGGACACTATTGAGAGGGCCATTAAGAAGGGGGCCGGTCTCTTGGACGAAAAGGTGGATTTCGAGACCGTGCTGTATGAGGGCTTTGCTCCTCACAAGGTGCCTGTGATCGTCGAGTGCTTGACCGATAACCGAAACCGGACGGCTCCGGAAATTCGCCAACTCTTCAAGGAGGGCCAATTGGGACAGCCCGGCAGCATGTCGTTTTTTTTCCACCGTCTGGGTGTGGTGGAAGCCACTCATTCCGACGCCAAGCGCGATCCCGAATCTGACGCCATCGAAGCCGGCGCGCAGAATCTTGAACCGCTCGACGGGGAAGAAATTCCTGAAGGGCATGTGGGAACTCGGTTCCTAGCCGAGGTGAAGGATTTGGCCACGGTCACCCATTGGCTCTCCAAAGCCGGTTGGAAAGTCCTCGCCAGCGAGATCCGCCACGTGGCCAAAAACCCCGTGGAACTCGGAGACGCCGAAAAGCAGCTGGTCTCCACGTTCCTCAATGCCATCGATGACCATGATGATGTGCATCGCCTGTACGTTGCCATGAAGTGAGCCGATTCGGCTCCTCGGCAAACGACAGAAGCGCTCCCGCTTCAGGATTCGGTCGCTTGATCCCAGCCTTAAGTGAGCTATGGATTCAGTAGACCGCTTGGAATTGAACGAATGCGGCCAATTGTTATCCATGGCTACTGACATGACACCGAGTGTCTTGAAGAGAACCTTCTTCGTTATTTTTGGAGCAGGCACACTTCTGGTTGGGGCGTGCTTTGTTCCAGCCTGTGCTCAGCAAACCGACCTGACGAAGGCGGATGCTTTGGATGTCCGCCGCGACGCCGTCGTGGAAGCCATCGAGCGCGTGATGCCGAGCGTGGTCAACGTCGAGGGTTCGGCCGATGTCGACCCAAACAGCGTCGACGACCGCCTGATGGCTGAATTTTTCGGATGGCGGTTGCAGCAAGTGCAGGAGGCGGTGGTCAGCCGCGGGTCCGGTGTCGTCATCGACGAGGAAGGTTACGTGCTCACCAATGTTCACGTGGTCGATGGCGTGAAACGAGTGTTCGTGAAGTTCAACGACGGATCCGATCCCATCGAGGCCGAACGGGTGGCGCTCAACGCCGCCAAAGATGTGGCGTTGCTGAGGCTCAAATCTCCGGGTCGAAAGTTCCCGGCCGTCAAATTTGCTAAGGACGACGACCTCTTGCTGGGCGAGACGGTCATCGCCTTGGGCAATCCCTTCGGATACGCGGGTTCTGTGAGTCGGGGCATCTTGAGTTCCCGCGCCCGCCGCGGTCCCAATGAGGACCGTTCGCGCGGAGAACTCGATACCTTGGACTGGATCCAGACCGACGCGGCCATTAACCCGGGTAATTCTGGCGGCCCGCTCATCAATTTGCGGGGCGACCTCATCGGCATCAACGTGGCGACATTGCGTCCGCAAATGGGCGCCCAGGGCATTGGTTTTGCCATCCCCATTAAACGGGTTAACCAAGCCTTGGCCGAGGTGCTCAGCGGCGAGTCGGTGGGGCGTTTTTGGTTTGGAGCCCGTCTCAAGGCGGCAACGCGGCCCCTGACCATCCAAGCGGTGCAACCCGGTAGTCCGGCCGAAAAAGCGGGGCTCAAGGCGGGCGACGTGATTGCTGCGATTCAGGGAGATCCGCCCAGCGGTATTATCGAATTCAATCGGGCTCTGGTGAAGGCTGGAGATTCAAAGGACATCCCTCTGAGTGTTCGACGGGGAGGCAGCCTCAAAGAGTTGCGACTGCGCCTCGTCGACGAGGCGGACTTTTTCAACAACGAGTACTTGTCCGCACGGGCCGGTTTCAAAGTGGCTCCGGTGCGGGGAGGAGGGTTTGTCATCCAAAGTGTCGATGCCAACGGCCCGGCGGCCGCAGTGGGGCTCAAGCGAGGGCACCTGATCCGCGGGTTGGATCGCACCGAATTCCCAGATGTCGTGGCCTTGGCTCGCTATTTGTTTAGTCGGCCCAAGGGCGAATCCGTGGAGTTGGGGATTTTGTTTGATCAGCGCACGGCCTTGGGAGTGGTTCGTCAGGCGGGAATCGTGGCGCTCAAATTGCGGTAGAGCCCCGGACAAACCGACCCGTTTCTCAGCCCTCCCCGCCGATTTGCGTGCCTTCTCGAGAGGATCGGAGAGGTGGTCAGGCTAAATGAGGCTACTTGAGGCCTGAAAAAAATTGCCAATGTGGCCTCAAGAGGCTACATCTGAGTGATGAGACACTCCACCACCACCCCGGTGCGTTATCCTCTAGGGACCTCAGAGGGCGCCAAAACGGGCGAGGTCCTTCGAGAGGTGGCTGGGTTGCAGCCGCAGTCCACATCGATCAACGTCCGTGCTGCCAAGGATCAGTTGTCGAGCCTTCTCGAGCAGGCCTCGCGGGGCGCTGAAATTGTCATTACCAGCGACGGTCACCCCAAGGCCCGACTGGTGCCTGTGAGGTCCCACGGCAAACCCTATTCGGTGGACTGGGAGTGGTTGAGGGGGCAGCCGCTGGTTTGCGGCCCTTCGGCGGAGGTGCTCATCCGTGTTGAGCGCGATGGACGGGATTGATCCAAAAATTCCTCAGCCTTCCCAATCTCAAAGTCCCCCAAACCGCGAAGTCTTCCGCATGTATCTCGACTCCTGCATTCTGGTGAAACTTCTGATCCGCGAACCGGACAGCGAGTTCTACGCCCGCCTAGTTGAGGGACACCCCGTTTCGTCCTCCATGTTGGCCTTCACCGAGGTCTGGTCTGCCATGCTGGCTCGGGAGCGAGCCCAACTCATCGGAACCCGACTGCGTCTCGAAGCCTGGCAACGGTTCGACGATCAGATGCGAACGCAAATGATCGATTTGTCGCCCATTTCCGAGGCGATCATTCGGCGAGCCCATTGGATTTTGGGTCGCGTGCATCCGAAGGTGCCCTTGCGATCCCTCGACGCCCTTCACTTGGCGACAGCCGATCAGCTCCAAGACTGGCCTTTGGTGACCAGTGACCAACGGCTCCGCGAGGCGGCCCTCCACCTAGGGTATCCCCTCAACGACCTGCCGGGTCCGATTCTACCCGCATACTGACCCCTCAACGTTCCTTGGCCATGACAGGGTTTTGCCATCTACCTGCACACCGTTGAATCTCCGGGGTTTTCTGTTCCTGCGGTGAGGCTTCCCGAGTACTTTAAGAGACTCCAAGGCGGATGTCTGACTCCACTCCCATGATCGAGGTCCGGGACCTCACGAAGCGCTACCCCGGACGCACCGCGGTGGACGGGATCTCCTTCACCGTGGGTCGAGGGGAGGTTGTCGGATTCCTGGGCCCGAACGGGGCAGGCAAATCGACCACGATGCGCATCCTGTCGTCGTTCATGCCGGCGACCAGTGGCACGGTTCGCATCGCTGGCTTCGATGTGTTTCATCAGCCCGACGAAGTGCGTCGCCGCATCGGCTACATGCCGGAGAACAACCCCCTGCATATCGACATGCGGGTGCGAGACTACCTCAAGTTTCGAGCGCGACTCAAGGGATTGGGCATCGGCCGCAGCCGAGACCGGGTGGATCGGGTGATTGAGCAATGCGGGCTCAAAGACGTCGAAAAGCGAATCATCGGGCAGCTTTCTAAGGGCTACCGCCAACGCGTGGGGCTGGCCGATGCCCTGGTCCATGAGCCCGACCTGATCATTCTCGATGAGCCCACCATCGGTCTCGATCCTCATCAGTTGCGATCCGTGCGAGCCTTAATTAAGGAATTGGGGCGTCAGCATACGGTGCTGCTGTCTACGCACATCCTGACCGAGGTGGAGATGACCTGCTCCCGGGTATTGATCCTCAATCAGGGGCGCATTCTGGCGGCCGATCGGGTGGAAGACTTGGAGAGTCGCTTCAGCCAAGATGGCCGGGTGGTGGCCGAGATTGACGCGACGCCCGAGGCCATCCGCGAGGCGTTCCGCGATTTGCCCGAGGTGGCTTCGATCGAAATCCAGGCCGCCGCGGGCAGTTTTCAACGGGTGGCCCTCACTCCTAGGGCAGGGGAAGACCTCAGGACTTTGGTGTTCGAACAGGTACGCCAGCAGGAGTGGAATTTGCGGGAATTGACCCGGCCTCGGTTGTCGCTGGAAGACATCTTCATTCAACTCACGCAGAAGAACAAAAGAGGGGGCCTTTAATATGAATGTCTTCCTGACCCTCGTGCGGCGTGAATTGGGAGCCGCCTTCAACTCGTTGACTGGCTATGTGGTCGTGGCCATCACCTTGCTCCTAGCCGGATTCGGCCTGATGGACATCGTGGAGCGACTCAATTCAGACCGTACGCCGTCGCCGATCCCTGAGATTTTCTTTGCCGATGGCATCGTGTTCTGGGTGACCCTGATCCTCACCACACCGGTGATCACCATGCGCACGTTTGCCGCCGAAAAGGCGCTCGGGACTTATGAGGCATTGATGACCACGCCCGTCGGTGAATGGCAGGTGGTTTTGGCTAAGTTCACTGGTTCCTTGGCGTTTTATCTTTTGAGTTGGGCTCCCTTGATCGGGGTTCTGGTCGTCCTGAGGCAGGTGACTCATCAACCTCAGTTGTTGGACCCTTGGGCCATGTGCGGGGTGCTCACGGGCATCGCCTGCATCGGGTCGACCTTCCTGTCGATTGGGGTGTTTGCGTCATCGTTGACTCGTAGTCAGATCATCGCAGCCATGACCTCGCTGCTCATCGGCATCGGACTGTGGACGATGAGTTTGCGCTTTTCGCAGACCGACACCACCGGCGACCGGTTGGGACGCCTCATGGATCACTTGTCGGTCACCCACCACATGCAGGACTTTGCTCGAGGCGTTATTGACGGTCGGGCCTTGGTCTTTCACCTGAGTGTGACGTTTTTCTTCCTGTTCCTCACTCAGCGCGTGATCGAAATGCGGAGGTGGAAATGAGCGACCCGACGACAGAGCTTTCCAGCGTGCTGCCTCCCAGCTACGAGCCCGGCCGTCGCTGGAGTGCTGGTTTCAATTCGTTCATCGGGGTGGTGGCGTTGCTGGCGATTTTGGTGATGGTCAATTACCTGGCCGCGACACGCCTGCAGTGGCGCTATGACTGGGTCTCTTCCCAGCGTCCCCAATTGTCGCCGCTCACTGTGGCCACCTTGAGCGGACTCACCAACGAGGTGAAGGCCATCGTCTTGTTCGACCCGTCTTCCGACCTGTACCGGCATGTGAAGGGCTTGCTCCGGGAATATTCTCTGCAGTCGCCGCGGATCTCGGTCCAATTGGTTGATTACGTACGGGATGCGACCCTAGCGACGGCCATCAAGACCCGCTACGGCCTCGGGGCCAACACGGGCGATTTGGTCATTTTTGATGCGGGTGGCGGACGGTTCCGCACCGTCGATGATTCCGAGATGTCCACCTACGATGCCGACGTGAAGGGCATGATGGCCGGCAAGAATCAGGAGATCCGCCGTGTGGCCTTCCGAGGTGAGGCTCTGTTCACGGCTGCCTTGGCTGGACTGTCCGAGGCTTCTGGGACCCGTGCGTATTTCCTCCGTGGACATGGAGAAAACGACCCGTCCTCCGACGACGAGCGCAATGGATACTCCCGATGGGTCCGGCTGTTGGCCGAGAAGAACGTCGAATCGAGGGTCTTTACCAACTTGCTGGCCGGCGTGCCCGAAGGTTGCAGTTTGTTGGTGGTCGCAGGACCGGTGCAACCGCTGCTCACTTCAGAAGCGGCCGCCATCTCGAAGTACCTAGACCGAGGTGGCCGAGTTCTGGTGACCCTTTCGCTGGAGACTCTCCGCCGTCAGGGTCCTCTCGAGGGTTTGCTGGAGGAGTGGGGCGTGTTCTTGCCCTCGCAATTGGCCAATGATGAAAAAGCCTCGGTGCGCGGGTTTGATGTTGTCGCCAACTCTTACGGATCCCATCCAGTCACCTCACCCCTGACCCGGGCCGGGGCGAAGGTTCACTTTCAGGCGCCGCGCGTCGTCGTGCCGATTCCGTCCAATCGCCTGCCTGCCGATGCACCGAAGACCACGGCGCTAGTTTTGACCGGTCCGGAGGGTCGAACTCTCTCCGATTTTGACGGACGAGAATTTTCCTATGTTGAGGGCAAAGACCGTCGTGGTGAGATCCCCTTGGCCGTTGCTTCTGAAAAGGGTGGGGTCAGCGGGTTGAGTGCGGGCCGCGGTACCGCACGGTTGATCGTTGTTGGTGATTCGGCGCTTTGGGCCAATGGGCCGCTCCAGAGTTTGGGGAATCGCGATTTTGCCGCCCTCTGCGTCAACTGGTTGCTGGATCGTCAGCAGTCGATGGCCATTGGGCCTCGGACTATTTCGGAATACCGGTTGAACCTCACGGCGCCCCAGTTGCGACTTCTGAATGGAGTCTTGCTCGGAGCGCTGCCCGGTGGCGTGTTAATCTTGGGCTTCATGGTCTGGGCACGGAGGCGGGGTTGATGCGATTTCATCGATGAACCGAAGAACCACATGGGTGTTGGTGTTGCTGGCCGTCCTGCTCGGGGGATGGCTTGCCATGACCGAACGCCGCGATGAGGTCCGGGTGGCTGGCGCCACCGGATCGGTGCGCTTTCGCCGATTAGACCCGCGTGAGGTGATCTCGGTCGAAATCCTCCGATCCAATGTGGCCATCCGCTTGGAGCGGACCAACTCGGGGTGGTTCCTGAGGTCTCCGATCCATTACCCGGTCCAATCGACGAGCGTGGAACGTTTGTTGGAGATGATCGGTAATCTCGCACCCCGTTCGCACCAGTCGAGCGCCGAGGTGACCGCGCAGCGCGGGGCCTTGGCGGCCTTTGGGCTCGAACGTCCCGACGTGCTCACCATTCGCACCCGCGAGGGCATGAACATTCTTCGCCTCGGCGGTCGAACGCCGCTGGGGAGTCAGTTCTATTTCCAGCAGGTCGGCCAAGACGGGGTGTTCACGGCCGAGGCCGGCCTTTTGGAGGCCTTGCCAGCTTCGCCCGAAGACTGGCGCGACCGACGCCTCTTTGATGCCGATTCGCTGCCCTTCGATCGTGTAGAAATTCTTGGGGAGACCGAGTTTGAGGCGGCCATCACGACCAATGGGACGTGGAGTCTGATTCGTCCGTTGGTGGCCCGGGCCAATGATGATCAAATTCGCCGACTCCTGACCGATGCGGCGGATTCCCGGGTGAATGCCTTCGTGAGCGATACGCTCACCGTTTCGGCCGAAGAGTATGGATTAACCAAGCCCACCGCCCAAATGGTCTTGAAGCGAGGCACCAACGAGCTCTTGAGACTCCAGTTTGGCCGGGCCTCGACGAATGCACCGGGAGAAATCCTCGTACGCCGCTCCGACTTCGGGAACATCGTCCGGATTACTAATTCCATTTTGGAATCACTCAAACGGCCGCTGGCCACCTACCGGGATCGCCGGTTGATGCCGCAGATCGCCGGATTGGAGCGACTCGAGGTGCGGGCGGGCAGTGAACCCTTCACTTTAGAGAAGCAGGGCACCAACTGGTGGGTCATTTCTCCGCGCCGCTTTTTGGCCGATGGTCCTTGGGTTCGGGAGACCTTCCAGCGGTTCATGCGGCTGCGAATCGAGGATTTCTTGGACGATCTGGGGACCAACCCGGGCCGTTACGGCTTGGACCAGCCCGCCCGCGAGTACTCCTTCTACCTCGGTAAATCCAATGGCTCCCCGGCATTGCTGACCCGTCTCACTATGGGGACCCCCTTGGGTGAGGGGCGGCGGCTCTCGATGCGCCGGTCCGATGAACTTGGGATTTACGGCATTGCCGCAGGGGATTTGCAAATCCTGCCCGTGTCGGCTCCACAATTCCGAGACTGGAATCTCAATCCCAGCAACATTGTCCAAATTGAGATTCGTCAACAGGGGCGCACGCGGATGCTCCGGCGGAATTCCCTGGGCCGATGGGATGGCGTGATCGCCGCGCAGGGGTTGCTGCCAGATCCCGCCATCGACGAAGGGCTCTACCGCATCGGCCAGGCCCCAATCGGTCGCTTTCCAGTTCCCAACGACGTTGCATTGAAACAGTTCGCCTTCGACCAACTCGACCACGCGGTGACATTGACCCAGAAAGAAGGCGGCAATTTTCGTTCGCTGCATCTCCGGTTCGGCGGCCGCAATGCCATCAACCAGTTTGTCTGGGCCGCCTTCGACTCCGATGAGCCCGCCATCTTGACGCAGTTTCCGCTGAGCCTCTATCAGGAGTACATCGGGCCTTGGTTCAGTGCCCCGCCGGCCACCTCTAACGAAACGAAGCCGTGAACCCTGCTGCCGGCCCGGTTACTGAGAATCGTCCGACTCGACGGTCGATTTGGTCTCGTGGAGCCTGGCCACGACGCCTCTTTCGGATGGGGCGACGCAGCGCCTATTTGGTTTTGGCCGTGATCGTCGGATTGGGAGCCTACCTGAACCAAGTCGGCATTCCCGAGAGCCTCAAGAACCGCCTGCTCGAGACCCTTCGACAACGGGGAGTGGCGATGGAGTTTGAGCGCATCCGTTTCCGGGCAACCCGGGGCATCGTGGCCGAACAGGTGACCTTGGGCCGTTTGGGCGACCTCGGCGGGGAGCAGTTTTCGGCGCAGGAAGTTCAGTTAGCGTTGGATTGGGGCCAGGTTCTGGCCCTCAAGCCCGAGGTGAGGGGACTCAAGATCCGCGGAGGGTCGGTCTCCATCCCACTGGTCGAGAGCAACCGTGTGGCATCCCGTTTTAACCTCCATGGGGTCGAGGCGCGCATTCGGTTTGAAGGTGCCGAGGAATGGGTCGTCGAAGATTTGCGTGCGACCACGGAGGTGGGATCCTTTCGGGCTTCTGGAATCTTGAAACACCCGACGGCCTTGCGATCGGTTTCTGACCCAGCACCCGCCCAAGCCTCCCCAGCGTGGCGTTCTACGTTGCTTCGGATCCAACGCACTCTGGAAGAAATTCGCTTCCAGAAACCGGCTGAGGTTCGACTCCAATTTCAGACCGACTTGGCCTTACCCGAGGCCTCCTCGGCCGAGTTCACACTTTCGGCCGGACAGGTCACCTGGAATGAACGCTCGTTTCAGCGCCTGAAGTTGGAGGCTCAGATGAGTCCGCTCACCGAGGCTCCGGGGCAATTGGCCGTGCACGTTCAATGGGAGGTGGATGGGGTGTCGGCGCGCGAAGGATCTGTCCGGGGACTGCGGGGCCAACTGAAGTCTACCCAACCGATCGACGCCGTGCTTCCCGCCAAGGTCGATTGGAACCTCAGTGCGGAGGGGGTCCAGACGCCTCAGTTCTTGTTGGGCAGGGCTCAGGTCGAAGGTAAATCCGAGCGCTTGGCTTCCAATGCCATCCCGGTTCGTCCCTGGGATCCCAGAAACGAAACTTTGGTTGCGAAGGGGCTCACCCCTCAGTTCCAGTCCTCCCTGAAAATCCACCTGAACGAATTCAAGACCCTTGCCCCCGAGGTCCGCCTGAATGAGGCAACGGTTCAGGTGATCCTGGGACACGATTTGTCGGGATGGCATGAGGCGCAGTTGGAAGTCCGGGCCCCGGGTTTTCAGAGCCCTGGGTTGGACTGCGGTCCTCTGGAACTCTCGTTGACGGGCCACCCTCAAGGCCCCGGTCCTGGGCCTGAGGATGCTTCATTTTGGCGTTGGGTCCGCCCGTTCGTGCTGGCCGGAAGCTTGGAGGCCCGCACCGTGAATCACCCGCTTCTGCGATTGGACCGTTTTAAGACCCAGTTGCGTTTCGCTTCGACCCGCGCCCAGTTGGAGGACACGCAAATTGACCTCTTGGGCGGCACCGTGGCGGGTAACATCGAGTGCGATTTGGATACGCGACGCTTGAGTGTGCAGGCCACTTCGTCGGCCCATCCCTCCGGAGTCATCCCCGTGCTAACGCCGGCCGGTCAGCGATGGTTGGGGCAATTTTTCTGGCCCACCAATCAAGCCCCTCGGATCGCCGCCCAACTGGGGTTGGTGTTGCCGCCCTGGACCAACAGCAATCCCGACTGGCGTGGCACCGTGTTACCCACCGTCACCATCGCCGGATCGGCCACGGGAGAATCCTTCAGTTTCCGAGGCATCACGGGGGATTCTGCCAAGGGGGCTTTCACCTACACCAACCGCGTATGGCGGATTCCGGGCATGACGGTGGTTCGGCCCGAGGGACGGGTTGTCTTCGACTACGAGGGCCACGAGGTGACTCAAGACTACCGCTTCCGACTGACTTCCGGGGTGGATCCCAAGATCGTGCAACCGCTCATCGCTGAGCCGGGAGCCCAGCGGGTGTTCAATGACTTAAAGTTCGGCCAACCGCCTCAAATTAAGGGGGAGATTCGTGGGCGCTGGTTCTCGCCAGAATTGACGACGGTGCAGGTGGAAATCGCGGCGACCAATGTCACTTATCGGGGTGAGCATTTGGATTCAGCGCGGGCAAAACTGGGCTATACAAACCGGTTTTTGTCGGTCGGCGAGGCCCGCGGTCGAGATGGCGAACAGTGGGTTACCGTCGATGGGTTTGCCTTCGACGCGGCGGTCGGACTCATTTCCTTCACCAATGCTGTCAGTGTTTTTGATCCGTGGCGGCTCACTCGATTGATTGGCCCCATCACGCACCGGACGATGAGCCCTTACCATTTCATAGAACCCCCGCTGGTTCATGTGAATGGTGTGATCGGCATTCGCGGAGACATGTCGCGTAACGATATTCGTTTCGACGCCGAATCCGAGGGGTCCTTCGAGTGGTGGAAATTTCGAACCAAGGGGGTTTCTGCCAGCGTTCTGTCTATTGGCAGCCAATTGTATGTGACTAATATCCAGGCCGGCTTTTATGGAGGGCGTCTTCGGGGAAATCTCCAATTCGAACTCGGTAAGGATGAGAACAATCGCCTGCGCATGGACACCGAGTTGAGGGACGTCGAATTGGGTGCGTTGGTAGCCGGCGTGTCGGGGCGGACCAACCGTCTGGAAGGGCGCCTGTCGGGAACCTTCCGCGTCGACGAAGGTCTCACCTCAGAACCGGCCTCTTGGAAGGGCGGGGGACAGGCCACCTTACGCAATGGCTTCCTGTGGGGATTCCCGGTTTTCGGCGTGTTTTCCTCCATCCTCGACGGCATGTCCTCCGGATTGGGTCAGGCTCGATTCACGGAGGGAACGGCCACGTATTCGCTGGCTCAGGGGGCCGTCCACACTCGCGATCTCCAAATGAAGTCGCCCTCGATGTCGCTCGGCTATTCCGGATCGGTAGCCTTTGACTACAAAGTCGACATGCTGGTGCAAGGTTCGATGTTTCGCCGGGTTCCTTTGTTCGGTCCCGTGGCTTCCATTGCCTTGTCGCCGCTCGAGAAGCTCTTCGAGTACCGACTGACCGGAACCCTGGATGAGCCCGTGACCGGTCCGGCCCATGTGCCCACCTTGTTGCTCTTTCCCTTCAGACCCTTTGGAACTCTGAAGGATCTCTTGCCCGAGGAGCGTCGGGCGGTATCGGATCCGGCGGCCTCCCCGGTCTCCAAACAACCTAAAAATTCCCCCGCGGTTCCCAAACCGTAATCGTGCCCTGTGCCCATGAATCGATCAGAACTCATTTCGTTTCCTGACACCGAAACCCTCGTGCAACAAGTGGCTGGCCGCTGGTTGGATGCGGTCGATGCCGCCACCACGGCGAAAAAGCCCTTCCACGTGGCCTTGTCGGGCGGTCGGGTGGCCGGTCGATTTATGGCTGCAGCTCATTTGCTGGGGTCCGCTCGGGGCACTTGTTGGGACACGGTGCACGTCCACTGGGGCGACGAGCGCTGCGTGCCTCCCGATCATGCCGACAGCAATTACAAGCTGGCTCAGACGGCCTTGCTAGATCCGGCCGGAATCGCAATCGAACAACAGCATCGCCTGCGTGGTGAGTTGCCGCCGGACGAGGCGGCTCACTTGGCCGAAGTCGAGTTGCCCCGGGTGACCGGCACCGCTTCCGGCAGCGTGCCCGTTCTCGATTTGGTGTTTCTCGGCATGGGCGAAGATGGTCACGTGGCCTCGCTTTTTCCAGGAGCTCCGCAATCGGTGGTGACCTCCACACGATGGGTGATCCCGGTGATCGGACCGAAGCCACCACCGCAGCGATTGAGCCTGACCTTCCAGGTCCTGGCCGCGGCCAAGGAGGTGTGGGTGCTGGCCTCCGGCGTGGGCAAGGAAGAGGCCCTCCAGGAGTCGTTGCGCATCGGTGGCAGCACTCCGCTGGCGCATTTGCTTTCGCTAAGATCCCGAACGCGCATCATGACCGATCTGCCGCTGCCTGCGTGAAGCAGTCTTAGCGCCGCAACAATCGAGGTGATGTGAGTTCGTAGATGTTGCCATGACCCCACCCCATCCGGTCCGACAGTCTGGAATCCCACTCGGCGTGAGGCTGGCGGTGGGTGCGTCCGGTGCCTCGGCACTGGGCCTTCAGATGGTCTGGGCACGGATGTTTGCACTCGGTCTTGGACAAGAGTTGCCTTCCACCCTGGGTGTGATCACCGCCTTCTTTGGCGGACTGGCGGTGGGTTCGCGTTGGGGCGGTCGTGCTCTGGATCGCCTGCCGTCTCCCGGGATTCGCTGTGCAGTGCTTGAGGCTCTGACGGCCTTCTGGGCGCTGGCGACGGTGCTGCTCGTGCCGTGGGTTGCGGAGTCCTCCTGGCACTGGCTTGGGCCTGCTCCCGGGGTTGGGCTTCACTGGGTCGTCAGCCTGCTGTTGCCGGGGGTGGTTTTGTTCCCGGCCACCGTGTGTCTAGGAGCCATGATGCCGGCGATGGAACGATTGATTTCGGGTTTCCGTGCCGATGGACTTCGGGTGGGGCCCTTGTATGCGGTGAACACCTTGGGTGCGGTCGTGGGGGTTCTGGGTTCGGTGCTCTGGGTGCAACCCCGTTGGGGGCTGACCGGATCGGTGATCGGCTTCGCCGGCCTTCAGTGCCTTTGTGCCGTGTTGTTCTGGTGGACGGGACGCGGTGTGCGGTCCGTGGAACCGGTTACTTCGACGGTGGAACCGGGTGGTGAACGTCTGAGCACCTCGCGCCTCCGGACCACGTTGTGGCTGAGCGGCTTCTTGGGCATTGGCTTCGAGGTGTTGGCCACCCGGTTGTTGTCGCAAGTCCTCGAGAACACGGTCTTCACCTATGCAGTGATCCTCGCCGCCTATTTGCTGTTCACCGCCTTGGGTGGGGCCTTGCAAAATCGGTTCGCCTCGCAAGCCAACCGCGCGCTGGTGTGGTTGCTTCCGGGGGTGGCACTGAGTGTGGCGATCGCGGGATGGGTTTTGCGTCAGACGCCGCTGCTGGTTTCGATGCTGCGTGGCGGCACAGGACCTCAGGCCTTGCCGGCCATGGTCTCAGAATTCTGGGTGGCCAGCTCGGTGGTGGCTCTTCCAGCACTGGCCATGGGAATGCTCTTCGCCTCGCTGGCCACCGAAGCGGGCAGGCACCCGCGTTTCCTCGGACCCGCCCTTTCCTGGAATCTCCTGGGTTCGGCCCTGGCACCCGCGGTGATGGCGCTCGGTCTGATACCGGCCTTGGGGACCCGCTGGAGTTGGATCTTGCTGGGTCTGGGATACCTGACGCTCGTCCCGGGGTGGCGGCGACAGCGTTGGGTCTCGAAGGCGGGATTGGCTCTGGCTGCGGTGGCACTGATGAGTCTGCCGAAAGACCTCCATTTGCAAACCCCTCCGCCTGGGGGTCGCATCGTTACCTTGCGCGAAGGGCCCTCGGACACGGTGACCACCGTGGTCCAAGCCGATGGGCACCGCATTCTCCGCATTAATCAGCGCTTCACCATGGGTGGCACCGCCTCTGCCTTGGCTGAGCGACGCCATGGTCATCTGCCGTTGCTCCTGCATCCGGAACCGCGCCGGGCGTTGTTCCTGGGAGTCGGCACAGGCATCTCGTTCTCCGCCCTCGATGCGCACCCAGGATTGGTGGCCGAGGGAATTGAATTGGTGCCCGAAGTCGCCGAGGTGATGCCTGAATTCGCTTCGCACAATGCCCACAGTGATCGGCTTACCGTACGGGTTGCGGATGCCCGGCGATTCGTTCGAGCATCTACTCAACGCTACGATGTCGTGATCGCCGACTTGTTCCATCCGGCGCGGGATGGGGCGGCGGGCCTCTACACCCTCGAACACTTCCAGACGATCCGGGATCGCTTGTCGGACGGCGGGCTCTTCTGCCAGTGGTTGCCGCTCTTTCAGCTCGATACTTACGGGCTGAGGATGATCACCGCCACGTTTCTTGAGGTGTTTCCCGACGCCTCGGCGCTGTTGCTGCGACTCAACGCCGACACGCCGGTGATCGGACTTATCGGGGGGCACGGACGTCATCTCTGGTCGCCGGAGGCCCTGGAGCGGCGTCTGAATCAGCCTCGCTTGCGAGAAGCCCTCAAGCCCATGGCCTTGGCCGAGGTCCTGCCGGTGATGGGCACCTGGTTCGCTGATGCCGAAACCCTCAAGACTTACTCCCAGAGCGTTGGAATCAACACCGACGATCACCCGATCCTGCTCTTTGACGCACCTCGGACGTTGGGTCCGGTTCCGCCGAAGGGACAGGCTCTGCTGTCGGAGCTTCTCGATCTCCAGCGTCCGTTTCCCGCGGACTTGTGTGCCGGGCGACCGGCCGACGAGTGCCGTCGGTTCCGTGCCTATCTCGAGGCACGTGACGCTCACCTCCGGGGCCTCATTGCTGAGTCTCAAGGACGCCCCGAGGAAGCAGAGCAGGGTTTCCTTCGGAGTGTTGTTTTGAGCGCTGATTTTACGCCCGGGTATGCCCAATTAATCACCCGTGCCTCGCTGCGCGCTCATTCCGATCCGCACGGAGCTCACCGCCTGTTAGATCTTCTGATTCAGGCCCGACCGGAGCGCACCGTCGCCCGCGATCTCAAAGCGCGTCTGGGACTCTGACTTGAGAATTCATGGTTCGGCTGTCTCGGTGTAGCCCAGTGACTTCCGAGGTAGGGACCGATCTCCGAGAGGTCCGTCCCCGTGACACTGTCCGTCGAGCGAGCCTGCCATGGAAAGTGCCGTCCCTCTGTCTTATTCGTCGAAGCGGCCATTTGGGAGAAATCGCCCTACCTCGGAGATGCTCCGGCGAGGCTGAGTTTGCGGAAAGACCCTGGGGTGTAGCCCAGTGACTTCCGAGGTAGGGACCGATCTCCGAGCGGTCCGTCCCCGTGGCACTGG
>CAJAHH010000057.1 GCA_903939515.1 uncultured Verrucomicrobiota bacterium
GCCTGTGCTTCGGCTGTTTCCGGAGGGAAACCACGATTGGCCCCATATCCCCATATTTTCTCATACTTCAAATTTCCAAGTTCTAGAAATTTTATAGTCATGCCAGCACCAAAGATAACTGTCGTTTGGACGTTGTTTGAGTACTTTTTTACAACTTCACGACCTACGTTCGAAATAGACACTTCAGCAACGACTGTCGGAGGAGGCAATTGGAAAATCTTCTCTGCTGGCCCATTTGCCGACAGCTTACTTTTATCAGCAAAACTGACAGTCATCTGATTGAGTGTGCTATCACCATCGATGAGAGGAAGCACATTGATCCGAAAGTCTTCGACAAGCGACGCCGCGATTTTTTGGCTGAACTGCCGGCGAATTCGAACCGATTGGAACGGGTCATTTGCTTCCAGTTCGTTTACTGAAGCCTCTTCAATTGTGGGCAGATTTACTTGGAGACGACCAAAATTTGCTTTAGGTTGAATTGGAATGTAGCCCATCTTGGTTTTAACTCTTGATATTAAGTCTCTGTTGTCTTTTTGAGATGTATAAATAGCCTCCTCAAGTAATCGAGCTCGCTGTTCTGCCGACAATGATTCTTTTATTGGATACCGGTCCCCAAATGGCACCATAGTGGAGACAATTGCACTCGAGACAACGACGCCTTGTTGAAAATCAAACACAACGATAGACGCAGCAACAACGAGTTGACCATAATATTCGTTTCGATCTTTGAAGGTGAGCTTGAACTCTATTAAATCCTCATCATCAATTACGCAACCCATCACCAACCCATCTCCTGCCGTGAAACTAAACTGTCCATCAACTAATAAATGGCAATCATTTCGATTAATATTGCGCGCAATACCCGAAAGTTGCTCTTGTAGTTTTTCTAGAGTCTTAGTTTCACTCAACATTGGATACAGCCTAGAACGGTCCGTAGCTTTACCGCGAAACATCACGCCACCCCACTTCACGCGTGGCACCTCGGCCGCAACTTGGACTGCGGTTAGCCATACAATCATCAGCGCTATAATCTGTGATACGAATTTTGAAACGAAGCTACTAGCACTTTGATTTTTTGTGTATTTGATCACGTTTATGGTTGGCTTTACTTTTACAAAAAATAACGCCTTAGAAAATTTGCAACTCAACTTTTGGCGACTTAAATAAGTCCATGAGTTTAATTAGTTCCTAACATTAATTCATCAGTAATAGAGGGGCATCTCTTCGCCCATTTTTGGCCGCTGCGACTACTAACTAAGCGAAGTGCCCCACTCCAATTTGACATGTTCAGTTATTTCCGTTAACACCATAAAAATCAAGCGTTTTTTCTTTCAACCGAGAAAAATATTTTGTAACAGGGGAAGCTGCCGTATGGGAGGTCGAGGTGGCCTAGCCGGACTTTCGCAACTGGGCAGCGGTTTTCGCTGATTTGGGCTGCTCAACCTGCGGTTTTCCGAGGAAAAAGCGACTCTTTGAACCGCCTCGGTCAGTGATTTTCTCTGTCGTGCAGACCTGGCCCCTTGTCTCGGCTCCGGGATTTTCGGATAGGATGTCGGCCTCTGTTCCTGCGCTGCCATCGACGCAAGAAGGTCGGGAATCTCTTCGTCGCCGCCCCCTTGCGGGCTGTCGGCGAACGCCATAAAAGTTGTTCGGACTTCATTGTTCTCATTTTCATGATCGCCTTTGCTCACCGGGCTTTCACCCGCTTCAACGCTACTACGGAATCATCCGACTTCTCTCTCGACTTCGCACAGGTGTCGTTGCCTTCACTCCGAGCTACCTTGTCACCAAGGATCGAAAGAGATCTCTTGGAGTAAGACGATGCACTTTCCTGTCTTCCTGTCCTCAATACCGAATGAACCCCTCGGAAAATTGGGCGTCGTGTTTCGAAGCACACAAACCCGGTTCATCCTGCCTTACGAGATTTCACTTTCGTTCAGGAATCCATTTCGTTTCCAACTTCCTCCCCAAAGAACCTCGCGGTCCTGCAGTTGTCTTCAACTCGTGGTTACCTTCCGAAGGCCCCACAGCGGACTTTCACCGCCAAGCTCATCATCATGTCCAACGCACTCCGCTCGCTCCACTCGCTACCGACTCCGGCTCCGCAGCCGCTATGCTTCCTTCCTGACTGCTTTGAGCTCACCGAACTGAACTGAGGACGGGGCGAAAGCCCACATCGTCGTCTCGAAAGCCCGGGTCGAGCCCGAACCGATCGGCTGAGCGAACGCGCCTGGCGCCGCCGTTCCAACCGCCCCCGCGGAACACGTGGTCGGAGCCCGAACTCGGACCCGTCGGGTCCGTCACACTCCCAGTCGGGTAATTCCCATACCAATCACCACACCACTCCGACACGTTCCCCATCATGTCATGCAAACCCCAAGCATTGGCTGCCTTCTGCTTCACAGGATGCGTCTGGTTTCCAGAGTTTCCACCATGCCACGCAATCGCATCCAACTCCCCATATCGCGCTCCTGTCGTCCCCGCCCGCACCGCGTATTCCCACTCCGCTTCCGTCGGCAACCGATACGCCTGCTGGGCCGTAATCCGTCCCCCCGCTCGTTCCCGCTCCGTCAGCTTCTGGCAGTAGGCCACCGCATCGTTCCAACTCACCGTCTCCACCGGAAGGCTCTCTCCTTTCCGAAACGAAGGATTGCTCCCCATCACCAATTGATACTCCGCCTGTGTGGTCTCGTGGTCGCTAATCCAAAAACCCTGTGTCAACGTCAACGTGTGTTGGACCTCGTCACTGTCGCGGTCGGCTTCGCTCAAAGGACTTCCCATCACGAAGGTCCCGGGCACGATCCACACGAAGCCGGTAGGACCTACAGGACGTTGCTCCGCCACCGCCCGGTAAAATCTGGCCGCTGATCCCGGTGACAAATCTACCAGAACCGTGCCCTCGGCTCCCACCGTCACGTTCGTCCATATCGTCCATGGCCCACTCAGACTGGCCGCAGACTCCACCCGAGCATTGCTACCTGCAGGACCCTCTACAGTCAGCTTGGGCACCAATTCCAACCGCACACCCAGCGCCTTCGGCGGTGCCTCAACTACCACCGTGGGTACCGTTGAATAACCGTTCCCAGCCGTTAGCACCAAAATCACCGCTACCTTGTCACCAGCCAAAATTGCTTTCGCACTGGCTCCACTACCACCGCCACCGCTGAAGGTGACCGCTGGCTCACTGGTGTACCCCGATCCTCCAGAGGTCACCGTGATGGCGCTCACGAAGCCTGCAGTGATCGTGGCAACCGCCGTCGCCGTTTCACCGGCCAAGGCTCGACCTATCGAAAGCGACAACAACACCGCAAAGGTCATCAGCCATCCGGGAACTTTCATAACCGGTAAGCTACCTCTCCTACTCGGTTTTCATCAACAGATTGCCGCCTGTAACGGGCATTTAATGGCCGAATTTTAGCCGGGCGGTTGGACTAAGGTTCAAGACGTAGGTTTCGAGCCTACAAGCCACCGGGACAATATCAGAATTTAATCACCTACCTCACCCGCACGCGCCAGAACTTGGCTTGGACGTTGAGGTCAGGCTGCAGGATAACTTTCACCGGGGTGGTGTCGCCTTGACCGGTGATGCGTTGGGTTTCGATCCATGTATTCAGATCACGGGTAGTCTCCAATGCCATGTTAACCCCTACCGGGGCTCGGATCTCTAGCGTCAACGATCCGTCGGCCGCCGCGGGCTGGAGGGAGATCTGCGGGCGATTGTCTTTCTGGACCGCCAGAGTAAAAGATCGTTCCTCCGCAACACCTGGGCCCGTGAGGGCAACCACGACCGCGAACGTCTGGCCGCCCTGCGCCTCGGAAGGCGTCCAGGCTAGGAGTCCGGCCGGGTTAGCCTGCAGGCCCTCGGGGCCCGACTTCAATGCCCAGTGAAATCCTAGGGTTACCGCTTGGGCGGACACGGGCGACAGCGCCAGTTCGGTCCGCGTTCCCTTAGGGACCGGGACGCCATTGGTCAACCTCATCGACCACCCCGGAGCGAAGACGGCCTCGATCACCTTGTTAGTGTCGAGGGTCAGATCTCGGGCTGCTGCGGTCCCGGACAGATCTTTCTGCCATCGGAACAGAGTCCAGCCCGGCTGGGGAACAGCCTGAGCCTGAATCGTCGTCCCCGCGGAATATTCGGCCAACGATGGCTTTAGGTCGATCGATCCGCCACCAATGACGGATTTGGTGACCTTGAAATACCGTCCCGAAAAGGTGATCTGGAATGGTACCAGACTGGTTGCCACCCCCCACGGGTTTTGGACGCGTATGGGTCCGGTGACGGCACCCAGTGGAACCCGGGCTGTCATTCGGCCATCATCGATCACATCGAACGTCGCCTGTACACCTCCAAAGAACACGTCGGTAGCATCGGTGAAGGCTGACCCGGTCAGCGTCACTACCATTCCCGCACCGCCCTGCCCTGGGGAGAACGCCATCAGCTTCGGCGAAAACCCTGAGCCGGGGTCCCCTCCAAGCGACCGCAACGGCTGAATCCAAAGCTCGGCCATCTGCCCCCCAGAGATGAGATACACTGGGTCTGACAAGAGCTCGAACGTCACCGACTCCCAGCCGTCATCCACTGTATCCGCCACCGGGGTGACAGTCAGCTGGACCGACTCGGCACCGGCCGGGAACGTCACCGTCCGATCGACCGGCAGAACCTGTCCTAACCCCAACGGGATCATTCCTAAACACAGCAAAGCGAGGGAAACCCAGCGGAGCGGGGCTGACAGGTGTCTTGCGTCAGGATACCAGAAGTTCATCGTGAGATCGATCTGGTGTTCGCTTAGCGAAGAATCGGTCCAGTGATTACGTAGTCATCGGGCTCCACCGCAGTTCCACCGATCCTGACACGGATTGTCAGAGGTTTGCTGAGGTCACCCGATCGGCGGAGAATGAAGGTCCCAGCGCGAGGGCCTACCTCGCTGGCGGTCCCTTCGCCCAGCTGCAGCGAAACGGCAGGTAGGCTCGGCAGGTACTCAGAACTCTGGAGGATTGTGGCATATTCACCGACCAGCCATGCGGATCGTTCCCCTACCCAGAGGGCGTTGAAGGTGCGTTTGCGATCGTAGATGGAGGTGAAATCCCGATGCCGGCTCCAAGGTTCCCAAGTCCGGCCATCGGCCGACTGGAACAGGGCGCTGCCATCGCCCGCGATGAACCGATTCTCGGCAAACTCTAGGAGTAGGAAAGTCTTCCCGCTCGAGGACCGAAGGCGCCATCCCGTGCCTGTCTCGGAGGCCAGCACGACGCCACCATCGCCAACGGCAACAAACGTGCCGTTGCCAAACGCAATGGCACGGAGGGGCGCCGTAAACCCTGTCTGCACCTTCTCCCAAGCAACGCCATCGACCGACCCCACAATTACCCCCGATTCACCGACTGCAATGTACCGCCCCGCCCCGTAGGCTCCATCCAGAAGAGCCGTGGAGACGCCAGAAGTTCTGGATGCCCAAGTGATGCCGTCTGACGACATCCACAAGGCGCCTCCGGCACCCAAGGCCATGAACTGTCCATTCAGGAATCGGACCTTAGTGAAATCGTTGGTCGCCTCTGGAGTTGAACGCCTCCAGATCTTGAGATCGGAGGACGAAAGGACGGTCTTTGACCCCACGATCACATAACGCCCGGCCCCGCTGGCCACCGACCGGAAGTCGCCAGCCAGCTGGTTGTCGGGATATTCGATGAAGTACCCGCCCTTGTCGGTCGCCTTGCGGTCCTCGGCCGCCTTGCCGTTCCACCAAAGATTGTTTTCAACGGCTGCGCCATCCGGCTGCTGGAGAGCCCAAGGAATATTCGAAATAATGTTGGTCGTGCCATCCCACCGCCAAGTTCCGTCCGTGCCCTGATCGGTGCCGGCAAGCCAGCCAGCAGCCAATCCTGAGGTGCCGTCGGCAGCTGGAAAAACACGAGCGACCCGCCCTCCACGTTGAACCGAATCAGTCTTGGCTTCGCTGTAGGTAAATGAACCTGAAATAAACTCAGATCCGCCCGCTCGCAAAGGTTGGGCCCATTGGCCCCCGCCGGCCGCTTTAAGGACCGTCTGATTAGCACCAACAGCAATCAATCCCATTGGGCCCGATGCAACTCCTGTTAGAGTCGAACGACTCCAATAGTTAAACGGTAATACTGACGGTCTGGCGATGGCCCACTCAACACCCGACTTAGAGGTCACTACGACGCCTTTTCGTCCCACAGCGAGAAACTGGCCGCCGCCATACACCACACTTCGAAGACGCTCGACAGTGGGAGCCTGGAAGGACTGCCAGAACTGGCCATCCAATGTCAGGCGGATGGCTCCACCATTCCCGACTGCGACAAAGGTATCGTCTCCGTAGACCAAACCAAAAAGGCCCACTTCGTCTGGCTTTGAACGCTCTAACCAAGAGATGCCATCCGGAGAAAAATGAGCCCATCTTCCTCCTGGATGGCTGAGCCCGGGGTCCTGTTGCCAGAAATGCGATGCGTAGTAGCAGTCGTCATTCGGCTCGCAGAATGTGCCTGTACTTCCCGGTCCGAAGTCATTCGAGTGATGTCCAACTGTCAAAAATCCCGCGGACGGCCCGAAGCAGATGGCTCCATATCGGTACCACCATTCGCCGGCACGATCCATCTTCCGTTCCCATTTTACGCCGTCCGTTGATGTAAAGACAAGTCGATAGCCTCGACCGTCGTTATGTGCAAGGGCAGTGGTCATGGCAAATAGTCCATTACCATATGCCAAGGCCACGGCAGTTTCACGCCATACATCTTGTCGGGGAGTTTCCCGTTTCGCCCATGTCGTAAGGTCCGAAGACTGAAAGAGTCTGAACAGTCCACCAGCCAGGAACGAATTGTTACCGAAGGTCACGCAGAAGAGCGGACGATCCACCTTGAATAGCTCCCAGTTGAGTCCATCCATCGATTTCAAAATCACCCCACCCGCCTCCCGTGTGGCTCCGCCACCCACCGCCACAAACCAATTCACGCCGTTAATTTTCCCGGCGGCGACTCCATAAAGATCTCCCAAGTATCCGCTCTCCTGCATCGTCCACTTCTGCCCGTCCGGTGAGGTTCGGATGATTCCGAATTCACCCACCGCCACGTAAAGTCCATCGGCATGGGTCACACTGTTCAAATCGAAACCATAGTCCGAGCGCTGACGGTCGCTCCAATTCCGGTCCACCCAGCCGTCCGACCATTTGCCGTCCTCCAACACAGTGAAGGTTCCTGTGGAGGTAATTGCCCCGAGGGGCGTGGCTAGCCCGATCGGGCCACTGATGGCTTTGGGGGGCACCGTGACGGTCACCTGATATGGGGAATCCACCGTAAAGACGGCTGGTACACCGTTGAAGGTCACCACCGTGGTTTGATCTAGGGAGTGCCCTCGGAGGGTTACCAAGGTCCCCGGTAGACCCGTCGCCGGGGCAAACCCCAGCAGGTCTGGCGGAGGCGTCAGATCACCCAAGCCCATCCGGGCCGCGCGCTGAGGAGCCAACACGTAGTTGGGCGGATCGTCCACCAATTCGAGAGTGACAAATTCATCACCCTCCACAATGGCGTCCACCACCGGCAGCACCGAGAGTTGAACTTCACCGGCATCGGTCGCGAAGGTTATGCCGCGGGTCTGAGCAATCCCAACGAACGGGCTCCCCAGCAACAGGGCCAAACCAACAAACCAACGGGCTACGTTGTTAGCACTGACAGGTGTCATAGTTTTGATGGTAAGAGGGATTTATAGAACTCGTGGAGGGACACTCGGGTTTTTGACTGTAGAATCAAAAGGGGCATGATTTCAAGATTGCAACTGAACCCACTGAATTACCTCACCCGCACGCGCCAGAACTTGGCTTGTACATTGGGGTCGGGTTGAAAGGTAATCTTCACCGGAGAGCCAGCGCCTTGGCCGGTGATGCGTTGGGATTCGATCCACGTGCTCAGGTCGGAGGTTGCCCAAAGTCTGGCTTGCAGCCTCGGGATCCCCTTCGCGCAGGCAATCTCTGCCGACCTCGGCAGCCATTGCGTGCAAAGTTCAACCAGTCAGTCTAGTGTAGTGTCTCACAAATAACTATCCACTTTGGGCCGATGTTGGCCGTGGGCGCTTAAGGGCAGCGCATCCGGGTTCGATTGGGTCGAAGCGGCGGCGGCAACGGTCCACCTTCTCCAAGATCTTTTCCACGCTGGCGCGGCTTGGCTTCGGCCTGGGAAGCCCGCTGTTGGTCAAAATCGGGGAAGACATCCGGAAGAAGCTCGCCAAGTTGCCTGTTCAATACGAAGTCCAGCAGTACGTCTATCCCAAGTGCGTCTGCAAGAAGTGTCACCGGCGAGTGGTCATGCCGGAGGCACCCGACGACAGCCTGAAGGCCGATATCACAGTGGTAGCCGACGTGGTGGTTCAGAAGTATGGGGAGCACAAGCCGCTCTATCGTCAGCAGCAAGCCTTTGATCGGATCGGCATTCCGCTGACGCGTCAGACTCTTTGCGACTGGGTAGGTTGGTGCTCGGATCAGCTAGAGCCGGTGGTCCGGGCTATGGCCGACCACATCCGCTTACAACCACTAATCCAGTCCGACGAGACACCGGTCCGGATGCAGTTGCAAAATGGCCAAATGCAAACGGCGCGCTTGTGGGCGTATGGGTTGCCTTGGGCCGAGGTGGTCTTCGACTTCCGCACCGATCGCTCACAACACGGGCCTGCCGAGTTCCTGACAGGAGCCAAGGCCCTACTCTGTCAAAGCCGACGGGGTTAGCTCGTCCACGCCGGTGCTCAGCAAGTTGTCGATGTCGCACATCGTCTGCATGGCCCATGTCCGGCGCAAGTTCTACGACGCGAGAGAGGATGCGACGGTGGCCAGCAAACAGTTGTTGGCAGCGATCCAGACGCTGTATCGGATCGAGGCACGGTCCAAGGCTGGTAGTCTCGACTTGCCCGCCTTGTTGGAGCTGAGAAGCAAGGAATCGCGACCGGCCTTCGAGAACGTGGGTGAGTTGCTCAAGAGCTTCGATAAAATGAGGCCGCCGAAGACACCCTTTGGCAAAGCAATCTCCTGCGCCCTCAACCAGTGGGAGGCGATAGAGCGATATCTGGGAGTGCCCGAGGCGGAGATCGACAACAACTCGATCGAGCACGCGCTACGAGTAGTCGTGATGGGCCGGCGCAACTGGTTGCACGTGGGAGGAGAAGTTGGCGGAGAACGTGCGGCCAACCTGTTTTCACTGACCATCAGTTGCCACCGGTTGAAGGTGGAACCGCACGCCTACCTGTGTGACATCGTGCCACGGCTATCGAGCCATCGACAGCGGGAGATCTGGAAACTGACCCCGCGCGGATGGCGTGACAATCGAGCCCAAGCGGCGGCCGAAGCGGCCTCGCACACGTGTACCGGGTGACCTCGCCCTTGCGTTGAAAATCGGCCAAACCGTCCGGATAGCGATTAGCCTCAACGTTCCAACAACTTCCCAGTCAAGGCCATTTGGGCCCCAACAATGCGGTAGGGCCGGACGGCTACCACCCGACAGCCTCGAGATATTCTAAAGACGCCAGCGGTCCGATTGGGACTCGGTGCTGAACCATCTCGATGCCAGTCGGGAGTTGTTCTTTTTCCGTCGCCTGACTTCATCCCGCTCCGCAAGGGGGAACTGAACTTCAAACCAACCCGGAAGGCCTTAGTATGTATAATTCAAGCGACCGGCAGCCACGATATCCCAGAGGGTTGAAAAATCCTTCGAGAGGTCCAGCGAAAGGTTTCCGACGATGGTCCGGAAGAGATGGATCGAATCCAAAGCCTTTGTACAAGTCTGATTTCGCTTGGGAGGCAAGTATTCGAAATTACTCAAGAGATTCCATCACCAAAGCCACCAAGGTACCCCTTGCCAAAACCGCAGATCTAGAATCGGTGCGATGGGCTGGGCATGGTAGGTAGAAAACCGTGAGATAGATTGGCGTCTTCGGCTCGTTTCAATCGTTACGGCAGCGAGCGACAAGGAACCGGGACAAAGTTCTCAACCATCACTCGCCTGTACCCGGTTCAGTGATTGGTAGGGTCCTGTGGTTCGTTTGAAATCTCCGGGGCGTGACATGGTTTGTCATCCTTGTCGCATACAAAAAGGGCATGACGCTCGGTCACGCCATTGATTCCACCCGGTTCAGTAACCCCATTTTCAAACCTGATCCTTCTCTCCCGCTCCGCCGCCTCAAGGAGATGGGATTTTCAATCTCCGTCCAGCCTGCTGAAGGCTGGTTGCCGGCCAATCAACTCTTCCCCTGGCACTCGATCTTCGTCGTCAACTCGCCAGATCGCACGGCCTCTGGCGGAAGTGAGCATCTAGGGCTCGCGCTCATGCGTCGTCGCTATGGCCTGGTCTTCGACATCGAGAACAACGCTCGACCAGCCCATATCTTGAGTTGCAATTTGCCGGTAGGAACCCCGGACGAATCCGCCCAACTTCTATGCGATGAGGCACTAGAGTTCAAAGGGAATCGCCGTGAACCCCTGAAAGTCGCAGTACTCCATGGTCTTGCTCATCTGGAGTTCCGCGCTCGTTTCGAGCAACCGGTGCAGCGGGGGCGGTTTCTTCGGGTGCTCAACGGTCTGGATATCAAAGCCGAAGATGACGCGACTCGGGCGGCACTCCACTTGATCGCCCGTCATCGTTTGACGGAGGCCATCGATTTCGTCACCCGGGTGACCTATTCAGACAATTCAGAACTGCAATTGTCGGCCATCGATACACTCCTTTGGCTGGGCGAGCCCGGGATGACCGCGTTCCAATCGACAATCAGCAAGGGTCGCGGCGAGGCTCTCAAAACCCTCAAAGCGGTTGAGTCAGGCCTAGCCAATGATTTGGACCCCATGCACCGCCTGCTCACCTCCGAGGATTGGACCGAGCGGAACGGAGCCACTCGAGTCCTACGGTCCCTCGTGGTCGAGAAAGGCATCCCATCCGAAGGTCCGTTGGAGATCATTTTGAGTCGCTTCCGCGACGATACCGACAAGGACAATCGCAACTGCATCGGCTTTTGTCTGGGAGACCTGATTCCCCATATCGGCCCCGCCGCAGTGGAGCCGATCTTGGCCCTCGTCGCCGAACTTCAGGGTGATTCAGAACCTCTGCTCAACGGGATTATCTTTGGCGGAGCCCCGGGTATGTCGGTGGGAAAGATCCAAGATCTGTGCACCTCCATCCCGCGCATCAGCACCCGGTTTCAGTCCGCTATCCACCGTCTCTTCGCTGTGGCCAGCCCGGATTATCCGGCACGCATTGAGGATTGGCTCGAGAACGAATCAATTCAGGCCATTCAATGGGGGGGCGCACCCCCTGCCCCGGTTCGAGCCTGGTTCGACGATGCTACCAAGGTGCCAGCATGGCAGGTCCTCGATGCACTATTGCGGGGTACCCGAAAGGTCCACGACGGCTCTCTTGGGAGCGCTGCGATCTCCGCATCTCCATCATTGGCCAAAGCCCTAGAATGTCTGGCACCTCGTTTAATGAACAAGGGTGATGACACCACTTGGGCCGGTGTCGTGAGTTTGCTGGCGTCGAGCTCGACCCTTAATGGCATTCCAACAGCGTGGATGCGAGTGGCTCTCGGGGGGCTCAAAGCAGGCCCATCGTTGACGGACACCCCTGAGAATATCGGGCGCCTCTTGGCCGTTTCTGCCAGTGCTCTGCAAGGCTGCGCTGATAATGCACTTGAACTTTTGGCAGCCATGCCAGAGCAAACTAGGAATCTCGCGGCTCACCTCCTCCAGACCATGCCGGTGGGTGTCGCTAATCTCCAAGGAGACGCCTGCAACCCACCTGATAATGGCTTTGGTCCGCGCGGCAAAGAGTTTCCCGGCCTAGGAACTGTGCAGCGCCAACCCTCCACCGCGTTGCTGGAAGGGCAGTTCCAGCAGTTCTTCGTGGCTCGCCATCCGCGTTGGATGAGCACCGAGGAAGTTGTTCAGCAACTGATCCAGACGGCAAAGAAAGCCACCGACGACTACACAACCCACCTGTGGCCTTGGGATGAACAGGATACCCGACGCCTCATCGAGGAAATTCCGACGATCCTGATCCAACAGGCCATCGTATCGATGCACGTGGTTCGGACTGCCAAACCGATCGCCAGCCGTCTTGCCCAAGCTTTGGGACCCAAGGCGGTCGAGGGGGATCTTGGTCCGCTGGTGACCGCTGCGACCCAGAACGTGCCCGAGGAAGCGCACGACACGGACGGCGACCCTGACGACTTTGACGATTTCCTCAACGGACTTTGCTGACACCGCCCACCGGACAACCAATCGAACACCCAACCCATGAAGAATAAGAAAGTGCTGCTACGAGGCTTCGACAAGGCTTCACAACCTCTCGCTGAACAAACTCTCACCCGTGCCGGCTACACCCTGGCCTCGACCTTGACCACCGCCGAGGTGGTCGTCGTCGGACCGCTGGGTTTCGATACCGATGCGCTTGGACCCGATCCGAAAAAGGCTGTGCTGATTTGGGAGAATCTTCGAAAGAATCTCGAATCTCCGACCACCGGGGCACAGCAAGACCTTCCTCGCCGCCCCGTCATCGAACGCGGCAATTCCTCCATTCGGATCGTCGGAATCGATGTGCCTCTTAGTGGCGCAACCGGGGGACAGGTTCCTCCCGCCGAACGGTTTCATCGTATTTGCCTCGACGCTCCGTTCCTCAACGCGGCCCGGGCTGTCGCCTTAGGTGCGGCCCAGGGTCTTCCGACCAGCCTTGAGGGCGTCACCGCTGCAGCCAAAACCACCGTAGTCCTTTGGGTCGCCCACCTGCTCAACCAGCCGGTCGCACGACTGAATCTGAATGGGCAAAGCGATGTGACTGAACTGATCGGACGATACGTTCCAGCCGGACAGGGTGACGAAGACTGGAACCTGCCGGCGCTGGCACGTTTGGGGCATCTCCTGAAGCCGGAATGCCTCGCGATCATCCAGCAAGCGTTGTCGGAAAATCGATCATTGGACTGGGCGGAATCGACCCTCATCCAGGCACACACCGGTTTGACCCGTTCGCGTTGGCGATTCCAGGAGGGGATCGTTCCTCAGGCGATGCGCAAAGGTGGGTGGGTTCTGCTGGATGAAATGAACTTGGCTGAACCGCAGATTCTGGAGCGACTCAACCCGGTCTTGGAATGCCCTCCCAGCCTTCTCCTCACGGAGGGTGATGGTGCTTGGTTGGGTCAGGGTGGCATCCCTGTTCATCCGGGTTTCCGGGTGTTCGCAGCGATGAACCCTTCCGATTACGCCGGACGATCCAACCTCAGCCCAGCCTTCAAGGATCGGTTTTTGAACTGGTTCCAGGCTCAACCGCCTGGCGAGGCCGAGTACCGCAGCCAACTTCAATTCCTCATCCATGGACAGCATCCCGAGGTCATCATCAATCGCTGCATCTATCAGGGAGATCGGAGCGAACCGGTCCACGGTGAGCTTGCTTCGGTCGAAGGCATCGACGGGTGGATCGATGGTTTGGCGTCCTGTCAGGCGTCTCTCTCGATCGGAGTGGCCGGCAAACGCGATGGCATCCTGTTTACTCGACGCAGCCTGAACGCCCTTCTCGATCTTTGGGTGGCCCGAATCCGTGAGAGTGGCCCATCGGCGGCCCGTACTGCTCTTGGTGCCTCACTTAAAGACCTCTACTGGAATCGCATCGCCAATACGGCCGATCGGAATGCATCCATGGGTGTTGCAGAAGCTGCCGGCCTGCCCGTGGAGGACGCCCCGTGAACCCGGTCCCTTCCATCAAAGGATTTCTGGACGAGTTGGAGCGTCTGGCACAACTCGTCTCCCACATGCCTGATCTCGTCTTGCGCGAGGGAGACGCCGGGACCGGCTGGTCCTTCAACCGTCGTGACCGCGTCATCACAATGGACGGCAGCAAACTCCGGTCCGAATCCCGCAACTTCAACCGAGGACTGGTCCTTCATGAAATGGCGCACGCCGTTCTCACGCGTATCTCTCCGTATCTCCAGGGCGATTATCTCTCGAGGCGCGATATCTACAGTGCGATCAATGCTTTAGAGGACATCCGCATTGAAAGCTGGTTGATGCGGCGCTTCGTCGGAGGACGAGAGTGGATCACCGAATACAACGGTAAACTGCTCCTGAACACGGTTCCGGAGTTCAAGAAACTCGAGTGGACCCAATTACCTCCCCTCCAGGCTTTCCTGGCAGCCGTTATGGCACGTTGGTGGCATGGCCCCGAACAGGTGGACATCCCCAAGACTCTCAAGCCGCTCGTGGACGAGGCATGGCCTCATATCGAACGGATCTGCAAAGCAATCCCCGGAACTTGCCATGACTCCACCTCACGCTGCCGTGCTGTCGATGAATATCGTCGATCGACCGCTCGCGGCCTCTACCTCCTGCATGACAGCGTCCGCGCCCCGGATGAGTTCGAGATGGAGGTACGCTTCAAGCAGGATGAATTCTGGAGCATCTTCGAGGAAGGTATCTTGCCGATTATCCAGCGACTCGCTCCACATGATCTGGACTCAACGCGAAAGAGCAACCGCGCCATGGATCATGCCTTGTTCAATCGGTGGGCAAGGGCTCAATCGGATGAAACTCTGGAATCGCTGTCGGCTGACAGAGCAACAGCAAAATTCAATTCCAACCTGAGTAACTGCGGTCAAATTCGCGGACCAGGCGATTCACTTCCGTGGGATTCGAATCTCGGCGCCTACCTGAAAAGCGCCCAAATTCAGACCCATTCGATTGAGAAGCTCTCCGCTATCCTCCAGTCGCTCTTTCCGCCCAAGTGGTCCAGGTCATGGGAAGGACCCCGGAATTCCGGGATCCGAATCCGCATGCGGTCTGTTACTGAAGCGGAGGCAAATCCCCGTAACATCTTGAAGATCTGGGAGCGTCGATCACCACCGACCCGGTCGATTCCCCACGTGACCGCACTCATCGATCGTTCAGGCTCGATGGACGGTGAACGAATGGTGGCCGCCTTCGCAGGATGTGTTCTCGTTTCAGAGGTATGCCACAAGGCGGGAATTCCGTTCAGCTTGTTCACCTTCTCCAACCGCTGTGAAGAAGTTATCGGTTGGCAAACCGCCTTGGATGAAACCCAGCGTGGCCGGATGGGTGGATTGGCAAAAGCTGCGTCCGGGGGTACCAACATGGCAGAGGCCTTAAGGAAAGTGGGGCAACATTTGATGCACTCCCCGCATCAACATCGGGTGCTCGTGGTCTTGGGCGATGGCGACGACGGTGACCATCAGGTGGCTGCGTTGGCGCGCCGCCTTTCCCAATCGGGTGTGCACCTAGTCGGTCTGGGAGTCGGTCCCGACACCGCTGCCATGGGCGATTGCATTCCAAACTCACGCACCTGCCTCATCCCTGGAGCGATTCCTGGAGCCTTGGCAAGCGTGTTGGAGCAGGTCGTCCGAGGCGATGAGTGATCTTGAAATTGAACCGGCAAACCACGCCCCATTGATTGCGCGGTTTGCCGGCCAAGTTATACAGGCTCCTTCTCCGAATAGGTCGTGCTCTCAGAGCTCCGAAGCTCTTGATCAATTCTTCGGACCGAGCAGGTTAATTGGGATGCCTGGCAGCGCTGGGTAGGCCTCGAAGACTTGAATGACATCCGGTCGAACCCATGGCGAAAGGGTTTTCCATGGGAGCATCACCACATAGTCGCCTTCAACGTAACATCCGGCCTCGTATTCCTCGAAGTGAACGAAGACGCCATCGGAGGATAAGGTGAACTTGAGTTCCGCGAGGTCCTCTTCAGTGAATCTCAGAACTGGTCCTTGGATCTCTTCAATGCTGGAAGGCGGACCCCCAGGTTGAGCGAACGAGGCTCCCTGACGACGAAGATCTTCCAACAACAAACGGCGGACCTCGTCCTGCCATCCGAATGGATGTTGAAAAAGAGCGGCAAAATCCAACCACTCTACCCCAGCGGGACCATCGATGAAATTCGAATGTGCAATATGGGTATTCCCGTGAACTCCTCCCACGTTCCTGTAGCAGACATGGAGAACACTGACGGCCTTGGCGCTGCGATGATAAATCACCTTCCAACGCTCGCAGGGGCAGAATTCACATAGGGTTTCGCTGTCGAAAATCTTAAGCCCCAAGCGATTTCCGAATATTAACCGAACGCCATCGAAGAATTCATCCCATGACTCCTTTTCCATTCGTTGCGAATCCTGCTCCACCATCTCATCCAAAGCAGTCGGCTTCGCCCAACGAGGACGATGGGAGGACCATTCCACCGCGACACCGCGGTCACGGATATTGAAGCCGGATTTTGAAGCCGTTTCCACCATTCCGGTGATCACCCGAGGTACTAGTCGGATTTTGTTGGTCTGACCATCACTGGGTTGGAGGAGGAAGGCGTATCCGTCCCACTCCAACCTGGCTTCGATCGAATCCGAATCTGGATTCGGATTCGGCGGATGGTAACGGTGGACTGACCACCACCGAACTTGGCCGAATTCCGGATAAATCCGAATCTCCGGATGGAGCGCGTGAACTCTGAGCACAGGCCGCCCTTGATCTTGATTAACGTTCCCCATTTCAACCCAAGCAGGTCCGATGCCGGGGATCTCAACCAGCCCAAGAGTTGAACCGACGCGCAGGCTCGGAAGCTCAGTTGGCAACGGTTGCAGCAATGGAATTGCTAGGCCGATCAAAGTCAGGGCGAGTGCCGCGAGGATCCAGCGGCACCGTCGGATCATAGACTGAATCTTCTGTACCCCGCTGAGGAGCGAAGTTGAATTCACTAAGTTTGTTTTTGAATCCATGGAAAAAGCAGAGCTGGACTTTGTTCGAATCCAGATGGGGAAAGACGCTTTCAAAGCTGAACCACCTGCCTCCGGCTATCGAAGCCGATTTGTCAGGTGAATTCTTTTGGAACTGATTAGGGGTACACGAGAGGAATATTTATTCCGAACGCCAACCTTGGCCTCAGCAGGACATCCAGTTCTCGTGGAGAAAGACTCCCAGTTGGTCATCTGAGCTTCCGAAGTAGGTGGCACGATGCCCAGCCGCGCGGCGGACCTCGAGTCGAATCCGCGGAGCGATATGCTGCCGCTCAATTAGTTCTCCAGCGGTCGCTGCCTCGAGCCAAGCCGCGATTTGATCCGGATGTTGCTCCCCATCCGTCGTTTCCACCTGACGCGCGTCTTTGGCCTGGTAGGCGGCATCCACCAAGGCGGCCTCCAGGTGTTTGTCGAAATAAGTCCGCGCCAACTGGTTGGACGCAAAGACGTCGGCCGTACTAATCCGCCCGTTGGTTAAAAAAACGAAGCCGACGGCATCCGGATAGCCCGAAATCAGTTTTGAAAAGTGATCTTTAACCTCCAAGACCCGAGCCCGCATCCGGGGATGCTCCATCATCAACTGGTAGGAACTCGGCGAAACGGGCGAAGCCACGTCTCCTTCCAGATATTTGGAAAGGTGTCCGTGGGACTTCGAAATGCTCGACCAGACACCGCTCTGGGATTTGCCCAACTTCGCCTGCATCAGCGCCTCCTTGGTCAGCATGCTATCTGAACCCGAGAAACGGGAGACGTCTTCACCGCGCCGCTGAGCCCAACGCTGGCGCTCAACACAATACGCAGGGATCGGGAGACGTGAACCGGCGGGCACGACAAGGTCTACCCCAAGTGTTCGATCCTGACGTCCTCCTTTGACGATTTCACCGGCCACAACCAGCAAGTCCTTGTCTGGCGACAGATTCTCAATCTCTAACCGGCCCACCGATCCGGTTTCGTGAACCACCACCACCTTTCTGGAGAGGGCCTCTGCGAGGGTCTCGAATTGACTGGGATCACACCGATCGGGGCCGTGCACGAGGTACACGGTGAGATCAGCTGAGTGATGCGGTCCGGTGATAGACTTGAAGGAGCGGGAAGAGGCTTCAGTGTTCATGATCGATGAGCACCATCGCACAGCCTCATGTCATTTGCTGTCACCCCGCTTACCCAGCTTCTTCGATTTCAGAAAATGTGTCGCGGAATGGCCCAAGGGACCGTCGGTTTTCGGACCAATCGGTAATGGCGAAAACCACTTCTTCAAAGACCCCACCGAAACGCCATTGAAGTGCCTCCCGAAAGTCGTGCGCCGTTCGGAAAGGATCGTTGCCAAATGCCCCGCAGCCCCAGGCTCCAAGGACCAAACTGCGATATCCGAACGCGGCGGCAATCTCGAGCACCCGTTCAATTCGGAGTTGCAGTAGTTGGGCAGAGCGCTGCTCCCCTACCCGAGGCGCGTACGGAGCGGCACAGGTGAGGATGTCCAATGGCCACCACGGTATAGACACCCCTGCGTCAGTCCGAAAGACAGGAACTCGCCGAGAAAGTATGGCCCAACTGGAGAATTCCGGCACCGGTTGCTGTCGATGAGACTCATACATGGGATCGTTTTCCAAGGTGGCGTGCAATGCACTGGACCGGCAGAGCACCTCCTCCTGCGCGCGCGCCCCGATCAGAAATCCCCCGCCCGGTTGGATTCCGTTGGCGAAATTCAGAGCCAAGGGACGGCGACCAGTCTGATGCAGGAGACGAGCGGCGACCAAGGTCGTCTGATTGGCAACTCGAACCCGAGTTAACTGAGATAACTGTCCAAAAGAAGGCGCAGGCAGTTTGGCGGTCGCGGGCAGGCTGAGCACGGATGCCTTGCAGGCAGCCACGGCATCACTCCAATCGGTGCGGGTTCCATCATTAAGCAGGTAGTATCCATTCCGAACGGCCTTTATCGCACTGCGACCCAACTCGGCAGCAAGAGGGCTGCCCAGACACAAGGTGGCACGATTTTCGTAAGCGAGTTGTTCAGAGTCGAGGCACTCGACACAATTGATGAGTTTCATGGAGGGTTGTCGTTAGGACTCGGGAAACGTATTCCATTCGCACTGGAGCACCGGTACAGCCGTTTCCCCTGCCCGCTTCAGTTTGACAGGAAGCCGTGACATCCACTGTCACGGTGCCATGTGCCTGTTCTCGGGGCGGTGATCAGAACCTCAGATTCGCCTCTCACAGACCAATTCTTAATCAGCCGAAGGTCACAGGTTTTCTGTGACTTGATGATACGGTTTGTCGCCATGAACCGTTACATTTCAGCCGTCGGGATCTCTGGGGGCGCAACAGTTTACCCTTACCCGCGGGCAACCAGCGTCGCATCTGGCGTTCTTAAAAAATCGAGAATTGCCCCGGAAAGGGACTTTGCAGGGATCAAAAGCGACGGATATGCCCCGGCAATCCACACCGATGCAAACTCCGATCTTGTAGCCAATCTGGGGGAACCAGCAAATCAACCCGATAAGGCCGGCTCGATCACTCGAAGTACTCGCCAGTCATGCTGGCTCCGATCGCAACCAACCCCTGTGCAGGGCGCCCGGTGACACGGATTACGAAGCCGTGAGATCGACTCTCATCGCAAGAGGCAGGCTGGTTACCGGCCGAGGCCGTGGGTGGAGCGTCGCCTTTCCGACCGCGTAAGGGCCACTCGGGACATTGAGGGCGCTTTGCAGACGGGTAGAAAAAAGCCTCGGAGAACCGCTGTGCGGAACTCCGAGGCTTGGCTTCGGCAGAAAACTTAGACAGCAAACGCGATCGACTCCTTGCCCATCATCACCTTGGCGATCCGGTCATTGGAGGTGGGCTTCGTCGGCTTCATCGACCGCTTCGAGGGGCCGAGGCACTCGACCTTGTCCAAGCGGAATGCCCTCAAGACCTGGCGATCCTCGATCGCCACATCTGCAATGAGAGTAGAACCGACGTAGTCCTGGAACTGACCGGTGAGTACCAACGGGCGTGCCTCGAGGATGCGGCGGCTGTTGAACGGGCGGATAAGCACCCAAGCACCCACATTGAGTGCCTTCAGCAGAAATTCCGTGTTAGGCGATTTCGAGGGTGACGCTACAAAAAAATCCCGGAGATCCGTCTCAGGGAGGGTTTTAAGCATCAACCCTTCCGGGCTGGCTTCGATATTTCGGTCGTACCCACGCAAAATACTGACGTAGCGTCGGACGGTTCGGGTAGAAATTTCAAGGTTTTCGGCAAGTTCACGGGCTTTCACGACCCGTGCGACATGTGATTTCAGGTATTGGTCAAGCTGGGACAAGCGGAGGAGGATTGGTTGCATCGGCGGAGGAAGTCGGATCGGGGACGGCCCGCTTCGTAGGAGGTACCTGCTCCGCACCGAATCAAGCTGTAGCGATCACGAACTTCACCAAGACCCTAGCATCGCTTTTCTTTTCTGGCAAGTTGTTTTGTGGTGTTTTTTTGATTTAACCATGATGCCAACCTGTTTCCAACACCATCTAAGCTCGACGCCCAAGCACGGGGCAGACCAGTGGAGTTTCAAAAAACTAAGCATTTTGGGGAATTTTACCCCGGTTTAGCGCTGCTAGTAGACTGGATCCGCTTCCTAAATCAGCAACTCCCAGCAAACGCCAAAAAAGCGGGCTAGCTCTGCAACGCACCAAGATTCCGTCTGAAATCAGTTGGCTCTCCTCTCAACGCCCACGGACATTCCCAGAGATTGAAGCCCTCTCTCCGGAAAATTTGACCGCCTCATCAAGCCGATATCTCAGAACTCTCTTGACCAAGGAGATCGCTACGCCGTTTCTTCTCAAAATCATAAAAATTTTGTTCAAGCGATTTATTCTCGCTCCTGAACCTATTTATTATTGATATCAATCCATCTATAGTGCGTCGCAATTCATCATTTTCTTGTTTCAGTTTCTTATATATGTATGAATGCCCCCCGAAGGATTTTAATTTTTCCTCATCCAATGCTCGACTACTTCTTCGGAAAGAATCCTTAGGATGTGATGGGTTCGCAACACCTCCTACGGCAGGGTGATTTGAAACAGTGTTCCACATATCCATTGAATCTGAAGTCCAGCCATCTTTTTGCTGGGTTGATTGTATTATATGAAAATCACTTTTACGCAACTTCATCAACCTTTCCGACACATCAACAGAGTCGTTATCATGCTGATTTCGATCAACTAAATCTTTTGACTGAGAGAGGAAATATTTCTCTTCAACATCGTTACAAGTGTTATTATTGACAAAAAATCGACCCGCAGAACATGATATTTGTTTATGAATTGAAACTCCAATCCTAATCAAATCTTCAGGGACCACTTTCAATAGATCGTCCGCCATTGATAGGTACTCCCGCCATAACCTTTCGGCACAACGGTAACCTTGCTCGCTGACCCGCGCCGCCTTGCTGCGACCACCCCAAGAACGCACTTGAACTAAGCCCAAGTTACCGTCGCCATCACCCAAGTGCTTGATGCATCGCGAAAAAACGGAGGTATTGACTCGGTGAGAATGGACTAGATACCGGCTGATCTGATTAAAAGAGTAACATCCAAATTTGTCGTTTTCTATGTAAGAGTCTTTCGCATCAGAACAACTCGTAATACTCTCACTCAAGTATAACGCAAGAATAACTAATATGTCGGCCTCGTTGAGACTCAACTGATGGCGGATAGCGAGATCCTCACATGGCTGAGACAACTGTCTTCCTATTCGCAATACCGCAACCACTACGTCTAACGCTGACAACTCAACGGCACCATTCTGAAACTCAGTCAAATCTGATTTGTTTAATAAATTAACTGGACGACCGCTCCGAGAAATGTGTTGCGATTGAAGCACTCTTCTTAAATCCAACAAAACATTTTTATGAATTAACAACTGATTGTCTTTGCGATTTAAATCGCCTCCAAACGCCCAAGATTCACAGATAGAAGATAAATCAAATAGCAACCGATTCCATTGAATCAATCCTTGTTCACTGAATTGAATACAAGCGACCCGTTTGGGATCCTCAAGCCACTTGGAATCAGAGCATAAGAATCGAACTCTTCGATGGACGGTAGCCACCGAGATTCCCAATTCTTGTTGCAAACGCGATACTGTCACCTCTCCAGCAGTCTCTCGACTCAACGCATCAACTGCCAAAAGGAACTCAAAATCTTCGGTATCGAGAGCGTATCGATTCGATGTAAGGATGCCTGAGTCCAATGCCAGCAAGATCTCTCGACGCGCCTCAAAAAGGCTCACCAAAAAGTCAACACGGTGCGACTCGGGCAACGGTTCCAAAGATCCGATGAATTCTCCGCTCAACGTTGAGTTTGCCGTTTGCATTCGATGTAACGTACTTGCCAATTGAGAGCGAATCAACCCTTTGTCATTCAGCATTCATAAACCATCTTGCGGGCTGTTTCCAGCGCAACGACGAGCAACCCTTCCGGAAAACGGGCGCGATGGTGGTGGGAAAGGTGCTCTAAGTCGCGACCTGTGACCCTCGGTCAAAATTCTGGATCGATGTTCGCGAGGCCTGGAACAGGATGCGGGTGAAGGCTCCGGCGATGTCTCGGGGGTGCAGGTTGGTCTGGCAGTGGGTGATGAAGTGGGCGAGTTTCTCCGAACCGGGGCCCAGGCCCAGGCCGAGGACGTTGATCCCGTCGCGCTCCATCTCATCGACGCGGGCCTTGGGATCATCGTCATCCGAGGGGATGCCGTCGCTGAGCACCACGACGAACGGATCGGTGGTACCGAGGTGGAGCACCTGTTGGTGGACCTTGGACAGGGCCGCTGCCAGCAGGGTTCCACCCGACGCCGCCTGAGGTAGGCCGCCGATGCGTCCCTGAATCTCCTCGTCCAAGGGTTCATCGACGTCTAACAGCAGGCGGCAGCCTTCCGAGAAGGTGAAGATTGCCAAAGGGATGCCGACCCGGTGACACACCTCGGCCAACAACACCGTCGCCCACTGCGCAGCATCGATGCCCTCACCCTTCATGGATCCTGAGACGTCCAGCAGCAGGGTGATCGAAGCGTCATTGCGGACGGGCGGTTGCCGACGCTCCCATACTTGGTCGAGTCGTTCTGGATCGGCCTCGGCACTCAGGGCGGCACGGAGGTCCAACCGGGTTCCGGATCGCCTCGGGCCAATCCACACACGGTCGATGCGAGGATGCAGCAACCGCAGTACCTCGTCGCCCAATGGTTCGATGACCGAGGCCTGCGCCCTCTCGCAGGCACGGTAGGCCTCAGGATCGGATGGCCACCGGTCAGAAACCGACTCCTGAGAAGGAGTGGAATGGGAACTCCGACCCGGGCCGCGGATCCCTCTCCGTCCGAGGATCCAGGCCCGACTGCCGGCCCCGCCGAAGGCAGACTCGTCGGGCCCGAGATGCCCTTGATTCAACCAACGCTCCAGCCATTGCATGAGCCGTCGCCCGCAAACGATGACCTGACCCGGCGGCTCGAATTCGTGGAGGACCGGGAGGAAGGCGGTCGTGAACTGATCCCACATCCGGAGCTGGCAGAGGCGCGTCTCCAACTCCCAGGTCTCGCGTCCCGCTGGCAATGGCATCTCGTCATAGACCGACGACATAGGGTGGTTCGAGAAGGCTTGCTGGATCGCTTCAAGCGACGTTTCTCCCCGCGGATAGGCTTGGCAGATGGCCTCTAAATGGGGCCAGACTCGGTCGACCAACGCCCGAATTTGTTCGTTGGCTGCCACGCCGGCCTCCCGGAACCACCATCGGTTCAACACCGCCGATATGAAGTAGGGCAGGCGATGGTGGTCGCGCACGACGCGGCTTTCGGAGGAGTACGGCACGCGCAGCAAGATATCGTTGTATTCAGTGATCAACGGCCGCGAGCCAGGGAATCGGGACTGGAGCCAGGTCTCGATGCGGCAGTCCTCCAACGCGTTGATCAAGGCGAAGATTGGGGGTTCCCGAAGGTAGGAATCCCGCAACAGCGGATGCAGTCGCGTGATCGCCGCATGGGCGCACTCATGCAGCACCAGGCCCTTATTGAAATTCCAGGACTGGGCGCGGAGCCGGTGCGCATCCATCGAAATCCGACGATCGCCGTGGGCATAGCTCCAACCGGAGCCCGCCGGGCCTTCGACCAACCGAAGGTCGGATTCCCGGGACACCAGACAGGCTAGTTGCCGCAGTTCCTCCAGCCTCTCCGGGTCGAGGGGATGCAGTCGCGAACTCACTCTCCTTCCTCCAGCGGCAGTCCAGCGACCTCAGCGAGGCCGATTGCAGCTTTCCGGTCGGCGCCGGGCGAGAGCCTGTTGAGGTAAACTGTGGTTAGCACCGAGGCGAGCTGACTCCGGGGACAGGCCTCGGGGAAACGGCGACGCATCGAGGCCCACAGGCGGGCGCAGGCTTCGAGGCTCCGTCGGGTGAAGACGTAGCGTTCGCGGCGCCCCCGACCGAGCGACGAGGCCCGCCCCCCTTCCCCGCCCGCCGAAGCCATGGCGAAGTGGAAACAGGCAATCATCGACAGGTAGTCCTCGATGCGCGGGACCTCGGCCAACTCGGGCAGCAGCGGCTTGCCGGGCATCGCCTGATAGCAGACACGGCCCACCTGGAACTTGGGGTGGACTCCCTCGATGAGGAACCTCAGCTGAGCGACATACTCGGCCTCGCCAGGAGCATGGGCGAAATACCACTGGAGCCAGCGATCCCGGAACGCCGGGCTGAGGATAGACCGCCCCGAGTACTCCGCCGGGTTGAGCGTCGCGAACAGACGGAACTCCGGGTGCACCGGCAGACCGCCGGGACCCCACCGGGTGTGATCGCCTTCAGACATCAGGAGAGTGGACGGCGTCTCGAGAACGGGGTTGAGCCGTTCGATCACCTGCGGTTCCGCCAGGTTCAATTCATCAAGCAGCACCCAGGCTCCGGACCGCAGGGCCTGCGGAATCACCCCCTCGGCGAAGCGCCAGGTGCGCTCCTGGAACCGCTCACGGGCGGCGATGAAGGTGCGCTCGGCCCACGTCAGCGGCCGCTGCGCAGCGAGCGCTTCGTCGAGGAGGGCTCGGGTCTCCTTGCGCAGCCGAGGACCGAGGGCGGCCAGTGAGGCGAGATCCCAATCCTCCCCGCCACGGGTGGGCACGTAACGACCGATAAGTTCTCCAGTGTCGGTCTGGCCATTGAGGTTCAGACGCAGGACCGGCTGGCCCAGAAGGTGTGCCAACCAGAGCACCGCGGTGGTCTTCGAAGCCGCCGTGGTGCCCTCGAGGGCCGTCGGCATCCGCTCGACAACGCCTAGGGCAACCGCGCGGGCCGCTCTGAGGAAAGGCTCGTCTAGGCAAAGGTTGGCGAAGCGGTCGGCTTCCGGGCCGTCCGACGGCATGTCGCCGGTGCGGGGAACAACGACATCGAGGATTCGCACGAAGTCGGGGGTGATCTCGATGGCACTGCGCTCTGCGAGGGGCGATGAGGCGGTGACACTCTCAGCCGCTCCCGGAGACTCGAGGTCGGACCAATCCACGACCCTGAGCTGCCGCTGACGGGCCAGGGTGGCCACCTTGTCGGCCCCCGACGGACCGATGATGACGAGATCGGCGGCCTGCAGGCTCTGGACGAGTTGACCCCCGGCGCTGTTTACGAAGGCAATGGCGGGCGATTCATCGGCCTCGGTGAAGCCGCGCAACAAGATGCGACGGCCGTTAATGGTCTTGTTCACGGTGGGATCGGGGGTCTTCAAAATCGGGAGGTCAGAACTATCCATGGGTTTCAGAGCAATTCATCGAGATCGAGACGGTTCTTTATGGCTTCGTAGTCGCTCGAGCCTCTGTTCGTGGAACTCGGGGCTGAAGCTGGGTGTTCTCCCCGCTTGAATTCGTGGCGCGCGCGGGCGAGGAGCACCAGCGGGGTCAACGGGCAATCCGGGGGTGGCGGATCCACCAGCGACGCAATCCACTCCCCTATCGTCACCAACTCCGAAACTCCGCTGCAGACACAGGCAACGATGGCCTCAAAGACCTCGACCTGAGGCGTTGATCGGATCCATGTGGTCGCAGATTCGGACCGGGTGGAGTCGAGGATTAGATGGCCCCAAGCGGCCCGATGCTGGCTTGAGATGATCAGACCCAGGAAGGGTTTCCTGTCGAACCGCCAAGCCTCCGGCTTCATCCCGAAGATCGGCTGATACTCAAGTGGAAGGCTCTCAGGAAAGCCGCGAAGCAATCGGTCCGCTCCCAGGGGAGCGGCGTCGTTGCGACGCGGCCCGACCCCACGGGCAGGCGGCAGGGCGCCGACATCGGTCGCGCACCCTGCCCCGACAGGGATTCCTGCAAGGAAGCTGCGCGCAATCTCACGGACCACGGGGTTCGTTTGGGAGAGCATGCGGATGGCCACTTTGGACGCGTCTAGCCGGGACGCGGCAATCGCGAGCAGGCGCCCCACGCCGGCGGGCGTTGGATCCGGAACCGCCGGCCCGCCGAAGCCGACCGCGCACCGCAACTCCTCGGACAGCACGTTCGTGGGTACACGGGAAGCGGCGATCACACCGCCCATCATAGACCAGACACCCTCTCTTCCAATGTTGGCGGCCCGGGTGAGCAACTGCTCCCAGATCGGCATCGTTTCCGGGTGGGCGTTGAGATGCTGGATGCCCAGGCAAGCCACTTGGGACCGGAGGCGCTCCTGGTGCATGGCTGCCACCACGAGGTGCCCAGGCATGTTGCCGCCATCGAGGAACCAGGGGGCGACCGAGGCAGGCACCGTGAGTCGACCCCATTGAAGGGATTTGACGACCTGAGGACACAACCAGTCGGCAGGGCTCGGAGCCACCCCATCAATCCAGGTCAGGCAGCGGTTCAGGGCGGCCGAAGCGACCGGCTTTCCGTCGGTGAAGAGGTCCCGCATCTCTTCAAAGATCCGCGCGTCGACATGGGTTCCCACCCCAAACGACAGGGCGTCCATCAATTCGCCGCTGGGATCGTCACCGCACAGTTCGCAGACCTGGCTAAATATGCGGTCGATACCCTCCATTGGGTCGGCGGCGACCGCCTTACCGAGACTCTTGGAAAGCACCCAGCGGCAGTCCCGGTCCGTCTCCACCTTCATCCGTGCCAGGAGGACCTCGAGGGCCAGGCTTGGGTCGATGGATTTGGTGTCAATGAGATCACCCAGCACGCGGGAGGCCTCCGACCGGTTGAACCATTGCTGGTCATTGAGGAAGGGATCCAACGCGTCGAGTGTTCCTCCCTCGATGCTTTCAAGGACTGCGACGACCGGCTCCTGAACAACCTTCCGATCAACCTTGGCGAGGCGTTCGAGCTCCAGCCGTCCAGGTTCGCCCAACCGGGCGAGGCACCCCGCGGCCCTCAATGCGAACTTACCGTCACCCAAGGTCAAGATGCGGCGGATGGTCTCGACCATCCCCGCCGGTGCGTGCACCGAGGTGAGCTGGAAGATGGCCTTGAAGGCTTCCTGAAACATCCATCCCCGATCCACCAAGGCCCGAGTGGCGTCAGCGAACCGTCCCTCCTTTGATCCCAGCGCGACCTCGAGGTGGGCCAGACCGCAGAGCATCGCGCTGACCACCTCGTCGTCACCTTCCTCGCCACGGCCGATCTCCAACAACAGCAGACGGTAAAAAATCTCGGCCTGTGCTTCGGCCCTGCCCAGAGGAAGGCCGCAACTGATGGCCGCGAGGGTCCGGGTCTCGAGGTCTTCGCTGTCCTGCAGACCAAATCGCCGACTTGCCACCGACAAGCCCAAATGGGCGTGCGCCGTTCGGCGACGGTCCGGATCTAGGACCACCACCAACCACCAAGGAAACACATCGGCCAGGCTTGGCAGGCCGACCTCCGCTTCGGGCCCCTCTGCATGCCAGAATCCCATCGCCTTGAGGCGGGAGGAGAGAATTCCCTGCGGAAGGATTCCGGGGTGGTTGGGAATGGGTTGACCGGAGCCGATCGTGATCAAGTGCATCGTCGACCCCATGAATACCGGAGATGGGTGACATTCTTCGTCACCTCCCCCAGATTTCGACGATTTATCTACAGGCGACTAAACCATCAGAAGGACTCTGGAGCCTCACCCCCGGGGTCGCTTGAATCGCCACAGATGGAACTTGAGCCGATCCGATGCGCTGGCTGGGCCAGACATCCCACCCACCCGCTTCCGCCCCCCGACCTAAACTTTCAGCGAAGCGATGCCTTGAGCCCAGGCGGTACGCATGCGGTCGGCGATCTCGCCGGCCCGTGGATCCAGTTCGGTCATGTCTTTCAGGTCGTGGGAGACTTGGGCCACCGCTTCGATCACCTCGGCCACGATTTCCCTCGCGGCTTTTTCGGTGAGCAGGCAACGCTGACGGGCAAATCGCACCAGGCGCTTTGCGTCGGGCCACCGCTTGGTGCCATCCAACATCAACGCCAGGGTGTCGTTGGGCAGATAGGCGGCGGTGGTGACAATATCGAAGGTCGGGGCCAAGGAAACCCACCCCGTCGCGTCGTCATAAACTACCCCAAAATTTTTCCGGTGGGCATCCCCGTTGCGCACTGCCACCGAGAGGACCAAGGCTCGAAAGAATTGAGCCAATTGGGTCGCCGTCCCGTCAGGCCCCCGCAACGTCCCGGTCAGGGTGGACGCCAGTTGTTCGTAGCTTCCCACATACTTTTCGCGGGACAATCGACCGTCCAGAGCGCACCCGTCTTCGAAGGCGAGGTAAGAACCGTCGGGTTTCAAGTCGAAGCGCTCGACGATCAGCAGATGCCCTCCAGAGGCGATTTCGACCGGTGGAACCGGCAGGCCAGCACGCCGCGCCGCCTTCAGACACAAGAACTCATTGGAGACGAGCCCGGGATGCCTCACCGCATCGAAGGACTTGACGATATGTGTGGTTCCACGGGCCGTCAGCCGATCACCGACCGGCACCCGACTGAACTTGCTCGTGCCCAGGGTCCCATCATCGCGGATTAACAACTTGGGTTGAACCCCCGCCACGCCAGAATACCGCGCATACCGTCGCAGCAGATCGGCAAACAATCCATCGGTCCCTCGACTGGACAGGAGTTCGCGCAAATTCTGGGAAGGCACCTCGTCCAGATGCTCTGCCGAGGCTCCAAACCGCAACCGCCCAATGAGTGAGCGCCCAACGATCTCGAGCAACGCAAGGTCATCGAACACGGGCAACGCTTTGGCGAACAGTTGGTTCAACGCCTCGCGGAGAGCACCCTCCGGCAAGTTCATATCGAACACCGGGTGCAGCACCGTGAGACGCTCAGCCGGGTAGGACGAACCGGCCACAGGCATCAGCAGGGAGACAGCCAAGCTTTCCGGCACCCCAACTTCATAGGCAAAGCGGTGGGTCGGTTCACCCCGTGAAAGAGTTCCAACCCGGCGTCGATGGACAAAGACTTCAGACATCAGATGGGCTGGGCTTCAAATTCGCCAAGAGGCTGTCGGTCTCCTTAAACGCAGCCTGACGCTCCTCGCGATTCCGCGAATAGGCTTCTTGCAAGGTCAAGGCGCGGCGAGGTCGAACGAGGATTTCCAAGCCGAGGCGATCACAAATCAAGGCGACCTTGCGGATTCCAAGGTCACCGATCACACCGTTCTCCAGTTGGGAAAGGGTGGCGCGGCTCATCGCTAAGCGACGGGCCAACTCAGCCTGGGTCAGACCGGCCGTTCGGCGAGCGCTTCGAAGGATCTCTCCTGTCTCGGTCAGATTCATGTTTTATCTTTGATTCATTTTGAATGTTTTAGAGGGCTTATCAATATTTTTGTTTTATATACAATACATTTTCCAGAGTAACCCCAGTCCATCGAAGCCCGAACGCGGTTGTCACCGAATGCCGCAAGATTAGCCCGCAGCGGCAACGGCGACTCCGTTGGGCGACTGGGAATCCAAGCCCTGAAAGAAACGGCGTCTACCTCGCCCATCACCCCGCCCCTTCCCAAGGATCGGGCCTGGGTCCACTCTCGTGGCATGAAGCTGATCGGTGTCATTCCTGCTCGATATGCCTCCACACGGTTTCCGGGCAAGCCGCTGCACCCCATCGCCGGGATCCCTCTCATTCAACGGGTGGTCGAGCGGTGCCGATTATCCCCCGCCCTGTCCGAGGTCATCGTGGCCACCGATGACGAGCGCATCGCCGCGTTCGCCCGCGGATTCTGCCGCGTGGAAATGACCCGCGACGATCACCCGAGCGGCACCGACCGGATCGCTGAAGTCGCCTCCCGGGTCCCGGCCGACGGCTACATTAATATCCAGGGCGATGAACCCCTCATGGATCCGGCCGTCATTAATGCCGTGGCCGAGGCGCTGCGCGACAGCGACATGAGCACGGCGTCCACACCTATCCGGGACCTCGCCGAGTTCGACAATCCCAACGTGGTGAAGGTGGTGACCACTGCCGGGGGACGTGCCCTGTATTTCTCACGGCGGACGATCCCCTACCTCCGGGACGCCGCTCAGAAATCGCTGGCTGAACAATGGGCCAGCTACCCGTTCCAGAAGCACCTCGGCATCTACGGTTACCGGCGCGACACCCTGCTGCGCTTGGTGGGATTCCCGGTGTCGCCACTCGAAGCCGCGGAGAAACTCGAACAACTGCGCGCTCTCGAAAACGGCTTCAGCATCGCCGTGGCTCGGGTGGAGCATGACAGCGTGGGGGTGGATGTCCCCACCGATGTGGCACGCGTCGAAGCCTTGCTGGCGAGCACCGCGTCGGTGACCCACTGCGCATGAAGTGGCTGATCCCGACGCTGCGAATCTACCGACCCGACGCACCTCGCTGCGCCGCTGCGCTCGGCTTGGTCGGATTGACGACCGCCGCCGCGGTGATTAAGCCGTGGCCCTTGGCGTGGATCCTGGATGCCTTGTCGGGCCGCTCCGGAGAAACCCACTCCATCACTCGCTGGACGCTGGCTATCCTAGGGGCCTACTTGTTGCACGGTCTCCTCGGGGCCGCCCAACAAAACCTGGTGATTAGCCTCGGGCTGCGAGGCCTTCAACGCATCCGCCATCAAGTCTTCGAGCGCCTGCTGCGACTGTCGCCACGCGAAGTCCAGGGAACCGCGGCCGGTGACTGGATTTACCGGGCCACCTGGGACACCTACGCCTTTCAGACTCTCTTCACTCACGGCATTTTCACCGGCCTGACCGCGGGCGCCGGTGTGATCGCCATGACGGTGGTGATGGCACGCATCCACCTGCCACTGACGGCCGTGGCGCTGGCCACCGTGCCACCCCTGCTCATCGTCATGCGGGTGTTCGGTCCTCGCCTCCAACGGGCGGCTGCACACGCCCAGACGGCCGATGCCGGGATCGCCACCGCCGTCCAACAAGGGGTGGCCAACCTGTCCCTGATTCAGGCGTTCACCCGCGAATCGACCCTGACGGCCGCCTTCGACCAACAGGCCGGTGAAGCCTTCCGCGCTCGGCAGCACCAACATTGTTCCGAGATTCTGTATTTGGCCGCGGTGGCCGCGATCCTGGCCGCCGGGACCGCCGGAATCGTGGCCCTCGGATCCCGGGAGGTCACCGCCGGACGCCTCACACTCGGCGAGTTGCTGGTTTTTTTGGCGTATCTGGCGCAGCTCTATGAGCCCTTGAACCAATTGTCGCACCTCGGCGGCACCCTCTCCACGGCCCAGGCCAGTGCCCAACGGGTGCTCGAATGGCTCGACACGCCGGACCATTCCGCCAGCGGCACCACGCCGGCGCCCCGCCCCGCCACCGGAGTAGACCTGGAGTTCACTGGCGTGGGCTTCGCCTACGATGCCAGCAGACCGGTGCTCCAAGGACTCCATCTCCGCCTCAAGCCCGGGGAGATCGTCGCCATCGTCGGACCCAGCGGTGCAGGCAAGACCACCTTGCTGCAATTAATCCCCCGATTCCTGGAACCCGCCTCGGGGATGGTCCGCTGGTGCGGCCTCGACCTGAAGAGCCTGGATCGGGAAAGCCTCCGCCAGCAGGTGTCGTGGGTCTTGCAGGAACCCCTGCTTCTGTCGGCGACGGTCGCCGAAAACATCGGATTTGGCCGCGACGGGGCCACTCGCGCCGAGATCGAGGCCGCGGCCCACGCCGCCCAGGCCCATGCGTTCATCGTGCGCCTGCCTCAGGGTTACGACACCCGCGTGGGCGATGGATCTGCTCGCTTGAGCGTCGGCGAAAAACAGCGCATTCACCTGGCCCGAGCCTTCCTCAAAGATGCCCCGGTGCTGCTGCTCGACGAGCCCACCAGCGCCCTCGATGGCGAGAGCGAGTTGGCCGTGATGGCGGCCGTGCAACGCCTCACCCAGGGCCGCACCACACTCATGGTCGCGCACCGTCCCGAAACCCTTCACATCGCCCACCGCATCGTGCGCTTGGAGGGCGGAGCACTTATCGAAGAACCCGCCCGCGGGCCTCGGTGATCAGGTCTAAAAACCCCGCATCACCGATCGAACTCGGGCTCGGGTTCGAGCTCGGCTCGTCGATCACCGCTGAATCACGAATCCGGCCTCAGCCCAGTCGGCGAAATCCTCGCGAGATCCGTTGCCGGCATCCATGGCCACCAAACTCAATCGTCGGGCCCCAGCTGGGATGGGCACATCGAAGTGCCAAGCGGTGGTCTTCACCCGCATCACCGGGCTGACCGCGGCCTCCTTGCCGTCAATCAGCACCTTGAACACCACGCTCGGAAACTGGGCCAGATTGGACCCATTGCTCACCTCCAGCAGGTTCTCGTCAGCCCCGGCCAAGGCCACGAAGCGTCGGAACTCCGGCTTCAGCGCATACTCCACGGCACACGGTGCATGCACGCCGAGGCCGCGGGTGTAGGTGGTGCGATTGACCCGCAGCGGACCACCCAAATTAGATCGATCGGTCTGGGGCGGCCGAGTGTTGCCCGAGTAGCGCACATCGCCTCCGTACGTGTGCCCGAAACCCACGCTGCGAGTGGGCTTGAGGGTCGAGAGCCGCACATCGGGTTGCGGCGGCAGAGGTCCATTCTTGGCGAAGGAGCCCTCCGATTCGAGGCACACTGCGCGGCCATGCTGAAACGCCCCAACCCGCAGGCGAGTTGTCTCCGATACGGCCATTGGTTTAGTGTACTTCATCGACTTGGGCGTGGGGGCAGAGCCATCCAGCGTGTAGCGGATTTCCGCTCCGGGCTGCAGCGGTGCCGACAATGTCACGGTGATGGGCTTCTCGAAGAGGTGGGGACGCAATCGGGTGCCCCAAGGCGTGATGCGCACCGGGTCTACCACCCAGTCCTTGCGCCAGCGGCCGAGCCGCGACAGTTCCTCCTGGAAATGGATTGTCGGAGCCAGGTGCTTCTCGAAATGAGCCACCACCTGCTCGGTGTTGAGGTCGGGTGTGAAATTGCGGGCCGGATCGTAGCCGGGGTGCGCATCGGTCATGTCGCGGGCCAGCACACACTGGAGACCGGCCGACTTCATCGCGCGCAGGCCCATGGGCTTGCCCAACAGGCAGACCTGGGTGTGGAACCCGACATAAATGAGATGGGTCAGGCCGTACTTTTGGCATAGCGCGTACACCTCGGCCTGCGTGTCCGGCATCCAATCGTCGCGGCCAATGACTAGGTCCGGGTGCATCCCATCCCAACCATAATTGCCGCCGCAGCGTTCGGCCCCGCAGGCACAACCTCCGGCATCGGGCACCGGCGGGCAGGTGACATTCACGGCGGCCGGTACCGTTATTTTCGGCAGGTTGAACACCGCCTCCCGCTGCGGATATCCGACGTAATTGTCCACCACATCGCTCGGGCAAAGGAAGACAGGCATTCCCATATCGCGGGCAGCAGCCAGAGCCTTATTAATGCGGGGTACGAAGGCATCCACCCGCATGGTGGCCGTCTTGCACCAGTGGTAGTTCCAGATATCCACCGCAACCACGCCGATGCGCGACGAATCCACCTGCTCGTGGGTGATGACGATTTTGCCCGTTTGGGGGTCGCGGGTTTGGAGGCTCCAGCGAACGGGCACCGCGGAAATCCGCGGCAGGAATCCCAGGCACAAGAGGAGGGCGAACCACGGTCGGGTAAAGGTGTTCATGGAAGCAGAGGGGACTGCCGTTCATACAACCGTCAAACGGCCGCCCTCGCAAGCCACTCCTCAAACCACTGCTCACGGATCCCGCAAGATCGGCGGCGTGGTTTTTCGGAGATCCCGAAAAATTTGTAATGAGGTCACCAGCGACCAGAGCCAGGCCGCCCCGAACAAGGCTCCGCCCACGATCAACCCTTGCGAGGGGGGCCAGGAGACCGAGTCGCCGGCCTGTAGGCCTTCCCATGCCCCTAGGACCAACTCCCAAAACCAAAACAGGATAGCGATAAAGCCTGAAACGGACAAACCCATCTGCAAAAGGCCCACCCCTCGGTGACCCGCCAAGTAAGACCCCAACCCGGGCGTGGCTCCCAGGTTGATCGCCAACGCCGTCCAACCCATCGATCGACTACGAGGCTTTTCGGCCATGAATGACCGTCTCATAGGCATACATCGTCGCCAAGATTGAGATGGGCATCGTCACCAGCAATCCCACCAGACAACACAACATTCCGAATAAGTTTAAAATCGATATCACCACCGACAGAGCCAGGCACGACCACCAGTGCCGACTCACCTGCCGCCAACTCCGCTTCATGGCTGTCCAGAAGTCCACGCGTTGATCCAGGATCATTGGCAACGAGAACATCCAATTGACCGTCAGGAAAACGGTGACCGGAAGGCCGAGGAGAATCAGCCCCAACCCCGGTACCAACGCTGCAAAAGCCGGCCAACTGGCCGAGCCCTTTGCGAAGCCCATGATAACGGTCAGTCCCACACTGAAGAACAGGACGATGAATCCCGCCAACAGGGGCAAAAACGTCAAAATTGCCTGCACCCACTGTCCCAGGAACAAATTACCAAACATTCTCCGGAACCCATCGAACAGGGATCCTAAAGGGGGCGTCTCTCCACGGATCACCCTCAGATAAAGGACATAGAGACCGGCCATGAGCGGCGCTCCAATGACAAAACTACACAGGCTGAAAAGCACTCCGATGTAAGGCAGAGCTCCTAAAATTCCCAGACCGAAGAGGATGAGCACGTACATCACCGTGGGCCCAAAGAGGGTTGAGAACTGCTGTTGGAACAGCCTCCAAGCGGACGTCAGGCAGGCGACGACATCCAAGTCGTAATCCCCGTCGAAATCAGACGGAATAGAAAGGGCTTCCGCTGAAGAGACCGGCGTCGGCGAAAGCAGGACCGGCGGTTGAAGCAAGACTACCAATTCAGGCATCTCGCGCAGGAAGCGCCAGACACCGTCGTCACCCTGAACGCGGGTCTCGCCTTGACGCGCTTTTCGGCGATCCACTGCCGCAACTGTTCGGCTGATACCGGACCGTACTCATTTCCGTCGCTGCCTAAAATTCGATACATGGTATGGGTTTGAAGGTGAGCTGAATCAGTAAAATCTGGCAAACTGGGACTTGATCAATCCGCGCAAAATTAATCTGAAGACTGTCATTGAACCTATCAATCCGGGCCTCGGTCATCGATTGGAAACGTCCGGAAGACAGCACGTCGAGACCTCAGATTCGAATCACGATTCGACAGGGACCTCAACGTAGCGTTGAGTGATCACATATTTATGCGAAGCACCCGCGCCATCCCGTTGCTCTGCCTGCTGGGCGTCGTTGTGTCGTTGGCCGCGGACACCCCGGTGGACTTCAATCGCGAGGTGCGCCCCATCCTCTCCGACCGTTGCTTCGCTTGCCACGGTCCCGACGCCGCCAAGGGCCGCAAGGCCGGCCTGCGCCTCGACGAATACGCCGGCGCGACAACAAAACTGAAAAGTGGCAACACCGCGGTCGTACCGGGCGACGTAGAAAAGAGCGCGCTGGTGCAACGAATCCTCAGCGAGGAGGAGGAGGACGTGATGCCACCGCCGGAGCTGCACCGGCCCCTGTCTCAGGCGGAGAAGGAAATCCTGATCCGATGGGTGAAGCAGGGAGCAAAGTACGACCCTCACTGGGCGTTCGTCAGCCCGCAGGCCCACTCGGTGCCGAACGTGTCCGACTCATCTTGGCCCAAGGATCCGCTCGACGCGTTCATCGCGCACGCCGCTTCCCAGAAAGGCCTAAGCCCTTCCCCGCCTGCCGACCGCGCCACGCTCCTCCGCCGCGCTTCGTACGCACTGACTGGCTTGCCACCGACGACCGCCGAGACCGACGCCTTCGTGGCAGACACCTCCGCTAACGCCTATGAGCAGAGGATCGACACCCTGCTGGCCTCGCCGCGCTTCGGCGAACATCTGGCAGTGGCTTGGCTCGACCTTTCGCGCTATGCCGACACCTGGGGCTACACGGGCGACATGGCTATGTTTGCCTGGCCCTGGCGCGATTGGGTGCTGAAGGCGTTGAATGACAACAAGCCCTACGATCAGTTCCTGACCGAACAAATCGCTGGCGATCTGCTGCCTCATCCGACCCAAGACCAACGCGTGGCCACGGCCTACAACCGGATCCACCGGATGACCTTCGAAGGGGGATCCATCGCGGAAGAATTCCGGCAGGACGGCATCAACGACCGCGTGATGACCGCCGGCTACGGATTCATGGGGCTGACCCTGGAGTGCTCGCGCTGCCACGACCATAAATACGACCCGATCTCGCAGAAGGACTACTTCTCGATGGCGGCCATGTTCGGCGACCTGAACGAGAACGGGCTGCTGTCCATGCATGGCGAAGTGCCACCCCCGTTCGTGCGCCTGTTCAAGTCCGACGAAGATCGTCGCAAGGAAACCGATCTGAGCGCAGCCGTCACGGCCGCAGAGCACGCCTTGGCTGCAGTACCGCCTGCATCTCCGTCGCTGGTCGCCGCCGTAGCCGTGCCCGCGCCCGCGGCGCACTTCCCGCTCGAAGCCTTCACGAAGACGGGCGTCGACGCCGCGCTCACCAACACCAAGCCTGCCAAGTTCGAGCGTCGCGAATCGCTGGAAGACCTCCAACTCGTCCCCGGCGTCCAGGGCCAGGCGGTGAAGTTCAACGGCGATGCGGGCTTCGTCCTACCGGACTTCAAGCAACTAGGGCGCTTTGATGCATTCACGTTCTCGAGCTTCCTCCGCCTCGGTGAAAAGAACGTCCGTGCGACGATCCTTCACTCGACCGGTTTCTACACGGGCGATGGCGACGCGACCGGCGTCGAACTGCTGGTGAACCAAGGGAAGCTCCGCTGGAGTATGATCCACCTTTGGCCCAACAGCGCCGCCTCCATCGAGACGGTTGAGGAGCTTCCGGTGAGCCAATGGCATCGAGTGACGGTCACCTACGATGGTTCCTCCAAAGCGGCTGGGTTGCACGTGTACCTCGACGGACGCGAGGTGAAGACGGTGGTCGTGCGCGACACGCTCCATGCCAAGCCGCGAGACAATGCCCTGGAGATCGGCTCCCGTTCCCGCGACGCAGGCTTCCGCAACGGCTCGCTCGACGAGGTCCAACTCTGGCGCACCGCACTGACGGCCGCCGAAGTCGCGGTCCTTCACGGGCTGGATGCCGCTACCATGCCTCCGTCCGTGAAGGCCGAACAGGCTCGCCTCCGTGCCGACCCCGCCTTCGCCCAAGCCTGGGAACGCGTCCAGCAAGCCCGTCGCGCCCTCGCCGCACATCAGGAGACGGCCCCTGCCTTCCCGGCGATGGAACATTCGCCGATCGCTCCCAAGACCTACGTGCTCACCCGCGGCGAATACAATAAGCCAGAGCTCTCCAAGCCCTGTGAACCCGGCGTGCCGTCTCGCATCTTCCCGTGGAACGACTCCTTGCCGAACAACCGTCTCGGCCTCGCCCAGTGGCTGACGGACCCGAAGCATCCCCTGACCTCGCGCGTGGTTATTAATCGTCTCTGGGCTCAAGTCTTTGGCGCGGGACTCGTCGCCTCCAGCGAGAACCTGGGCTTGCAAGGTGACCTGCCCTCTCACCCGGAACTGCTGGACACACTGGCCGTGGACTTCGTCCGCAGCGAATGGAACACGAAGGCCATGCTAAGACGCATGGTCCTCAGCGCAACCTTCCGACAGGCCTCGACGCCGACGCCGGAAGGTCGCGAGAAGGACCCATCCAATCGCTACCTCGCTCGTGGACCCATCCTCCGCCTCACGGCCGAGATGGTGCGCGACCAGGCCCTGCTGGCCTCCGGCCAGCTTGTCGAGAGGGTCGGCGGCGCCAGCGTTCAGGAGTCCGCCAAACGGCGCAGCGTGTATACCTACCGCAAGCGCACGGCACCACCCGACGACATGCTCATCTTCGACGCAGGATCGCGCGAGGTCTGCCAACCGAAGCGACTCAACACCAATACGCCGCTGCAAGCCCTGGTTTTGCTGAACAACTCCGGCTTCTTCGAGTCTGCCAAGCAACTGGCCCTGCGCGTCCGCAAGACCTCCGGTGACCCCGCGGCCCAAATCACCGAGGCCTTCCGACACGTCTGCACCCGCGCACCGCGGCCTGCCGAGCTCGCGGCACTGACGGAGCTTTACGCGATGCAGAACCTCGATGGAACGCAGCTCGCATCAACGCCCGCGTCAGACTTGGTGCAGCCAAAGATTTCGTCCGATCCCGCCTTGGCCGCTCTCACCCTCGTCTGCTCCACCATCCTGGCAAGCGACTCCGCCGTTACCTCCCGCTGACCATGTTCGCCCAACTTCCTTCCTACGACCATCTGATGCGCTCCACGCGTCGGCATTTCTTTGGAACCTCGGCCTTGGGTCTCGGTGCCCTCGCGATGCGCGGGATCGTCGGCGAGGCCCACGCTGCGCCGCTGCCGCAGGGCACGCACTTCCCGGCCAAGGCCAAGCGCGTCATCTACCTGTTCCAAGCGGGCGGGCCTTCGCAGTTCGAGACGCTCGACCCGAAGCCGCTCCTCCGCGAGAGGCACCTGCAACCACTGCCCGACTCGGTCCGCCAGGGACAGCGTCTGACCGGCATGAGCGGGTACCAAGCCACGCTCTCGCTGGCGGGCTCGTTCGTTGATTTCAAGAGGTACGGCCAGAGCGGCATCGAATACAGCGACATCATGAGCCATACCGGCCGTTTGGCTGATGAGCTCTGTGTCATCCGCTCGATGCACACGGAAGCGATCAACCACGACCCCGGCATCACGTTCTTCTGCACCGGCAACCAAGTGGCCGGTCGGCCCTCGATGGGTGCCTGGGCTTCCTATGGTCTGGGCAGCATGAACGAAAACCTGCCGGCCTTCATCGTTCTGGTCTCGCAAGACGCCAACAAGGATCAACCGCTCTACTCGCGCCTCTGGGGTTCGGGCTTCCTGCCTTCCGAACACCAGGGGGTCAAGTTCAAGGCCGGCACAGAACCGGTGCTCTTCCTGACGAACCCGGAAGGCGTCTCGTCCCACGCCCGCCGTGGCATGCTCGACGCGCTCGGCAAGCTCAACGCCGACCAGCGCAACACCGAACTCGATCCCGAAATCGACGCACGCCTTGCGCAAGCTGAGATGGCCTACCGGATGCAGACCAGCGTGCCGGAGGTGGCCGACCTTTCCCAAGAATCGCCAGCGACCCTCGCGATGTATGGCGACAGCGTGAAGACACCGGGTTCTTTCGCCGCGAACTGCCTCCAGGCCCGCCGACTTGTCGAGAAAGGTGTGCGCTTCGTGCAACTCTTCCACCAGGGCTGGGACAACCACGGCGGCCTTCCGGGCGGCATCACGCACCAATGCCAGCAGACCGACCAGGCGTCGGCGGGGCTCATCCAGGATCTCAAGCAGCGCGGGTTGCTCGAAGACACGCTCGTCATCTGGGGCGGCGAGTTCGGTCGCACCGCCTACGGTCAGGGTCGGATTAGCAAAGACTCCTACGGGCGCGACCATCACCCCCGCTGCTTCAGCCTCTGGATGGCTGGTGGTGGTGTCCGAGGTGGTCATGTCCACGGCCAGACCGACGAGTTCGGCTACAACATCGTTCGGGATCCGGTCCATGTGCATGATTTGCACGCCACGATGCAGCACCTCCTCGGTGTCGATCACGAACGCCAGACCTTTAAGTTCCAAGGGCGCTACTACCGCCTCACCGACGTGGCGGGCAGCGTGGTCAAATCCGTGATTGCCTAGGTGGAAAGCGTTTGGCGATCCGCCTCAGTTTTTTGTTGATCAGTCCTCCAAGGCGACGAGCTTCTGTAAATCATCCCTTCGCTTCCCAATTCCTTGGACCGTACAAACCTCGCCCCAGGCCGACTAATCCGTCTCTTGCGTATTGGGGTCGCCCTCATTGTCGGCTTCGGTCTTGCCAGCCGCTCGATCGCTCTGGAGATCGTCCGCCCGCCCGCCTCCCAAACGATCTTCCTGGGCGACCCGGTGAGCTTCCGTGTCGAAGCCCAGGGCGAACCGCCCCTCCAATACCGTTGGCTGCGCAACGGCAAGCCAATCGACGGAGTATCCGGCCCCGATTGGACCTTCGTCACTTCAGCCGCGGATCACGACGCGACGATCACCGTTGAGGTCATCGGCCGTGCCCTCCAACTCACCAGCCCAGCCGCCCGGTTGACCATCGATCCTGGACTTCCGGGTGCCTATCGGACCAATCGTCTGGTCGAGGTCGTCCACCCGTGGCAATACCGGGTGGATGGCGTGCTGCCCCACCCGCAGTGGCCAGCATGGAGCGATGCCAGCACCGGGTGGACCAACGGCGGCGGCGTGCTGTACGTCGAGGATTCCGAGCTTCCAGGCCCCAAGACGACCCTGCTACCGGCGACCGCTGGAAAGCTGCCCACGACGGCCTTCTTCCGGACCACCGTTGTCAACCCGATCACCAACGCCCACTCCATCGAACTGGTCGCGAGCGTGTTGGTCGACGACGGAGCGCTGGTATTCCTCAACGGTTCCGAGGTCCAGCGCCTTGGCCTGGACGAAGGCACGGTGCTTCCGACCACCCAAGCCAGCCGGGGTGTCGGAAATGCCGCCTGGGAGGGACCGTTCCCCTGGGCGGCCACCGGCCTGAAGCCGGGAACCAACACGCTGTCTGTCGAGGTGCACCAGTCGGGCTCCACCAGTTCCGATCTGGTGTGGGGACTCATCCTCGATGCGGTCTGGCAGGAGCGGGTGCGCGACACGCTGGCCCCGAGGGTCGTCTCCGTCACACCGCCGCTCGGGTCCGCCGTCGGGGCGGCGCCTCGACTTGAGGTCTTGTTCACCGAACCGGTCCAGGGCGTCACGGCCTCCGCCCTCCGACTCAACGGCGTGCCGGCCACGGTCGTGACTGAATTGAGCGCCAACCGCTACGCCTTCGATTTCGCCTCTGCTCCGGCAGGCACCGTTGCGCTGGCTTGGTCGACAGAACCCGGAATCACCGACCGTTCGGCCGGCGCAAACCGCCTCGATACTCGAAGCTTCTCGAACCCGGTCGAACCGGCGATCGCAGCCACCCGACTGGCCTTCGCCTCGGTAGGCCAGTCCAGCGACGCCTCTGCCGACACCGCCGCGGCGTTGGCCATCGACAATCGGGAGACCAGCAGCAGCCGGACAGCCGACCTGCCTGGCAGCCACTGGTGGGGACACCTGTCGCGCATCCACCGCTTGCAGCGCGTCGAGGGCGTCCAACCGGCCGCACCCGACGACGCCCTCGGCCGGGGCTACGTGCTGCGCCTCCTCCGCATGGACGACCAGGTGGTCTTCGAGCAAGACCTGCCCGACGTCGGCCCGGGCGGCACTTGGACCATCGACCTGCCGGCCGGGATCATGGCCCGCACCGTCTGGATCGGACTCCCCGGCGATCGAACCAATGGACGCGGCACCCGCCAGGTCTCACTGGCCGAAGTGCGCGTGTCCGGGGTGTCAGACATCCCGTTCGGCCCGCCGCCCCCAGTAGCCGGTACGCTTCTGGACCGGCTCGTGGTCTCGAACAACCTGGCGTCCTTCAAACGCAGCACAATGCTGCGCCTCACCGATGGACTTGCCCCGGCCGCCCGGGCCAACGACGACAAGGCCTCCACCGAGACCAAAACCACGGAACGGACGGTCGACGGCTACTGGGAGGTCGATCTTGGGGGTACCTTCGCCCTTCATGGCATCCGTACCATCGCCGCTTCCGGCATCGGCGGACGTCTCACCAACGCCACGGTCCGGCTCTTCGACGAACAGCATGACTCGGTCTTTTCCCGGAGGATCTCCGGCCGCCCCGACACCTTCGACACCGACTTCGGCGGGCCGGTCTTCGCGAGGTATGTCCGTGTCGGGCTCGAGGACAAACGGCGGACGGACCCGGGCGGCGGTATCGAGTGGTACATCGGCTTCCGCGAGGTGGCTGTGTTCGGTCAACCCACCAACGAGGTCGGCATCCTCAAGTTTGATGCGAATCCCGCCGCGACCGGCTCGGCGGAGGCAACGCTGTCCTGGGAAGTCGAGGATGTGATCCGGTTGGAGTTGCATCCCGGCGTGGGCTCGGTGGGGTCGCTCACCTCGGCCGACGGAAAGGGTTTGGTCCGGCTGATGCCCGCGCGATCCACCGAGTACCTGCTCGTGGCCTCCAACACCGCCGGGGTCTTCGTGCGCGCCGCCTCGGTGGAGGTCCCGGGCTCGTCCCTGCCGGTGCGCCTCGACGAGTTGGTCGCGGCCAACCGCTTCTCGCTGGCCACCGCCTCGGGCGATGCCACCGACTGGATCGAACTGCGCAATCCAGGCAACCAGCCCGTGGACCTCGCAGGATGGAGCCTGAGCGACGATCCGACCAAACCGCGCAAGTGGACCTTCCCCCGTTGGCTGCTCGAACCGCACCAGTCGCGGGTTGTTTTTGCCTCGGGCAGCGACCGAGGCCTCGACGCGTCAGGCGACCTGCACGTGGGCTTCAGGCTGTCCCGGGCCGGCGGCGCCTTGTTGCTCGTCCCGCCGGCCGCCTCGGGCGAAACGCTGCAGCGGGTGGACTATCCCGCGCTCAGCGATGACCTTGCCTACGGCCGCGATTTGGCCGGCAATTGGCGGATGCTCGATCCGACTCCGGGCCGCCCGAACGTGGCTGCAGCCCACCAGGGATGGGTCCGCCAGCCCGACTGGAGCCACGAGCGGGGATTCCACGAGAGTCCCTTCCGCTTGTTGCTCACCGCCCCCGATCCCGGTTCGACCATCCTCTATTCGACCAACGGGACCGAGCCGAGCCTCGTCTACTCCAACGGCCTCGATGTGGCGCGAACGATGTCCGTCCGCGCCCGTGCGATCCGCCCCGGCGCCCGTCCCTCCCCGGTGCAGACGCGCACCTTCGTGTTCATCGAGAGTGTCGTCGCCTCGCCGTCGATGAACCGCACGATCACCCAGAATGCCGCGCTGGCCGCACGACTCCGAACCGGCCTGCGAGCGATCCCCACCATCGCACTGTCGCTGCCCGGGCAGCCCGATTACCAAGAGAAGCCGGGGTCCTTCGAGATCCTCTGGCCCGACGGTCGGCCGTCGGTGCACGTCAACTGCGGTCTCTCGCGCTTCGGCAACGCCTGGACCTCGTTCGACAAGCGCAGCTTCCGGGTCAAATGCCGCAACCGATACGGCGACGACGCCATCCGAGCGCCACTGTTCGACGGTTTCGACCACGGGACGACTCCGGTCCGCTCCTTCGACCAGCTCGACCTGCGATCCGGCTCTCACGACATGTCCGAGCGCGGCTTCTACATGGCCGGCCGCTTCGTCGAGGACAGCATGCTCGATATGGGCAGCCTCAATCCCCATGGCCGCTTCGTGCACATGTACGTCAACGGGGCCTACTGGGGGCAGTACGACTGCCGGGAACTGCTCTCGGAGCGCTTCCTCGCCGACTACCTGGGTGGATCTCGCAACGACTACGGGGCGGTCATGGGCAACGACAACGTGACCGACGACTTTGTCATCGGTGCCCCGGAGCCGCCCAACCTCGACCCCTGGGAACGGGCCCGCGCCGACCGGAACAGCTATCAGCGGGTCCGCACCCGGCTCGACGTGGCCCACCTCATCGACTTCATGCTCCTCTGGACCTACGGCGACTGCGAGTCGGAGTTCCGGAGCTGCGGCCCGCTCGAGCCCGGCACCGGCTTCAAGTTCTGGATCGCCGACGCCGACGGCTTCTTGCGCACCAGCGCGCTCAACCTCAACCGCACCGACCGCGAGGGGCCCGGCGGATTCTTCGGGGCGCTGGTCCGCGAAGGGAATCCAGACTTCCGCACGCTCTTGGCCGATCGAATCTATCGCCACTTCTTCAACGACGGCGCGATGACCCCGGCGGCCCTGGAGAACCGACTCAATCTTCGCATTCGCGAGATCGCCGACAGCCTTGTGGCCGAGTCGGCCCGGTGGAACCAGCGCACACCGGCCTCCTGGGAAGGAGCTGCCGCCACGATCCGCACGCAGTTGTTCCCGCGGCGCACGGCCTCCCTGCTGGGCCAACTGCGCGCCCGGGGCCTGTACCCCAGCTTCGATCCGCCGAAATTCGATGTGCGGGGAGGCACCGTCGCGTCGGGGTTCCGCCCACAGCTCAGCGCCCCGTCGGGCACCATTTTCTACACGCTCGACGGCAGCGATCCGCGGCTGCCCGGCGGGGCCGTCTCAACGGCCGCCAAACTCTGGGCTGCCGACGCGCTGACGGTGGAGTCGGACCTGACCGTCACCACTCGCGTCCGTTCCACGTCCGGCGCTTGGTCTGCAGTGGACGCCGCGACGTTCCGAATGCGCGCGCCGCGCCGACCAGGACCCGGTGACCTATTGCCCGTCGAGATCCACTACAACCCCTCGACCGGCGGCGAGTCCGAGTTCATCGAGTTGCGCAATACGACCGCCGACCCGCTCGACCTCTCTCGTTGCACCTTATCCGGCGGTATCAGCTTGGTGTTCCCGAACGCGACCGTGGTGGCCCCCGGCGGATCCCTGGTCGCGGTGCGCGACCCGATCGGCTTCGCCTCCCGCTACCTGGCACCCGGCTCGGCAGGCGCCCGGGCGGGTGTCCGCACGGTGGGACCGTGGGTGGGGGCGCTGGACAACTCCGGCGAACGCATCGCCCTGCTCGGAGCCGACGGCTTGGAACTCTGGTCGGTGACCTACGGCACCCAGACCCCCTGGCCGGTGCGCGCCGATGGGGACGGTCGCTCGTTGGTACTGGCCGAGCCCTCCACCCCACCCACCACTCGGGATGCAATGAATGCCTACCTGGCCGACGGTCGACGATGGTTCCCGAGCCTCGCCGACCACGGCACTCCGGGTTGGACGGACCCGTTCCGGGCCTCGGTGACGGTGACCCCGGACGGACCCGAGCTCCAGTGGCCCGCCATCTTGGGCGAGAGCTACCGCATCGAGTCCACGGAGCGCCTGGCCGACCCCATCTGGACGGTGCTCGAACAGGGACCGGCACTCCGCGACGAGATCCGTCGCCGCCCCTTGCTGCTGACCCCATCACCCGGCTTGCCCGCCGGAGCCGACCCGTTGGCCGATCCAGCGCGCTTTTATCGGGTGCTTTGGATTCGGTGACCCGGCGAAAAATTGTCCCAAAATAGCAACGGCTCACTCAGGCCGCTGCGGATCTGGAGGATGGGGCCGGCACCGAAATACGGCCCTACGAGCTGCCTAAACCGAATCCGGTATCCGATAGCCTTTGCGGTAGGCGGGCTTCAGCAACCTATTGGCCGAAGAGTTGTTGGTGAAGCGTTCGTGCACCGGATCGAAGTACAACTGCTTCTGTCCGACCCGGTAGGAGATGTTCGCCATGTGGACCAAACAGGCGCTCGGATGAACCTTGGCGATTTCAGCATTGGGAGCCTGCCGGGAGCGGATGCAGTCGATGAAGTTGGGCTGATGCCACTTGTCTGGAAAGTACCCCTTGTCTTGGTCAATCACTCGCCCGCCCTCGACGACGACTTGCCAACCACACCCATGCCGACCGAGGTACATCATCGCCTTGGTGCCGTAGATCTCGACCCGTGTGGCCGAGGTTGCCCAGTGAGGCCACTGGTCACCGTAGCGCACCTCGCTCGAGAACTTGCGCAAGTAGGGAGTGGCATTGCCGCTTTCGCAGGTCATTGAAAAGTCCCCGTAATCGTAGGTGATGCATTGGAACTCGGGCACCTCGCGCTTCGACTGGAAGGCATAATTGCCACCCGTGCAAAGAACGGAACGAGGGTGACCCGGATCGCCCAGCACCATTCGGGTGAGGTCGATTTGATGACTGGCGTCGTCCGCTAGCGTTCCGCCTTTGTAGTCCCACCAAGGATGCCAGTTCATGTGACGCCCCGCGTTGTAAGGCACCTTGGGCGCCGGCCCGAGCCAGGCATCCCAATCGAGACCTGCGGGCGCCGGTCCATCGGGCACCGGTTCCCATCGTGAGCCATCGAGCATGTTGTACACCTTGACGTGAACAATGCGGCCCAACTTGCCGCTGGCGATGTAGTCGCGTGCCGAGGCCGCATACGGGCCGCTCCGGTTCTGGAACCCCACCTGCACGATGCGGCCATACTTGCGTGCCGCCTCGATCATCTTACGCCCCTCCCAAATCGCATTGCAGGGGTTCTTCTCCACATACACGTCCTTGCCCGCCTGACAGGCCATGACGGTGGCCAGGGCATGCCAGTGTTCGGGCGTTGCAATGACCACGGCATCCACCTCGCGGTCCTCGAGGGCCACCCGCATGTCGGAGATTCGCTGGGGCGCCCGCTTTTGAACACCGGTCAGGTCCTTCATAATCCCGTCGCCACGATCCTTCCAAATATCGCAGACATACTTGAACTCCACCCCGGGCAAACGGGACATCCCGGCTGAATGATTGGAACCGCGGCCACCGGCTCCAATGAGCGCAAGCACCACCCGTTGAGAGGGGGCCGAGGCAGCCGTGGCACGATCATTGGAAGCACGGGTCGAAACCGCGGCGACGCTAACCGCCGAGCCAGCCAGAAAATGGCGCCGAGAAAGTAAGGGAGAGCTCATGGGAGATTTAAAAAGATGACAAACCCAACGACGCAAATCCATCCCCCTTTCGATCCACATTCTTAATAGATCCGATTCTTCCTCCGCCGATTTGCGCGACTACCCGGTTTTGTGGCTGACGCGGATTCACTGGCTCAGGTAGAAAGTGGTCCATGCCCCACCCCTTGAGATCCCGTTTGGGACCCAACCTGCTCCTCAAGGGGCCGTGGCGGGCGTTGTTCATTCTGTGGTTGCTGGTGAGGCAAATCCCCCTTCTCACGGCCCAATCGGGGGATGCCTCGATCGAGTTTTTTGAATCACGAATCCGCCCTTTCCTCATCACCGATTGTCAGGAATGCCACGGTCCTAAGCACCAGCGGGGCGGACTGAGGGTCGATTCTCGCGAGGCCCTGCTCCGTGGTGGCGACTCCGGCCCGGCCGTGATTCCAAACAAGGCCCAGGAAAGCCGCCTGCTCCGGGCCATTCAGCACTTAGAGCCCGACCTGCAAATGCCTAAGGAACGCCCGCGCTTGCCGGAGACGGTGATCCGCGATGTCGCACGCTGGATCGATGCCGGAGCGGTTTTCCCGGTGGCTTCCGGCTCTTCGGCGAACTCAACCAATAACTCTTCGGCATGGCCTCGTGTTTTTGAAGCCCGCCGGCAGTGGTGGAGTTTTCAAGCCCCCGTCCACCCCGCCATTCCGCCGGTCAACCACCCCAACTGGTCAGTCCACCCTGTGGATCGATTCATCTTGGCTCGCCTAGAGGCTGAGGGATTGCAACCGGCTGCTCCAGCCGAACCTCAAGTCTGGTTGCGGCGGGTGCATTGGACCCTCACCGGACTCCCCCCGGAACCGGCGAATGTCGTCGCCTTTCTTGCCAATCCCTCTCTCGAAGCCCGAGCCCGGGTGGTGGATGCCTTGCTGGCCTCCCCGCGGTTCGGCGAGCGGTGGGCACGCCACTGGATGGATCTAGTGCGCTTCGCCGACTCCTATGGTCACGAGCAGGACTACACCATCCCGTATGCCTGGCGCTACCGCGACTACCTCATCCGCGCCTTCAATGCCGACGTGCCCTACGACGTGTTCGTCCAAGAACACATGGCCGGCGACCTCCTCCCGAACCCGCGACGCCATCCCGGAATGGGTTTCAATGAATCAGTGCTCGCGACCGGGTTCTGGTACTTGCACCAGGCGACTCACGCTCCGGTCGATCCACTGCAAGATGAGGCAGATCGCATCGACAATCAGGTCGATGTCTTTTCCAAGACCTTCTTGGGTCTCACGGTAGCCTGCGCGCGCTGCCACGATCACAAGTTCGATGCCATCTCCACCCAGGATTACTACAGCCTCAGTGGATTCCTCCGCGCCTCAAGACAGGACATCGCTAGCCTCGATCCGGATGGAACGCTGGAACCCCGCCTCAATTCCAGAATCCAAGACGACCCATCCATCTCCAAAAAACTTCGCACCATCCTGCGAGGGGCCTTGAAAGACGCCACTCCTCGCGTGGCCCCCTACCTGATTCAGGCGCAGGAACTCCTCCGCTCGAACATCGCGTCGAATGCATGGCCCGGGGAGGTGCTGGCCTCCGCACGACGCCACGGACTCGATGCAGGCATCTTAGATCGCTGGGTCGCAGAAGTCCGGACCGCAACCCCGGCGGCCTCGAACCATCCGCTGCGGCCTTGGCTGGATGCGGCAGACAAACCGGCCTCTACGGTCGCACGCTCCAACGGATCCGAGTCTATCCCGGCCACCACCAACCCTCCCCCGTGGACCCTCCGCCCCGATCCCGCCACCTGGAAGGCCAGTGGACAGGCGTTCCGGACAGCGGAACCCCCCGTCGACACTTGGCGGGTCGGTTCGCTGGGAATGGAATTCTTGCCCGGAAATATTGCCCACAGCGGCCGATGGGCCCCGAATCTTCAAGGAACCCTCCGCTCTCCGACCTTCACTCTAACCCACAATCATCTCCACCTGCGGGTGGCCGGACGCAGCTCAAAGATCCGGCTCATCATCGCCCGCTATGGGCTCCGCGAGTTCAACCCCCTGCTCTTCGAATCCACCCAAATTGACGTGGATGCTGGCGCGGACTTCGTGTGGCGGTCTCTGTCTTCAGGGCTTCATCGCCATCGAGGACGTCTGGCCTACTTGGAGTTCCTGGACGATGGGGACGGATTCGTCGCGCTCGATCAGGTGATTTCCTCCGACGATCCGAAACCTCCACAGCCTCCCGAAACACTCGGGAATCCCGAGGTCAAAACCTCCTCGTCCGCCAAGGCCCAGGCACTCGAAAAAACCATTCATGCAGGCCTCGATTCGTGGGCTCAAGGAACACCGAATTTCCCCGATCTTCACCTCGCATCGACCCTCTGGCACCGCGGCTTGTTGGATTGGGGAAGCTCCGGAAACGCGCTTTCTGCCCTCGTTGCTCCCGTCCGAGCCGCAGCCCAGCAACTGCCCCACCCGATGCGTTCTCTGGCCATGACCGATGGTTCTGCCGAACCCACCCGCGTCTTCCTTCGGGGCGAGCCCAAGAATCCCGGCGCCCTCGTTCAGCGTCGCTTCCTGGAAGCCATTTCTGGTCCCGAACCGATGGCGATTCCACAGGGCAGCGGGCGCTTGGAATGGGCGAAGGCGCTCACCTCGCCCTCCAACCCCTTTCTGCATCGGGTGATCGTGAACCGTGTTTGGGCGCATTTATTCGGGCGCGGTCTGGTCGAGACCGTGGACAACTTCGGAGCGCTCGGTTCCCGCCCATCGCATCCGGAACTGCTCGACCGTCTGGCCCTCGATTTCGGCAGCGAGGGCGGTTCGCTCAAGCGGTTGATTCGCACGCTGTGCCTGACCGAAACCTTCGCCCAATCGAGCGAACCGCGGGATCCGGTGGCGGAGAGCCGGGATCCCTCCAACCGACTACTGCACCGACAAAACCTGCGTCGTCTGGAAGCAGAGGCTTTGCGCGACGCGCTCCTGGCCACCGCAGGCACCTTGAATGACCTCCAATTCGGCCCACCGGTCCTCACTCACATCACCCCCTTCATGGGAGACCGCATGTGGGTCCGCAATGCCAATGGCCCTCTAGACGGAGAACGACGGCGCTCGGTCTATCAGGAGACGCGCCGCAACTTCCTCTCGCCCCTGATGGTGACCTTCGACGTGCCCATCCCCGACACAACCGTGGGTCGGCGAAACCAGTCCAATGTGCCCGCACAGGCGTTGACCTTAATGAATGACCCCTTCGTCCGAAACCAGTCCTCGGCTTGGGCTAGACGTTTGGTGGCGGAAGGCGGAACTGCCACGACCGACCGCATCCTCAGCCTGTACTTACAGGCCTTCGGACGAACTCCCACACCGGCAGAAATTCAGACGCTGCAAGACCTGCTGGCCATGGGAACCCGGGAGCTAGATTCGTCGCCCGCAAAGCCAGATCGGGAGATCCGCCTCTGGACCGAAGTTTGCCACGCCCTGTTCATGACCCAGGAGTTCACCCATGTCCCCTGACTTCCGTTCCCATCGACCGTCTGCCATCCCCACCTTGAGCCGACGACGACTGCTCATGGACAGCGCCTTGGGTTTTGGCGCACTGGCCATGAATGCGCTGCTGGGTGGAACCGCCCACGCGGCTGCTTCGGCCAACCCGGGGACCTCGGGCCAACGCGGCAAGCCCCACCACCGGCCCAAGGCTAGGAATGTCATCTTCCTCTACATGGATGGAGGCGTCTCGCAGGTGGATACCTTTGACCCGAAACCGCGCCTCACCCGCGAAGACGGAAAGCCCTTCGGTCTGCGCATGGAACCCACCCAGTTCGAGGACAACGGAGCAACGTTGGGCAGTCCCTGGGCGTTCCGTCCCCGAGGCCAAAGCGGCCTACCGGTCAGCGAACTCTTTCCCCAGGTGGGTTCCCGCGCCGACGACTTGTGCGTGATCCGCTCCATGGTGTCGCGGTTCTCTGAACACAATGCCGCCAACTACTTCCTGCACTCGGGCAGCGGGATGGCCGGACGGCCGAGCATGGGGGCCTGGACCACTTACGGCCTCGGAACCGAAAACCGAGACCTCCCCGGGTACGTGGTCCTCGACGGGGGGCTCATTCCCTCGGGCGGCGTGGACTGTTTCGGACCCGGCTTCCTTCCGGCCAGCCATCAGGCATCGCTCTTGCGCAACGACCTACCCGCCCTGGCCAACATCCAACCCTTGGAGACAGCGCCCGGCCTTCAACGCGACAAACTCACCTCAGTGCGCGCGCTCGATGCAGCCGCGCTCACGCGACTGGGCTCCCACGACGCCCTCGAAGCGGCCATCGCCAACGCCGAACTGGCTTATCGGATGCAAATGTCGGTGCCCGAGGCGACCTCGATTACGGGTGAATCGGAAGCCACCCGACGCCTCTATGGCTTAGACTCCACCTCCGAACACACCCGCTCTTATGGCAGGCAATGCCTGGTGGCCCGGCGACTCATTGAGCGCGGCGTCCGCTTTGTTGAACTCACATGCACCCGGGCCCACGGCAACTCCCGTTGGGATGCCCATGGAGATTTGCGCAACAACCACTCGATTAACGCCCGTGCCATCGACCAGCCCATCGCCGGTTTACTGACCGACCTGAAGGCGCGCGGCCTGCTGGATGAAACCGTGGTCCTCTGGTCCGGCGAGTTCGGTCGCACCCCCTTCGCTCAAGGTCGGGATGGCCGAGACCACAATCCCCACGGATTCAGTCTTTGGATGGCCGGTGGCGGCGTTCGGGGAGGCATGGCCTATGGATCGACCGACGAGTACGGCTACAAGGCGGCCGAGAACCCCGTCGAAATCCACGACTTGCATGCCACCCTGCTGCACCTGCTGGGAATCGATCACGAGCGATTGACCCACCGCTTCGGCGGCCGCGACTACCGCCTCACCGATGTCCACGGCCGCGTGATTCAGGAAGTGCTGGCGTGATGCTGATCCAGCACGGGCTAGCTTGCCGACACGACCCACAATTCCATCGGGCGACGTTGAACCGCGCGTCCGACAACGCAACACCTCTACCGGGTAATGCCGACTTGGGTCATTAACCACGCGTACTCGAAGGAAACCTCCTTCAGCCGGTCGTAGCGTCCGCTGGCCCCGCCGTGTCCGGCGCCCATGTTGCACTTCAACAGCAGCGGCCAGGCATCCGTCTTAAGGGTGCGGAGTTTGGCCACGTACTTCGCCGGCTCCCAGTACATCACCTGGCTGTCGTTGAGGCCGGTGGTCACCAACATCGCCGGATACGCTCCCGGCTTCAGGTTGTCATACGGACTGTACGAACGCATGTAGTCGAAGGCGGGCTTCTCGTTGGGATTTCCCCATTCCAAGTACTCACCCACGGTCAGGGGGAGGCTCGCGTCCATCATGGTGTTTATCACGTCCACGAACGGCACCGCCGAGTGGACCGCCCGGAACAAGTCGGGGCGCAAATTGACCACCGCACCCATGAGTAATCCCCCGGCACTGCCGCCTTCGATCACCAGACGGTTCGGTGCTGAAATGCGGTTCTTCACCAACCATTCGGCGCAGTCCACGAAGTCGGTGAAGGTGTTCTTCTTGTGCATGAGCATGCCGTCGTCGTGCCAGGCCTCACCGAGTTCATCGCCGCCGCGGATGTGGGCGATGACAAACACCATGCCACGTTCCACCAGCGACAGCCGGGCGATGGAGAAGCTGGCATCCATGCCGAGGCCATAAGAGCCGTAGCCATAGAGGAAACACGGCGCGGAGCCATCGAGCTTCACGCCCTTCTTGTAGACCATCGACAAGGGCACGCGGGTGTTGTCGCGCGCCGTGACCCAGCGCCGCTCGGTGACATAGCCCGAGGGATCATACCCCCCGAGAACCGGGGTGCGTTTCAGCAACGTAAGACGACCGGTGGCCAGGTCGCAGTCGTAGACGCCCTGAGGCGTGGCCATCGATTGGTAGGTAAGCCGAAAAGCCTTGGCCCCCAGCTCCGGGGTGCCGGTCGGGTGGGCCGAATACACCGGTTCTCGAAAGGCGACCTCGACCCAATGGGTTGAGTTCTTATTCTGGATTCGCAGGTGGGTCAGCGCCTCCTTCTGTTCGGCCACCACCAGGTGATCGCGGAACACTTCCAGGCCCTTGAGCAGCACGTCGGCGCGATGCGCAATCACCTCGGTCCACCGCCCGGGTTCTGCAACCGGGGCACTCACCAGACGGAAGTTCTTGGCGTCCTTGTTGGTTCGCAACAAGAGCACGCCATCGCGATGTTCGAGGTCGTACTTGTGCCCCTTCTCCCGGGGCAAGACCGGACGGAAGGCCCCCTTCGGATCGGAGGCGGGCAAGATTCGCTGGTCCCAGGTGTCGGTGCTTTGCGAGGAGCAGACGAACCACTGATGATCCTTGGTCCGCCCCAGGCCCAGGCCGAACAATTCGTCCTTCTCTTCCATCACCAATTGCGGCCGACCGCCTTCCAGGGACAGTCGCCACAGTTGGTTGCTCCGTTTGGTCACGGCATCCTCGGTGGTGTAGAGCACAAACGCGCCGTCGGCCGACCATTCGAAGCTGGTGACCCGCTCGGCCAAGGGAGCGGAAGTCTTCCCGGTAGCGAGGTCTTTGCGGTAGAGGGTGTACTGGCGGAAGCCCGTGACATCGGTGCTGTACAGCAGCGCGGTGCCCGAATCGCTGATCTCGAAGCCACCGAGTCCGAGGAACGAATGGCCCTGAGCCAAGAGGTTCAAATCAAGCAAAACCTCCTCTGTGGCCTTGGCATCCGAGGCCCCATCTGGCAACGCCTTGCGACGGCAATGAATGGCATACTGACGACCCTCTTCGGTCCGAGAGTAGTAGTCATAGGCCCCGCGCCGAAGCGGAACGGTGAGGTCGGTTTGCTGGATGCGACCCAGCATTTCCTTGTAGAGCAACTCACCAAAGGCCTTGGCCTCTACGGTGCTGGCTTCCATGTAAGCATTCTCCGCTTCCAGGTAGCTAATCACCTCCGGGTTGGTTTTTTCGCGGAGCCAGAACCAGGGGTCATTGACTGATTCGCCATGCCAAATCGAACGGTGTTCGTAGGTCTTAGCAACCGGCGGTTTCGGAGGTTGGAAGTTGGAAGTATCAGCCATGACAACAAGGGATGCGCTCATCCAGCCGGCTCTGAGCAACAGGACGAGACCGGCGGTCTGGGCGCGCAGCGATCGCCGACCCGGAGTCGCTCGCGCAGTGGAACAGCGCATCATGAATTCAGCCTTGGCCCAGAACCGTCCGCGTGCAAGCCGCGAGGAACCAGAACCACTTCCTTCGCCAAGGCCCGACCCATGCGGTCCCCGTGGATGGTGATCCGGGAGTTGCAGTCTCGGGGTTTTGGCACCATCAAATAGCCATGTCGTTGCGCGTTGCTGCCGCCCTGATTTCCACGGCCCTTGTCGCCACCCTGACCCTGATGAGTGCTCCCCTCCATTACCCTGCCACGTCGAAGAGCAACATCGTGGACACCTACCACGGGGTCCGCGTCGAAGATCCCTACCGCTGGCTGGAGGACGACAACGCTCCGGCGACTCAAGACTGGGTGAAGCGCCAGAACGAGGTCACTTTCGGTTACCTTCAGGGCATCCCGCAGCGTGAGGGTATTCGCAAACGGATGGCGCAGATCTTCAACTTCGAGCGCTTCGGGGTGCCCTCCAAGCAAGGCAACCGATACTTCTTCAGCCGCAATGACGGACTGCAAAATCAGAGTGTTTGGTACACCACCCCCCGTCTGGATGCCGAACCCACCGTCTTGCTCGACCCGAACAAACTCAGCACCGACGGCACCGTCGCCATCGGCCGGTTGGAACCGTCCGAAGACGGCAGCAAGGTCGCCTATCAATTCTCAAAGAGCGGCAGCGACTGGCAGGAAATTCGCATCCGCGACGTGGCCACTGGCCAGGAACTGCCCGACCGCCTCGAATGGGTGAAGTTCTCGGGCATTTCGTGGGCCAAGGATGGCTCGGGCTTTTATTATTCCCGCTACGACGTCCCGAAACCCGGAGCCGCGCTGACCGCAGTGAATGAGTTTCAGAAAATCTATTTTCACACCGTCGGGATGGCACAATCGACCGACCGTCTCGTGTACGAGCGCAAGGACCAAGCCAAGTGGGGATTGGGCGCGAGCGTGTCCGACGATGGCCACTACCTGCTGATCTCGGTCAGCCAAGGCACCGATACACGGAACCGTTTCTTCTATCAGGATTTGCAGAAGGCCGGCTCGCCGGTCGTCGAATTGCTGAACGACTTCGATGCCAGCTACAACTTCGTGGGCAATGACGGCCCGGTGTTCTGGTTCCTCACCGATCTGAAGGCCCCGCGCGGTCGCCTCATCGCCATCGACACCCGCACTCCCGAACGCACCGCCTGGAAAGAACTCATCCCGCAATCGGAGGCCACGCTCACTCAAGTCAGCGTGTTGGGTGAACGCTTTGTCTGCGACACCTTGCGCGACGCCCGGTCCGAAGTGCGCATCCACCAGCTCAACGGGGCCTTCGAAAAGGCGCTAGAACTCCCCGGCATTGGCAGCGCCTCGGGCTTCGGCGGAAAACGGGAAGACACCGAAACCTTCTTCGGCTTCACCAGCTTCACCGTGCCGGGACGCATCTACCGCTACGACTTCAAGACCGGGCAAAGCACTCTCTGGAAGCAGCCCAAGGTGGCGTTCCAACCCGATGACTTCGAGACCCGACAAGTGTGGGTCACCAGCAAGGACGGCGTGAAGGTGCCCATGTTCATCACCCACAAAAAGGGTCTCAAGCCCAACGGTCACACACCCACGCTCTTGTACGGCTACGGCGGATTCAATATTTCGCTCACGCCGACCTTTAGCGTGGGCAACCTGGTCTGGCTCGAAATGGGCGGCATTTACGCGGTGCCCAACTTGCGCGGCGGCGGCGAATATGGCGAAGAGTGGCACCAGGCCGGCACGAAGCTCCGCAAGCAGAACGTCTTCAACGACTTCATCGCCTCGGCCGAGTGGCTGATCCAACAGGGCTGGACCTCGCCGAAGCAGTTGGCCATCCAAGGCGGCTCCAATGGCGGCCTGCTCGTCGGGGCCTGCATGACCCAGCGTCCGGAGTTGTACGGAGCGTGCCTGCCGGCCGTTGGAGTCATGGACATGCTCCGCTTCCATAAATTCACCATCGGCTGGGCTTGGACCAGCGACTACGGATCGAGCGAAAGCGAAAACGAGTTCAAGGCACTGTACGCCTACTCGCCCTACCACAACCTCAAGCCGAAGACCGCCTACCCGCCCACGATGGTCACCACCGGCGACCATGACGACCGCGTCGTGCCCGCCCACAGCTTCAAGTTCGCCGCGCGCCTCCAAGAGGTTCACACCGGGCCGAATCCGGTGCTCATCCGCATTGACGTCAAGGCGGGCCATGGCGCGGGCAAGCCCGTCTCCAAACAAATCGAAGAACGCGCCGATCAACTGGCCTTCCTCGCTCATCAATTCGATGTTCCGGCACCGAAAGCTCCCTGAATCGAACCTCTTTCCGGCCTGAATCCCTCTATTTTTCTATGACTCCCCATCGCATCGGCATCATCGGCGGCAGCGGACTCTACTCCATCGAAGGCTTTACCCGGCAGAAATGGGTGAAGGTGAAGACTCCCTTTGGCGATCCTTCCGACGCCTTTCTCACGGGCGAACTGGCTGGCCGTGAGGTGGTATTTTTGCCGCGCCACGCACGCGGCCACCGGATCCTGCCGGGAGAGCTGAACCACCGGGCCAACCTCTGGGCGATGAAGAAGCTCGGCGTGCAGTGGATCATTAGCGTCAGCGCCGTCGGCTCGCTGCAAGCCAAGCTCAAGCCGTGCGACATCGTACTCGTGGACCAGTTCATCGACCGCACCAAGCGCCCGGCCGAGCATTCCTTCTTCGGCCGTGGCATCGTGGCCCACATCGCCTTTGCTGATCCGATTTGCGAAGAATTGCGCCAGTTGCTGCACAAGGCAGCCAAGGCCGAGAAGGGCCGCGTCCACAATGGCGGCACCTATGTGAACATGGAGGGACCTGCCTTCAGCACCCGCGCCGAATCGCTGGCCAACCACCGTGACGGCTACGAGGTGATCGGCATGACCAACCTGGGTGAAGCCAAGTGCGCCCGCGAGGCCGAGATCGCCTACGCCACGATGGCCATGGTCACCGACTACGACTGCTGGAAGGTCGACGAGGCCCACGTGACCTTGGATATGGTCATCGCCAACCTCCACCGCAACGCCGGTCAGGCCAAGGCCATCTTGTCACGGGTCATACCCACCCTGCCCACCGAACCGAACTGGCCCTGCCATGACGCCCTGCGCAATGCGATCATGACCGAGAAATCGCTCTGGCCGGCGGCGACCAGCAAGGCCCTGGGGCCGATACTTCAGAAATACCTCTGAGCCCAGAGCCCGTTTAGCCTGACACCGCCTGAGCCTGACACCCACTGAGCACCCTGCCCCCTGATCCAGAAAAGGCCCTCGGAGGTGCTGCACCGGGAGCCGTCGCTCAGGCCACAGCCATCGCAAGCCCTGTGCTTCCGGTGATCCACGACTGGTTCGCTCGCCGGCACGGGCAGCCCACTCCGATCCAGGCGGCGGCTTGGCCCGTGATCGCGGAGGGGCGGCACCTGCTCATCGTGTCGCCCACGGGCACGGGCAAGACCCTCGCGGCATTCCTGGGGGTCCTGGATGCGTTGGCCCAAGAGCACGCCGAGGGTCGCCTCGGAGAATCGCTCCGCTGCCTTTACGTCTCACCGCTTCGGGCGCTGGGCTATGACCTAGCCAAGAACCTCCAGGCGCCGTTGCAGGAAATCTATGGCGAGACCAGCCCGATCCGGATCGGCCTCCGCTCCGGCGACACGAGCACCACCGAACGCCAGCGCCAGTTCAACCACCCGCCCCACCTGCTGCTCACCACGCCTGAGAGCCTCTGCCTGATGCTCAGCCAGGAGAAGTGGCTACCAAAGCTTGCCACGGTGCGCTGGATCATCATCGATGAATTGCACGCGCTCGCAGAGAACAAGCGGGGCGCCCAACTGACCCTCACGCTGGAACGACTCGAACAGGTCATTGCCTCGTCCCTGTCTGCTTCTGGAGCTTCAAGCGGGACGTCTGACCCCAGCCATCGGGCTCCCCTCCTTCAGCGCATCGGACTTTCCGCCACCGTGCACCCGCGCGAAGACGCCGCCGCCTTCCTTGGAGGCACCGGTCGGGATGTCTCGATCATCGAAGCCCCGACGGCCAAACGGATGGATTTGCGAGTGTATTGCCCGCTTCAACGCGATCCGTATCCCAAGGCAGGATTTACCGGACAGCGCCTCATCCGCGAGTTGGCTAAACTCGTTACTTCGAACCGCACGACCTTGGTGTTCACCAACACCCGCAGCGGTGCCGAATCGGCCACCTACTGGCTCAAGGAGCAAGTGCCTGAGCTTGCAGACCGCATCGAATGCCACCATGCCTCGCTCGACCGCGAACTGCGCCTCGACGTCGAAGACCGGCTCAAGCGCGGCGAACTGCGGGCCGTGGTTTGTTCCACCTCCCTCGAACTGGGGATTGATATCGGGAGCATCGATCTGGTCGTACTGTTGGCCACGCCGAAGGGAGTCGCCCGAGCCTTGCAACGGGTGGGGCGCGCGGGGCACAGCATTCATGAGGTGAGCCGCGGATTGCTCATGGCCACCAACGTCGGCGACTTGGTGGAATGCTGCGCCACCGCCTTGTTGGCTCGCGCGGGGCACCTCGACCGCATTCGCATCCCCGAAGCTCCGCTCGACGTGCTGGCCCAGCACCTGATGGGTTTGGCCTGCGTTGCCACGTGGTCGCGCGACGACGCCTACCAACACGTTAAACAAGCCTACCCCTACCGAAACCTCAGCCGACCCGATTTCGATGCGGTGCTCGATTTCCTAGCCGGCGGCGGCGAGTCCCTCCGCCAGCAGTACACCGATCTCTTCGGCAAAATCCACCTCGAGGCCGATACCTTCGAAGTGCGCTCCGGACCCGCCCGGCGGGACTTCCTTCAAAATATTGGCACCATTTCCAGCGAGGGCGTGGTGCAGGTGCTCTTGCGCAACACGCGGATCGGCTCCATCGAAGAGGGCTTCTTCCGACGCCTGCGCATCGGAGATGTCTTCGCCCTGGCTGGCCGAGCCCTCCGCGTGGAACGGACCGGAGCCATGGAGTGCACCGTGACCCGGGCCGATGGTAGCACCCCCACGGTTCCACGCTGGGGCACCAACAAGTTCCCGTTGGCCAACCGCGTGGCCCGCGAAATCCGGAGTTTCCGCCGTGAATTGCGCGAACGCTTCGAAGCAGGCCAAGCGGCCGGTTCACTTCAAGATTGGATCGCCCGACGCCTCGACTGCGGGCCCACCAACGCGGCCGTAATCCATCGGGTCCATGCGGCGCAACACGGGATCAGCGAAATTCCCACCGACCAATTTCTGCTGGTAGAAACCTTTCTCGAAATCACAGAACCGGCAGCAGCTCCCCCGCCCAAATCTCCGGCCCGACGACGACGCGAGGCCTCGCCCTCCACCACAGAACCTGGACAACTGGCCATGGCCAGCGTTTGGCTGGAGGCTCAGGCACGCTCCCCGGCTCGTCCCACCCAAACTCCTCCAAGACCGGTTTCACTGGGATCGGCTTCGACAACGACTCGCCGCCACCTCTTCTTCCACGCGCTCGTCGGGCGCGCGGCCAATGAGGCCCTGGGACGGGTGATCGGCCTGCGCCTGGGACGACTGCGCGGCGGCAACACCGTGACCACAGCTGACGACTACGGCTTCGTGCTCACCGTGTCGGCCGACCAACCCCTCAGCGCGGACGATCTCCCCGCCCTGTTGTCCCCGGAAGGGTTCCATGAAGACCTCCTGGCCTCGCTGCACAAATCCGATCTCCTCAAATACCATTTCCGGAACGCCGCCCAAACCGGGCTCATGGTGTACCGCAACCATTTCGGCGCCGAAAAGTCCGTGAAGAAAGTTCAGTGGAGTGCCGAGGTAATTTTCAACGTGCTCGAACAACACGAACCCCAGCACGTGCTGCTGCGGGAAGCGCGTCGGGACGCCTTGCATGGTTTCCTCGACGGCGAGCGGGCCGAAGCCTTCCTCACCGATTTGCGCGACCAACAGCGCCCCATCCGCCTGCGCGAAGTCCCGATGGTTTCTCCGCTGGCCTTCGGTATGTACGCCACGAAGATTCGTGAAGCACTCATGGTGGAAGATCCGCAGGAGACCCTGGAGCGGCTTTATCACCATTGGTGGGCCAAACTTGAAGGAGCTCAGACCGGCTCGTAGATTGGCCACCGGCGTCGATGTCGGGAGCTCAATCCGAGAATCCGCAACACCGTCCCCATGTCTCCACCATGCCGATTTACGAATTCGCCTGCCCCAAGTGCCGCAAGGTCTACAGCTTTCTCAGCAAGCGCGTCGCACCGTCGCACACACCGGCGTGTCCCAAGTGCGGCAGCAAACGTTTGACCAAAGAAATCAGCCGGTTTGCTTTTCTCAACGGCGCACCAGAACCCGCAGCCACCGGCGACGGCGGCGAAGGCATTGACCCCTCGGGCGAACCGGGGATGGAAGAAGCGGGCATGCCCAACATGGATGATCCGCGGATCGCGAGGGCCATGTCGGAGATGGAACGCGACATGGACCATCTCGACGAAAACAACCCCAAGCACATGGCTCACTTGTTACGGAAGATGAAGGACATCCTCCCCTCGGGATCTGTGCCCAAGGATTTCGAAGTGGCCCTCAAACGCCTCGAAGCCGGCGAAGACCCCGAAAAAATCGAAGCCGACATGGGCGACGTGCTCGGCGACCTCATGGGCGGCGAAGACGGCCCCGGCGGCGGCGGCGGCAGTTACTCCAAAGACCCAGGCCTGTACGATTACTAGAGCCTGCGAGATCGCTGACTGATGACGAGGAGCTAAACCATCGGCCAGCCGGATCGCAGTCATGGCCTGCCGGGACGTGAGCAGTACTCAGCGTGCGGATTCGAGACGGTTCGCGCAGGCGATGCAGGCGGAGGCCAGAGAAAGGCCGCTCTGGATGCGCGGCGATCCGGGTTGCGAAGGGTCCACTGGGTGGGCGGGAGGGTCGGTCGCCGAATCGTTCGAATTTCGGCTCGCGATCAGTAGGGCTCGCTTTCCAAGCTGGGGCTATGCAACTCGCTCTCAACCCCGAGGGCCGGCTGACCGGGATCGCGGACGGGGATGCCGATCAAGATCTGATCACGGCCTTCGCTCAGGGCTCGGCGCAAGGGTTGCTGGCCATCGCGGCCGTGCGCGACACTTCGAAGCAGGACGCCGTATGGATGTACTGGCAGGGCTTCGTGGACGCCTGCCTGACGGCACTCGCGCATTCGCCGACCGTTTCTGATCCTGGCTCGATGCCTCCGGTGGAGGCCAACGCTTCGTGGCTGGTGGAGCAGACACTTCGAGCTCCCGCCATGGCCGGCGGCGAGTACCTATCGCCCGAACTACTTTCGGGTTTGTGGCGACAGCTCGAGACGCTGGCCCGGTCCGAAGCCACCGCGGCAGGAGGGCTCCGGGAGTGGCTCCACCGCATCAATCCCGCCATGCAGTTGCTGGGTCGGGTGACCTTCCATCTCGCCGAAAACAAACGCTCGGAAGCCACTCCGTTCGCGTTCATGGCGACCTTCACGCACCGGATCTCCTCGTCCGACCGACCGGTGCACCTGCCCCTCGGCCGCGCTCTGCAGGAGTTTGCCGGGGCCGGCAGCATCGGTGCCCTCCAGTCGCTGCTCGAACCCGTCCGCAAGGCCTCTGAATCGTCGGCTTGGGCCCGGCAACAGCTCGAGAGCCGAGCCCTCTTCCAACCCCAGGCGTGGACACCCGTGCAGGCTCACGCCTTCCTGCAGGAGATCCCCGTATTCGAGCAGTCCGGGATCGTTGTGCGTATTCCCGATTGGTGGAAGCAACGCCACAGCTCGCGGCCCAAGGTGACCGTGCAAGTGGGCAACAGCCGTGGGCCTGGGCTGGGTTTGGGCGCGTTGCTCGATTTCTCGGTGGTCCCAACCCTCGACGGTGAGCCTATCAGCCCTGAGGAATGGGACGCCTTGCTCAAAGGCTCTGGCGGGTTAATTCCGCTCCGTGGCCGATGGGTCGAGGTGGATCCAGAGAAACTCCAAAGCGTGCTAGACCACTGGAAGGTTGCCCAGCGGCAGTCGCGACAGGGTGGCGTGAGTTTTCTCGAGGCCATGCGCCTGGTGTCCGGGGTCCGCATCGCCGGCGACACCACTGCCCTGCCCTCCGCTCAAGATGCCGATTGGGGTGAAGTGGTCGCCGGCGACTGGCTCGCTCAAACCCTCGAAACGCTGCGGAAACCCGGTACGCCCAGCTCCGATGAGACGCCACCGACTGAACGCAACCCCGGGTTGCAAGCCCGACTACGGCCTTATCAGGAAGCCGGAGTCGACTGGCTGTGGCTGCTGCAAGGGCTGGGCATGGGCGCATGCCTGGCCGACGACATGGGACTCGGAAAAACAATCCAGGTCATCGCGGTGCTTCTCCGATTGCAGCGAGCCACGGCCCAGGCCGGTCACGACCCGCGGTCACGGGTTCAGGTGGATGGTCCTTCGCTGCTCATCGCACCCGCCTCCCTAATCGCCAACTGGAAGGGCGAGATCCAACGCTTCGCCCCCGGCCTCCGGGTGGCCTTCGCTCATCCTTCTGAGCCTGGCCCTTCCAGCTGGCGCCAGGCGAAAACCTCGGAGGAATTCCTCGACGGACAAGATCTGGTCATCACCACCTACGGCCAGGCAGCCCGCCTCGAGTGGATGACGACTAAGATATGGAACTTACTCGTCCTCGACGAGGCACAGGCCATCAAGAACGCAGGATCGAAGCAGACGCAGGCAATCAAGGTGCTTCGAGCGCGGGCGCGCATCGCCCTCACCGGCACCCCCGTCGAAAACCGACTCGGCGAATTGTGGTCGATCTTCGATTTCCTCAATCCCGGACTCCTCGGAAACCTCACGGAGTTTGGCCGCTACGTGAAGCGCCTGGAGGGGGCCGAGACTCCGGACTTCGCTCCTCTGCGCCAATTGGTCACTCCCTACCTGCTGCGCCGACTCAAGACCGATCGCCGCATCTTGCCGGACCTGCCCGATAAGACCGAACTCACCGCCTGGTGCCCGCTGGCAAAACCGCAGGCCGCCCTCTACGAGCGCGCCGTTGAAGAACTGGCCGAGCGCCTCAAGGAACCTGCCGAAAGCCCCATCCAGCGGCGTGGGCTGGTGCTGGCCTTCATGATGCGCCTCAAACAAATTTGCAACCACCCGGCTCATTGGTTGGGGAATGGGGCGTTCCATCCGTCGGACAGCGGCAAGTTCTTGCGATTGACCGAACTGGCCGAAGAAATTGCATCCCGTCAGGAGCGGGTGCTGGTGTTCACCCAATTTCGCGAGATGACCGTGCCGCTGGCAGAGCACCTTCGAAGCGTCTTCGGTCGACCGGGTCTCATCCTCGATGGATCGACTCCTGTGGCCCAACGCCAACGTTTGGTGTCCGAATTTCAGCGCGAGGACGGTCCGCCCTTCTTCGTGCTTTCGCTCAAGGCGGGTGGCACGGGCCTCAACCTCACAGCGGCGAGCCATGTCCTCCATTTCGATCGATGGTGGAACCCGGCCGTCGAGAATCAGGCCACCGACCGCGCGTTCCGCATCGGGCAGAAGCGCAATGTGCTGGTCCACAAGTTCGCCTGTCGCGGGACGATCGAGGAGCGCATCGACCAACTTCTCCGATCCAAACGAGATCTAGCCGACTCCGTGCTTGGAACGAGCAACGGGGCTGAAACACTCATCACCGAAATGTCCAACTCGGAAATTCTCGAATTCGTCTCGCTCAACCTGAATTCGATCGGGCACGAATAAGCGACGTTTCATCCCCCTCCCCGAACCCTATGCGAGACTTCAGCAGCCCCTACGTGTCGGTCGACGAACGCCTGATTCTTGGGCGGGAAGCCGCTGCCAAGCTCTCCAAAAAATCCGGGCGGGCCGCGGCTCCAGTCGTCATCGAAGGCCGCGCCATCGCCAAGAGCTTTTGGGGATGTGCCTGGTGCAACCATCTCGAGGCCTTCAGCGACTTCGCGAACCGCCTGCCCCGGGGGCGCACCTACGCTCGCAATGGGTCGATCGTTGATTTGTTCGTCACGCCCGGGCAGGTCACAGCTCTGGTCCAGGGCAGCGTGCTCTACAAAATCGACATCCGCTTTCAACCCATGGAGGCGGAGCGGTGGCAGGCCTTCAAGCAGCGCAGCGCTGGACACGTCACCAACCTCATTGACCTGCTCCAGGGCAAACTATCGAAGGAGATTTTGGCCGATGTGACCCGCCTGGAGACTGGGCTCTTTCCCACGCCCTCGGAAATCAAGATGACCTGCTCCTGCCCTGACTGGGCTGGATTGTGTAAACACCTCGCCGCGGTGCTTTATGGCGTGGGCTCTCGCTTGGACCATCAGCCCGAACTGCTGTTTGTGCTCCGTGGGGTCGAGGTGGCCGAACTCATCGCTGCAGCCACCGCCAGCGCCGCCGCCGGTCCACTCACGGGCGAGGCCCAGACCGCGGCCGATTCGGCACTGGCCGGAGAAGACCTGAGCGCCCTCTTTGGCGTGGACTTGGACGATGGGGGCGGCAGTGAACCGAAGTCCGATCCATCGCAGGCCGCAGTGGCTGCACCCGTTGCAACGTCGACCCGGAAGCCCAAGGCAAAGGCCAGTGCCGCCACCGCCGGCAAGGCTCCAACTCAACCGCCGCGTCCGAACACGCGAAGACCCAACACACCGACCCGCGCGAAGGGCAAGAATCCGACGGCAAAACGCTCGGCAACCCGACCCGCGCCAGACGCACCTAATCCGAAACCCGCCCGCACGATTAAAGCCAAACAGGCCAATAACTAAACGGCCCAAAGCGGCTCCCCGCTCCAAGACAAGCTCAAAGGCCTAGGCCCGAACGTTACCCGTTGCTCCGCTCGTCAAAGGACGGCAGGAATCGCGGGGTGCGGCGGGCCGAGGCGGCGGTCTCGAAGGCGTGGGCGAGGCCAATGAGTTTTCCTTCGCTCCAGGCGCGGCCGAAAAACGAGAGGCCGACCGGTAATCCGAAGATCATGCCGGCTGGCAGGGTAATCGACGGGTAACCGGCGACGGCCGCGATGGATGAACTACTGCCAAGGCCGCCGTCACCCACCAGCAACTCGATAGCATGGGCCGGGCCGGTGGTCGGTGCCACGAGGGCGTCGAGTCGGTGCTGACCCATCACGCCGTCGATGCCGTCTTGGCGGCCCACCTTGCGGCATTGGGCGAGCGCTTCCAGATAGCGCGATTCGGTCAGCGGCCCCTTGGCTTGCGCTTTGATTAAGGTCTCCTGCCCGAAGAACTTCAGCTCCCGGTCCGCATTGCGCTCATTGAAGGTAATCAGCTCTGCCAACGACTTCACCGGCGCTGCATCACCCCGTGATGCGAAATACGCGTTCAGGCCCGCCTTGAACTCGTACAGCAACACCTGGAACTCGGCGTCTCCGAATGCTGAGTGACCAGGGAGGCTGCTGATGTCGATCAATTCGGCCCCGTGTTCGCGCATCATCTTGAGAGCCGATTCCATCACTTGATCGATGCGTCCATGCCATCCGAAAAAGTTCCGGGCAACGCCGATGCGTGCGCCCTTCAACGCGCCGGGATCGAGGAAGCGGGTGAAGTCTTGCCCGGCCAATGCGCCGTTTGAGTGAGCCGAAGCGGTATCGGACGGATCGATGCCGGTCAATGCGCTCAACAACGCCGCCGCATCGGCCACGGTGCGGGCCATGGGTCCGGCGGTGTCTTGCGTCGAGGAAATGGGGATGATGCCCGATCGGCTGAGAAGCCCCACGGTGGGCTTCAAACCGACAATGCCGCACGACGACGCGGGCGAGACGATGGATCCATCGGTCTCGGAGCCAATGGCAACAGTGCACAAGTCAGCCGCTACGGCTGCGCCAGAACCGGAGCTCGAGCCCGAGGCGCTGCGGTCGAGCATGTGCGGATTGCGGGTGAGACCTCCACGTCCGCTCCAGCCGGAAATGGAACGATCGCCACGGAAATTGGCCCACTCGCTGAGGTTGGTCTTGCCCAGAACCACAGCGCCGGCCGCGCGGAGCCGGGTGACAATGAACGCATCCTTGGGGGCCGTGAAGCCCGCCAAGGCCAACGAACCGGCGGTCGTCTGCATGCGGTCGCCGGTGTCGATGTTGTCCTTGATGAGCACCGGCACGCCGTGGAGCGGGCCACGCGCTCCCTTCGCATGCCGTTCGTCATCGAGCGCTCGGGCGATGGCCACGGCCTCCGGATTTAACTCAATGACTGAGTTGAGACGGGGTCCATTGCGGTCGAGTCGGTGAATTCGCTGAAGAAAGTGGTTCGTGAGTCGCTCCGCGGTGAGCGAACCCGCGGCCATGCGTCGCTGGATCTCGGCCACGGAAAGTTCCGACAACGGGGCCGATCCGCCGACCGCTCCAGTGATGCACCCAGGCAAGGTTCCCAGAGAAGTTGCCGTCAACGATGCCAGGCCCAGGCCGTGGAGAAATTGTCGCCGGTTTGTCATATTGTTTGATCAACTGGAGTCTGAGGTGTCGATTCTAAGTCCTTTGTTCTCCAACGGGCCTGAGGCAACAGCAACGACCGATGTCACGAAAGTCATCATCGCAGAACGCGAAGCCGGCGGAGCAAATCACCGAAACAAGTCGCTGTGAGTGCCGGTGCGTTCGAAACGAACGTGGGAGTCATTTTCCGTGAGCGTATAGATGAGCAACCAGTCGGGTTCGATATGGCAATCACGGCTACCAGCAAAATCACCCCGGAGCGGGTGATCCTTGAACAGCTCCGGCAATTGACCTCCGTCGATCAGTAGTTCCAGGACAGCCTTCAGCTTGGCCCAGCCAGCACGATGCTGTTGGGAGGAAAATGATGGCGTGGCAGATTCTTTCGCAAGACGAGGCGAGAGCGAGGCGCGGGCCGATTGAAGGCCCGTAACGAGCGAACAACGAAGCTTTTGCGGAAGAAGATGCAGCCAGCACGACCGATCTAACTGCTTCGTTCTGGCCCAGTCTTTGCCCCGCTTCTCCGAGCGTTTGACGTCCTTCTTGAACTGACTGGTGCGACTGAAGGTTCTCAAGAAAAGCGCAGATCTTGGTTCTTAAACTCCCAGGTCGGAAAAAAGTTCTTTCTTGGTACCAAACCGTTTCACGTTTCGGCCCGCTTTACTGGCATTGAGGACGGTTGCGGTGAGCTTGTTCGGCAAGCGTACCTCGAAGGGCAAACCTCGCTGCAGTTGGATTTGTCGGTAGAGAAGATGAACCGCCTCCGATGCCGTCAGTCCCAGTTGGGCTAATATGGCTTCTACCTCGTTTTTGAGGACAGGCTCAATCCGGGTGCGGATAGTCGCGGTTTTGCTCATGCTTGGAATGTGGTCACAGTGTAGCCACATGGCAAGCCAGTCTGTTTTCTGATGTTCGGAAGTTCATGGGCCATAGGGGCTCAAACCTGCTCAGGCTAGGATGCCTCGGACCACTTCGCCTCCGACATCGGTCAGGCGGTAGTCTCGACCTTGGAATCGATGGGTGAAGCGGGTGTGCTCGATGCCTAGCAAGTGCATGACTGTGGCTTGAAAATCGTTGGCGTGGACGGGGTTTTCTGCGGTGTTGTAGCCGAAGTCGTCGGTGGACCCATAGGTCGTACCGCCCCGGACCCCGCCACCCGCCATCCACAACGAAAAAGCCTTCATGTGGTGGTCGCGGCCATAGTTGCCATTGGAGCTATCGCCTTGGTTCATGGGTGTGCGGCCGAATTCGCCACCCCAAATCACCAGGGTGTCGTCGAGCAGGCCGCGCTGGCGGAGGTCCTGCACCAAGGCTGCCGAGGCTTGATCCACCGCCTTGGCTGTCTTGGCGATGTCGGCCGGCAGATTGTTGTGATGGTCCCAACCCCGATGGTACAGCTGGATGAATCGGACGCCGCGCTCAGCCAGTCGTCGGGCCAAGAGGCAGTTGTTGGCGTACGAAGACTTGCCTGGTTCAGCCCCATACATATCGAGCGTAGCCCGATTCTCTTTCGAGATGTCCATGAGCTCCGGCACGCTGGACTGCATGCGGTAGGCCATTTCGAACGAGGCGATACGCGTGGCGATCTCGGGGTCTCCCACCGCTTGCAAGTGCTCTCGATTGATCTCTCGAGTGCTGTCGATCAACCGGCGGCGGATCTCCGGAGAAATTCCCTGCGGATTGTTCACGAACAAGATGGGTTCGGCCCCGGAACGAAACTCCACGCCTTGATGGTTGGTGGGCAAGAAACCACTGCCCCAATACCGGGTGAGCAACGGTTGATCTTGCCCCTGCCCCGAAGCCAAAACGACAAAGGCCGGCAACTGCTCATTCTCACTGCCTAAACCATAGGAGATCCAGGAACCCATGGCCGGCCGCCCCGCCTGCTGATGGCCGGTTTGCATGAGGGTGACACCCGGATCATGATTAATGGCCTCGGTGTGCATCGAACGCACCATCGCGATATCGTCGGCAATGGAACCGATGTGCGGGAGCAACTCGGAGATTTCCATGCCGGATCGCCCGTGCCGATCAAAGCGGAAACGGCTGCCCACGCAGTTGAGCGGTTGACCCATGAGCTGCGCGATGCGTTGGCCTCGCGTCAGGCTTTCCGGCATCGGCTTGCCGTTCATTTTTACCAACTCGGGCTTGGGATCAAAGAGATCCAAATGCGACGGCGCGCCCGATTGGAAGAGGTAGATCACCCGCTTGGCCCGAGGGGATCGGTGCAGCACGCGGGTATCCTTGGGAAGTCCCGGAACTTCAGCGGATGCGCTGTGAGACGATCCGAGCAGCGAGGCCAAGGCGGCGGCTCCAATGCCCCGGGCTCCCTGAGAAAAGAAATGGCGCCGCGTCAGATGCAGGGCGATGGGGTCTTCAGTCTTCATGTTCATTCGCGGGTGACCGATTCGTCGAGATTGAGAAGAGCGCTGGCGACGCCCGTCCAAGCGGCCAGGTCGGCGACTGGGAAAGCCTGGATCTTGGGCCCCTGCCCGACGCGCGTGATGGCTTCGGCGGCTAGAGTGTCTTTGGTGTAGGCCTCCAGCAAATCGTCCAACAAACGCTTCAATGCGGCCTGCTCCCGATCGGAGGCCGGTCGGGCCAAGAGGGACTTCATGGCAAAATCAATGCGATCAGAAGAGGCACGACCCGGTGACTCCCGCAAGATCCGCTGGGCGAAGAACCGGGCCGCCTCCAGAAAGGTCACATCGTTCATGGTCACGAAGGCCTGAAGCGGCGTGCAGGTGGACGGACGCTGCACCGTGCACAAGGCCCGGTCCGGCGCATCAAAGGTTTGGAGCGTGGGATTGGGCACGGTCCGCTTCCACAGGGTGTACAGGCTGCGACGATACAAGTCTTCACCCTGTCCCAGCTGATAACTGTTGCCGGCAAACATCTTCTCTTCCCACAAACCGGGCGGTTGATACGGGCGAACACTGACTCCGCCGATACGCTGGGAAAGCAATCCGCTGACGGCCAACGCGTTGTCTCGCAGCATCTCGGCCGGCAACCGGAACCGAGGGCCACGCGCGAGCAGGAGATTCTCTGGATCGCGAGCAAGAACTTCCGGCGACACCCGCGACGATTGACGGTAGGTGGCGCTGAGCACGATTTGCCGGACGAAGGTCTTCACATTCCAACCGTCTTCGACGAAGCGCCGGGCCAACCAGTCCAGCAATTCGGGATGGGTGGGAGGTTGGCCATTGGTGCCGAACTCGTTGGCGGTGCGGACAATGGGATTAGGAAAAAACAACCCCCAGAACCGGTTGACCGCGACTCGCGAAGTGAGCGGGTGCGATGGATCTACCAACCAACGGGCCAAATCCAATCGATTGGTGCCGGAAACGTATTGAGCCGGCGGCAGGCAACTCGTGGGAACATCGGCCGTGACCCGCTCGCCCTTCGAGCGGTAGTCACCGCGAACCCGGATGTGGCTCGCGCGCCCTTCCTTCATGTCTTCCATGACGCGGAGCGTGGGAATGGAACGGTTCAAGTCGTCGCGACGCTTTTGCTCGGCCGCCAAGCGCACCGTCAACTCCTTCACCTCAGGGATGCGGGTGGTGCGGTAATACGTCCGCAACTCCAAAGCCTGAGCCGGGGTTCTCTGGTCTATCGGCCGGCGGGCAATCTCACGCAAGGCGGCCATCTTCGGATCGCCTGCTTCACGGTCGGTGGCGAAGTAAAATCCGCTCCCACTGGCCCGATTCACGATCTTGAGCAGGAGATGATTCTCTCCGGCTTTCAGCACCGCCTGAACCTCTTCCTGATTGGCGGCAGCACCGCGACTCACATCCTTGGCCAGCAACTCGCGGCCGTTGAGCCAAACGCGGATTCCGTCATCGCTTCCCAAGAAGAGCGCCTGGGTGCGCACCTGGCTCGAGGTCAAAATACGGTGCAAATAGGTGGCTCCAAGGTCGTTCGACAAGGCCTGCACCACGCCATCCTTCCAACCGGCTTCGAGGACCCACGCTTTCCGATCGTTGCCAAACACCGCGTCGGCCTGAAACCCCTTCTCCGGCCCAAACTCCCGCTCAAAGGCCACCTTGCCGTCGGGTTCCACGAAGGGGCCCACGCGTCGCCAGGGCCCTAACTGAAGGACTCCCGCCAATTCTGTGCCGGCGAGCCAAGCGGTTTCCCAAGCGGTCTGGGCGGAGTCCCACTCAGGACTTTTTACGCTCAAGCGCTCCGTGTGGCTGGCTTCCAACGTCCGGGCCGATTCTTGGAGCGCTTTCAGATCGACCTCCTGACGGGCCGTCGGAACCTGGATGAACGGCGGAGCGGGATCGCTATCGAGCCCCTTCTCGGCAATGCGGTTGAAGAAATCGAAGAGTTGGTAGTACTCGCGCTGGGTGAACGGGTCGTACTTGTGATTGTGGCACTCGGCGCACTGAATCGACGAACCGAGGAAGACTGTCCCGAAGGTGTTCACCCGATCGGTGACGTACTTGTTGAGGTATTCGTCGGGGTCAGCGCCTCCCTCCGTGCTCGACATGCCGTTGCGGTTGAAGGCGGTGGCCACGCGCTGATCCAGCGTCGGATGGGGCAAGAGATCCCCTGCCAACTGGTCGATAATGAACCGGTCGAAGGTCTGATTGGCATTGAAGGCCCGGATCACCCACTCACGGTATTGCCACATGGAGCGCGGGGCGTCGGCATGGTACCCGTCGCTGTCGGCGAAACGGGCCAAGTCGAGCCACGGCACGGCCATGCGCTCGCCATAGGCCTGACTGTTGAGCAATCGGTCGACCAGCTTCTCGTAGGCTTCGCCCGAGTTATCGGCGAGAAACGCATCCACCTCGTCCACCGTGGGCGGGAGTCCGATGAGGTCGAGGCTGACACGTCGCAGCAGTGTCCGACGATCGGCCTCGGGAGAGGGAGAGAGTCCTTCCTTTTCCAATCGGGACAGAATGAAGGCGTCGATGCCGTTGCGCACCCAGCCCTGCCTCTGGACGGAGGGCGGTGTGGGGTCTTCAGGCCTTTGGTGAGACCAATGCCCCTTAAACTCCGCCCCCTCCTCGATCCACCGACGCAGCACCTCCATTTGTGTCGGAGACAACTGCTTACCCGTGGATGCCGGCGGCATGTGCTCATCCGGATCGGCGCTCGAGATGACCTGCAGCAAGCGGGATCCTGAGGGATTTCCTGGCACCACCGCATGCGCGCCGGAGGCCAGTTTCAGGGTTGCCCCTTCAGGCCGATCCAACCGGAGGCCACCCTTGCGCTTCTCCAAATCCGGCCCGTGACATGGGTAACAGTGCTCAACGAGCAGCGGACGGACCTCCCGGTTAAAATCGATGCGCGTATTCGCGGCACCGAGCACCGGCAAACCACGAGTCCCGAGCAACGCCACGAGCAACGAGGTCATCCACAGTGAGCCGATCTGAAAAACACCGGAACGGAAAAGGTGGGGTTCGAGAGTCATCATCAAATCGGGCTCCAAGGGGTACTCCAAAAATCTAAGATCGAATTGGATTCACGGCCATTCCTTTTCCTCACTCTCGACTAACAGGATTTGACCGACTTTCGACGGACAGTGTCACGGGGACGGACCGCTCGGAGATCGGTCCCTACCTCGGAAGTCATTGGGCTACATCCAGGGTCCTTCAGCAAACTCGGCCTCACCCACGCACTTCCGAGGTCATTGGGCTACATCCAGGGTCCTTCAGCAAACTCGGCCTCACCCACGCACTTCCTAGATAGGGCGATTTCTCAGAAAGCGCCACTCCGGCGAACAGGACAGATATGAGGCGTTTTTCATGACAAGCACTCTCGACAAGCAGTGCCTCGGGCCGTCCTTGAGACTTGGCAATGAGGCCCCGGAGGTGAGCGTCATTTCGCCTTCATGGCCTTCAGGAGGCCATAGGCACGTTGGGCCGATTCGCTGCCGGAGGCGATCTCCACCGCCAACCGCGCCTCGAGCTGCACTGTGGATCCATGGATCGCCAAACCTTGCTCGAAGGTGACATTGGTGGCCGCACGCACCGTGGTCAGGGAAACCACCGCCTTCTCGTATTCGCCACGACGCAGGGCCTCAGCGGCCATATCCGCGGCTCGCCGAGTCTCTTCCGGGGCATGGGCGAAGGCCCGCTCGATCTGACTGGCCGCCTCTGCGGGTGTGGATGCAGTCTTTAAATCCTCGCCCTCCCGGGAGCCACAGCCCAGCAGCAACCCGCACACCAACAACACTGTGGCACCATCGATGATCCTCATGCGTTCGCTCCTCCAATTCCAGATTCACTCACCCGTCAAAGAGTCGGGGACGCACCAGAAGCGACCGGGACGCACCCCTCGGAAGCCACCAATTCCGGCTTCCTGATAGTAAGTGCGGAACTTCATGTATTCTGTCTGACCGCCGAACATTCCCATGACCGTTCCCATATTGTGTCGCTGGGTAACCCCTTCATCCGGACGACTGGCAACATTGTCGAAATTGGAGGGCTGCTTCTCGTCTGCCTCCCAGTACAGCATGGAACTCGGATTGAACTGCAGGAGCTTGTAGGTCGAGAAAGGTTCCTTTGGCCCGGTCGAGTACTTTGAAACGGCCCCATTCATCATGTAGCTAGAAACCTTCTGGTCCCGAAGTTTGAAGAGTGGCGTGTTGGTGCGGTCCAGAGGGCAGAAGGTCAACGCTTTGGAATTGTGGTAGTTCCACAACAGGCTGCGCTCCACCGTGTGATCTGGCCGATTGGTAGCCACGCGCGTGTAGCACCAGTTGGCGACATTGAAGGTGCCCGAACTCCACGAGGTGTAGGGCATGTAGTCCTGATTGTCGTTGGCGTACATCTGCGTCGCCAGCAGCAACTGCTTGATGTTCGAGAGGCAACGGGTCCGGTTGCCCTGCTCCTTGGCCTTGGAGAGCGCCGGAAGGAGCATGCCGGCCAAGATGGCGATGATGGCGATGACCACCAACAGTTCGATGAGCGTGAACGCTTTGCAGCCTTGGCGTTGGGGCAGCAGCTCGACCGTTTCACAAGGTTTCAGCGCATTCATGACGGTGACGCGGCTTAAAATTCCGATCCATTGGGATCAAGCATTGTCTCTACTACTGTTCGTCCTTTGTCACGCCATAATTGGATGACTTTGCATTCCCCACCCAACACAGCGATCGCAGGATCAGCCCAGCAATCACAACAAACCGACTAAACCGACTAAACCGACCAAACCCGACAGCCCGGGCTAGGCACCGCTGTTTCAGCCTCACCCACGCACTTCCGAGGTCATCGGGCTATACAGCCGGGGTCCTACCACAAACTCAGCCTCACCCATGAACCTCCCCGGTAGGGACCGAGTCTCTCGGGCCATCCCCTCCTCGCCCGGCAGCCCAGGGAGCGGACGGTGAGACACCGTCCCTACGTGTGAACATGAAACTGAAACGACTAACCGGTGAAAGACCGAGTACGGTGCTGGCATGGCGCCGTGTAGCTGAAGGTAACTGCGTCGCTGAGAGGCGGGGTGGGAAACAACCGGAAGCGAACCTGTCGTCC
>CAJAHH010000058.1 GCA_903939515.1 uncultured Verrucomicrobiota bacterium
GTCATCGGCTCCCGCAGCTTCATCGAATCCATCGCGCTCCATCACCAGAATTGGCTCCAACGAAAACGCCAACCCACCCCTCATCCAGTGCCCGACTTGGGAAAAATCATGATCTTCAGCCTCCGCCCGTTGCGGGGTATGTCCGGCACCGCCAGAGGTTAGCGAAGTCGCCGTGCGCCAGAACTAACTGTTACCCGTTGCTGCCCGGCACCCGGATTCGTTGCGCCAAAACGGGTGTTACCCGAGGCGGTGTAATCCAGTAGGGTAAGATGTGCTATGGTGATGCCCGGCGGCTCGCCTATTTTACCCACCCTCAGGGTGGTGGAGCGAAGCTTGGGATGGCTGCGAAGCAGCCGCCCCAAGCGTAGCGGAGCCGCCCTGAGGGTGGGCCTCCGTTCAGGCGTCCAATCGCCGCATCCGTGCAATCTGTTTAAGCCCTGACTCTATCTCCTGCTTCAACGCAAACGGGTTCAGCCGTTCCTTCTCCACCAACAGCTGTCCCTTCGTTTCCAATGACACCTGTGCACTCTCCAACACCCTTGCCAGCGGTGTCCGGGGTACCCCGTAAATCCTCACCAGCCTCTCTTTCCGCCTCTCCTTGCCCTCCAACTTCAGGCACGCGTGGTAGTAGTTGAGCAGCTGCCGGTACGGCCCACGCGTCAGCGCATTGATCCGCTCCACCACCTCGGGGTTGTCGTAACGCTCGTACCCGAACCATTGCCGGATGTGTGTCCAGTTCTTCTGCTCTACGTGAGCGTTGTCGTCTTTCTTGTACGGTCGGCTTCGCGTCATGAACACGGGCCTTTCCCGCTTCTGCAGCCATCCAAGAACATGGTAGTTCAGGAACTCTCCCCCGTTGTCGCTGTCCAGACCCAGCAAGGGGAACGGAAGCCGATTCTCCACGTCCTTCAGCGCTTCCAGTGTCCCGGCCTGGCCCCGTCCCCACATCGCTCGCACCTCCACCCATCCCGTCGCGTAATCCACGCCATCGAGCATCCACACGAACTCCCCGCTCACGCTGCCCCCGCACAACGCCACCGTGTCTACCTCCAGCCAGCCCGCTTTGTTTTCTTCCCACAGGCTCCCCCGAATCGGGATCTGCTGCCGCAACAGCCAACCAGGACGCGTCAACGAGCGTCGTGAGGCTTGTCCACGCAACGGCTCAAGCAACCTGTCCAGCGTCCGCGCGCTGGCCAGTAGCAAGCGCTCTCGCACCTCTCTGGGCATGCTCCGCTCATGCGCCTCGAAGGCTGGGATCCACTCCGGCAGCATCGCAGCCAACCGCCGGCTACAGGCATAGTCGGTCGCCTGCCATATCGGCTTCAACCACGGTATCAAGGTCCGGGCATCATACCGCGCCGGCCGCCCTGTATTGGTCCGCCTTCCCGGTTCCGCCTCTACCGAACTCAGCGCCCGGATCGCAGACTTTCGGTGGTAGCCCAGCAGTTCAACCGCCTGATCGATGAGCTTCCTGCGATGCTCGGCCCCTGCACCTTGGTAGCCCCTTCGCAGCTTCCCCAACACCTCCTGTCGCGTCCCAGAACTCATCAATTTGTCCATGTTGGCGACGGTAACAGGACTTTTGGCGCAACGACCCTTTCAGACCCTCAGTCCCAACCCCTCGCCGGTAACAAACATTTTGGCGCAATTCGGAAGTTTGCAGATCTCCAAAATTCACCACTTCATGTGTCGATTGATCGTAGGCCAACACATACTATACATCCATTCAGAGCCTGTCCCTTGGTTCAGAAATCGGCTTTCTTGGTGAAGGGGGTGCTGGTTGACTCTGCGTACGGATGAAGGTTCTTGTCGTTGGTTCAGGGGGCCGTGAGCATGCTCTGGTTTGGAAACTTGCAAAATCACCGCATGTCACAGAGTTAATCTGCGCACCGGGAAATGCAGGCACCTCCTGTGTCCTTCTCAGGTCAGGAAATCCGGCAACGAATATTCCGATTGCCGCAGATGCATTGGACGCTCTTCGCGACCATGCGGTCCGACATAAGATCGATCTCACCGTCGTCGGACCAGACAGCCCGCTCGCCTTGGGTATCGTCGACCACTTTCAGGCTGCAGGTCTCCGAATCTGGGGGCCAAACCGCCGCGCAGCGCAATTCGAGTCTTCCAAGGCGTTTTCCCAACACTTCATGCTGCGTCATAAAATTCCGACTGCCCGGTCCGGCGTTTTTACAGACGCCTTTGCGGCACGACGATTTGCTGCAGAACTCGATGGTCGCTGTGCGGTCAAAGCGGATGGGTTGGCTCTTGGTAAGGGAGTTTTGCTGACTCACAGCGTCTCGGAAGCCGAAAAGGCGGTGGATGACATGATGCTCCATGGCAGCTTTGGGGAAGCAGGTTCGCGGGTGGTCATTCAGGAACTCCTTGAGGGTATCGAGATCTCCCTCCACGCGCTGTGCGACGGAAAAACTGCACGCCTATTTCCCACTGCCCAAGATCACAAGCGAATCTCCGATAACGATCAGGGTCTCAATACCGGAGGCATGGGAGCCTACTCCCCCTCTCCGTTTCTCAATGATGCTGACTTGGAGCGGGTTGGGCAGGCGATCCTGGGGCCATGGCTGGAGGGTTGCGCCGAAGAGGGTATCGACTTCAAGGGCCTACTATACCCAGGAGTCATGCTAACGGCTTCAGGCCCCAAAGTCCTGGAGTTCAATGCTCGGTTCGGGGATCCGGAGACTCAGGCTTACTTGCCTCGACTAGAAAACGACCTCGTAGAATTACTCAGTGCAAGTATCGATGGAACTTTGAACACAACCCCCATCCGATGGTCGCCCCTCAGCAGTCTTTGCGTGGTGATCGCCAGCGCAGGCTATCCGGGCCCCAGTCCCAAGGGCTATCCAATCCATGGACTCAAGGATCTATCGGGGCATCCCCAACTTGAAATCTTCCACGCGGGCACGGCGCTCAAGGATGGCGAAGTGGTCACCGCTGGTGGACGCGTGCTGGGAGTCACTGCCTGGGCCCAAACGCTGCACGAAGCCCAGCAGGCGGCGTACGCTGCATGCGATCGCATCTGCTTCGATGGAATGCAGTTCCGACGCGACATCGGAGCCAAGGGTCTGCGCCACTGACCGGGCCCCTCTCCAAGCATCTAGTTCGGTGACCTATCTCGAGATCAGCCGATTCCGAGACCTCGGCACCGAAAGGAATGTTAGGTACCCCGACACTGGCTGGTGCTACTCCTCAACGAGGCAAACGAGCAACGGGACTCCACCCTGTTTCTGTCTGCTGCCGGCCTCCATCTGTCCCTTCCGTCTGTCCACAACCAGCGGCACCTACCTAGCCTGTCCCTCAAACGGACACCTTCATCGCTCAGACGCTGAATCCGCCACCTTAACAAAACCCGGGACGATATTGATCGATCGCCAAGTTGCCGGACTATCGTTTCAAGGCGACTGGGATGTTGCCGACACCAACGATACCGAGGCAATCCGGGCTTTTTCCTCAAGCTCTTCTTGATCGATCAGCAAGGTCATTCCCGCCTCGAAAGCCAAAACCCGGATTCCGTTTTGAGAACAGATGTCAATGGTTCGAGGTCCGATACAGGGGATGTCGAATCTCAAATCATGACCTGCCCGAGCAAGCTTGACCGCCACCGCGCCTCCAGATTTCCCGGCAAGCTTTCCTCCCCGTTCCAAACAGGCATCCGTTCCTTCAAAGCCTTCCACTGCTAGGGTAGTCCCTTCCTTGACGACCACTGTCTGACCAATCTCCAGGCGGGCAATTTCCTTCGCGATCCTGAAACCAAACCGGATGTCTTCCAGCGTCTTGGTTGGCAGGCTGGCTCCAGCGACATAACCCGGGCTGGGCATCCAGAATGACAACCAGGGCACCGCCGGAACCAATTCCACCCCGTCCTTGGCAAGCTCTTCGCCAATCGCTCCAAACAAGGTGTGGGCATTCTTCTCCTTGAGTCGCAATAAAAGGCTCATGGCGCGGAGATCCGGACGAACATCGAACAAGTTTCTGGGGGCTATCTGCCCCAGCATCACACACCGATTAACACCCCGTGAGGTGAAGGCGCGGATCATTCGGGACAATTGGCCTACTTTAACCCAATCGAGCGAGGAGACCTCCTTCTCCAGCGCCGGATCGGTCTCCCCCTCAAAACCAACGGCCACGACGGTCTCACCACGACGACGAGCCTCTCGGGCGAACAGGAACGGCAGGGACTTGCTTCCGGCAATCAGGCCAATCACGAAGTCAGTCTGCGCAAAATATCCCCGTTGGGAAAGTCAGGGCTCGAAGCTTGGATTGCATGGCCCATTAGCAGTAACAGGGAAATCAAGCCTGTCCCCATCGAAAGCCTGTCCCCATCGCAAACGCTCGGAATCCAGCTAAATGTTAAACACGATTTAAGGAACATTATTTAAGGAGCCTGTCCCTCTTGGACGGACTCCGGGGCCTTTGTAAGAGGCGTCTCCACTTTTGGGCGACACCCTCAAAACACGTAGGTCTCGCCTCAGACAGGAGCGATCCCTCTGATAGGTCCTTCGGCTAAGCGAAGGCTTGGCGGAGCTTCCGGAAACTCTTTGGAACAGCGGTCTCGGACGGTTCCTTACCCTCCATCTCCAGGGAGACCCACCCTCGAAATCCCGCCTCGCGAAGGATTCCCGCGATACGGCGGTAGTCGAGGTCGAGGGTGTACCACTCACCTCCGCCAGGATAATCCTTGGCTTGGACCATGACTGTCCGAGGCGCAATCCGACGAAGCCTCTCGTAGGGATTCTCCAGAAAGTTGCCCGTATCCATCAACAAACCGAAATAGGGGGAATCGATGGCTTCGGCTATCCGGAGCATCCCTTCCACGGTTCTGGTCAAACCCCAGTGGTTCTCAACGGCAAGGGTTACGCCTGCAGCAGCTGCATGAGGCAGGCATTGCTCAAGGCACTCGATGCACCATTGGAAACCCTGCTTCTCGGTATACCCCGGAAGTACTGGTTCCTCCCCGCGCGCCTTCATCAGGTCATCGAACGAAGCGATGGTGTTCCACCGGCCGGAGTTGATGCGGACACAGGAAACTCCGAGCAATGCGGCAATATCAATGCACTTGATCGTGTGTTCGACTTGTCTGCGTCGGACAGCCGAATCGGGATCGACAAAATCCTGATGAATGGAGAGGCATACCAGCGAGACGCCGTATCGGAAGGCATGCTTTTTGAGGTCGGCCAAATAGGTCCGGTGCTGTGCGGTAAGCGGCTCCTTTTCGGGGATATCCATTTGACGGTGCAGGATATCCACCCCTTCAGCACCCAAGGCGGCAGCCCGTTCGATGACTTGATGAATAGTCACTTTGGGATCTCGAAAATGCCAATAGGAGTAGGAGGCAATAGCCAGTCGAATCCGGGGCCCTATCGCCACCGGGGAAGCACCTTCAACCGGGGTAGAAATGGCTGCTAATCCCGCCAGAGCGGCAGCGCTGGCACCGGTTGATCCCAGAAAACCACGCCTGGAGAGCGCTGAGAGCGAGGGGTTCATGGAGGGGAAGTTGCCGAGCCTGTCCCTAGAGAGCAATCGGGAATAAGACGACCTCTTGAGAGTCTCTTAGAGACGGTAAGCCTGTCCCTCGGGATGAGACCTGAAATCGGCTTCCGATGGCTGGTTGCCTGAGTTTTTCGCGGCGAACGTGCTCTCTGAGTCCCCTCTGGACACTCAGAACCCTCAGAACCGATGACAGCGACGGAGGCGGAGCGATCCCGAAATGCCCCATCAAACCCACCCAGGAGCCTGTCCCTGAGATTGTCGGACTCCCGGAATCACTACAAAGTCCATCCAGAAAAGGTATCCGGCCGGTTCGCTTTCAGAGAGGTCGGTAACGACACTTTGTCTTACTCCCGACTGCGCCAAATAGGCAGCCAGAAGGAGCCAGAAGGAGCTTCACCACACCCAATCACGGGCTCCTTGATGAAGATCAGAAGAGGGTGAGGATGCCGATTTATCGGAACACCCTCACCTCTGGGGGGGCTGAACCCGGGCGCTTATTCCTTAAGCTGGCGCTTGGCTTTACGGGCCTCGGCCTTCTCGTTGTTCTCGAATTCTTTCTCGGCCACCCGAACACCCGGCAACCTCTGACGTTCCTGATCGGCCACCTCACCCGCATCGGCCGGCGTCGCCAAGATACTCGGACGGATGAGAATCATCAGCTCAGTGCGTGAACTGCTCTGACTGCGCTTAGAAAACGCTGCCCCGAGGTAAGGGATATCTTTGAGAAGGGGAACCCCCGACTTCTGCTTGTCGGTGCTGGTGGTGATATAACCACCGAGCAAGACGGCATCCTTATCGCGCACCGTCACAAATGAACTCGCCGTCCGCGTCTGCGTGGTGGGCGCACTCAGTCCGTTGCCGAGGTCCAGATTAGCACCCAGGTTATCCACCGTCTGATCGATTTGCATGACAACAAGGTTGTCCGGGGTGATGAAGGGAGTGACATTCAATCCGACGCCCACTTGTTGTCGGGTGATTGATTGGCTGTTGCCGAAGCTGCCGCCGCCAAAAAAGGATCCGGAAACAAAGGGCACCTCGGAACCGACAAAGAAACTACCCGCGGTGGCATGGGAGGTGATGACACGTGGTCGCTGGATCACATTAACCCGGGCGTCGGCAGCAATGGCATTGATGGCTATATCCCAATTCTGACCGATCTGAGCAAAGTAGGAGAGCCCCGACCCCGAGGTTGCCGGAATGCCGTTGACGACGTTGGTTCCGACGGATCCTCCAGTCGATCGTCCCAATTGCTTGAGGAACTCTGAACCCGTTCCCAACGGTGCGCCCGAGGGATTATTGATCACGCCGCCGCCTCGGTTGTTGGCATTGTCTCCAAACTGCGCCGTCCGTTGAGCCGCGCTGATGCCGTAATTCCAACCAGCGCTGAGGTTGACCTCCATGATAATGGCCTCGACCAGTACCTGAGGCAGAAGGGTATCCACCTTCACCAGCACTTCACGCAGCTTGGCGATGTCTTTCTTGTTGCCGTAAACGATGAGCGAGTTGGATCGCTGATCCGCCGTGATGCTGACCGTCTGTAACAATTCAGAGAGCCCGCCATAGCCCGAGCCACCCCCGGCTCCACCTCGACCCATGGCATTGAATCGGTTCTGGAAGCTACCCGTGTTGACGGCCGATCCCGGTTGGTTAATGCCACCGCCCAGCTGCTGACCTCCCAAACGTCCAGTATTGCCCAGGCGACCGCCGCCACCTGACTGGTTCATCCCACCACCGAACTGCCCACCGCCGCCAAACTGATTGCCGCCCATACCACCCATGCCGCTCATACCGCCTATACCTCCACGGCGTCCCGCCATACCGCCTCCCATACCACCTCCACCGCCGGCCCCCGCCATACCTCCGCCCGGGGTTCCGCTAATACCACCCCCGCCGATAACACTCGTGAGGGTCGCATAGATTTCGTCCACCTTGCCGTACTTGATGGGAATAACCTCGAGCTGAAAGTCCTCTTCTACTTCGATATCGACCTTCGCCAAAATCTCGAGCATCCGCTTCACGTTGATAGCGTAGTCACGCAACACCAGCGTCTTGGTGCTCGCCAGAGCCACGATGCCATTGGCGTTCTTAGCAAATGGGGTAATCGTCGGAACGGCTTCTTCGATGGCCACATGTTTCAGTTGGACCACATGGGTTACAAACTGGCTGGCTTCAGCATACTGATCGGCCGGCTTGTCCGAAAACTTGGCTCCCTCTTGCAACGCTTGAGCCACCGGCACTGCAGTCACGAACTTTTCACCCTGAGGAATCATGGTGATGCCATTGAGGGCCAACACCGTGTCCCACATCTGAACTTCTTCGCTTTCAGTGAGGGTGGTCTGAGTGTCGATGCTGATCTTAACCTGGGGCAGACCCTGCGCCCGAAGGACCGTCCGCTTGACCAGAGGACCATAGACCTGGTCCAAAAAGACATTCAGATCCTGATCCTTGAAAACGATCGAATCGCCCGGCTGATTGGTTCCGCGACTCTCACGCAACGCTTTTAGTGTGGCGTCGTTCATTGCCTGATCCTCCTCTGAGGGTTGACCGGCAGCAGCAGCACCTGGCTTGGCCGCCGACTTACCCGCGCCCGCTGAACCGGCCTTAGATCCACCGGCCGCCGAAGAGGCTCCTATCGGCGCAGACGGAGCCGGGGACGCGGGACGTGGGAAGGCCCGCGGCAGGGCCGACGGAAAATTGGTCGAAACTGCCGGGGCCGGGGCGGCCGCGTTAGTCGCCTTCCTCAAACGCGACGGAGGCTCAGGGAACGCCGGGAAGGCCGTGCCAGCGGTCGCCGAAGACGCAGGAGTGGCCGGGGCCACCGTGGTCGCGGGGAAAGTGATGGCCGTCGGGGCCAATGGGGCTCCCGGGGCAGCAGGGGCGGCCGGAGCCTGTCCGCAAAGCCGGCCCGCGGTGATGGCCGCAACGACCGCGAGATGGATGAGACGCGTGTTCACAATCGGTTACTTCTTAGTTGGCGCGTTGGTTCCGGTGACGCGCGACGTGGCTGCTGCGTTGGTGGAAGTCTTGGGCTTGCTGGATGCGGTCGACCCCGGGGCCGATGCAGTGCCGCCCGAGGCCTTGGATCCAAGGCCGGGAGAAGCTGTCTTGGGACTCAAGCCTCCAGAGCTGAGGCCTCCAGCACCCAACGCTTTGGGTTTTTTCTGGAAACTGGCGACGAACGTCACCGAAGCACTCAGATTTTGGCCGCTGTTGTCGAGGCGCAGCCGACTCATGTCCCGGACACGAATCATCGAATCACTCGAACCCAGCGCGTAGAGGAAATTGACAAACCCGTCCTCCTTCGCCGTCAGGTCCACAATGACGATTTGTTCGTCGAAAAAGTTGGTGTCTTTAGAGGAGCTCATCCGCAACGAAGCCACTTGAGGCGACACACGCCCCAAATTAACTAAATTAGTCGCAGCCGCAGCCGTGATCCCCTGCTGCACACGATTGGCCTGTTCCTCGGGGAGTACCTGGCCGCCCGCACCTTCCAACTCTTTGAGAAGCTTCTCGTAAGAGGACTTCTTTGAAACCTCCTTAAAGAAAATCTGCTTCTGGCCTTCCTGTTTGGTGCGTTCGCGAACCATCACGTCCCATTCGGCAAAGTAGGGCCAAATGAACCAGTAATTAAACAAGAGGCCCATTACGCAAAGGCCCACGATGGCCATGCGTCGCTCCGTTGGAGCCAGATTTAATCGGTCAAACCAGCGAGTCATGGCGATACACCCTCCTCCCGGCGCAATTCCGCCTCAAAAGACCATGACAAAAGGGGGCCGCGCGGTGTCATGGTCGCGGGCTTGACCTCGGAGAACAGGGGCTTGCCCTCAGCGCTCACGGCGCGCAGCAAATCGTTATACCGGGTCACTTCAGCCCGATCTCCCTCCGACGCGTTGCCATTGATAACCAGTGTCCGACCATTCTTGAAATCCAACTGAACAAGGGTGAGCGCCTCGGGCAATTTTTCCACCACGGCATTCCAGCAATCGAGGGCAGCAAAGCGCAAGGCGACCTGCTCCTGAAGCACCCGGACCCGGGCCTTGAGCTGGAGGGTGTTGGTGTACTGCAACGCCATTGAGCGGGTCTCGCCCTGGAGTGTCTCGACCGCGGACTTCTGGTAAGTGAGCACGGCCAGATAGACGAACACGCCGGCCAAATAGGTCGTAGCCAGTGCGGTGAGCCCCTTGACCCACAGCGAATCGACATACTGACGCCGCTGACGAGTTCGGACCTCTTCCGGGATCAGCGATGCCGGGGAGGGCAGCAAAGCATGGCTGGCCGTAAGACGGGCCAAGTCTGGCTCTGCTCCCGGTGGCTCGACCGAGACGGGCCGAGCGCACCACCCCTGAAGCGCTTCGAGGAGAGGGGCCGCCTCAGCTTCGTCGGCAACGACGGTCACGGGCGGCAACGCTGCGAGCCACCCATCCAGCTCGGCCGCCCATGCGGTCCCGTTCAACTGAGCCAACAGCAGCTGCGCCGCACCCTGAACGGGCAGGCGAATCATCGAGACATCCCGAAGCACGCTGTCGGTCCACCATCCCAAAAGTGCCACCTGTTGAGCTCCGGACCCATCGAGCACGATTCGCAGCAACTCTCCCTGGACCGGCTTTGCCAGCAATCGGCGGACCATCGGCAATTCAATCCGATCGACCATGTACCCGCCCTGCTCCAATTTCTCGACGAACGCCTCCACGGCGGATCGGGCGGCGATCGTCACCAACGCCGTTTGCTGCGTGGCATCCGGATGCGCCACGCTTTCGACGGTCCACACCACCTGGGCCGGCGGCATTGGAGAAAGTTTCTCGAGCTGAAATTCGATCATCCCGGCCAATTCGGCGGGCGCACAGGCCGGGAGTTGGACGGCCCGGAGAAACACCGATTCCGGCGGCATCCAGGCGATGTCCAGACGGGAGCGAATGAGGAGGCGCCAATCCCGCGAGACCACATTGGCCGGCAAGGGCTTGTCTGCGGCAACCTCCCATTGGCCGGCCGGCACCGCGCTGCTCTTGTTGACGGCAAAGTGGTAAAGGTGTCGCTCGCCATTTCGGAGCGACAGCACATTGCAGGCATGGGGAATGGGAGCGGCGTTGCTCATTCCGGAATGCCTCCGTGATTCCCGGCGAGGGTCTTCACATGTTCCTCGTTCTGCGTGACGCGCAGCACCTCTTCGATCGTCGTGACACCCGCCTTCACCTTAGTCCATCCATCATGACGGAGGGTTCGCATCCCTTGCTTGCGGGCGATGTCTGCCAAAGTCGCAGCCGAGACTCGGTTCATGACCAGAGGCCGGATCGCCTCGGTGACCACCAGCAGCTCATGGATTCCGGTGCGTCCCTGATACCCCAACTGACGACATGCCTCACAACCCACTCCCTTACGGAAGACGGTGGAATCAATTTCGTCTTCCGGAAAACCCACCTTGAGGAGGTAGTCCCGGTCGACCTTCTGCGGCTGGGAACAACTCTGGCAAATCGTTCGGACGAGGCGCTGGGCCATGATGGCCTCCACCGAGGAAGCCACCAAAAAGGGCTCTATCCCCATGTCGATCAACCGGGTGAAGGCGCTGGCCGCATCGTTGGTGTGCAGGGTGCTGAACACCAAGTGACCCGTTAGCGAGGCACGAATGGCGATTTCGGCGGTCTCGGTGTCGCGAATTTCGCCGACCATGACCACGTTGGGGTCTTGGCGGAGAATGTGGCGCAACCCCACCGCAAAGGTCAGACCGATGTCCGAACGGACCGGAATCTGATTGATGCCCTTGAGTTCATACTCCACCGGTTCCTCGATGGTGATGATGCGCTTGGTGACCGAGTTGATGGTGGAGAGGAATGCGTAGAGGGACGTCGATTTGCCGGACCCCGTGGGCCCGGTCACCAGGATGATGCCGTGTGGCTTGACGATGAGCTCGCGGATCAACGCGTCTTCCTCCGGGGCGAACCCCAGCTTCTCGAGGCTGAAGAAGATCTTGCCGCGCAACAGCAGACGCAGGGAAACCGATTCGCCCCACACCGTCGGCACCGTGGACACGCGGATGTCGATTTCCTCGCCCTTGATGCGGACATTGATGCGACCGTCCTGCGGGAGACGCTTCTCGGCGATGTTCATCCCGGCCATCACCTTGATGCGTGAAATCAGCGCTGCCTGGTAGCGCTTGATTTGGGGAGGCAGAGGCGTCTGATGAAGAATACCGTCGATGCGGTAACGGATGCGCAACTCATCTTCCGACGGCTCGAAATGAATGTCAGTCGCCCGGTCCTTGAAGGCTTCCCAAATGACTTGGTTGACGAACTTGATGACGCTGGCGTCCTGATCATCGCCGGTGATTTCACGCCCGCCGTCGATCTCTAGTTCAATGGCGTCGTCGTCTTCGGCCATTTCGTCGAGCGTCTCGGCACCGACGCCGTAGTACTTCTTGAGCGCCTTCTCGATTTCACTGCGGGTGGCCAGCGCATAACGAACAGCCCCACCCACATCGAACTGAACACTCGCCAACATGGCCGCGTCGAAGGGATCGGCCGCAGCCACTACCAGCACCCCTGCCTCATCTAAAAAGGGAATGATCGAGAACTGGAAAGCCACCTTGGTGCTGATGCGCTTGCGAACTTCCGGAGCGATGCTGAGCTTGGCCAGGTCGACAAATTCGAGGGACAAGGCTGAAGCCAACTTTTGAAGAAAGGCCTCCTCGGCCAAACCGGCCTCCCGCGCAAAGAACGCCAGTCGGGGCTCGGTTCCGCCACTCTCGACCGATCGCCGCCAAGCCTCCGACCACCGATCACACTGAGCAGGCGTCAGAAGCCCTGCCTGGTTCAAAATGGATTTCAGTGGCGTGTACGACATGCGAAACGACTTTCCTGCAACAGCGACCGGCAAGAAAAGTTGCGGGAGAAGTTCTAATCCAACGCTGCAAACGCACCTCTGGATAGACCGCTACTGACCGTACCGGCCGATACCGAAACCGAAGAACGCCTCCGAGGAAACGCTTTTCCTGAATTCTTCCTCAGGTTCTGATGCGCCGTAGTTGAACCGCACCTCCAATCTTGATCCCTATCCCGACAGTCGTGGCGCACGGGACGCTTGGATTCTAGCCCGTCGAGCGGGCATTGCCCGGACCGACAAACTCCATCCCCGACGTCCTTCGCATTGGCTACGAGAATCGGAACCCGATCCGGCTGGGGGACAGGCTTCCATCCTGACGGTGTTCCTGACTAACAAGGAATGTCCCTGGCGATGCCTGATGTGCGACTTGTGGCGACACACGCTGGAGGAAACGGTGCCAGTCGGCGCCATTCCAGAGCAGTTGGAGATGGCTTTGGCCGCGGACCAGGTTGAGCACCCACGTCGAGCCCAATGGTTAAAACTCTACAATGCCGGATCGTTCTTCGATTCCCAGGCCATTCCCGCGGCCGATTGGCCGAAATTGGCCCTCAAGGCGCAGTCCTTTGAACGCCTGGTGGTCGAATGCCACCCGAAGCTCATCCGGGAAGACCGAATCCTCCCTTTCCAACGCCTGCTCGGCTCCGGAACACGACTGGAATTGGCCCTGGGTCTGGAAACAGCACACCCAGAGGTTCTTGAACGTCTCAACAAGGGCATCGATCGGGAGTCCTTCCAGCGTTCCGCGCACTGGATCCGGATTCACGACATGGATCTGAGAGTGTTCGTCTTGGTCAAGCCGCCCTTTCTCAACGAATCCGAGGCTCTGGAATGGGCCTGCCGATCCATCGATTTCGCCTTCGACTGCGGTGCGAACACGATTTCGCTCATTCCAACCCGATCGGGCAATGGCGCGTTGGAGTCGTTGTCGGCCCGAGGGGAATTCGCCCCACCGCGTCCCGAGACCTTGGAATCGGCACTGGCTTATGGGATCCAGTTGGGTCGCGGGCGAGTCTTTGCTGATACTTGGGATCTGGAGAAACTTGAACCGGATGCGATCCGTTGCTCCTCACTTCGAGCCCGACTGGAGCAGGCAAACCAAATGCAGCGCATATAGAGCCCCAACGAAAACTGGGCCAATGGGTGAAGTTCCGACTAATCCCAATTAAAACTCCACAATGGCCGCACCCCAGGTGAGGCCGGCACCAAAAACAACGAGTAGAACGAGGTCTCCCGGTTGGATTCGTCCCTCGCGAACCGCTTCGTCCATAGCGATACCCACACTGGCCGCGCTGGTGTTGCCGTAGCGATCCACATTAACGAAGACCTGCTCGGCGGTGGCGCCCAACCGTTCACCGACAGCACTGAGGATGCGCTGATTGGCCTGATGCGGGATCACGCAGCGAATCTGCTCAATGGATAGGCCGCACCGCTCCAGCACCTCATTCGAAGCGGAGACCATGGCTTGGACCGCGTTCTTGAAGGTCTCCTTGCCATCCATACGCAGGAAGTGCCGTCGATCGGCCACCGACTCCGCCGTCGCCGGACAGGCACTGCCGCCGCCGGGAAGCTCCAGCAAGCTGGCTTTCGAGCCATCCGATCCGAGGCACGTCGTCAGAAGACCACGGGCACCCGGCCGATGCTTCAAGATGGCAGCACCAGCACCGTCACCGAAGAGAACGCACGTGTTGCGGTCGGTCCAATCCACCACGGAACTCATCTTTTCGGCACCGATGATGAGCACTGTCTCATGCGCACTGGCCTCGACGAATCGGGCACCAATATCCAAGGCATAGACAAACCCACTGCAGGCGGCCTCAATGTCAAATGCCACGGCCCGGTGAGCGCCCAATTTCTGCTGCACCAAGCAGGCGGTGCTTGGGAACGGCATGTCCGGGGTGATGGTGGCGACGATAATCAGATCGATATCGGCGGCTGTGACCCCGGCGGCAGTCATCGCCCGACGGGCCGCCTCCAATGCCATGTCCGAAGTTGTTTCGTTGGCTCCAGCGATACGACGCTCGCGGATACCGGTGCGACTGGTGATCCACTCATCCGAAGTCTCCACCATCCGCTCCAGCTCAGCATTGGTCATCACCCGTTCGGGCACATAGGAACCGAGACCCACGATGGAGGCAGAGCGAAGCGGTGCGCGATGGGTTCGGGGATGGTTCAAGAGATTCTCTAAAAATCAGGGGGTCTGGGTCGGAGTTGCAGGAGGCACAGGCCCCGGAGAATTGGACACAGGCAAGTCGGGCGAGGTCAATGCAACAGCCGAGGCCGCTTGGGCAATGGCCGAAACCAAGGTCTCGTTGAGCCCCAGCCTCACAAACCGAACCGCCTGACTCATGGCGTGCCCGACATTCGAGCGTTTGGCACTGCCGTGGATCTTGATCACACAACCGTGGACTCCCAAGAGTGGCGCCCCGCCGTACGCCTCGGGGTTCATCCGCGTACGGATGCCCTGCAATCCCCCACGGGCGATGGCGGCTCCGAGCATTCGCCATGGGTTGGCCGTCAACTCCTCGCGAAGCATGGCTCCCACCGCCTTGCCGAGACTCTCGGCCGACTTCAGAACAATATTCCCAACGAACCCATCACAGACGCAGACATCCACGCCATCCATGAAGAGGTCGTAGCCTTCGCAGTATCCGGTGGAGTTGAGCCCTGAAGCCCGGATCAAGGGCAACGCAGCGCGGGTCAGGTCCGTCCCCTTGGACTCTTCGGTGCCATTGCTGAGAACACCCACGCGGGGACTCTGCTTTCCCAACATAGCTCGCGAGTAGGCAGATCCCATCACCGCGAACTGAAGCAGGTTTTCGGGGGTGCACTCCGGATTAGCTCCGCCATCTACCAAGACCCACGCCCCCGTTTTGGAGGGCATGATACAGGCGATGGTGGGGCGCTCGATGCCCTCCAGTGTTCGCAGACGAATGGTGGCTGCTGCGACGATTCCTCCAGTATTGCCCGAAGAGATCACCGCATCGGCCTTGCCATCCCTAACCAACTCGACGGCCCGAAGGATTGAACAGTCTTTCTTCTTGCGAAGACCTTGGACCGGCTTGTCCTCCATGGTCAGCACCTCGGAGGCCGGATGGATTGCTAGGCGCGGATCAGAGCAACCGGTGCTTCGAAGCAGTGGCTCCAAGACGGACGGTGGCCCGACCACATAGAGGCGAGAGATCGACGGATCAGCCGCCAACCCAAGCTTCACGCCCTGGAGGAGTTCCTCCGGACCGTGGTCGCCGCCCATGACGTCCACTGCCAGGCGCATAAGCAAAACGCGCCGGTCCGTCAAAAACGGACACGGCGCGCCTAGAAAACTTAGGCTGCGACGCCGACGTTAATCACCTGGCGACCATCGTAGAAACCACACTCGGGGCAAACCCGGTGAGGCAGCGACGGAGAAGCGCACTGGGTGCAGACAGCCAGCTTCGGCAGGGTGAGGACACTGTTGTAGGCTCGGCGCATGCGTTGACGGCTGCGCGACGGTTTGCGTTTCGGGACGCCCATATTCGGTTCGGTTACAATTTCAGATTATCGAGGGCACTCCACGCCGAATTCGGCTCAGCCTGCTCCCTCACTTGCAGTTCGCGGGACTGGCCTTTCGGCTTCAACCCACGACAGTCAGGTCCACACAACGGATTCGTTGGCAGAGAAAGTAAAATGTCCTCTCGGACCGCAGGGGTCAAGTCTGCAAAATCTCCATCCACTGATAGAGCCTCCTCACCCTCTAGTGGTGAGAGGACGGAAAACTCGTCCACTTGCAGCGAAAGCACGAAGGATTTGAGGCATCGGGAACACTCGCAATCCACATGGGTCCGCAGGCTTCCGGTCACCAATAAACTTTCGGACTGGCGATCCACCGTCAGCTCGTATTCCACCGGATGCGACAAGCGCATCAATTCATCATGGAAATCTGGGGCCAGTTCGGATCCCAGAATATCCCCATCGAGTTGGATAGACTCCTTCTCCAAGAGACGAAGATTCACCTTGAGCGACATGCCGATAGGATCGGCAGGTCGAGAGGCGGATGCAACTGGCGGATTGATCCCATGGACCGATAGCGAGAGATCCGGGTACAGAAACGCGGGCGGCCCCGTGTTTCAGGAACCGCCCGCGTTGGAGAATTAAGAACGAAAGCCTCAGGCCTTGCCGGCATCGGCAATACTCACCGGGCGGTAACCGCCGATGGCCTTGAAGTAGAGGAAGAGCAATAGGTAGATCGCAGCCATGGTTGCCGGGATGAACGAGTCGGCCTTGAGGGTCTGACGGTCACCCTGAATGCTCGCTTCCACGACCACCTTTTGTTCGGCGGTCTTGTTGCCAGCGGTCTGAGCGGCCGAGAGCTTCGTACCATCCAAACCATTGGCCGGAGCCAGGAACAGGAAGGTGCTCTGCTTCTCCGCCTTGTAGGTGGAATAAATCGCCGCGTCTTGCTTCTGCAGCGCCTCGCCTGCGAAACGATCCTTGGCATAACCCAGACCTGCGGAGCCCAGCAAACCCGCCGACATCATTCCGACGCCGCCCATGATAGAAATGGCGATCGCACCCGTGCGCGGGAAGCGATCGCTGACCACAGCGAGCATCGTGGGCCAGAAGAAGGTCTTGCCCAACGCATAGACCGACAGCGCGAGGATGGCGCTGATGAAGGTCGTGATACCGCTCACCAAGTTCAAACCAATGCAGGCTAGGACTGCGCAAATGAATAGCAGTCCCACCGGGGAAATCTTGAGGTTTTTCTCAATGAAATGCGCACAAAAGCGCAAGGCGAACATGAATATCGAGGTGTACACGAAGAGGATCTTACCTTCCTTCGGGGTGAGGATGTTGCCGGTAATGTTCTGAATCCATCCGTCGGTTCCCAACTCGACAGCGCCCACGAGTGCGTGGGTCACGAAGAGAACGAAGAGTAACCAAGCTCCGATGGAGAAACCGGTAATGACCGCCACCGCTCCGAGGATCACAGCGCCCATGGCGTAGGAGACCGCCGGAGAAAGCTGAAGGGCGGTCTGGAAGAAAAGAACCAATAGATAGCAGGCAACGGCCGCTCCCAAAATACCGACATCCTTGAGCATTTCGCCCACGCTCAAACCCTTGGCCGAGGCTTCGGACTTCGGAAAGGTCTGGCCCATGAACAGGAATCCGTAGAGCACGGTCGGCACCAAGAACAAGGCCAACTGCACCTTCCAGCTCATGGCATCGGGACCTTCACCGAGGAACCAACCCACCAAACCACCGAGCACCAGACCTGCCGGCCAGCTCGCGTGGAGGATGTTCAAATAGTGGGTGCGGTTCTTGGGGAACAGCGTGGCCACCAGCGGGTTGGCCACCGCCTCCAGTGTTCCATTGGCTAAAGCGAAAATGAAGGTACCCCAGTAGAGGTAGGTAAAGGCGGCTGATTGGGACTGTCCCTTGCTCGCAGCAAAGGTCACGAAGGCTGACAGCACGTGGAAGAGGAATGCAGCGACGACAAGCTTGCCGTACCCGATCTTATCGACCACCACACCGCCGATAATGATGCCGAAGCAGAAGCCGGTGAATCCCGCTCCACCGATGTCACCCAACTGAGCGGCGGTGAAACCGAAATCAGCCGCCCAATTGGCGAGAATGCCGCCACGGATGCCGAAGCCGATACCGGCCGCAAGGATCGCCATGAAGCCTGCAAACAGCAGCCGCTTTGCATTGGGGGCTATGCCCTCGTTACTTCCATTACTCATAGGGGGTACGTGTGTTGATACTGTGTTGAAACAAGTCGGACGTGGAACGGCAGGATTTACCGACACCATCGGCCGCCTGTCCATTCCTTGCTTTGGGTTTCTGCGATTTATCTCTCGAAACCCAGGCCTGGAGACTCTGAATCGGCTCATCCGGCGCAATTCCGCGCCGACTTCACACCGATGGATCCTGAGCTGCGAAACGCTCAGGATTCCGGGGCTAGGTTTTCGGCCACCGGGTTGCTGTAGGCCTTGATCGCCGGGAGAACCCCAGCCAAAGCACCCAGCACCACCAACGCCAGCGGGGCAATGATCAGGACGGGATCCCAGGCCCAGGGATCGAGAACCACACCGGTCTGGGCTCGAATGACAGCCGACACAGCCCCCATGATGAGGGCATACAACCCCCAGGCCAGAACCATCCCGAAGGCGGCAATCGAAGACGCCTCGAGGATGATGGAAGCGAAAACGAGGATCCGACGCGCACCGAGTGCCCTCAAAATGGCCAAGTCGCGACGGCGGGCGCTCAAAGAATTGTAAATGCTGGCCAGCACGGAACCCGCAGCCACCAGCGCCACGAGGTAGGCTACCAACTCCAGGACCTGATCAAACCACCCCATCTTATCGAACAACTGAGCCAAGACCGTTCCTAGCGGCCAGGCGAAGGTCAACCGGTCGCCCTGCTTGTTGTAGAGCATGTCCAACTGCTGGCCCGCCACCGCACTGCGTAGCTTCACCAGTACCGCACTCACATCGCTCGCCGTGGCTGCCGCATGGCCGGACATGTTCTGGAGTCCCGCCAGCGGAATCCAAAGCACTCGGTCGGCTGGGGTGTTGGAAGGTTCCAAAATGCCGGTGACTACGTATTCGTCCTCATGCTGCTCCTTGGGATTAAAGTTGAGGCCATGGTACGGCTTGAAGGTGTCACCTGGCTTCAACCCCAGGCGTTGGGCGACGAAAGACCCCACCACCGCCTCGCGATAGCCGTCTTCGAACCAGCGCCCACCGGCCACCAACCGAAAACGCCGCCCTGGAGCCGCCTCAGCCTCGGTGAAGAGGTTGGTCAGCGTACCCACAATGCGATAACCCAAATAATTATCACCGACCGCGATCGGAACCGCTAAAGCCACCAACCGGTTGGAGGACAGCGTCTGAAAATCGGAAAACGCGACATTCCCGGGCGAAGCCTCCAGGTGGAAAAGAGCATTAAGCACCAATTGCAGCTTCGCCCCGCGGGCCCCCAAGACGGCATCCCACGCACCGGTCTGCCCAGTGAAGGTCGCACGAGCCTGACGTTTGACCACCCAGACTGACATGAGCAATCCGCCAGCCAGAGCCAGAGAAAGAGCCGTCACCACGGTTGAGAGCAGGTGTTGCCGCAGGCTGCGGCGAACCAAAAGCCACAAGATCACAAGATCACCTCCGTCCTCGAAGCCTGATTGAGAGTGGCCAGAGATTCCCGGCGCGGGAACGACGCCAGAACCGCCGGATCATGACTCACCAAGAGCAGCGCCGAGCCCTGCTCCGCGCATAATTCCCGGATCAGAGCCAAGGCCTGGGCGGCATTGGTCGGGTCCAGGTTACCCGTGGGTTCATCGGCCAAGACCAACTTTGGTCGATTAGCTAAAGCTCGAGCCACGGCCACGCGCTGTTGTTGGCCGGTCGAAAGCTGCCGCGGAAAATAATCCAGTCGATCGCCCAATCCGACCCGGTCCAACAGCGACCGAGCATGGACCCGATCCGCACCCGGCCCGAAGGACATCCCCAAGAGAACATTCTCCAGACAGGTAAAGCCCTGAAGCAAATTGAAGGTCTGGAAAATGTATCCGATCACCGCAGCCCGGTGACGGTCCCGATCCGGTTCCGACAACGTGGTCATATTTTGACCATCCAAGACAATGCGCCCGGAGTCTCCCGTCAGAATACCCGCAATAAGGTTTAGAAAAGTGGTCTTACCGGTACCGCTAGGACCACTCAACGCCACCTGCTCTCCCGCATTAAGGCGGAACCCCGGGACATCCACCACCGGCAAGAGTTGCCCGCAAGGTGTTCGGAAGCTTTTCCGAAGGTTTTCGATCTCAAGCAGCGCCATGGACAAGGGACAGGCTGCATGGAGCAGCAAAACTTGGCCATCGACTTTTATAAAACGCTTGGAGAGACGCCTCGGGACAAGGGACAGGCTCCTCGGCGGCTAGAAAGGGGTGCTGATGGGTGGAAGCTCTAAGATGAAGGCTCAGCCTTTGGGGAACATTCCAGCGGTCCAACCTCCGTCTACCGGCAGTGCGACGCCGGTGATGAAGGCTGCGGCATCAGAGGCTAGAAACAGGGCAGCATTGGCAATTTCCTGAGGCTGCCCCATGCGACCCATGGCCTGGGTCGAAGCCATTTCACGGGCTGCCGCTGCTGGATCCGGATATTCAGCGATGCGGGCCAGTACGAACGGTGTTTCGACCCGTCCCGGACACAGGCAATTGATGCGAACGCCGCTGCGCGCATGGTCGAGGGCCGCTGAGCGTGTGATGCCCACCACAGCGTGTTTGCTGACACTGTAGGCAAAGCGGTCCACCAATCCTTCCAGACCGGCCGTGGATGCCAGATTAACCACCGAACCGGACCCGCGCGAAACCATTCCCGGCAACCAGGCTTTCATGGTATTGAACACCCCGCGAACGTTGACGGCCATGACGCGATCAAAGTCCGCACCGCTCGTGGTCAGGAGGGTCCCCACGTGACCGATGCCGGCGTTGCACACCAGCACGTCCACTACCGGATGACGGGCTGCTGCAGCCAATACGTCAGATTCTGAAGTCACATCCAGTGCCACAGACTCGGCGCGTCCTCCGGCTTCACGGATCCTCTGTACCGTTGCTTCACCGGCCTCGACCCGGAGTTCAGCGACAATCACCCGGGCACCGGCTCGGGCAAAGGTTTCAGCGATGCACTGACCGATGCCGGATCCGGCACCCGTCACTAGAGCTGTCTTGCCATCGAGACGAATCATAGAAGTCTTTGTGAGGGGGTTGAAAACTGACGAGATTCCGACACACATCCCCCTTCAAGGCGAGAAAAAGGCCGTCGCGATCCGTTGGCTTGGGTTTTCACACCAACTTTCAGCCCCATTCGGACGCCTCGGAACCACAATCCGAACAAACATCCGCATTAAAAAGAGTCTGAACCAGAGGGATGACTACAGGCTGACTACCTGCATCCAGCCTTCCGCCCCAAAACGTGCTTCAAAGGGCGCAACCGCCGCCTGGGCGATTACCACGTCTGGGAAGAGCGCAAACGTGGTGGAACCACTCCCAGACATCAGCGCCGCCCAAGCCCCGTGCTCGCGAAAGAAACTCTGGTACAACTCCAGAACGGGATACTTGTGTAAGGCCGGAGCCTCCAGAGAGTTATAGAAGTGCTTCCCTGCTTCGGTGAGATCGCCCGATCTCAGGGCTCGCTCCAAGTCTTCAACACGACCCGGTCTGCCTTTCAGCGCTTCTGGATACTGAGCCAGCTCTCGATAGGCCCAGGCCGTGGAGATACCAAAGCCCGGATGATACAAAATCATACCTCGACCACGGAGCGACTCAAACGAGGCCATGGGCTCGACTTGTTCTCCGCGGCCGGTGGCTCGGGCCGGTTGGTCCTGGAGGAAGAAGTTCACATCCGAACCGAGAGTGGCTGCTAATCGATCCAGCCGGTCGTTTCCCAGCGGTCGGCCCAACAAATCGTTCATCCCGACGAGTGTTTGGGCGGCATTAGAGCTACCGCCGCCCAACCCAGCAGCCAAGGGGATGCGTTTGGCCAAGTGGATCCGAACCCCCCGCCCTGTCCATTGGGCTTCGGCCAAAAACTGCTCTGCAGCCCTCACCACGAGGTTACTACGATCAGTCGGCAATTCCGGATGATCGCAGGTGAACTGGATTCCCGAATTCGAGTCCGTTTCAAAGGTCAACTCATCGCAAAGCGGCACCGGATGAAACAGGGTTTCTAGGTCATGAAACCCGTCCGGCCGCCGGCCCAGAATATTGAGCAGCAAGTTGACCTTGCAGGGAGAGGATCGAATCAGCGGCATAAAAAAGCGCTCCCGCAGAATCTGCAGGAGCGCGGAAGGAAGTTGGAAATGGGGCGACCCGTTAACGGCTAACCCCAGATCATCAGTCAATGACGCGGAAGCGGCTGCCCGGGATCACAGGAGCCACATCGGACGCCTCGAATCCGAGGGAACTGTCAGTGGACGTCACGGTGGACTTACCTAGAGCTCCCGGCTTGTAGCTATCCGGATACACCTTGTAGTCCGGCTTGATGTACGGCTCGCTGGGGATCGGGAAACTTAAGACCTCCACGGCACCCACGACCGTGCGACCAATGGTGCGATTGACACCGCGGACCACGCCCACAGTGCCGCCATGAGTGCCACCGAAGAGAGCACCCTGCTCGTAGCTGCGCTGGAGTTCACCGAGGCGAAAAGGCTCCGACAAATTGTCGAGGCCACGACCGAGTTTCTGCTCGGCGCTGGTGCATCCGACGAGCACCGCGGCCACGGTCACAAGGAGACTCACCGACTTGAGAAGGGAACGCATAGTGTTGGAAAATATGGTTGGAGGTTATAGGCGGAACAGGTGGGTGCAAGCGCGGACTTCAATCGATGGAAAATGAATTGATCACGCACGGTCCTCAGGCGACGCGATCGCCGCCTTAGCCGCCTTCCGACCCCACCACCAGGCAATCACCAAGCTGATCTCATAGAGCAGATGGAGCGGCAGGAACAGCAGGAGCATGTTCAAAGGGTTGCCATCGGGCGTGATGAAGGCCGCGATCACCAACCCGGCCACCACCCAATAGGAGCGGAACTTGGAGAGCTTGGCAGCGTCAAGGATGCCGATCTTGACCAACGTCAACAGGACCAATGGCAACTGGAAGGCGATGCCCATTCCCAGCATGAACCAACAGACAAAACTAATGTACTCATCGGCTTTCCATTCATCGGCGGCAAAGCCCAGCCAATTGGAGAAACTCACTGTGGTGCTGAGGCAAATCACCAGCAAAACGAAGTAACAGAAGGCCACTCCGAGTAGAAAGAGAAAGGTTGCCCACCCGCTCACCTTGTACACGAAGGACTTCTCGTGATGGTGCAGCGCCGGCAGGATGAACTGGGCGATGAAGAATAAGACAAAGGGAATCGAAACGGTGATACCGCCAAACATGGCGATCTGCATCACCACGCTGAACGCAGTCACCGGCCCCAGCGTCTTGAGTTGCACATCGAACGAACGCGTCGCGCTGGCTGGAGGATTGGTTTCCTCCTGAACAGTCATGACAAAATTTGTGCCGATCTGCCTCGGCGACAACCGGAAGACCGTGTCTCGGTTGGTAGCCACCCCGGGGATGCCGCTATCTTGCGGTGTCATGCGGGTGAGCACATTAGTTCCGAGCATGTACACCACTCGACCCTCCGTGGAGTGCCGCATGCCCTCGGCCACCATGAGGGGCCACTTAAGAAACTGGATCACCACATTGCTGCCGCTCAGACAGAGGATGAATCCCAGAAATACCGCTACCGCACACTTGATGAGTGTCCAACGCAGGTCCTCGAGGTGCTCCAAGAAGGTCTTCACCGGCCCACCACCCTCCGACTCCGAGTCAGAATCCAACGAATCGGAACTTGGGGGCAGCGAGGGGGTCAGGGAGTAATCAGGATCGTCAGCCATGCGCGCTCAAATCGGGCCATCCAGACAAACTGTAACTTGGGACTGAAGGAAGCCCGCCCACGTCACTGTGTCTACCGAGGTCCGTCTCCGCCCCGGAAACGGCCAGACATCAGATGATTGAGCAAAGGGGCCTTCCATCACGGCCCTGGATCAGGCCTTTGGGCTGTGGGAAATAGTGTCCGAGGACGGCCGCACGGGCGAGGTCGACGATGAAGGCGGCGGAGATGGGCGCTCCGGCTCATCCATCACGCGCTGCACCTCATCTTGGACATCCTTAGACGCCTTCTTAAACTCACGAATGCCGGTGCCCACGCCCTTCATGAGTTCGGGGACCTTCTTGGCACCGAATAGGACCAAAACCACAATGGCTATCCACATGATTTCGGTTCCACCAATAAACGCCAGCATCGAAGTATCCATAGGATTTTCGTTCACGTGTTCTGAAATCTAGGCCCTGCCCCGCGCCCGCACAAGCCCACAAACACCCAAGAACTTTCCAGTACCGGCTGTTTGAACCACCCAATAAGGGGCCTTTCACTTAGCCCCGGCACCGGAGAAGACGGCTGGGACGGTCAGCAGGAGAATTTTAAGGTCGAGCCAGATGGACCAGTTGTCGATGTAGTGGAGGTCGAGTCGGACCCACTCCTTGAAATCGGTCACATTGTTTCGGCCACTCACTTGCCAGAGACAGGTCAGGCCCGGCTTCACGCTCAGGCGTCGGCGGTGGGCCATGTCGTCAAAGCGCGCTACCTCGTCGACCGGCAATGGGCGTGGGCCCACCAGGCTCATCTCTCCGCGGAAAACATTCCAAAGCTGCGGCAGCTCGTCGACCGACCACTTGCGCAAGAACCGACCAATCGGAGTCACTCGAGGATCATTGGTGACCTTAAACACTGGCCCGCTCATCTCGTTGAGCTTGGCCAGCTCGTGCTTGAGCTGCTCGGCGTTGGTTACCATCGTCCGAAACTTCAGCATGGTGAATGGATGCCCATTAAGCCCAGCCCGCCGCTGCCTGAAGAGCACCGGCCCCGGAGACGACACTCGCACCGCCAAGGCCGCTGCCAGAAACAACGGTGAGGTGGCCACTAAGAGCGCCAGCGAGCCCAGAAAATCGATCACCCCTTTGGCCATGGACTGCCATGTCTGGTCGGGACCCGTCCGAAAAACCAGCACGGGATGCCCCGCCAATTCGTCCACAGTGGTCTGCGAAACCCGGGTCTGGAAGAAATCGGCATGTAGCCAAACTTCGACACCCTCGAGTTCGCAGACCTGGATAATTTTCTCGATCTGGCCGAAGAGAAATTGTTTCGGAGCTACCAGAACGGCATTGGCTGCGTGCGAGTGCAATAAATCCGTCAGGACCGAGACAGAGAACTGGCCGGGGTCGAGGCGGGCAGCTACGGAAATCTCGCCCCGAGCATTCTGTTTCAACGCCTCATCGAGACGGTTCATTTCGCGGTCGCCGCCAATCAAAATAACCCGTCGGCGCGCTTCCTGACCCGCCATTCGAGACCGGATCCACAAACGCATGAGCTCTTCTTTAAAGACCATCGCGCTGACGATCATCGGTAAGAATAGTGAGACCACGCCTCGCGCGACCTCTTGCTTGGTGAAAAACATCGCGACGATAATCGCCAACGAGACCCATGCCGACCCACGGAGTATCTGAGCCAAGGATTGCCGCCGGGACGCCAGACCCGCGCGGTGGTAAAACCCTTGCAACTCAAGCAATGGGGGGGTCAGCGGCACCACCACCAGCAGCAGCCACTGGTACTTTTGAAATCCACCGATGACAGCATCGGGATCCAGCTGGGGCAGTGAGCGGATGAAATGAGCCATCCAAAAGACGGCGCCAAACAACGTCGCATCGATGAGTGCGTGGACTTTGTTTAGGAGCTGGCGCTGACGGAGCAACATGCGGGGGCGTTACGGATAACCTTCAAAACCAACTTTGTTAAGTGAATGTTGAGTCACGCCCACCAGGCAACCAAGCCACGGGAGAGTCATTCCATCCGGAGCAACATTTTACTCCTTGGCAGGCCTGATCCAGTTCCTAGCGTCCGGACTGCGATGATTGCAACCCCAGCGATTCTTTGGTCCCGCTTCCAACGTCATTATCTCGATTGTCCCGCCATCGGGCTGGGTCTGGACATCAGCCGAGTTCCCTTTCCGGATGATTTTCACTCCAAGATGGAGCGACCCATTCAGAAGGCCTTGAGCGCAATGGCGGAACTGGAGCGGGGAGCCATCGCCAACCCCGACGAACAGCGGATGGTGGGTCATTATTGGCTGCGCAACCCGGCGCTGGCTCCGACGCCGGCCCTCTCCCAGGCCATCGAATCCACCCTAGCGGCGATCCACTCGTTCACCGCACAGGTCCATCGCGGGGAACTAACCGGGACCTCAGGTGTGTTTCAAAACGTGTTGGTCATCGGGATCGGGGGATCGGCACTCGGGCCGCAATTCGTGGCCAAGGCCCTAGGCCATTCGCATTCCGACAAGCTGACGCCCTATTTCTTCGACAACACCGATCCCGATGGCATGGACCAGGTCCTCGGCACCCTGGCAGGCAAGTTGGGGCAAACCCTGGCACTGGTCATCTCCAAGTCCGGCGGCACCCCGGAAACCCGCAACGGAATGGTCGAGGCCCGTGCCGCCTACGAGCGGGCGGGTCTGCGCTTCGCAGCTCATGCGGTGGCCATCACGGGAGAAGGCAGCGCCCTGCACAAAACAGCCATCGCCGATGGCTGGATCCGAACCTTCCCGATGTGGGACTGGGTGGGTGGGCGCACTAGCGAATTGAGCGCAGTAGGGCTGTTGCCTGCCGCGTTGCAAGGCTTGGATATTCAGGGGCTTCTCGCCGGCGCCAAGGCCTGCGACGAAGCCACCCGCAATTCGGTCGTCCGTGACAATCCGGCCGCGCAACTCGCGTTGATGTGGTATTTCCTTGGAGAAGGCCGCGGTGCGAAAGACATGGTGGTGTTGCCCTACAAAGACCGCTTCGAACTCTTTTCCAAGTACCTCCAGCAACTCGTCATGGAGTCGTTGGGCAAGGAACTGGACCTGGATGGAAAGGTCGTCCACCAAGGACTGGCTGTGTACGGGAACAAGGGCTCGACCGACCAGCATGCCTATGTGCAGCAATTGCGAGATGGCGTGGCTAACTTCTTCGCCGTGTTCATCGAGGTATTGAAGGACCGCAACGGGGCCAGCCTCGAGGTGGAGTCGGGCGCCACCAGCGGTGACTTCCTGAGCGGGTTTTTTCTGGGCACGCGATCTGCCCTCTACGAGTCGGGCCGTGCAAGTCTGACCCTCACCGTCCCGGATGCCTCAGCCTTCACAGTGGGAATGCTCATCGCCCTGTTCGAGCGAGCCGTGGGACTTTACGCATCGCTGATCCACGTCAACGCCTACCACCAACCCGGCGTCGAGGCGGGTAAGAAGGCCGCTGCCAGCGTGCTGGAAATTCAGCGTCAAGCCGTGGCTCACCTGGCCGCCAACCCGGAGAAGGCCTATTCGGCCGATGCACTGGCCACCGCGGTAGGACAACCCGACGCAGCCGAGATGGTCTTCAAAATCTGCACCCACTTGGCCGCCAACCAGCGGAGGGTCAAGAACGCCTCCGGCACTGGCTTGAAGGCGACCTTCCAGGCGCTGTAAACACCGAACCCGATTCAGTCTCCGGGCTCAAAGACACAATCGCGATCTGCGCTTGTCCAGAGCCCAACCAGATTCCAGCCTACCTACTCACCATTCAATGAAACCTCTGATGATCATTGGGGCGCTGCTCTTCGCCCTCACCTTCCCTGCTATGTCTGACACCACCGCATCTTCCAAAAACCACGGTCACCTCCGCCACGTTGTTGCCTTCAAGTTCAAGGACACCGCCAGCCCCGCGGAGGTGAAGAAGGTCGAGACAGCCTTCCGCGCTCTGAAGTCGAAGATCCCCCAAATCGCCACCCTCGAAGCGGGCACCAATAACAGCCCTGAGAATCTCAACAAGGGCTGCACTCACGGTTGGATCCTGACCTTCACCTCCGAGAAGGACCGCGATGCCTACCTCGTTCATCCTGATCATCAAGAATTCGGTAAACTGGTGCGCCCTCTAGTCGCCGATGTGTTCGTGATAGATTTCTGGGCGAAGTGAGTTTGCTCCGGGGTGGATCCGAAAATCAGTCCCTCTGCCGCCATGCGTTGTTTTGTCACCGGTGCCTCCGGTTTTGTCGGAGCCAATCTGGTCCATGCACTGAATGCCCGCGGGCATTCGGTCCGAGCGCTGCTGCGCCCGGGGGCGGATGTCCGAGGGCTCGTTGGCAGCGATTACGAAACGGTTCCCGGGGACCTCACCAACGATATACCCACCCTCGCCCGGGCGATTTCCGGGTGTGACTGGTGCTTCCACGTGGCCGCCAGCTATTCGCTGTGGTTACCCGATTATGCACCCATGTTCCGAGCTAATGTGGACGGGACCCGGAACATTCTGAACGCGGCCCATCAGGCCGGATGCTCACGCATCGTATACACCAGCACCGTCGGCTGCATCGGGCTGCCAAAGCCCAACCCCGACGGTTCCATCATCCCGACCGATGAATCCGCGCCGGTCAGCGAGTCTCAGATGTCCAATCCCTACAAGCTCTCCAAATGGCGGGCCGAGGTGGTGGCCCGAGAACTCGCCGTGGCCGGCCTGCCGGTGGTCATCGTCAACCCCAGCGCCCCAATTGGACCGCGGGATGTAAAACCCACTCCCACCGGACAGGTGATCGTCGATTTCCTCCGTCGGGCGATGCCCGCCTACCTAGACACCGGACTCAACTGGGTTCATGTGCAGGATGTCGTCGCGGGTCACATCTTGGCTGCCGAGAAAGGGCGGGTGGGAGAGCGCTACATTCTGGGACATGCCCAAGGCAATTGGACCATGAAACAAGCACTCGACACCCTTTCAAGTCTGACAGGCATCCCAGCCCCTCGATTCCAGGTGCCCCACGCGGTGGCTTTGGGTGCGGCGCATGTAGACGAGTGGATTGCTCGTTGGACTGGAAAACCTCCGAAGGCACCACTGGCCGGGGTTCGCATGGCTGCCTACAAAATGTGGTTCAACCCCGCCAAAGCCATCCAAGAACTCGGGTTGCCGCAGACTCCACCCGAGCAGGCCCTGACCGATGCCGTGGAGTGGTTTCGATCCCACGGTGACGCACCTTGATCTGGGTGCGTCTAGGGTTTCACTGGGATCGTGACCGGTGATGTGGAGCGGATCGGTGGCGACGGAGTGATCGACCTGAGGTGTTGGGCATCCAGGCGATCGCAGGCCCAGAGGATTCCACGCGTCACCAGATCCAGATAGCGTTCGTCGCTCACCGTCTCGTTGAAATGCCCCAGAGAAGTGCTGAACACCCGGGTGGATCCATAGCGATTAACCCAAGTTATGGCGCAATCGTCGTCACCCTGGGCTCCGCGTTGAAGCACGGTGGCTGAGGGAAACACCTTCACGTTGTTGTAGAGTTCTTCGTTGCCCGTCAGCCAATCCTGCCAACCCAGTCCCCGAATGATGGGGTGCTGTTTCTCCACCGTGCGAATCAAGATGGGTGTGGCCTTGCCATGCTTCATGGAGCGAAGGCCTAAGTATTCCTGCCAAAGATCGCCGGGCGCGGCGCGGTAGCTATGGACGGCACAATGCAAGTTCACTCCCGGCAGGCCAGCCCGGTGTGGGGCGAGAATGTGCGAAATCCAGTTAGTGTCGGCGACCGCACCGAAACACTCGTCATGGATCACCACATCGTAGCCCTTAGCCCAGTCGCGGTTTGCGTACAGAGGAATCTGACTCTCTTTCGAGACACCCCCTTGCTGGACCGTGTCGACGATCACCCGGGCCCGAGCCTCGATGCCTCGTTTCAGCACATCCTTCTGGACTGGGTAGTCGTGACAGCATCCCCCACAGACCAGCAGCGCACGGAGCGGCCACAACTCAGCGGCGGACACCTCAACCATCAGTCCCAGCATCCAGAAACAGTGGAGCAGCCACCCCAGTCGGTATTGATTTTTCATAAACATGCCACCCACCTCGGCGTTTCTGGGTCAAAACGGAAACCTTCGGATTGGATCAGTCCAGCTTGCGGACCCAGATGTTGCGATAGCGCACTGGATTGCCGTGGTCTTGAAGGAGCAGCGGCCCCGTGGGAGTCGCCCCAGAAAACTTGGCCGAAACCGAGGCATCACCTTGGATTGGAATATGGTCCTGAACCAGCACGCCGTTATGCAGCACCGTGAACGAGCCCGGTTGAACTTTGCCCTCGGCTCCCGGCGTGGGCGGATGGAACACAATGTCGTACGTTTGCCACTCACCGGGCTTACGGGAGGTATTCACCAAGGGTGCATTGTGGCCATAAAACGAGGCTGCCTGACCGTTGAAATAGGTTTTGTTCTGATGGGAATCGAGCACCTGGATCTCGTAGCGCCCCTGAAAGTAGACACCGCTGTTGCCCCTTCCCTGTCCTTCACCCTTCACTACAGCGGGTGAGGCCCATTCCAGATGCAGCTGGATTGCGCCGAATTCCTGGCGGCTCATCAAGCCCTTGCCGCGCACCTCCATGTGGCCGTTCTCCAACTTCCACTTCGGCTCGCTACCATCGTCACTCTTCCAGGCAGAGAGATCCTTGCCATCGAACAGCACCACCGCATCCGACGGAGGCGAACCGGCGGTGCCCGGTGTGACAACGGCCGGTTCTCGGTCGCCGGCGGGAGCGGCGGCAAAGGATACGAGTGCCATGGAGGCAGCGGCGATTCGAAGCAGACGGATTGCACGAGTTTTCATGAGAATCGATAAATGGGTGGGCGCTGTTACGAATCCTTGCGGGAAGCGCTTCTCGGTCAAGGATTCGTCAAAGGTTTCAACAACTCCTGAAGTTTGGCCTTTGAACCCGACTCAGAGACTTTGATAACACTTTGCAACCGTGAGTGCCTTTGCGCCCAGCCTATTACTGCTCATCCCCGCCTACAACGAGGAGAACCGTATCGGGCCCGTCTTGGAAGACTACGCCGACTACTTCGGCCGGCACTATGCCGGTAAGTTTCGTCTGGTGGTCGTGCTCAACGGATGTCGAGACAACACCTTGGGAGTGGTTCAGTTGGCTGAAAAACGTCATCCTTGCATCACACACAGCGAGTTTGCCGGAGCCATCGGCAAGGGAGGGGCCCTCATTGAAGGACTCAAGCTGGCGCCCTTGGCGGACCTCATTGGCTACGTGGACGCCGACGGAGCAACGCCGCCCAAAGCCTTCCACGACCTGGTGCGTTCATTGGAAGCCCCCTCTGTTGCCTGCGCCATCGCCTCCCGTTGGATTCCTGGTGCCATCGTCCATCATTTCCAACCGGAGAACCGTCGATTCGCCAGCCGACTGTTCCATCTCTTTGTCGAACTCTTCTTCAGGATGCGCATCTTGGACACCCAATGTGGGGCCAAGGTCATACGCCGCCATGCCGTCGAGACCATCCATGAGCGTCTCACATTAGCGGACCTCGCTTTCGACGTGAACCTGCTTTACTCGCTCAAGCAGGCGGGATTTGCGATCCGAGAAATCGCGACGGAGTGGTCCGACAAGAGTGGTTCCAAGGTGGTTTTTAATCTGCGGACAAGTCTCAACATGCTGCTGTCCTTGATCCGCTTGAGACTGATTTACTCACCATTTTACCGGTGGCTCGGGCCCCTCCGTCCCGCAGAGGCTTGGCTCTATAGTCAACTCCGCGCCCCACAACCAATTTGGCACGACAAGCACACCGGTGCAGGGGCCCAGGCGGGAGTGGAATCAAAGCCAGATCCCACAACCTCACGCTCACAGTGAGCGGGCGGGATCTGTGGCCGAACCGAGAAGCTTGTCAGACTCCCGGCTGAGGAACCGCTCGACCGCCTCAAACTTGGCCACATTCTCGGGCTTCAAAGCCATCAGAGCACGATGAGCATCCAGGCAGCACTTCAAGACCTCTGCTTTTGAAGCAGCTTCAAGGACAACCTGTTCTGTTTTCGGCAGCGAGTCGGGCAAGCGATCGGCAGTCAGCAAGGAAACTTGATTGAGGACCCCATGATCCTCCAAACCATCGAGAATGCGTTGCGGAGCCTCATACAAGGTGAAGGCTGCTCCAGTGGACCCCACCAAGCGGGACAACGTGCCTGAGAAACCGCTATCCATCATCAAGGCTCGCGACAAATCCAACACCACACTGCCGACCCCTTGATCTTTAAGCCGAGCAACGAGCTTTTCGAACGCGGGCGCTGATTCAGCAGCAGCCCGACCCTCGAGACGAACAAACGCCTGAGGGCCATCCAGACTCACCGAGATGGAGCAACCTGGCAGCGGCATGAGGTCACTATCTCCACCGAGAATTTGGGGGTCAAGACATGGCCGAGCTGATGATATCAGTCGGGATTTGTCGGTACCGTTTCGAAAACCACAGAAAGGGCCGGTTTGAAAACGGTGCGATCACCGCCTTGTGAGGGAAGCTTCTTCGCCAAGGAAGATCGGACCATCTTCATTGGATTGAGGCTATGAACGCATTCAAGGCCTGCCTGTAGAACGGTGATTATTTTTCACGCGGAGAAGGATAATTTTCGTTCAACACCTGCCCCACAGATGAAAGACGCAGCAGCACAACCTACTGATCACGAATGCCAAGCTCACCCAACAGGAGCGCTGCATGCGGCCGCAGTTTTCAAACTGGCAGATTTCCCCGGTTTTCATGCCGTCGCTGACATCTGTCTGGATGGGGCAGTACTTTACCAAGTGCACGGGACTAAACCCTTTGTCTGTGGGACACTTCGTTAATCCCGCCTTCCTTTAAACGGAGGGTTTTATCCGACGACATCGACACGGAGGTCACGCAGAGACATGAGGCCTGGCAGAGGCACTGCACGAATCGGACGAGCCCCGCTTCGACGGCGCGGGCCAAATCGTTCCCGATACCGCTCGAACACCTCGTCCACGAACCCCTTCGACCCCAGCACCAC
>CAJAHH010000059.1 GCA_903939515.1 uncultured Verrucomicrobiota bacterium
AAACGAAGACCAAAGCCCTACCAACTGCTCAATTGCCACCGACGCGAATTCCAAGAGATCCGCCACCAGAACCGCTACCGCAAACCCACCTCACCTCAGAATACCCCAAAAACATTGGTCGCTATCTAACTGCCATTCGGGACCGACCCCAAGGCGATTTGGGGGAAGGGGTGTAGGAGTCCCGGGTTGCTTCGGGGGGCGTGGTCTCGCCATGCTGGGGGTCTAATATGTCGAGGCGGCAATACCCGTTCCATCTGATTGAACCCCGGTGGCAGCGGCACTGGGCGGCAGAGCAGACCTTCCGGGCGTGGAACCCGGGAGACCACATTCCGGAATCCCACCCCTTCGGGCTGCGCCATGATCTGGCGGGCCGGGCGGCGGCGGCTTCCGATTTGCCGCCGAAATTCTACATTCTCGACATGTTCCCCTACCCCTCTGGGGCCGGCTTGCATGTCGGGCATCCCGAGGGCTACACGGCGACGGACATCCTCGCGCGGTATCGCAGAGCCCAGGGCTTCAATGTGCTGCATCCGATGGGCTGGGACTCGTTCGGGCTGCCGGCCGAGCAGTACGCGGTGAAAACCGGGCAACACCCGCGGATCACCACCGAGACCAACATCGCTAACTTCACGCGCCAAATCCAATCGCTGGGTTTTAGCTACGATTGGTCGCGCGAGTTGGCTACCACCGATCCAGAATACTTTCGCTGGACCCAGTGGATCTTCCTGAAGATCTACAATTCGTGGTTCAACCCGGCCACAAACAAGGCCGAGCCCATCGAGACGCTGACCTATCCGGCCGACTGCCGGACCGAGGCCCAACAGCGGGCCCATCGCGATTCCAAGCGCTTGGCCTATGTTTGCGAGGCTCCAGTCAATTGGTGCCCTGAGCTGGGAACGGTGCTGGCCAACGAAGAGGTGATCGACGGCAAGAGCGAGGTCGGCGGGTTTCCGGTCGTCCGCAAACCCATGCGCCAGTGGATGCTGCGCATTACCGCCTATGCCGAGAAGCTCCTGGCCGACCTGAACACGATCGAGTGGTCCGACTCGCTCAAGGAGATGCAGCGCAACTGGATTGGCCGCAGCGAGGGCGCTGAGGTCGATTTCCAGGTGGATGGCCAGCCGGAGAAGATCCGGGTGTTCACCACGCGGCCCGATACTTTATTCGGGGCGACTTACATGGTGTTGTCGCCGGAGCACCGACTCGTCGCGGGCCTCACCACGCCGGCGCAGGCAGCCGCGGTGACGCAGTACCAGCAATTTGCCACCACGAAGTCCGACCTCGAGCGCACCGAACTCGCCAAAGACAAAACCGGGGTCTGGACCGGCTCCTTTGCCATCAACCCGGTGACCGGGGGAAATATTCCCATTTGGATCGCCGACTACGTCCTCGCGAGCTACGGCACCGGAGCCATCATGGCCGTGCCCGCCCACGATGAGCGGGATTTCGAGTTCGCCCAAAAGTTCGGGCTGCCGGTGGTGCAGGTGGTGCAGCCGCCCGATGCCAAGACCGAGTGGCAGGGCTTTTGCGATGAGGGAACGGCCGTGAATTCGAGCAGCGCAGAGCTCTCGCTCAACGGACTGCCCACCGCGGAGGCCAAGCGACAGATCACCGTCTGGTTAGAATCCAAGGGGCTGGGTCAGAAGACGGTCAACTTCAAGCTGCGGGACTGGCTCTTCAGCCGCCAGCGCTACTGGGGAGAACCCTTTCCGATCCTTTGGCGCACAGACGCTGAGGGCAATCGGTACCACGAGGCACTGCCCGAGACCGCTCTGCCGCTACTGCCGCCGACCCTCGAAGACTACAAGCCCACGACCGATGGCCAACCCCCGCTGGCCCGCGCCCACGATTGGTTGCACTTGCCCGACGGATCCATCCGCGAGACCAACACCATGCCGCAGTGGGCAGGTTCCTGCTGGTATTACCTGCGCTATCTCGACACGAAAAATAAACAGGGCTTCGTCAGCCCGGAGGTCGAGACTTACTGGATGAAGTCCGGGGGCAAAACCCCAGGCGTGGATCTCTACGTCGGCGGCACTGAACACGCCGTTTTGCACCTGCTGTATGCCCGCTTCTGGCACAAGGTTTTGTTCGACCTGGGGCAGGTCTCAACCGCCGAGCCCTTCTTCAAGCTGGTGAACCAAGGTCTCATCTTGGGTGAGGATGGGCAAAAGATGTCCAAATCCCGCGGCAACGTGGTAAACCCGGACGACGTGCTGGTGGAGTACGGGGCCGATGCGTTCCGTCTCTATGAAATGTTCATGGGACCCCTGCAGGACACCAAACCTTGGAACACTCAGGGAGTGGAAGGCGTGTACCGGTTCCTAGGCCGGGTCTGGCGTCTGTTCGTCGACGAGAAAGCTGAGACGGATTACGAGCAAGCCTCCACGGTCGCCGCCAGCGGTGAGGCTTCTTCGGAGGAATCGGCCCGACTCCTCGACTTGATCCGCCTTTCGCCGCGGATCTGCGATGAGGCCCCGACCCCGGCCCAGCTCAAGCTGCTGCACGAGTGCATTCGCAAAGTGACCCACGATCTGGAACACCTGCAGTTCAACACGGCCATTTCGGCCATGATGGTGTTTATCAATGGAGCAATGACCTGGGAAAACCGCCCGTCGGTGGTCCTCCGATCCTTCCTGCAATTGCTGGCTCCGTTTTCTCCACACTTGGCTGAAGAACTCTGGCAGCGCTTGCACCAGCATCAGGGTCTTGCGGTGCCGTCGCTAACTTATGCTCCTTGGCCTGCTTTCGATCCGGCTCTTCTGGTTGAGACCGACATGGAGTTGCCCGTGCAGGTCAATGGCAAGCTGCGCGATGTGATCCGCATGCCGGTGGACGCCAGCGCCGCCGAAATCGAGGCAGCCGCGCTCAAGGCCGAGAAAGCACTGCCCTTCCTCGCCGGCAAGACCGTGAAAAAGGTCATCGTCGTTCCGCGCAAAATGGTCAACGTGGTGGTGGTCTGAGCCGATACACGCCTTGGAAACATGAAATCGCTGATGAAACACCTCACCCCAGACGAACTTCGTATCGTCTGGATCCTGACGGCGGTGTTGCTCCTGGGCATCGGTGGCAGAATCTGGATCGTCAGCCAGCCCATGTCTGCCTCCCGGAGCACCCCAGCCTTCAGTCCTGCATCCGTCCAGACTCCCTGAATGGAATCTCAAAGCCCTAAAGACCCGATCGCCGATCTTGTGGCCATCGATGATCGTTATCACCGGGACGCCTACCTCTTTTTGAGGGATGCCCTAGAGTACTCTCAGCGCATCCTCAAACGGGAAGTCGGTAATAAGACCCGTCACATCACCGGCCAAGAATTGCTAGAAGGCATCCGCGAGTTTGCTTTGAAGGAGTACGGACCGATGGCGCTGACCGTGCTTTCAGAATGGGGCATTCAGCGTGCCGAGGATTTTGGGGAAATCGTCTTCAACATGGTGGAGCACGGCATCCTCTCCAAGACCGAGACCGACTCTCGGAAGGACTTTCAGGGTGGCTACGATTTCGAGAAGGCCTTCCGCGCCCCCTTCCAGCCGTCGCGTCGAGGGGCTTAACTGGGACACAGTTGGCCCAACATTCCCGACATTCCCAAAACTCGGTACAACTCGGTACAACTCGGGCATTCAGACTCAACTGCTAGAGCGGGTGGATGGAGGGTAAAACGAGCCCCGGATCCACTCCGCTCCAGTGCCGGCAGCCCGGTCACGCAAACCCGGGCTAAGCCTAGTCCTTATTCTTCGGGGAACTCGTACGAATAAATCGGATCGAGCGGATGACCTGGTTCCATTTTGGTCACCGTCTTGAGGCGACCGGTATGGATGTCGTAGACCCATCCATGGAGGGTGGGCTGTTGCCGGCGCTTCCAAGCCAGTTGGACAAAAGAAAGCTCGGCCAGGTTATGGACCTGCTCGGCCACGTTCAACTCGACCAGGCGTTCGATCCGCAGATCCTCGTCGGCGATACCCTCCAGTTCAACCGCATGGGTTCGGTACACATCCTTGATGTGACGAAGCCACTTGTTGATCAATCCGAGGTGCGTCCGGCCCAGTGCGGCCTTTATGCCGCCGCATCCATAGTGGCCACACACGATGATGTGCTTCACCTGCAACACCTCGACCGCGTATTGCGCCACACTCAGCATGTTGAAATCCGTGTGCACCACCATGTTCGCCACATTGCGGTGGACGAACAGTTCGCCGGGTTCCACCCCAGTGACCTCCTCCGCGGGAACCCGGCTGTCCGAGCATCCGATCCATAGGAATTCAGGCTTCTGCCCTCCCGAGTACCGGGTGAAGAAATCGGGCCGCAGACTCATCTTGTCTGCAACCCAGGCCTGATTGTTGAGCAGCAATCGTTGGTAGCTTTGCATAGACGCTTTAGGTGTGGGTAATGCCATGGACTCTCCTGCACTGAGTTTCGATGCCCCGATGCGGGGCTGATTCACAGAATTCTCGGATCACCTCGACCGCATCATGATCGACATAATAGGCTCTGACTCCATCGATCACTAGGCGGGATCCGTCCGGGATTTCCCGCAGGCGAGCCTTGAGTTCCTGCTTATTAACGAAGGTAAGGTCTTTGTTGAGGCGGATGAGAAAATTCTCGCCATCCTGAACCAAGGTCACAGCGGTGCGAGTGTAGGATCTCATCACAAAGAAGACGCTCACAACCAGGCCGATCAAGATGCCCTTCAGGAGGTCGGTAAAAACGATTCCCGCCACCGTAATGGCGAAGGGTAGGAATTGAGACCAACCCTCCTTCCAGACCGAACGGATGACAGACCACGAACACAGCTTGTATCCAATTGACAACAAGATTGCAGCGAGGCAGGCCAAGGGAACCCTATTGAGCACCGTCGGAATTAAAAAGGCCGCCACCAGTAAAAGTAGCCCATGGATGATCGACGACAGGCGGGTCTTGGCCCCAGCGTAGATATTGGCAGAAGAACGGACGATCATGGATGTCACCGGCAGCCCTCCGAGAAAGCCAGAAATCAAATTACCAACGCCTTGGGCCCGCAACTCCGCATGGAGATCGGATATCCGTTTCACGGGATCGAGCTTGTCGCTGGCCTCCAAGCTCAGGAGGGATTCCAAACTGCCAACAATGGCGATGGTCAGGGCGACCTTCCAAACGAGCGGGTCGGCGATGCGGGAGAAATCCGGGAAATGCAACGCCTGCAAGCCTTCTCGTATCGAGCCCATCACCGGCAATTCCACCAGATGATGGTTGGCAGCCAACAGCGTCCAGGAGGGAACCATGACTTTGAAGAACTCGTTCAACACCGTGCCCAGAACCACACAAATCAAGGACGCAGGAACCAGCCGGGTCCAGGCTCGGCGTTTGATCACCGGATGATTCCAACCAAAGAGAATTATCAGAGAAACCCCGCTGATAAGGATGGCTCCCCAGTTGATGGAGCTCACCGACTTGGAAACTTCGTTGAACGTGTTCAGATGGTCTGCCTGCTGAAAGCTCTCATCACCAATGAAGTCGTTGTCATCACCCATGGCGTGGGGGATCTGCTTCAAGATGATCACAATGCCGATGCCGGACAGCATCCCCTTAATTACCATGTTGGGAATAAAGTCGCCGACCACTCCGGCTCGGAGCAGTCCAATAGCAATTTGCATTGCGCCGGACAGGAGCACCGACAGCGTGAAGGCCTCGAAGGCTTTCAACTCCTGAATTGCATTGAGCGCGATCATAGCCAGGCCTGCGGCAGGACCACTGACACTGAGTTCAGATCCGGAAAGGAGCGCCACGATCACACCACCAACCACGCCTGCGATGACGCCGCTCAACAAGGGCGCCCCCGAGGCCAGCGCCACGCCCAGGCACAGCGGCAATGCGACCAGGAACACCACGATGCCGGCGGAAACATCGACACGGGCGTGATCTAGAACCGGCAATCTCAGACCAAACCAAGACCGGGGAACTTTTCCTGAAGCCTGCTGGTTAACCATATCTCATAACTATGGTTTCCAAAATCAGTCTACTTGTCTCCAAAAATAGTACACCCAGTAGCCCTCAGAGATTCAACCCAACCGATCGGACTGAAAGTGGATGCAATGCGAGCCGGCAAAAGGGGGTGATTCTGGAATTTTCCCTATCCCACTCTTTCTCGGTTGATCGACATTCCGACTTCGGCGGCAGCACCCACATCTGCCTCGGCATGAACCGAGCACGGCTCCATGCTTCACTTGCCCAAAGTTAGCCACTGGGTATGTAGGCCCGCCTTTCAATCGCCATGCGAATTCCTCACTACACCGCCTCCGCCGATTTCACGCGATTCGTACGGGCAATGCCCAAGACCGAGACCCACCTGCATCTCGAAGGTTCTACCCCCATCGAACTGCTGCGGGAACTCGAGCCGAAACGCTTCAGCACTCCCCCTCCCATCTGGGCTCCGGAATTCCGGTACACGAGTTTCGATCAGTTCATGGGGCTGTACGACGAGTACTGCATGAACTTCTACCGGTCGGCCCAGCGCTACCACGATGCGGCCAAGATCGTCTTGGCCACCTGTGCCGAACAGGGCACCCGCTACGTGGAGATGAGCTTCCACCTGCCAAGGCTGGCCGCGGTGAAAGGCTCCGGCCCAGAAGTTCTGGCCGCCATACGCGAGGCGGCCCCTCCGGGTCTGGAGGTTCGGATCTTTGCTGGCCTGTGTCACAACGACTACGCCATGCACGGCGCTCTGATCGAGGCGGCGCTGGGTTGGGACGACCTCGCTGGCATCGACCTGCACGGACCGGAGTACTGGCGGATGGAAACCTGGAGTATCGACGTTTGGCGGCGGGCGCAAGCGGCCGGCAAGTCGACCAAGGCCCACGCCGGCGAATTCATGCCGCCCCCCTTCGTGCGCTGGATTCTCGACAACCTCGGCGTCCGTCGGATCGAGCACGGGGTGCGCTCGATAGAGGATCCGGAGCTGGTGCGTCATTTGGCCCGTCAACGCATCACTCTGGATGTCTGCCCGATGAGCAACGTGAAGCTCGATGTGCAAGGAGTCCCCTGCATGGCCGCCCACCCCATCCGAGCCCTCTTCGACGCCGGTGTGCCTGTCACCCTTAACTCTGAAGACACCTTCTTCTTCGGAAATCGATTGGAAGAGGAGTACTTCGCGCTCCATCAGGAACTGGGTTTTTCAAAGGCGGAGCTGGCGCGAATCGCTCTGAACGGCATCGAAATCGCCCTATTAAGCCCAGAGAAAAAACAGGCGCTAGTGGCCGAGTGGCGGACCTTTGTGGCAGCCGAGTCCCTGGACCTAGCGATCGCCGAGGGTTCAAACCGCTTCGTGGGATGAGTTTTCCATGGCCACGGGCCGGTGTGTGCCGTGTGGGTTGGGTACAACCTCGGGTGGGACATACCGGCACCCCAAGCGTTCTGAAGGAACGTTGTATGACACTCGGTCCGTCCCTGAGTTCGAGAAACGAGGAGGACTTCTCCTCATGGGGCGCTCACGGGATGCCCGACAGCGCCTTGTGAACCGACAGATCAACGTCTAGCCTTCAGCTCATGCTTCTCCGTGGATGGATCGCGGGCTTTGTCGTGGCGTTGAGCTGTCTCATCTCCGCCACCGCGCAAGACGCCCGGTTCATCCGACTGCGCAATTCCACGGTCACCACCCCGCCTGCACCCAATTCCAAAGCTCGGGCCGCCGCCGTGACGGCCGGAAAACCTCCCGTCTCTGGCCTGTTCCTCATCCAGTTGGAGGGCCCCCTCTCAGCCGAACACCGTGAAACCCTGCAGTCCAAACGGCTGCGCCTGCTAAGCCCAGTTCCGGACGACTCCTTTGTTTGCCACCTCGACGCGGCCTCGACGGCGGAAATCCGGGCCATTCCGTTCGTCCGGTGGCTGGGCGAGTACCAACCCGAATGGCGAATGGACCGCCGCCTGACCGCCGCGATGGCCGCCGAGCCCCGAGTCCCCCGAAACATCCGCCTGCTGCTCAGACCTCAGACCCCGCCCGCAGCATTGATTTCAGCGCTGCGCCAGTTCAGCGGGCCCGTCCACCGCACCGAGACCGCCTTCGGTATCTTTCTGGGTGGCACGACCAGTCCCGGGCGCATCCTGGAGCTAGCGCGATCGGAGACGGTGCTGTGGATTGAGCCTGCGGGCCGAATGAAGCTCGTGGATGAGATCGCCACCGAGAGCCTGATGGGCGATGACGGCACTCCCGGAAAACCCGCCCAAGTCCACAATTTGGGCTTTGATGGACGCGGGGTCACCGTCGCGGTCGCCGACTCCGGCCTCGACACGGGTGAAACCGAGACCATGCACCAGGATCTCAACGGACGGGTGGATGCCTTCTTTGCCTACGGCGGCCTGGAGGATGCCTCCGACGAACACAGCCACGGCACGCACTGCGCCGGAATCGTGGCCGGCAGCGGTGCCATTGGCACCCAAGATGACAACGGTTACCTCTGGGGCTTGGGCGTGGCTCCCGGAGCGCACCTCGTGGCCCAGCGACTTTTTGACGGAGCCGGTGAGTACTACGCGCCTCCCAGCTACGAGGCGTTGACCCGAGACGCCGTCCGTAGCGGCGCTTACGTGGGTTCCAACTCCTGGGGTGACGACACGCAAGGGCGCTACGACCTCAGCGCCGCTGAATTTGATGCGCTCGTGCGGGACGCCGATTCACGGACTCCTGGAGAACAACCCTACATCCTCGAATTCAGCGCCGGCAATTCAGGACCCGGTGAGCAAACCATCGGTTCACCGGCCGTGGCCAAAAACGTGATCGCCACTGGCGCTTGCCAGAACGACCGCTTTGATTTGGCGCTCTATGCGGAGGGGTCTGAGACCATGGCCGACTTCTCCAGCCGCGGTCCGGCTGAAGACGGCCGCATCAAACCCGACATCACCGCACCGGGCACCTGGATCGCCTCGCTCAAAAGCCAATTCGCCAGCGACGCCAATGCCTGGCTCGGGATCGACGAGAACTACCTTTTTCAAGGGGGCACCTCCCAGGCAGGTCCGCATGTCAGCGGGGCCTGCGCGGTGTTTGTGCAATGGTACCGAGAGACCCAAGGTGGACTCACCCCATCGCCCGCTCTGGTGAAGGCCTCACTCATTAATTCGGCCGTGGACATGACTTCGGGCGAAGTGCCCGTCGACACCGACGATGAGGAGGCCGGCACCATGCTGGTGGTCGGCGGCACACCCCCGGTTCCCAACAATGACGAGGGATGGGGTCGATGCGATGTGGCCGCGCTCATCACCGGGGAGCGCCGCTTTAATTTCACCGATCAAGGAATCGAGCTGAAAACGGGAGCCTTCTGGGAAAAACGACTCATCGTGGGGGCTGACGATGCGCTGAAAGTCACCCTCGCCTACACCGATGTGCCTGGACTGCCCGCGGCCATCCCGGCCTTGGTCAACGACCTGGACCTAGAGGTGGTCTCGCCCGATGGCCGCATCTTCCGGGGCAACGCCTTCCTCGATGGCGAATCCATGGCCGACACCGCTGAAGGCGACCGAATCAACAACGTGGAAGGCGTTTGGATTAGCAATCCGGCCGCCGGCGAATGGATCCTCCGAGTACGAGCCCAACGGGTGCTCCAAGATGTCCACGGCCGGACCAATGCCACGCCCGAGCAAGACTTCGCCCTAGTGGCCTCCGGCCAAATCCCCTTCCCCGGCGAGGGAGTGGTTTCATGGGACAAGGAAACCTATCCGGCCCCGTCCGCCGCCCAAATTCGACTGGTAGACACCGATTTGCGCAATCAGGCCAGCGCCACGGTCACCGTTGCCTCCGATTCGCAGCCAGTCCCGCTGACCCTCACCCTCCTGCCCAGTGGCACGGGCGGCAGTTTCACTGGGGCCGTATCGCTGGTCACCTCACCGAAGGCGGGCAGCCTGACGGTGGCCAACGGAAACACGCTCACCATTTCGTACACCGACGCCTCGCCGGCGGGCCTCCGCACTCGGAGCGCCACCATCGACCTCGACCCGCCCGTGCTCGATTCCGTCCGGGCCATCCAGCGTTTTGGTCGGACCACCTTGCGTTTCAACGCCAGCGAACCGGTGAGATCGGTCGCGGTCATTAACCCGATCAACGGACCCGCCTTCACTGTGACGAATGCCTTCTTCCGCACCTCACCCGAGCTGTTCCTGCCAGAATTGGTACCGGACCAGATTTACCGCTACTTCATCGTGGCGACGGACGGCGCTGGAAACGTGCAGACCAACGACAACGCAGGGCGGTACTACTTCTTTACAGCGACCCGGCCGGCGAAGGCCCTTTTGCTGTATTCGCCCGAGACCACCTTCGAGCAACTGAACCTGCCCTTCCCCGAGATCGAGCACTGGACCCAACCCCTCGACGCCCTCGGCATCGATTACGAAGTCTGGAACTTTGCCGAGACCAACACCGTCCCTTCCGCCGCCCTGCTCTCCGCATACCGCGTGGTCCTCTGGCGTCCCGAAGATCTGGCCACCCTGCCCGCAGGCTTGGCCTCCGGACTGTCGGCCTATGTCGCCGGTGGGGGAGCGCTCTTCGCAGCGTCCTCCGAGGTTTTGAGCCGATTGTCTCCGGCGGAGCAGTCGTTCCGCACCAATGTGCTGCACGTGGCCGACTTCACCGAAGATGTGGGTGCCACGCTCGTTAACGGCATCAATGGGGATCCGATCAGCGCCGGCCTGGCCATTGGTCTGGATTATCAGGAGTTCCCCGACCTGGGGTCGCTGCTCGACTTTTCGACCTTCCCAGACGCCCTGCGACCCACGGGCGATGCGGCCTCCATCCTCAACCAAGACGAAGGGCGGATCATCGGCCTGCGCTATCCGCGGACCGGCAATGACAGTCCAGGACGGGTGGTTTTTCTATCGATTCCTTGGGAGTCCCTTCCGACAGAGGCGGAAGCCCCGAACAACAAGATTACCGTGCTCGGCCGGGCCCTCGACTTTCTGGTGCCGGGATTGCGCGGTGGCTCGAGTGTGACCTTTCACCAACCGGCCTACACGCTGCCCTCGGCCGCCATGATCGAGGTGAATGACGCGGCCCGTTCGGGGCAGAAACGGGTCACATTACAAATTAGCAGCACCTCCGATCCGAAGGGGTTTGAGTTACCCTTGGCCGAGACCCCCTTGAAGGGCGTGTTTCGAGGCCGGGTCACCCTGAGCGCCACGGCGACCGACACCAACTCCCTGCGACTGCGCTGCGCCCATGGGGATTTTCTTACCGCCTCTTACAACAACGCCTCCGAAGTCGCCTTAGCAACCCAAGCAATCATCGACACGGTGCCCCCAGTGATCAGCGCGGTAGACTCTGATCCGGCCTACAATGAAGCGACCATTTCTTGGACCACCGACAAACCCACCGACACCCTGGTGCGCTTCGGCGAGAGCAGTGGCGACGATTCACTGCTCACCCGCACCGCCTACTCGGCGGACCTGACCACCGAGCACGAAATCCAGATCTCAGGCCTCCAACCCGATCGTGACTACTACTTCCTGCCCGTAAGCCAAGATGAAGCCGGCAATGCGGTGACAGCGCGTCTAGCGGGGCGCTCGTTCCGCCTGCGCACCCTGCGACCTCTGGATGCCCCTTGGCAGGACTCCCTGGAGAAGGGGCGGTCGGGATGGGCCACTTTCGACGACACGGCCTTCGACGACGAAACCGGAGAGAGCTTGCTCAATACCACGTGGCAGTTTGGCACACCGTCCAACCGATACGGAATCGCACCCCATAGCGGCACCCACTGCTGGGCCACCAACCTCGAAGGACAAGCGGTCGATACGGCCATTGCCGACCTGCTGAGTCCGGCCATCGACCTTCGGGGTGGCAACACCGCCCGCCTGAAGTTCCGCACCTGGTACGACACCACCGAACGCAGCGACCTCTTGGACTTCGAACTCTGCCAGGTGGCTATTAGCACCAACAATGGCGCTCAATGGAGCGACCTCGTGGGCTTCGGTTTCGGAGAAGTTTCAGCCGATTGGGAAGAGGTGGACGTCGACATCAGCCGATTCGCTGGGCACGTCGTCCGGATCCGCTTCAACTACCAGTTGCTCAGTTTTGAAACGACCGACCGTCCGGGCTGGTTTGTGGACGATCTGGAAATTTCCCTAACTCAGAATCAATCGTCGTCGTTCTCCATCACCAACAATTTGGCGCAGGCCACCTTCAGTGTCCGGGGGCCCACCAACTTCACAGCGCTCGTCGGATCCGGCCGCTGGTTTAACGTGTCCAATGCGGTTCCCGGCGAGTACGTGGTGCGATGGTCGCCCGTGGAGCATTACCTCACACCCGCCGCAGTCACCAACCGTGTGGGCACCAACACGCTGGTGATTAACGGCCGCTACGAGTTCCCCGATGCCAATAAAAATGGAATCTCCGACCTGTGGGAAAACACCTACTTTGGCCGCATTCTGGGAGACGATGCCGCGCCCGAAATCGATTCGGACGGCGATGGATTCTCCAATCACTCCGAGTTCCAGGCGGGAACCGATCCTAAGGATCCGGCTTCCAGTCTCCGACTCAACCTCCCCTCCGGGGGAGTGAATGCGCCAATCCGGATCTCTTGGCCCAGCCAGGCGCGCCGAGAATACTTGCTGGAGATTAGTGACGATCTCCAGCGCTGGACCATCGCCAGCGACCCACGCATCGGGACGGGCGGCCCACTGACCAACACCATCCCCGCCCTGCTGGGACAAGGTCGCTATTACTTCCGAGTACGCGTCCAGCCTTGAGGGGAGTCGATTCTGTCGAAGCCTGTTGCAAAGGGGGCCGATCGGCTTCCCGGGTCGCCGGCAGAAATAAAGTGGCCCGATCCCACAGGGCAGGATCGGGCCAATCGACAACTCCTGTGGAGTAGTCTCAGTGCTTCTTAGGCTGAGCGGCTTCCCAGGTAGCGTGGTCCACCTTGCGGGCGGCGTGGGTGAAGACAAAGACCCCCTTCTTGTTGCCCACCACGATGTCCGGCAGACCATCCCGGTTGTAGTCCACCGCCTTCACCTCGGTGCCCACCCCAGAAGCGTCGTCGATGATGTGGGGCACGAAGTCCACCGACCGGTCGGCCCCTCGTTGCAATTGGAACCAGTACAGCACCGGTGCGGCCCCGGAGTCGGCATCGCCCGTCGGCCCATGCGCCCAGAAACGCTTGCCGGTCACGATGTCCTTGAGTCCGTCGCCATCGATGTCCACCAAATCAATCCCATGGAGTTGGCTGAACTTCACGCCGTAGGTGTTCTCAGAGACTTCCTTGTTCATGATGATGTGCTCCTTAAAGTGAATCTCGGAGCCCACCTTCGACTGCTCATACCAGGCCAATCCATACCCGTGGGCCGCGAGGCTGGTGATCACATCATTGAGCCCATCGCCATTCACGTCATAGGCATACATTTGCGAGCCGCCCAAGCCGAAGGAAACAGGGTGGTGCTTCCACATCGGGTCACCAGCAAGCGAGGCCGGCTGCTCCCACCAACCATCCTTTTCGAGCAAATCCATACGGCCGTCGCCGTTGACGTCACCCACACCGAGACCGTGGGTGAACCGGTGGTACTTCTTGTCGGGTGACAGCGGATGCCACGTGAACGGGGCTGTGGGGTTCTTCGGGTCGGGAGAGGCGTACCCATAGCGGCCCTTACTGGAGCAGACGATTTCCAGGCGACCGTCGCCGGTGATGTCCACCCAGCGGGGGGACTCGTTGTCGGTGACATCGAGCGCGACGTGGCGCTTCCAATGGGTGGTAACGCCTTTGCCCGGGTTCTCGAACCACCAGGAATTCTCGCCAGGGAAACCCAAGATCAAAATGTCGGTCCAACCGTCGCCGTTGATGTCCGCGGAATGAGCGAAGAAATTGGCACTGTATTCGTTCTCGTTGCCCAACCCGCCTTTGTAACCGCGGAAGGTCACCTCGGCCCCGTTGCGCTTGCTCTTGGAAACGTGGTCGGCCGGAGCGTATTCGTGGCGCACCTTGAAGGTGGGGCCTTCATACCAGAACGGGCCCGAAATCACATCAGCCACACCGTCCCGATTAATATCCCCAAAACACGCGCCCTCCGCCCAGAACTCATTGCTCAATTCCTGTTTGGAAAACGAGTGAAGCCGCGGCGTAGAGGCCTCGGAATGCAAATAGGCGCACCCCGTCGAAAGCAACCCTACGGCAGCGGTGACCAGCAGGAGACGGACGGAGTCAGGAGGGATTCGGAGGTGCATGAAGCTCTTGTCGCGGTCGATGGACCGGAGGTCAAGGCACGAATCCCTGAACCAAAATCTCGGACCCTCCGAGACAAAAATGGTTCACGCACCCACCCTCCGGCCATAGCCTTAGGATCATGGCCGAGCAACCAGCCCGTTCGGGAGCGCGCACCTACCACGGAATCGCGGTTTCGGATGGTGTGGCTCATGCCCGCATTTTGCGGGTAGGGCAGGTCCGACGTCAGATCTCGCGGGACAAGGTCGCGCCCGAGGCAATTGAGAGCGAGATCGAGCGCCTCAACCGGGCTCTTCTGGGCACCCGGCATGACATCCAAAAGGTGCGAGATCAGGTTTCCGCGGCGATGGGAGCCGACGAGGCCGGCCTCTTCGAGGCTCACCTGCTGGTGCTGGAAGACTCCACCTTGCTCAACGAAGTTCTGCGCAAGATCCGCAGCGAGCACAGTTGTTCAGAGGCCGCATTCCATGACGTGTTTGAAAAGTACGTCTTGGTGCTGAGTTCGGTAGATGACGCCTACCTGCGGGAGCGAGCCGCAGATTTGCGCGACGTGGCCGGTCGAGTGCTGGATCACCTCTCGGGTGCAGTCCAAGAGCACGACCTCGAGAAACTTTCCGAGCCCTGCATTTTGGTGGCCCACGATCTCGCTCCGAGCGTGACGGCCCTGTTGGATCGGAAACATGTCCTCGGCTTCGCCACCGAAGCCGGCGGCAAGACCAGCCACACCGCCATCATGGCCCGGAAAATGGGCATCCCAGCGGTCGTCGGACTCGGCCCCCTGCTCGACTCCGTTCAGGACGGTGAGTACGCACTGCTGGATGGCCACGGCGGAGTGCTCACACTCAACCCAACCGATCAGACACTCTTCGAGTACGGTCAACTCAAGCAACGCCGTGCGCTCTTCGAAGAAAAGCTCGCACTGCTGCGTGAACAACCGGCGGTGACGCTCGACGGGCACCCCATCCTTCTCGAGGCCAACATTGAAGGGCCCGAAGACATGGCATCGGTTCAAGCGAGCGGAGCCAATGGCATCGGCCTGTTCCGGACTGAATTTCTTTTCCTCAACCGCAGCACTCCACCGACCGAAGAAGAACAATTTGAGGCGTACCGTGCGGTGGCTTCACAGACGCGCCCGGGCCAAGCCGCCATCATCCGCACCTTGGACCTCGGCGGAGACAAGATGCCTGGAGACCTCCAGCGCCAGGGCGAACCCAACCCATTTCTGGGATGGCGGGCCATCCGCATTAGTTTGGACTGCCCGGAACTATTCCGCGGCCAACTCCGAGCAATCCTTCGAGCCGGGTGCCACGGGAAGGTGCGAATTCTTTTACCCATGGTGTCGGCCCTGGAAGAGTTGCGGGCGACCAAAACTATCCTGGCCTCCTGCAAAGAAGAACTTCGGGCCGAAGGAATCCCGTTCTGCGATTCCGTGCCTGTCGGCGTGATGATTGAAATTCCCTCGGCAGCGCTCATCGCCGAGGACCTGGCGCGGGAATCGGATTTCCTCAGCATCGGCACCAACGATCTCACCGGTTACACCCTCGCGGTCGACCGGCTCAACGAGCGCGTGGCTCGCCTGTATCAACCCACTCATCCGGCAGTGGTGCGCCTCATACACATGACGGTGCAAGCAGCCAACCGACACGGACGCCCGGTCGGGGTGTGCGGTGAAATGGCCGGAGAACCGGCCCTGGTCCCACTGCTGGTGGGGCTGGGCGTGCATGAACTGAGCGTCACGCCAGCGCTCATTCCGGCCGTGAAGTTCCTCCTGCGCCGCCTGCGGCTTTCTGAAGCCCAAGAAATTGCTCAGTTCGCATTGGGCTGTAGCACCGGTTTGGAAATCCATCAGCGCAGCCGTGAACTCGCACAGGCCGCCGCACCAAATCTCTTCGGAAGGCAGTGACGCGGGGCGGGCTCGGGCCAAGGGTGGGCTTAGTGTCGGTCAGGAACGCCTACAGCCCAATAGCCTCAGGACCCGGTACGGGAGTGGAATGCGCAACGCAAGGCCGGTCGGGCGATGAGGGCCCATTGCCACAAAGGCACAATTAAAAACCACTTTCGGGCATCGTGGAAGCCAGCGAGAAAGAAGAATGCGTAGCCGTGGGCCAGCAGGCCCAACAACGAGGCCGCAGACGTAAACCACGCCAACCGTCGCAAATCCGGTGCGTGACGCCCCTGCCATCCTGCCACCAGCACCAAGAAAAACGGCAGAATCCCCCAGGGCAGGAGGAGCCCATAAATCGGGGACCCCGAGCGACCCGGTTCGGAGATCAACGTGGTGAAGATCCCCGCGGGCAGACCACCGGCGAGCGCCGCGCACAGCACAAAGATGAAATCTGGGGGCAACTGATGTTCTTCAGCCCGTCCCGTCTCTGGATTGCTGGGGGCTTCCAATTCAGTTTCCCGATCGCTCATGTCTCAAACTGCTCTGCAATGCACTTCTGAGCAACGGGTGTCTCAGACTCCTCCTAAAGCTTGGACAGTGGCTTCCAAACTGGCGACGTCACACACGTTGAAGGCTTGGGCGGACTTATCGATCCGGCGCAGGAATCCGCTGAGGGCCGAACCGGGGCCAAATTCGATAAACCGAGTGAATCCCTGGGCGAGGAGATAGCGCATGCTCGCCTCCCAACGCACTGAAGAGGTCACCTGATCGACAAGGATCGGAGAAATCGTCTCAGCCGAACCATGTGGCAGGGCTGTGACATTGGAGACCACCGGCACCTGCGGATTGCGAATCGAAATATTGGCCAACGCCTCCGACAAACGCGGTTGGGCCGAAGCCATCAACGGAGAATGGTATGCGCCAGCGACCGTCAGAGGAATGGCCTTCTTGGCCCCCTTGGCCTTCGCCGCCTCCACTGCGGCCGGAATCCGGTCCAAATCGCCGGAAATCACAATTTGGCCCGGGCAATTGAGATTGGCCAGCGTCACACCGCTCGCCTCGCACACCTCCCGACACGGACCCTCGTCGAGCCCAATCACCGCCGCCATCCCGCCGCGGGTCGCATCGCAAGCCTCCTGCATGAAACGGCCTCGAAGCCGAGTGATCATCAATCCATCTTCAAATGACATCGCTCCCGCAGCAGCCAGCGCCGTGAATTCCCCCAGCGACAAGCCGGCGGTCGCATCTGCCTGCAAACTCGGCAGCCGTTCTTGGAGCAACCTCAAGGCCACCCAGCTCATCAGATAAATTCCCGGTTGGGCGTTCTCGGTTTGCGTCAACGCCGACTCCGGTCCCTCGAAGCAGATCGAGGCCAAATCGTAGCCGAGGACCTGATTCGCCTGATCGAACAGTGCCCTGGCCGTTGGAAACGTCCCGGCGAGGTCTTTGCCCATCCCCACCGACTGAGCCCCCTGGCCCGCGAACAAAAACGCAGTCTTCGACATCCCTGAAATGCAACCAGCCCCAAAAAGCTCAGGAAAGCCCCAATTTACCCCATCGCGCCATTTTGACCCACCCAACAAGGGACAGGCTCCTCGGATAAGGGACAGGCTCCTCGGATAAGGGACAGGCTCCTCGGACAAGGGAAAGGCTCTTCGGATAAGGGACAGGCTCCTCGGATAAGGGACAGGCTCTTCGGACAAGGGACAGGCTCCTCGGACAAGGGACAGGCTCCTCGGACTAGGGACAGGCTCCTCGGATAAGGGACAGGCTCCTCGGATAAGGGACAGGCTCCTCGGACTAGGGACAGGCTCCTTGGACAAGGGACAGGCTCCTTGGACAAGGGACAGGCTCCTTGGACAAAGGACAGGCTCCTCGGACAAGGGACAGGCTCCTCGGACAAAGGACAGGCTCCTCGGACTAGGGACAGGCTCCTCGGACTAGGGACAGGCTCCTCGGACAAGGGACAGGCTCTTCGGACAAGGGACAGGCTCTTCGGGACTTCCGACGCTTCGATGTTTCCGTGGCTTCCCATCGGGGCAGAAAGGGCCTACACCGGGTGTTTCCGATGTCACTTCACGGACACATCATTCCACCGGGAGCTACTCTAGGTGTTCTAGGCGGGGGGCAATTGGGGCGCATGTTCGCCATCGCCGCCCGACGACTGGGCTACAAAATCCACGTTTTCTGCCCGGAGGCCGGTTCTCCCGCAGCACCGGTCGCCGATCGCACGTTCGTGGCTCCGTATGAGGATCTCGAACAAGTCGAAGCCTTCGCCCGATCTGTGGATGTGGTGACCTTCGAGTTCGAGAATGTCCCCAGCGCCACCAGTGAGGCCTGTGCCCAGCTGGTTCCGGTGCGACCCGAGGGCCGGGTGCTGCACATCACCCAACAGCGGTTACGGGAAAAAGGATTTCTCCAAGACCACGGATTCCCGGTGACCCCGTTCCGGGCCATCCATTCGCTGGCAGATCTTCAATCCGCCACCTGCGATCTGGGACTACCCGGGGTTCTCAAGACCGCCAGCTTCGGCTACGACGGTAAGGGACAACGAACACTCCGGTCCGCGTCAGAGGTTTCAGAGGCTTTTACCGGTCTAGCGGGCGCCGAAGGCATCTACGAGGCCTTTGTCGATTTCGCCCAGGAGGTCAGCGTGGTGGGAGCCCGGACGATGGATGGACAATTCGCAACGTTCCCGGTGTTCGAGAATGTCCATGCCAACCACATCTTGGATGTGACTGTGTCTCCGGCCCGCATCCCTGCCGCGTTGGAAACCGCAGCCCGCACTTTGAGCCGGGACATCCTCGAGGCGCTGAATGTGATCGGTTTGCTGACGGTGGAGCTGTTCGTTACCCGCGACGGGCGGCTCATCGTCAATGAATTGGCACCCCGAACCCACAACTCAGGCCATCTCACCCTCGATGCCTGTGTAACCTGCCAGTTTGAACAGCAAGTCCGGGCAGTGTGCGGTCTGCCGCTGGGATCCACCGAACTAAAAAGCCCCGCCGCCATGGCCAATTTGCTGGGCGATGTCTGGAAGGACGGTCCTCCCCGGTGGGAACACGCGCTGTCAAACCCCCGCCTGAAACTGCATCTCTACGGCAAGACTTCCGCACGGCCCGGCCGAAAGATGGGGCACATCACCGCCACGGCCGAGACTCCCGAGGCGGCCATCGCGGCGGTTCGCCAGGCGCGGTCGAGTCTTTAACCGTTGGTTTGCTGCGAGCCGAGGTCGAAACGGAAAATCCGGGCCATGCCCAGATAGGTTTTCTGCGAACAATACGGCCGATCACTCCCACGGGGCGGCACTATCAAAAAAGACCGCCGCCGAGGCACTCGGCCATCGGCGGCGGCTGATCAGGGCAAAAGCCCGGTGACTATTGCTTCTTCAGGCGGAACTGGCGGAAGTCGCCGGTTCCCTCCACGGGGATCGGAACCACCACTGGCTCGTCTTCGCCCAGCGTCTGGATCTCCCCGATGGAATCCACCGTCTGCCACTCCACTCCCAACAACGTGGTGGACTCGACCCGGAAGCGCCCGCCCTGGGGCCCGACGACCTTCAACGACAACGTCTGGTCAGGCTGAACGACCAGTGCGAGGTACGTCTTCTGAATGGCCTTGGTCTCCGATCCCGGCCCAGAACCCACCGGCCGGACAAGGACCCGGAAGGTGGTCTGAGTGCGGGTCACCGTGTCGCTGACCGAGACGGTCACGATATTGGTCGTATTGGCAAATGCACTGGCCGGGGTCCATTCCAACAGGCCGTTGGTGGAGACCGTCAATCCCTCAGGACCCCGCTCCAAACGGTAGCTCAGGATTTGTACGGGGATGTCTACGTCGGTTGCCTTGAGGGCCACGGAGAGCTTGCTCTGTGCAACCACGATCAAATTGGTCAATGGGAAGACCGGTGGCGCATTGGCCTCGCGCACCGTCACCACGAAGCTGGCCGTCGTGCTCAACGGTGACGGAGCACTATCAGTCACCTTCACCACCACCGTGTTGGTGCTGGGCCCCTGCTCTTCCGTCGGGCTCCAAGCAATGACGCCGGCATCACTCATCGTTAGTCCCTGCGGACCACTCACCAGCGTGTAGGTCAGCTTTTGAGCTGGCAGATCGGCGTCCCGCCCGATGAGCGTGAAGTTGAGACCCACACTCTCTAGGATAAATCGATTGTAGGCATTCACCAGCGTCGGCGCAGTGTTGGCCTCGGCGACTAAAATAGTGAACACGTTGGTAGTGCTCAGTGAAGGAGTGCCATTGTCGGTCACCCGCACCGCAATGGTGTTGGTGCTTGGGCCCTGCGCCTCGGTCGGAGTCCATGTCAATTGCCCCACTTCGCTCACCACCAAGCCGCTAGGGCCGCTCACCAAACCATAGGTCAGCTGCTGGGCCGGTTGGTCGAGATCACGCCCGATCAACTTGAAGTTAACCGTGTTGAGTTCCCGTACATTCCGGTTCACCAGGCTAATAAAGAACGGAGCCTGGTTGGCAGATTGAACCTTGATCTCGAACGATTGAGTGACCAGACGGATCCCGTCACTCACCGACACCGTCACCGGATATTGAGCTGAGGCCTGAACCAACGAAGGAGTCCAAGACACGATGCCCGCGACTGGATCCACAGACATTCCCGCAGGACCATCCACCAATCCGAAGGTTAACTTCTGGGTCGGGATATCGGCATCCGTGGCCGACAAGTGGACCACTAGCGGCTTCAATGCCTCGACCGTTTGGTTGTCCACCGAAGCCAATTGGGGAACCTGGTTAATCTCCAGCACCACCACCGTGAAGGAGTTGGTGGCACTGAGCGCCGGGATGCCATTGTCGGTCACACGAACCACCACCCGATTGGTGCTCGGCCCCTGAGCCTCCGTCGGGCGGAACAAGACTTGTCCAGTGTTCGGATTCACCGAGAGGCCCTCAGGCCCTGAAATCAAAGCGAAGGTCAGCTTCTGCGCCGGCTGATCGTTGTCGGACGCCGCCAGTGTGAAGGTCAGACTTCCGGTCTCAGACACCCGTCGCAGTTGGATATCTGCGAGTGTTGGCGGGGTGTTCGAGGGACGAACAATCACCACGAAACTCGTGCTCGCCTTGGCCACTCCGTCGTTCACCCAGACCTCGACGCTATTGGTTGTGCCGCCCTGATCGATGGTGGGAGTCCATACCAACTGGCCCTGCTCAGAGACCGTCATTCCCTGAGGACCGCTTGCCAGGCCGAACGCCAACTTCTGCGCGGGCAAATCGGCGTCCTTAGCTTTCAGCAAGATCACCAAGGGCTTCCGGGCATCCAACGTCTGATTGTCGACGCCAGCCAGGCTCGGAGCCTCATTAACCTCGTTGACGGTAACCTGGAACTCAACCGGGACGACCACCAGTCCATCGCTCACGGTCAACCGGACCGTCTCAGTCTTGCCACCGGATTCCTCACTGGTCACCCAGGCAACTTGCCCGTTGAGCGAAACAGTCAATCCCGCTGGGCCACTAACCAGGCGGAACACCAGAGCCTGCTTAGGTTCGTCGGAGTCGGTCGCGACCACTGCGAGGGCCAGCGCCTTGCCTTCATCGAGGGTCTGCTTGGAGATCGTTGCCACTTGCGGCGGTGCATTCACCTCATTGATCACCAACTGGAACTCCGATGCCACGGTTTGAATGCCGTCCGAAACGCTGAACTTCACCGTCTCGGTCTTGCCGCCGAAGTCTTCACCAGCGACCCAGCTCACCTGGCCTGCGGATGACACTGTCAGCCCGGCCGGTCCGCTGATGAGTTGAAACACCAGTGGTTGCTTGGGCAGATCGGTATCGGTGGCCGACAGGTTCAACGCCAGCGCCTTGCCTTCATCCAGGGTCTGCTTGGCAACCGCGGCCATTTGGGGCGCAGCATTGACCTCTTTGACCACCAACGTGAATCGATTGGTGACCGAGTCGATGCCATCCGTCACGGCGATACCCACCCCATTGGTGCTCGGACCTTGTTCCTCGGAGGGAGTCCATGTGAGCGCACCGGCCGATGTCACCGTCAAACCGACGGGACCACCCACCAACGAGAACGTCAGCGGTGACCCGTCCGGATCAGTGGCTTTCAGGACCAGATTGAAGGGCTTACCCTCATCGATGACATTATTGGCAATGGCGTCGAAGACGGGGAGTTTGTTCAACCGATTGAAGGCAAACAGGTTGGTGACCGGATTATTGCAGTAAATCCAATCCTCCTGATAGTCGATGGCCGGGATATCATTGAACAGCGGTTTAACGGTTACCTTGTAAAAGCCGTTGGGAATCTCAACGAACCGCGCCCAACTATTGGTCACGATCGCGGTGACCACCACGTCGCTAGGATCGGCCAAACCAACCTCCCGCTGACGTGTCAACTGAACCTCGAAGGGCATGCCCTTCGCCGGCTTGCCGTTGACCGTGATGTGCACCTCCTTGATGCCCCGCTGACTGGTGTACCAGTCGAGGTAAGCATGTCGGTCGGCACCGGTGGTCTTATCGAGCAAGTAGTGCTCGCCGCCGATGGGTCTCATTTCCAGGGTCCAGAGACCCACGGCCGGGGAAAGCACTGTCAACTCAGGCCCGGCAACAATGGTGTTGGTGCCCGACTTGACGATCACACCCAGGGGGCTGATCAAGCGGTACCAGAAGGCTGTAGCCGGAGTCGGGATACCCACATTGTCGAGATCCAGGACGAGCGACTCACCCGACTTCACGTTGAAGCGATAAGCAGCGTGATCTTCCTCCAGGGCCTTGAAGCTCGGAAGGTCGAGCGCCAGCCATCGGGCGCCGCAGAACTGCAAGTTGTAGTGGGTCTGGGTGACCGGGGTGCCTCCGATGCGTGATTCCAATCGGATCACCTTGCCGCGGGCGAAGGTGCCAATATTGACCGAGGCCGACTTCTCCCAGCGCAGGCCATTGGCCCGGGCATCGGCCGCCGTGTAAGAAACGGTGACTGAGGCGATACGATTTGTGCCATCAAACGCGTCCACGATGGTGGTCTGCGGGTCGTTGAGGTTGACCGTGGTGGTCGTCAGTTGCAGGTCCAGAGATCCGCCGTCGGCCAGCACGTGCCAGGTATGGATCTGATTGGTTTGGTAGTTGCCCACCAGCGGACCGCAAATGCAGGGAGTCATGTCCCAGGGAGGCGGTTCGGTCGGGAACTCCGGCGGAATGACAACCACATTCAACGCCTTGACCGTGATGGCCACCGTCGCCACGGCTGAATCCAGCGAACCATCGTTCACCTTGAAAGTGAAACTGTCGGCGCCGGTAAAGCCCGCCCTCGGAGTGTACAACCGATTGGCACCAACCCCGGAGAGCGTCCCATTGGCCGGAGGGGCCACCACCGTGTAGGTCAGCGAAGCCCCTTCCGGATCGGTGCCCGCGAGCACAATCGGGAGAATCTGATCGGCGGTCACCGCCAACGACTGCCCTGCCGCTGTCGGGGCCTGATTGCCCGATCCAGAACTGCTCAAAGCCGTCAGTTTGAGGCCTGAGAATTTCTCCATGCCAGTGGGAATGGCCAGTGAATCTGTGGGGACCGTGTAGGTGAAGACCGTCGAAAGTCCCACCTGTGTCGGCACTGGGCTCTTGCCAGTCTTGAGGGCCGCCTCGGCCAGTTCCCAAGTGGCAAACACGGCCGTGTCCCACACCGCCACCTTGAGCGTCACCGTCGCTCCGGGTTTGAAACCAGCCAACGTGGCGATCGCACCGGGGCCACCGACCGCAGCCGGATTCCAGGTGCCCGGATAGGTCGTGGTCGAATCCCGGAAAGGCGACGCAACAAACGACTGGATCAAGGCCGCCTCCGAGGCCCCGTAGAAAATCTTGGCCGCATAGGTCACACCTACCAGCGGCTTGCCGGCCGCATCATTCACCAACGCCAACCCGCGATTGTTCAGGTTGATCTGGGCACCGGCTTCTGAGACCGAGATCGAAATCGTGGCCAAGGCCGAATCAAGAGCACCATCATTGACCTTAAACGTGAAGCTGTCGGCACCAGTGAACCCAGCCTTGGGTGTGTATTTGATAGCCGGAGCGATTCCCGTGAGCGTGCCATTGGCCGGCTGCGTCAGAATCGTGTAGGTCAGCTTCGCATTCTCCGGATCCCGGCCCGTGAGCCCGATATCACGAGACTCGCCGGTTGCCAGGCTCACCGTCTGCGAATCGGCCGTGGGAGCCTGATTGACTGGGCCAGTGTTGCTCAAGGCCGTCAGCTTCAAGCCCGGGAATTTCTCCATGCCACCGGGAATGGCCAGGGAATCTGTGGGGACCTTATAGGCGAAGGCCGCCGAGAGACCCGCCTGAGTCGGAACCGCGCTCTTGCCTGCCTTGAGGGCCGCCTCGGCCAGTTCCCAAGTAGCGAACGCCGCTGTGTCCCACACCGCCACCTTGAGCGTCACCGTCGCTCCAAGTTTGAAACCAACCAAAGTAGCGATCGCGCCAGGGCCACCAACCGCGGCCGGATTCCAAGTTCCCGGATAGGTCGTGGTCGCATCCCGGAAAGGAGCTGGTAGGAAGGTCTGGGTCAGGCCCGCCTCCGAGGCCCCGTACAAAATCTTGGCGGCAAAGGTCGCACCTACCAGCGGCTTGCCGGCCGCATCATTCACCAAAGCCAACCCGCGATTGTTCAGGTTGATTTGGGCACCGGCCTCCGAGACCGAGATCGAAATCGTGGCCAAGGCTGAATCCAGAGCACCATCATTGACCTTGAACGTGAAGCTGTCGGCGCCGGAGAACCCCGTCTTCGGTGTGTACCTGAGAGCAGGAGCGGTTCCTGTTAGTGTGCCATTGGATGGCTGCGTGATGATCGTGTAGGTCAGCTTGGCGTTCTCGGGATCTTTGGCTGTCAGCCCGATGTCCTTGGCCTCACCCAACGCCACGCTCAAATTTTGTGAATCTGCCGTCGGCGCCTGATTGGCCGACACCGGCTTAACCGAGATCGCCACCGTCACCACGGCGGAATCGAGCGAACCATCGTTCACCTTGAAGGTGAAGCTGTCGGAACCAGAGAACCCCGTCTTCGAAGTGTAGACCCGGCTCACTCCCGTGCCCGCCAGCGTCCCGCTGACCGGCTGGTTCACCACAGTGTAGGTCAGCGATGCGCCCTCGGGATCGGTGCCCGCCAACGTGATGGCCAAGGTCTGGCCACTGTTCACGCTCAACGACTGACCCACGGCCGTCGGCGCCTGATTGGCCGGGCCGGAATTGCTCAAGGCCTTCAGTGTCAAGCCACTGAACTTCTCCAAGCCGCCGGGAATGGCCAGCGGATCAGCGGGAATTGCGTAGGTGAACGATGACGAAACACCAACCTGGGTTGGCACCGTGCTTTTGTTGGCCTGCAAAGCCGCCGCTGCAGCCTCCCAGGTCGCAAAGACTGCGCTGTCCCACACCACCACTTTGAGCGACACCGTGGTGCCCGGATTGAAACCGGACAGGGTAGCGATGGTTCCGGGACCACCGGCCGCCGCGGGATTCCAAGTACCGGGATAGGTGGTGGTTGAAGCCCGGAACGGCGATGGGAGAAAAGCCTTACTGATGGCACCCTCTGAGGAGCCATACAGCACCGCCGCCACGAAGGTCGTTCCGGTCAGCGGCTTGCCGTTGGCATCATTGACCAGCGCCAAACCTCGGTTGTTGAGATTAATTTGACCTTGGCCCAGAGCGGATAAGATCCACGTGAACCACGCGACGACGTACAAACGTTTTATCATGGAATATTTCAGAGGTTTTGCTGAGGTTTTGATGCTCCCAAGAGGCTTGGGCCCACCATTCAGCGGACTGCAGGTCGGCTTTCGCAATCCGGCGACGAGGCCACCATCGCAGCCTCTATCGCAGAAAAAGCACGACTTTTGCCAAGCGAACTATCGGCCAGTTAATTCAAAATCTTAAAATCCGCCAGCGCAATTTCACCACGGACCTTCCGAAAAACCTCTCTAGCTGCTGTTTTCAGGCATAAAGACAAGCCCCTAAGCCAAACCCGCCGAGGGGTCTTGCCAAGCCAAACGGGGTCCATTGCCTAGTTTGACGCAAATGGGGTCCCCTCGCAGCCCCACGAGGCACCCTCGGAGACAACCGGGCCCCCTAGGAGACAAAACTCTCGGCAAAAACCCGCCCAGAGCACTGAACCCCTCCCTCGTTCCCGGAAAAACTGATGACTATCGAACTTGCCGCTTGCCGCCCCCTCCCCGGCCCCGTAATTAAAAGGCTCATTCGCGCAACGCGCATCGCCGGTGTAGCTCAGTGGTAGAGCAACGGTTTCGTAAACCGTAGGCCGCTGGTTCAATCCCAGTCACCGGCTCCATTCAAAAAACCAGTTTTCATTGGGTTTTTGAGGGATTTCGAGGTTTCCATTTCCTTGGTCATCGCGGTGATGAAAAGGGGCCGACATTTGCCGACAGATTGCCGACATATCGGGCCGTTGACCTGTGTGGGCCCTGTGGTAAGCAGGCATTTCGATGACGATCATTCGAAAGACCTTCCCTCGAGTGCGCACCTACATCCTGCGGGGAAGATCACGGTTTGAAGTGGATGCAAGGAAAAAAAGCGGGGGCCGTAGATTTTATTTTTCCAACCGATCCGATGCACTGAAGAAGGCAAAGCAGCTTGCTTCGGTTCTCTCGGATCCAGTGGCCATCGTGCGATCCGGAGATGGTGGTCCGGATAAGGTGCTTCTTGAACGGATTCTCCAACTCCTTGAAGGGCAGATACTGACAACTCCCACCACCACGACCGAGAAGTCCTTCCATGAGCTTCTTGACGAGTGGGTTGAGGCTCGTCGACAGGATAAGTTCAAACCTCTTCGACCCCGTAGTTTCCAGTCGATCCGGATAGTTTGTAATCGGTACAAGGAGCTATTTGGCCGGTGTTCAATCAACCAGATTGACCGTGAACGGGTTGAGACTGTTTTTTCCGATCAAAACTGGAGTTCCCAATCATTACGAAACTATCGTAGTTATCTATCGCAGTTCTTTAACTGGTTGATCAGGAGAGGGATAACCACAACAAACCCCCTTAAATATCTCCAAGTGTCTGTAGTTAACCACAACGTGGAAGTATACTCGATTGATCAAGTCAGTCAGATTCTTTCAACAGTCCAAAAGGAAAAGTACGTTTCATTGACTCCGTATATTGTCCTCGGGTTGTTTTCTGGGATTCGTCCTATTGAGATCGAAAGAACCACTTGGGAGGCCAATATTCGTTTAAGAACCGATGAGATTGAGATTCAAGCTGGGATTTCGAAGACAAAACGTTCTCGACGATTCGTGTTGGAACCCATTTTGAAGTCATGGTTGATGTGGTTCAAGGTAAACCACGAATCAGATCCCATAATAGCTTCCAACTTTCGAAGACGGCTGGACTCTTTCAAAAAGGTTCTACCGTTCAAATGGATTCCAGACGGTTTAAGACACACTTTTGGAACATACCACTATAATCGGACAAAAAACATTGGTGAACTAACTTTCATCATGGGTAATTCAGAGGCTGTAGCAAAAAGACACTACATTACCACCATCCCTCAAAAGGATGTTGGTCGATTCTGGAACCTGTATCCCGATGACTTTAATTCCGTTAAACAGACTGTTTCATCTTAGGAACCGTAAAAGTCGGTGGATTTGTGTTGGTGAAAAACGATTTCCTCTTGTGGTCTTAAAACCTCGACGATTCATTCCTTCAGCAAGGTCAGATAGCTTGTAAATTCCCTGGCCCTGTAATTCCCGGATAATAGGGATCCATTGAGAGTAACGTTGTTGACACTGCCTTTTTCGAACTTCGATGGCTTTAGACACCGCGTTTTGAATACAGGGACTACCAAGCTTTACACCCCGACGTCTTGCTGCATCAAGAGCTGCCTTTGTCCGAGTAGAGATCATTGTTCGTTCATACTCTGCGACTGCAACGAGGATGTGTATAAGGAACGGTGTTGCGTGAGGGTTATCGACTGCGAGGAAGTTCACCTTGGACTGTTGAAGAGTGGTAATGAAGTGGAGATCTCTGCTGAGTCGACATAACTTGGCCACCAAAAGCGTTGCACCGGTCTCACGACACTTTTGGATTGCCTGATTCAAGACGGGACGGTCTGAACGTTTTCCACTCTCAATCTCGGTGAGTTCATCCAAGACACCCCCTTGAACCTTTTCCACGTAATCTCGCACCGATTGACGTTGAGCTTCCAAACCCAACCCACTGATACCTTGCTGGTGGGTTGAAACACGGTAGTAGCAAACATAGTTCGTTTTCACGGGGTGCTGGCTATAGGTTTTTCAAGAGGATACAAGTTATTTTTCCACCAAAATACAGCAAATTCGTTACTATGCGTTCGTTTGATGTTGTAAGCGTTGAAGTTGCAGGATTTTAGACACCATTCACCCGATTGGTTTCTGGAACATTTGGTGATTTAAAAAACGGTTTATACCTGTCTTTTGACTTCCTACACCCTATTTATAGGATATGAATGACTTTATACGAAAACCCTCACCAGATCCGTTAGTTGAAGAGGTTATCCAAGAACTCAAAAAAGATGGTGTGGACATTGATACCATGGAAAATGTGGTTAACCTTAAACGACACATGGATAAACTCTCCTGTACCAAAGATCAGATATTGGTTCTCAAGGTATGTCCACCCGGATCAAACCTTTGACGGTGACTGTTTGGACCCGACAGTAAATGGGAGGTATCAGGTACCCATAGGTGTAACCACCCCACTATACCCCTTACTTCTGAACATGGGGGGTCTTTAACCTCGGTACCCTCCTCTTACCATCTTGACACACAAGGACACACTTTTCATGGAGGTCATTATATATTAACCACCGATACCAATCAATTTATAATAACTGATTGGATCAATTTGATCTTAACCACGACTCGATTCTGATTTTTATGATTCAAAAGGTGATTTGACCCTGTACATATGTTCCCGGTACCTGTTACTGAATAATACCAAACTTGGTTCACCTGAGAGTTTGTTTTTTTAAACTCACCACCATCCAAAATCAAGTTAACCGGACAACTATTCGGTCGGTTCAAAAGACAAAGTGTCTTTCGGTTGGTTGGTTGAGACGATATTTAGTATTCTATTAAACCATCAGTAATCGATCACAATGACCCCAAGGAACGATTTTGATGTCCAAACCGTCCATGTAGACCAACCGATGATCACCAGTGTCCAAAACGATCTTGGATCATCAATGGTATGGACGATCAAAACCGTGACGTCACCAACACCAATAACACCAAACTTCGGGTCCTGATAGTTCAATGGTGAGTTGAACCTGTACATATGCTCGGTGACTGCTACCGCAATAAGCAGCAATAAGCATAACTACCTACCGGTCCCGAAAACCACCTATGGTTTCAAAATACCCTCTCTTAGTAACGGTCTATGTCCTACGATCGATTCAAAGATGGATTCAGCCTGTTGTCTCAAGGTCAAAGCATCACGGGTAAGACATAAAAATCCATCATACATCGGAACATACCAAACCTGATTTGTCATGGCCCACCGTCCTAATTTCTGAACAAACAGGTCAGCCTCAAGGTTTTGCAACGATAATGCCATGGATGGAGTGTTGCAGATCGTGTTGAAAAGGTTGGGAAAGTTGGTTTCTAACCATCGACCCATTATGTTGTTTGACGGGTGTTTCTTGTCACACAAAAAACGACTGACAACTCCTTTCAAACGGTCTCTTGAACTCTTGGATTTTGATGAACTGGCCAACACACCGTAGAAGTCTTCTTTCAGGATCTCAACGAAACGACTCTTTTCAGAAGGATCGTGTATCCAAAACGGTAAAAGGTTCGGGTAACAAGCAGTGACGTCAAAATACACCAACGATTCTCCGGTTTCCTCCAAAATCAGGTTAACACGAGCCTCCTTTACCATTCTTATCACGGTATGAGATAACCTTTTAGAGTTTTCACCGTACTTGACATCAAATCGTTTGTGGTAAACCCATTTAGAGTATTCTAGTCCAAAGATCCGTCGATGTGTGTCTTCAATATGAACCAACTCTTTTCTGACCGTTAACCGGTTCAAATTGGTCAACACGAACTTTGAAACGTCATCCGTTGGATCACTACCATCATTTACCCTGATTATTCGGGGGTGGTTAAATGTAAAGAATGTGGTTTCAGTTAACCTGTTCTTGAGATTTAAACCGGGTATTCGATAACTCTTAGTAAATCCTTTGTCAACGTCAGAAGAATACGATTGATTGATGTCCAGACATTGGTTCTGTACCATCCATTTTAATACGGTAGAGTAATTGTTTCCCAATAGATTCCCCAACACGCGGCTGGATACGTTGTGGTAAAGACCAACATCTTCTGAGTCACGTATAATCATGTGGTGGATCAACGCTCTTTGACGTTTTTCAGTATCCGTCAATGAACTTGTTGATAACAACGTCCCCAACTTCTTGGACACCACAAGTATTTCCTGTTTCAACCAAGGTCGTTCAAGATCATTTCGTTGTTTCCGGGTCATAGATCCACCTAATAAAAAAATACCCCGACCTCAATAAATGAAGTCGGGGTACAATGAGTTTTTAGTCTACTGAACCACTTTCAATCTCCAAAACGAAGTAGCCTTGCTGGCTCGAACTAAATGATTCTGGTTGTTCCCATTACCAACAACAACTCCACCTTGGGGAGTCCATTGATTCATGTCAGTCGATACTTCCAGTTGATACTTCACACCAGTCAGGGTGTAAAACTCAACATCAACCGCGGGAAAGATAGCCAATGCACCCGTGGGTGTGATATTGGGATTCTTAGGGTTACCATCCCTCGCGACTTCAATACCGTCACTATATCCATCACCATCAGTATCAGTGGTCAATGGATTGCTTCCATAGGTCTTAACCTCTGAAAAGTCATTTAAACCATCACCATCAGTATCAGGATTGGTAGGATTCGTTCCAGACAGTATCTCCTCATAATCACTTAAACCATCCGAGTCACTATCCGTAACCACAACTGTGACGGTAACCTCCGTACTAATGGTCGTTCCATATTGGTTTCCAACGATCACCCGGTAACGTCCATTTGCAGACGATCGAACCGCACTCACCAGCAATGAACTTGATGTTGCTCCCGGTATGTTCTGCTGATTTAATTGCCATTGATACGTAAGTGTTCCAACTCCAGACGCAGTGACTGACAACACCAACTGCGTTCCTTCCGAAGGTGCTTTTCCAACTGGTTGAGTCACAATGGTTGGAGGTGGTGTGCTTACGGTAAGGATTACAGAATCGCTTATGACAGCCCCTCTACTATTGCTTATGATAACGCGGTAACGGTTTCCGTTCATTGATTTTGTAACTGAGCCTTCAGTGTAACAGTTTGATGTTGCGCCGGGAATATCTTGTTCATTTCGCTGCCACCGGTAATTGTACAATTCACCATCTTTAACATTTACACAGAAGGCCGTGCTGCTCCCTACGGTGACCGATTGATTTTCGGGTTGATTTATAATGATAGCCGATTCGTAGTTGTATAAAGATTTGATCTCAGAATCAGTAAGAGATCGGTCGTAGATGCGAAAATCATCCATGCTTCCACTAAACCCTGTATTATAATTATCATTGTTTACACCAATGAAGGCTTGGTCACCTGTGGTATTAAGCAGTAACATGTTGGTCGATCCGACAGGTAGGCCGTTTAGATAAAAGTTTGCAACTCCAGACCTTAACGACACGACTAAATGGTTCCATCCTTCATTTATGTGAGCATCAATCTTTGCATGATCGTAATTGTAGCCCATAACGCTTACCTTGTTAAATGTGATGCTGCTTTCGTGTCCAACCCGAAAATTGAATGCTTGATTATTTTTTGGGGTTCCACTGGAGAAGATGTATGCCCAAGGTTGCTCATTCCTCATTTTTACCCATACAGAGACACATCGATCTGCGTTGCCCTTAGCCGACAAACCTTTGTTTCGTATATCCACAAAAGCAGAACCGTTTCCAGGAAATATTAGAGCACTAGAAGGATTACCGAAACGATCGGTATCTGGTTTGATCAAGGCTGTTCCAGATGCAATAATGATTCCATCACGACCATTTCCGCTTACGTCCTTTGCGTGTCCATTCAACGGGTAATAAGCAACAAGTCCGTCTTGTAGAAATGCGGGTTGAGCTTTGGAGGACTGCGCGATCGCAAATCCAATCAGGATGCAGAAGACAATCCGTTGAAGGATTCCGGAAGGGAGTGACTTGAATTTTGAGGTCATGGGGTAGGAACGGACTTGTGGTTTTCGGTTTCGGCCGAGTGGTATTATCTGTCCAAAAGGGCCGTTTCCGACAATAGGTTTATTGGCGTTACAAAAAATCTTTCGGGGTCTCCTTTTTTCGTGGGGGGTATGAGGGCCACAGTAAACCTCCATTCACCGGGAAATCACGCGAACGGTCCGACGTCAGAATTGCCGACATCGCGATGGTGGCCCGATCCTGATCGTTTGGGGGGTACCTCGAATTCTGGGGGGAAATTCGGGTTAACTGATTTTTCGTAAACCGTAGGTCGTCGGTTCAATCCCGACCACCGGCTCCAGTACGTTTTCCCCAGTGTTTACAGGGTTTTTCACGCGTTTCAACGCGCTAAAACCCCCAACTGTCAGGAGAAACGCGGTCAGGAGACCTTCCTCCACCTTCCTCGTATTGGCCCTAACTCAGGGCTGAGGGTCAAGGGGTCGAGCCGATATACTCAGTGGCGATATTACCATGAAGTCGTCACCTGATCTAAAAACCCTGGGAACCGGTACCCTGTACCTCCTCCAACGCCAACCCTCGCAGATCTTCTACGCCGAGAACATCCACGGAGACCGAATCAGCCTCGGTACCAAAGACCGCGCTACCGCAGAGGAAATGCTCCGCGGCCACAAAGCATCGGTGGAAAAACCCAATTTCGCCTACCGAGTCGCCATCGCTTACCTCGGGGAAACAGACCCTGACGCCCAAACCCGAACTTGGCAGGACGTCATCGACGCCTACATCAAGCGCAGCGCAGCCGGTCCCACCCGCAACCGATTGGAAACCGCCAAGAAGGACAGAGCCCTCCAGAAGATCCTCAAGCTCAACGTCCTCCAAGACCGCCCACGCCAAGCCGGTCTCTTCTTTGAGGCCCTTAACAACGGCGGAATCTCCACCAACGTCTTCCTGCGACGGTTCCACAACTTCGCCCTCGATATGGGCTGGATCGCCTCCCCAATCATTCCCCGCCGTCAATGGCCCAAGGTCCGATACGCCGCCAAGAAGGCGATCACCGAGGAACAGTACCTTAGGATTATTGACCGAGAGCAAAACCCCGAGAAATTGGCCTTTTACCAGCTTCTTTGGCATTTGGGTGGTAGTCAGACCGACATCGCCACCCTCACCGCAGAAGCCATCGATTGGACCAACAGGACGGTCATTTTCCCACGCAAGAAAAACCACCAGACCTGTGCCCAACGATTCGGTGACGAATGCGCCGCGATCCTAGAAAAGCTTCCAAAACAGGGGTTGATACTGCCGAGCATTGCCAGACTCGGAGAAGGAGACAGGGCTAGCTACTTCACCCTTAGATGCAGAACTTTGGGAATCACAGGCATCAGCCTCCACTCCTTCAGGTACAGTTGGGCCGAGCGAGCCGCAGCTGTCGGGATGCCTGAACGCTTCGCAATGATGGCGTTGGGCCATAAATCCCGGGCGATCCACCAAGCCTACGCCAAGAACCTTTCTACCACGATTGAATCCCTTGAGGTCTTGACCAAGAAACGCGAGGCCGAGTTGAAGGCTAGCGCACCGGTCATCAGCCCGGATTTCGGATCGACAATCAGTTCAACCGAATCCGATCAAGACCGGTCTGTGGTGGCGTGATTCCAATCTGTCAGCCCCGTTCCAAAACCCACGGAAAATTGCCCGTTTGAAAACGATGGTTTTGCAGTGTTCTTGAGGGCGTTTTCTTCCGGAGTGAACGCCAGCGTTTCGTCCTTCATCGAATGGACATCACCAGCGTTCAAGAAACCGCAGACTTAATCGGAAGTCGCAACGATACCAACCGAATCCGGAAGGATCGATGCCCCGACAGATCCTTGGAGAAAATGATCTCCAGACCGACTGATTAAGCCAGTTTTCATGCCGTCGATGAAACCAATCATCCAACCCTCCGCATGCAAAAGTCCCCACTCCAGCCAAAGCTGAGGTGGGGCATCACATTTCGGACCCGAGCGTTAATTGGCACCAACGGCAAACTCACATTTCAGGAGGTTTTCAGACGCGTCTTCTGCGCAACCCCCGTGGGACTTGCTCCTGTTTCGGCCATAAATCGCCTTCGTAGCAACGGACAAACTTTCATGGCACCGACCAAGTGCCTCGACGTCGGCAAGTGCAAAGTACTTCACGGCGTTATGGGCTGGCTCACCCAGGGGCATGATCAAATCCTGGCGGACCAAAACGGTCATGTCGTCTTCATGGAAGCCGAGCAGCTCAGCAGCTTCGGAGGCTTTCAACCGTGCGGGTGGATGAGCGCGGAGTAGAAACCTGTCAACCATCCGCGCAAATCCCTCCAATTGAAGCGCACCTGCAGTGGTTCCAGTTCCAAGAAGCGGTGGAACAACCTTGCCAGCAAACAGGCTCATGGTAGGCACCAATCCTTTCTAACTGGACAGAAGGTCAGTTTGACCAACTCAGGTTGCCAGCCGATAAATGGTCTACTCGACCACCATCTCTTCCTGTTGTATTGGAGGTTGTTGTTTATCGTTACAGAACAATCTCTGTAACCCGTTTGTATTTTATTGTTTTCCATAAATTCTTATCGTCACTTCGGATGAACTGTAGTATAACTTTTGGATCACCCGATTTGTCCGACGATGAACACATTAAACCACCCACTAATCACAAAGTCAATACATTTCTCCACCAATCATCACATAGTAACTGAACCACCCAACCATTTGGACACACTTTCCATCGGTCTGGTTCGTACTCGTTGTAAGTGTAACGTCATCCAATCAGCCAAATATCAAGAGCGTCGGATCGATCTCTGTTCGATTTGACCAGTTAGCGTGGCAATTAGTTGTGGTTTAGTGGTTTTTATACTATTTATAGGTATGATATCAATTAAACCCGATCGTGTACCTTCACCTGATCCGATGGTTGAAGAGGTCATTCAAATCTTCCAGTCCAAAGGGTACGTGGCAGACACCCTGAACAATTTGACAAGAACTTCATCAGCGTCGTTTCACAACCACCTGGAGAAATCGGTCTTGTTGATGCCAAAACACTTTCCAACCGATCAACCAATACCACCGCAAACCCCTCTAAATTGACCTACAGTGAATTGGAAGTGGTGTAGGATCCATTTGCCCATTTGACCCTCTTGAACGTCCTAGTGACCGTTTAGGAACTCCACCAACGGTTTGGGTTAAAGTCGTTGTAGTTATCTTTAGGTTATACCTTATCGTCCGGTCATATGATGATATGTATAATCGATTCTCTGGAACATTTTCTCGTAACGTCCCCAAACGTTCAAATTTGTTCCAGAGAATTCTTTTTAAAATAAGTTGTTTTCACCAACTTACCGATATATATTGTTGTGAGTATGTTTGGGGGAGAAATCCCAGACAGTTTGTCCTGTTGTAAATGGTTCAAAACCAAAAGTTCCCAACTCCTAATAGAGTGAAGGAATCATAGAGTTGACAGTTTATGGATTTACAAAGTGTGGAGTCCAACCTTGGGGGGTTGAAAATATGATGTGGTAACACACATTACCTGAAGTAAGTCCCGGCCCTTAGCGAAAGCTAAAAGAGATGGTTGGTGGGTAAAACCACCGGAGTTTTAGGAGGATAACTCTGTTAAAGACTGTCTTGAACAACATTGTTCCACCCCACTTTATCCGACAGCAAACACTGGGAAATTCAAGAAATCCAGACTTGTTGAGGTTGAAGATCCTCGTAATGGGGAACCTTTAACCTCAACAATCCAAGAAAATTCAGATCAAGAAAACCAAACTCAAGAAGAAAAGAAGTGAAGAGTTAGGAAGTGAAGAACTGAAAGTAAATAGCTTGAAGCGCAACAACACATTAACCGCAGCAAATCGATGTACAAACCCCAACCTTCAAGGAGGTTGGGGTTTTGGTTTAGCGCTTATCAGGTTCTGAAGTGAAGAGGTGGTGATGTGGTTAATACATGGTGGTTTCAACCTACACATATGCCGCTCCTTGCTACCGCAACAAGCCCCCCTCCCCCAGCAAACCACCACCACCATGTTCCATCCATGGCAAATCAGGACGGTTACACCACCCCCAATATGAACCAAAAAGCGTCTGTGAACCAGCTACAACGACGCTTAACGAACGCAAATGGACGTTAAAGGGTGGTATACCCCCCTCCCATACCCTGACGAGGTTACTTCTGAACATGGAGCATCCGCAGCGTCGGTACCCCACCAGAGTTGCACAACACACCCGGAGAAAAATCCATGGGGAGATCGTATATATTGGACACAGTTTCCTTGGTCAGACTGTTTTGAGAAGTTCAACAGATTTCACCCAACGGATTGGTTGAACCATCTTGAACCAGAAACAAGTCACCTTTGGTATTATCCAGAACCATAAAAACGAATGGTTTAGGTAATTTTACAACCAATTGTTATTTTAACATTATTTTAATAGTATAGTGTCGGTTTATAACAACATTTCACTGGACATTTCCGTAATCTCTGATACAGTTGATTTCAGAGTTAAGGAACGTTCGAAGAAACGTAAACCTTCCTCCTTCGAAATCCAGTTGATACCGTTTATCGATTCTGGGTTCCGATACAATTTCAAAAAAACAAAGTAAAATAAACAACAGTATGGAGACAAAGACATATAAGTTACATCACGAAAACCATGAACTGAACTCAACCCACCCTAATAAAAGGATCACAAAATCCCCGG
>CAJAHH010000060.1 GCA_903939515.1 uncultured Verrucomicrobiota bacterium
CCGGCTCAAACCGCGACTCCACTACCTTCCAGCTCTTCCCAAGCCCAAGCAACTGTCCAAAGGTCTGTTCCGGTGTCATCGATCGCCATCATCCGCCACCCGTCAAGCCCCCCCCTTCCCACTGGAAATAGCGAGGAACCTTATTTCCGAGCGGTTTTACATTGGTTTTTCGTGTGTCAGTGACGGTGTGAAAACCCACCTTACCCAGGCACTTCCGAGGTAGGGCGATTTCTCCGAAAGCGCCACGTCCGCAGACACGGATCGCCCGAAGATCTGCCCCTAACTTGGAGGTCCTTGGGCGGCCTCCGGGGGGCCAAAAACAACTTTCAGTGACGGTTTGAAAATCACTGAGCCCAGAAACTCAACGGATCATCGATCCGGCCTCAGCTTGGCGGTTATCCGAGGGAATTCTTATCAAGTCTGTTGGGTACCTGACGCATTCGGCCTCATCTGAAAGAAGGAAGAAAACCGATCCGAGGATCCGGCGAGTCTGCGGATTTCAAACCGGCAACTATCCGTAGATTCCGGAACGTTGCTGAGATTCGTGGGAGGGAAGAAAAACTAGACCCAGAAGGCCAAGATCACCGATATCGAAGCGAAGTTGGGGTCTCTGCGGTAGCGGTGCGGTAAAAAGTGTGAGCGTTTCGACGCTAGCAACGAACCCTGGGGTAAGCCGACCGGATCAGGCCCATGGCAAGGCCTCGTGCGTGCTCGATTTGTGGGGAATTGGAGAAAATTGGAGAAAACAGCTCTGGAGACAGTATTTACCCGAGAAGGTCCCCAGAGAGAAAACCCCGTAAACATTGGTTTTCTATGGAGCCGGTGGTCGGGATTGGCCGATTTTACTCAATGAACGACATGAAAATCGCAGATTTCCTGAGGAAATCAACAAGTCTCACCAAGTCTCCACCCCCCTCCATTACCCTCTTTTCCTGACAGTTTTCCTGACAGTTTTGCGGGTTGAACGATGAGCGATAGAATCAAGTTCGCCGCCACTCACCGCGCCCTTGGCACGGGTTCCCGTTCGAAGCGAACACGACTCGAAATTGTTTTCTCCCGTTTGGACAGATTTCCTCTCTCTTGGTCAAAAGTGTCATTTCAGGCCCATTTCATTGGGTTTTTATAACTCTCACTTGGACAGGGAGGGACACCGGAAGACCCGGTTTTCAACGAGCAGTATACAAGCCGAGTATACAAGTGGGAGTATACAAGTCGGAGGTAAGCAGTCGGACACAGGTCGACTCGGGTTGCCGGAGAAAATCCACGTTCTTTGGGGTGGCATGGAGATCACCAGGTCAATCCGGTGAAATCACCCACCTTTTCACCGGTTTCCTGAGGGTGAAAGACTACGTACTCCGGAGGACGTTTCGCACCTGGGTAGGGTGCCAGTTGGTTCGACCGGTACGGGTGGAAATTCCACGACGGGTCAGACAATGGGCGATGGACTGAAGGGTAGTGGCACCAGTGGCCTGAATCTCTCGGATTACCCCGATTATCGAGTGGTTGAAGCGTTGAGCGGCTTGTTGGTTGGCTCGAACCATCAGGTTCGATCTGTGGTGACCATCTCTACATCCACCAAGACGAACCCCTCTGGCCTTCGCAGCGGTGAGTGCGGCCTTGGTTCGTTCCGAAATCAGCTCACGTTCACGTTGTGCTACCAGGGCCAGAATTCCCACGGTGAAACGGTCCACGTTGGGACAATCGCAGCAGACAAAGTTGACTCCCGAGTTTTGGAGACGAAGAAGGAACTCCGCGTTGCGGCTCAGACGATCAAGTTTTGCAACCACCAGAGTAGCTTTGGACCTTTTGCACTCATCGAGAGCTGCGTTGAGTTGAGGGCGGTCGTTAAGACCACCGCTCTCGACCTCCGAGAATTCGTGAAGGACCTGACCTTTTTGGCTGAGGACGAAACGGGCAACGGCATCCCTTTGAGCGTTCATACCGTTACCGTCGTGTCCTTGGTGTCGTGTGGAGACTCTGAAGTAGGCGATGTAATGCGTCACATGCAAGCAGCTACCAGCGGTGCCTAGGCAATCAAGCCCCATTTAAAAGAACTCAACGTCCGATGAGTTGCTTAAAATCGGCCCGTTTCGGCCAAAACTACCTCCAGGGACACTGTGTCCACGCGCGATAGACCTTCAGAGCGGGTTACGTCCATTGATGGATGGGAACTGGAGGCAAGGACTTTGCCGTTGGGATACACGTGAGCGTCCGATTCGCGACGTTGACGGCGAGTTTCGATCCGGACATATCGTGGAGCGATTCTCCGGGTCATCGTAAACCAGCCAGCCAGCGTCCGATGTTGGGTTAGTTGGTTTGCCTCACAGGCAAGTGCGTTGGAGGTCGCTTGGGCGCTTTTCGGGAGCAAATGGCCTTCCCGCTTCGTGGCGGGGGGCGTCCGGTGCATTGATGGATCAATTTTCTTTGTCCGGTTTTCCCTTCTGCGGCTGTTATTAATTGAGTGCCCTCCTCATCCGACAAAGAGCTATTGGAACAATTTGCCGCTGCGCGATCAAACCGAGCCTTTGCAGAGCTCGTCGAACGCCACCTTGGCATGGTCTATGCCGTTGCCCTGCGCAGAACCGGTGGAGACTCCGTTCTCGCGCAGGAAATAAGCCAGCAGGTCTTCATTGATCTTGCGCGGAAGGCTGGGCAACTGCTGGACCACCCCTCACTTGTCGCGTGGCGGCACCGAAGCACGTGCTTCGGTGCAGCCACCGTCATCCGCAGGGAGGCCCGTGAAAACGCTAAACGCTCCGCCATTGCATTGCTTATGGATCCGTCATCGCCTCCAGCCATCCCGGAATCCGAGGAGATTCTGACCCATTTGGATGCCGCCGTGGGCGAACTTTCGGAGAGTGACCGCGCAGCGATACTGCTCCGCTTTTTCGAAAACCGCTCGTTTGGCGATATTGGCGCCGAGCTCGGCGTTTCCGGGGAGGCCGCGCGGAAACGGGTGGATCGAGCCGTGGAACGTCTGCGCTCTATTTTGTCTTCCCGATGCGTCCATGTCAGCATCACCTCGCTCGTCTCCGTACTGCTATCGAGTATGGCGATCCCTCCCCCCGCCGCACTCGCGGCTACGGTTTGCCAGGCCTGCGCTTTTTCTGCCACTACACCCATCACCACCATCACAGCCATCGCCATGACCAAGACGAAGATCGGAATTCTTGCCACTGCGCTAGCCGCAGCAGTTTCCCTCAACATCGCCCAGTTTGCTATCAACCGTGATCTCCGGAGCAAAGTGGCTAGCCCTGCACTTGATCTCGAGGGCGAGCTGGCTGAACCCTTACCTCAACCCGCTGCGCTGCCTGTCGTAGGATCGGAACCATCGGATTCCCGGCCCCAAGACCAGGGCGAGCTGCTTCGTCTTCGTGGCAAAGTCTCCCAACTTCGAAATCAACTGAATAACCTCTCCATTACAAAGTCAGCCGCCGAAAACGATGCCAATCTTTGGAAACGAATCGGCGGCCGAGCCTTCTCTGTCGAGGCCCGTCCTGGTGCACCTTTCGTTCCGAACCGATACTACCCAAGGGATCAATGGACTCCTGTCGGTTTGGATGCTCCAGAGGCGACTCTCCAAACCGCTTTTGCGGCGATGAAAACCGGCGACACCGATCTCTTGGCAAGTGCGATCCATTGGAAAAGCAGCCTAACCGAGGCCCAAAAGCAAGAGGCGATCGCCCGGTTGCAATCCAACGATACTGGTGCCTACCCGGGCGCCAGGGCGGTTGGGATCAAGATCGAATCGTTCGGCGGAACTCTCGAATCACCCACCATCCACTATGTCGTAATTGTGGATCAAGGTACCGACCTGCCGCCTAAACGTACTCACTTCCAATTGATACGCGTTGATGACGGTTGGCGCCTCGGCAACATCCAAGTTGAACATCCTGGCGAAACCGAACAACTCCTGCCTTAAAAAGACCCGATGGCGCCTCTGTTGGCCTCAAATCACGATTGCTTTTGGCGCTGCACTCTCTGCTAGCTTGCCGCGAGTCTCACCAAGGGGCCACCGTTTACAGTATGCTTAAACTCGTTCTTCGATGTCGGCTACTTCACTCATAAGATCCTCGCGCGTAAGGTGGCCAAAAATCTGGGTGCTTACCCAAAAGACTAGCACGAGGTGCGTGAGGCCCTGGAAGCGCACCAAGTTGACTGCCATGCGCTCGGATCATCACGGTCTCCAACAAGACCGGCCAACACCTAGGAGACACAGTGTCCACGCCCACACCTCAACCGGGTATGGAAAGGTGCGGTAGCCTTAGAAACATCACCCCCGTTCGATTTTCCACCCCCGTACGATTTCTTGAAAGAAACTCCACCCGTTCGATGTATTTTGTGGTTGAGACTGCACAGAGTCGAGGTGACTATGGGTAGGATTCGTTTCGTGTTAAAACAGTTGATCTGATATGAACGAAATCAAACTTCCAAAATATGCGGTTGACGTTACCTACACCGTTGCGTCGACCATCGTAGCTATCGGTGTCTGGATCTTTTTCCACGGCAATGGGAAGAACGGATTCGATGTGATGCCGCTGTTTTGGCTCTTCGCGGTTGTTAGCGCACCGATTCTCAGCACGATGTCCGTCATCGCTCTTTGGCATCAGCGGGTATCAACATGGAGGGCAGTTATTGCAACCTTTTTGCTATTACCCCAATGCGTTGTCTGGTATTATGCCGTCAAAGGTGTTCTCCACTATTTGGGATTCGTTAACAATATCTAGTTAAGTGCAAACCGTTCTGATGGAATCCACCCTCCATCTGTCTAACTTTATATTTAATTGAAATGAAGACAATTCAATTCATCGGTTTTTTGATCATAGCTCTATCATCCTCGGCGCAGGACCGAGCTGCGATCAAGTTGGCGACGTTAGCCAGGATTCCTCGCGAAAGGCAGGTCGCATTGATTCGGAATGCGATAACCAGCGAGGACAGCAGTTCGGCAATTAGTTTAAAGCGTCAGGCCTATTACACCGCATTGAGGCGTTTGGCAGAATCACTTAAAAACGAATATTACTGGCATAACGAATTTCCCACTGATGTCTTCGCAGGTATTGACCAACGAGCCGAAGCACTCGTTGCCGTACATTATCCAGCGACACCCACGACTGGGGCGTCCTATGTAGACGAACTGCGAGACAGCTATCGAAACGCGATGGCTGAGGAACTCGTGGTATCTATGGCTCGTCAAATCTGTACGCGAACAAAGGAATCCGATGTTCAGATTGTTGGCCAACCGTTGATGATGGATTTTCAGCAGTGGGAGCAGAATTGGAAATCGGCTGGAAATATTAAAGGTGCACCCACGCCCAAAGCAACCTTGGGTGGAGGCATCGGTAAACAAGAGGGTGCGGCGTTCGAGCAACACGCGACTCGCTCAAAACGAAATCGAACTGGCCCGCGGCAGTAGTTTGCCGCCCGTGGACTGATCCATGAGCCTTGAGGACCACTTGCAGCCGGGCTGGCTTTCTGGGGGCTCCTTGCACTACCCATTAATTGGCACACCCGGCTCTTAGCGACGATTGGTCGAGTCAACCAACTGTGGCATTATCCAGGGTAGGTGGATACAGTGTCCAAGGTCATGAAGATCCAGGTTTCCACGCCCACCCCTTGACGAGGTGTGGCCGATGAGGTAGCCTCAGAAACGTCACCCCCGGTCAATTTTCCACCCCCGTACGATTTCTTGAAAGAAACCCCAACCCTCCGACGTATCTCCCGTAAGGAGGTTCCAAAGCCAACCTCATAAAAATCCAAAACCAGGAGATGTTGTCACCGACAGAAGCCACATGGGCTTCATGGTTGATGGCGGTTACATC
>CAJAHH010000061.1 GCA_903939515.1 uncultured Verrucomicrobiota bacterium
CATCAATAATAGTAAAGAGTGTCCCCTTTTGTGTAAATAGGTGAGACCGACCCCGCGACGAGGCGGAGCGGGATCGGTCCGGAGCGAGCATTGGAAGCAATCCAACCTTCCCCTCGCGCGCAGCGCGAAAGCTCCATCCTCCTCCGAGCTTCCCTGCGAGCGCAGGACCGATCCCGCGGAGCCCCGCCACAACCCGACGATTGCCCTCACTTACTCCCCAACTCTTTGGCAAGAGGGGCCCTTCGAGAATAGTAAAGAGTGTCCCCTTTTGTGTAAATAGGTGGGACCGACCCCTTTTCTGAACCCTGTTCTAGGCTGGAACAAGCCAGACAGCGCTGGATGCCCACTCGCGCCTTGTAGGGAAGCCCAGAGTCCGCATAGGATTTTTCAACAGTCCTAACACACCTCCAGTCCCCACTCCCCAATCCATGAACTCCAGAATTCGCTTCAAACTGTTCCTCATGATGGTGCTTGAGATCGCCATCTGGGGGGCTTGGCAGGTTCAAATCTTCAACTACATGCCGATGCTAAAGTTCGAGGGCTGGCAGATTAACCTTGCGGGGTCAATGTTTGCCATCGCTTCGCTGGTTGGCATTTTCTTCAGCAATCAATTCGCTGATCGCAATTTCTCCGCCGAGAAGTTTCTCGCATTCAGCCACCTCATCGGTGGAGTCGCATTGTTAGCCACTGGATTTATGCAGGATTTCTGGCCATTTTTCGCCTGTTTCCTGGTTTACGGGTTGCTTTACGTACCCACCATTTCGGTCACCAACTCACTTGCTTTCACCCACCTGGCCGATCCAGCTAAGGATTTCGGGTTTGTACGTATGGGCGGTACGATTGGGTGGATCCTGGTCTCTTGGCCGCTTGTTTTCCTTCTCGATGCCAAGTCCACAGTTGAACAGTTGCGTTGGATCTTCTTTGTTGCAGCGATCATCTCCTTCGCCCTCGCAGCCTTCAGTCTGACCTTGCCCCACACTCCTCCTCGCCCGCTCGCCTCGGGCGAAAGCGGATTGGCTTGGGTGAAAGCGGTCAAACTACTCAAGTTGCCCTATGTGTTGGTGCTTTTTCTGGTCACGCTCATTGATTCCACCATCCATAACGGCTACTTCGTGCTAATCGGTGGGTTCCTCAAAGCTGCCATCAAGATGCCCGACAATTGGATCTCAGCCGTCACCACCATTGGCCAGGTGGCCGAGATCGTGACCATGCTCGTATTAGGCACTGTACTGAAGCGTTTAGGCTGGAAACTGACCATGCTCCTTGGGATTGCTGGCCATTTGGTCCGGTTCCTCGTCTTCGCTTTTTTCAACTCTCCGTCTGACATGTACCTGATCATTGCCGTCCAAGTTCTCCACGGCATTTGCTACGCCTTCTTCTTCGCCACGCTTTACATTTGGGTTGATGACGTGTTTCCCAAAGATATCCGCACCAGCGCACAGGGCCTCTTCAACCTGCTCGTCCTCGGCGCGGGCCTCGTGCTCGCAAACTTTTGGTTTGGCGCCCATAAGGCAGCCGTGACCAGCGCAACCGGTGTGGTGGACTACCACAAACTCTTCCTCCTCCCTTCAGGCCTAGCCGCCGCTGCAGTCGTGTTGCTTGCTATATTTTTTCGCCCACCTACCGCCCGACCTGCGGAAGTTGGAGCATCTATCGCAGCGCACTAAGCCGCGAGGAGTACCGGATCCTTCCTAAACCCTGAACCCTGAACGCTTCCTTGCTGCCATGAATCGTCGCCAGTTTCTCAGTCAGGCTTCGATGGCGGCCGCCTTGGCCACCACAGGATGTTCCCTGTGGCCGGCCCGGGATAAGGACCGCTCCTTCCAAATCAGCCTCGCCGAGTGGTCCTATCACAAGGCCCTCTTCGCCAAGAAGATGACCCACATGGATTTTCCCATCGTGGCCCGACGAACCCATGACTTGGACGGAATAGAACTGGTGAACCAGTTCTTCAAAGACCAGGTCAAGAACACGGGCTACCTCAAGGAATTCAAAGATCGGGCTGACAGCGAAGGTGTCCGTTGTTTGCTCATCATGTGCGATGGCGAGGGTGCCCTCGGAGACCCGGATGCTGCCAAGCGCAAGCAGGCCGTCGAAAACCACCGCAAGTGGGCCGAAGCCGCCAAGTTCCTGGGTTGCCATTCGATCCGGGTCAACGCGGAGACCCATGAGGTGGGATCCTTTGAGGAGCAGCAAAAACGGGCCGCGGATGGCCTAACGAAATTATCCAAGGTCTGCGGCTCCATCGGCGTCCACTGCATCGTGGAGAACCACGGGCACCTCAGTTCGAACGGCCGGTGGCTGGCGGGCGTAATGAAGCTAGTAGGCAAGTCGAACTGCGGCATCTTGCCCGATTTCGGCAACTTCACCATCCGTCCCGGCGAAACCTACGATCGCTACAAAGGGGTGGCCGAGATGATGCCCTATGCCAAGGCGGTGAGCGCCAAGTCCTACCAATTCGACAACGACGGCAACTGCGTCGAGACCGACTACCGCAAGATGATGAAGATCGTCTTGGATGCCGGATACCGCGGTTTCGTGGGCATCGAATATGAGGGAGACAAACTCCCAGAACGCGAGGGTATCAACGCCACCCGCGACCTCTTGACCCGCCTGAAGCTGGAAGGCATTTGATAAGAGCCTTCCGGGCCAACAAGGCCAATGAAGGCCGTTGACCCTCGACCAGTTTAAACGCCCGTTTGCTTATCCACCAAGCCACGGGAATCGGCCTCAGACTTGACGGACTCAAAACGCGAGCGAACGATCGCTCGCGTTTATGAAAGTCACTGGCACCCGCAACCGAAGTTTCCCAGAACGACGGGAAACCATTCTGAAAGCGGCCTGCGGTGTCTTCGTGCGGAGCGGTTTCCATGCAGCATCGATGAAGGACATTTGTGCAGCGGCCGGCATGAGTCCGGGCTCGGTGTACCGGTATTTTCCCAGCAAGGATGCCCTCATCGAGGCACTCATTGAAGCAGACCAAACCCGGTGGGCAGCCGCGATGGACGGGTTGCCAATCGAAAAAGGGCTACTACCTGCATTGGGAGCCTTGGCGGAATTCGGTCTTCGAGATTTGGAAGACCGAGGATTCTTGAACCTGTGGGTCGAGACCGCCGCCGAAGCCTCCCGCAATTCTGCCGTGGCGGCCCGTTTGAGGGAAAGCTACCAGGCGCTTCAAGGCCGGCTGGCATCTCTCATCCACGCGGCTCAAAAATCCGGGTCCATCCAATCGGAGACTGATCCACGGGTCTTGTCCTGCCTGATCTTTGCCGCCTTCGACGGCCTCATCCTGCGAGCCACCTTCGATCCCCACCTCGATGCGCGGGCCCTCACCCGAGGCTTCCTCGAGTTCATCGGGCGCGCTATCGGGGCACGCACCCCGCGCCAGAAGGGATTGCGATGAATTGGGTCGGCCTTCAGATGCTTCGGAATGACCGAGCCAAGTTCGCCGCGATGATTGTTGCCGTCTCACTCGCGGTCTTCCTGATGCAAAACCAGGCAGCAATTCTGGCCACCATGTTGTCCATGACCGCCGCCCAGATCCGGGATGTCCAGGACGCCGACTTGTGGGTCACCGAACCGGAGGTGGAATGCTTCGACCAAGTCAAAGCGATGCGGGACATCCATTTATTACGGGTGCGTGGCATCGCCGGGATCGCTTGGGCGGCCCCATTGCTTAAGATCGACGCCATCGGGCATTCCGAAGGCGGACGGCTCAACACGGTCACCGTTCTGGGGATCGACGACGCCAGCCTGGCGGGGCTGCCGCACCAGATGCGGGTCGGACGGGCCGATGCCATTCGCGAACTCAACACAGCCATCATCGATCCCGGAGGCCACGAGCTGTTCTTCCCCGGCGAACCGTTTCAAGAAGGGCGATCCTTGCGCATCCGCGACCGCCGGATTCGCATCATGGGGATTTCGGATATCGCCGCTCCCTTCACTGGCCTACCGATGCTGCACACCTCCCGATCCACCGCCGCAGCCCTCAACCTCGGCGAGCAGCACATGACGAGCTTTATCCTGGCCCGCTCGGCACCTGGTAACCGCCCCGAAGCCCTCTGCCAGAAAATCAATACCCTCGGAGGCTTGCGGGCCCGGACGACCGAGCAGTTCGCCTCCGATGCCATGTGGTTCTACGGCAGCCAGGGCGTGCCCATGCTCTTCATGATCACCATTACCATCGGACTCATCGTGGGTGCCGCCATCACGGGCCAAACCTTCCTTATGTTCATCAAGGAGAACGCGCGGCCTATTTCGATGCTCAAGGTGGTCGGGACCACCGATCGCCAACTCGGGACCATGATCCTGCTTCAGGGGACGGTGGTGCTGGTGTTGGGTTCGTGCTTTGGCAGCGGCATCGCGGCCGCCGTGTGCAACGTCATCCGGACGCAACCCTTCCTTCGAAGCCTGTACTTGCCCTGGGAGATCGCCCTGGGCACCTGCCTGGCCCTGGCCTCAGTCACGGGCATCGCCCTGTACGCCAGCTACCGTCACGTGCGCGGCCTGGAACCCGCCGCAGTCTTCCGCTGACTCCCACCATGACGCCCCTCGATTCGAGCGCCGTGCACTGCACCGGCATCCGAAAGCACTTCGGCGAAGACGACGCCCGCGTGGAGGTACTCCGTGGGGTAGACTACACCGTGCGCCGGGGCGAACTCAGCTTCCTGGTGGGCCCCAGCGGCTGCGGCAAGACCACCCTCATCTCGGTCATCGCTGGCTTACTCGAAACTTCCTCCGGCGAGGTGAGTCTCTTTGGAAACCATTTGGCCCGGATGCCCCACTCGGACCGTGTTCTCTTCCGCCGAAGTCACCTGGGCTTCGTCTTCCAGCAGTACAACTTGTTGCAGGCCCTCACTGCAGCGGAGAACGCAGCCATCCCGCTACTGGCTGCAGGCGTTCGCCGGCGCGAAGCCGTCGATCGCGCCGCCGCGCTTCTCGACCGACTGGGGCTGGGTTCGAGGACGGCCGCCTATCCGCGCCAGTTGTCTGGCGGGCAGCAGCAGCGGGTAGCACTGGCCCGCGCCCTAGTCCACGAACCCCGGCTGATTATTTGCGACGAGCCAACGGCCGCACTCGATCACGCCACGGGCGAGGCCGTCATGGAACTGCTTGCCTCGGCCGCTGTGCATCCGGACCGGGCGGTCCTCGTGGTCACCCATGACAGTCGGGTCTTTCGCTTTGCCGACGTCATCGCCCACATGGATGACGGACAAATCACCCACGTCGAACCGGGGCGACGCACCGATGCAGCCACACACCTGGGATCGTCCCGACTCACTAACCCTTCCGCATGAAGCACTACCTCCTTCCCGCGCTCGCCACCGGTGCGGCCCTCTTCGCTGCCGTATCTGTGGTGCGCACTCAACCGGTCCGAGAAGTCACCGAACCCGTGTCGCCCCCTCCGGCCTCGTCGTTTACCAACACCGTCGCCGCCGTCGGACTCATCGAGGCGAGCAGCGAGCACATCAACGTGGGCACGGCTCTCTCAGGCGTCGTCACCGAGGTGCTGGTCACCCTCAATCAATCGGTGCGCGCCGGAACGCCCCTTTTCCGACTGGATACGCGTGCGCTGCAGGCCTCGTTGGCCGTGCATGAATCCCAACTCACCGCGGCCCGCGCCCGACAGGCAACGGCCCAGTGCCAGGTGGAAGACCTCGATGATCGCCTGCAACGGTCTCTAAAACTGCGCAGCAGCACGGTCATTAGTGAGGAAGAACTCATCCGGACACGATTTGCCCTCAAGGTGTCCCAGGCACGCGTGGTGGAGGCAAAAGCCGAAGTGGCCGTCGCCGAAGCATCGGCCGCGGCCGTGCGGACCGAGATCACCCGCAGCACCCTCTTAGCCCCCATCGACGCCACGGTGCTTCAACTGAAGATCCGAGCCGGAGAGTTCGCCACCGCCGGCACCCACACAGCGCCACTCATCCTGCTCGGCAACCTGAATCCACTCCACCTGAGGGTAGACATCGATGAACACGAGGCCTGGCGGGTCCAGCCGGGGACTCGGGCTAAGGGTCATGTGCGGGGCAATGCCTCACTGGCCTCGCCATTGAGCTTTGTCCGCTTCGAACCCTTCGTCATTCCGAAGAAATCCCTGACCGGCGACAGCATCGAACGGGTGGACACGCGGGTGCTGCAGGCCATTTACCGTGTCGACCGGACGGACCTGCGCCTCTACCCCGGCCAGCAAATGGATGTGTTTATCGAGGTCGCTGGAACCTCGACAGCATCCCGCTGAGCCGTCACTGCCCGAGGTTCAATGGCCGTGCACACTGAACCACACCTGCCCTCGAAAACCCACGTCGTAGCGCAACTCGTACTGCATGGCCGGGCGCGCATCAGCCAGCGTCAGTCGCACGGTTTTTCCGTCCGGCAAGAGCGCGGCGGACTTCACCTCGACCTCGTCCCGTCCTTCCTTCTTGGGATCGATGACCGACCAATCTTTGGACCCGTAATCTTGCGAGTAACGGTAGTTCCAGCGACGCACCCCAAAGCTACCCGCATCGGCAGCGGCCGCCGTATCAAGCTTCTCGGCGAAGGTGAATTCGAACGAGGCCCCGTCTTGTTTCCATGCCACCGGACTGTGAAGCGGTTTGCCCGTCCGCCGCACGCGCTGGACGGCTCCGTCCTTCACGGCACTCGTTTGCCACCCGGTGCTGCCGGCGACATACAGAGAACTGTCCTGAGCGCGGAAGGTGGCTCGGTTGGGCCCGCTAAGAAACTTCACCGGCAACGGAACCACCGCGCCCTGAGTCACCGCTCCGTGCGTGTCGCGCAACACCAGCATCATCCCACAGCGCCCCCAGAGCAGGTGCATCATCTGACCACCCAATGCTCCCCATTGGCCTGAAGGAATCCACGTCTGGGAACCGCTCGAGTTGTCCACAGAGTGGGGAATCCAGCACAGCGGCCAATCGCGTCCGAGCGGCGGATTATGGTCGGCTTTGGGACCACCAAATCCGTACCAACCACCCGGATGGGCTTCGACAATCTCGCTGGTGGGGGTCCAAGTGCCTTGCTGTGGAGACACCGTAATGATGCGTCCATCGGGGCTGGCTCCCATGCCATTGGGGTTGCGGAATCCGGACGACACGGTCTGGGCGGACTTGCCATCCGCTGCGACCCGGTGAACGCCTTGCGGGTCGGCGTAATAGAACTGACCGCTATGGTCTACCTCGAGACAGGTGACGTAGTCGTGCCCACCCAACGAGGTCGCGATGCCATCGTAGAAGGTCGCGTAGAAATCCGTCACACCGTCGCCATTGAGATCGTCCAGACGCGTGATGCGGTCCTTGCCCAAGACGTACACCTGATCACCGCGAACCTTCAGCCCGAGCGGCTGGAACAAGCCCGAGGCCACGCGTTTCCAGTGCAGCGACTGCAAACCCGCATCGATGCCCGTCACCAGCCAAACATCGCCATGAATGGTGCACACATAGCCCGCACCGTCGGCGGTGAAGTCCACACCGGAGGTAAAGAGCAGCGCGCGATAGGGGTTGTCGTACGGGAGGGTGAGAGTGTCCACGGCGAAGGGCCCCGTCTCCAGGCCCCGCAGCCCCCGAGTCGCCTGCTCAGCCACGTCCGGAGCTGCCAGAATGTTCTCCGTCTGCATGCGCAGGGATTTCTGTGCCTTAGCCCATCCGTCAAACTCGGCGGATGCATTCGCAGCACCGCGCCACAAGACGAGGTCCAAGGAAACCGCTGCACCGGGCTTGAGCGTCAGCACAGTGGAACTCTGGGCTACACCGCCGACCTCCCGAGCGGTCGAATCCAGTTGTAAATCCTGCTCACCGAGCACGGCGGCTGCAGACGCGACAGTCCCTTCGGTGTTGCGCATCAGGTGAAGCACGTGAACGGACTTGGTGCCGACTTGAGAAGTACCGACCTTTACCTGGGAAGCGGACTGTTCCTCGGAAATATCGGTCGTGAATTGGCGGCCTCGCAAATGCCCGGCCGCCCACCAGGAAATCGGGGCTGTTCGCGATCCAATGGTTAAATGACGCACCAGGGCTGGCCCACCTGGTGTGGAGACCCATTCCGGTCGTTCGCGAACCAAGACCCCCTGCACTTCCCAGTCCAGCACCACTCCGCCGGGGGTGTGGTGTTGGCCCAGAAAACGAACTGCTGCGGCTTTCTCCGGTCGCTGGGCCTCGGAGGTCCAAAGCACGGTGCCCTCCGGAACCGGCGTGCCAATTAAACCAAAACGGGTGGCATCAAATTTCAAAAACCCGCCCGTCCACACCGCACGCACCGATCCTTGGGCGAGGTCGTACAGCACGCTCGCCTGATTACCTGCGCGCACCGTGAGACCGCGAACTACCGAAGACCCATCCGGCAAGCGAACACTGGAGGCGAGGAACGGACCCACCTCTGAGCGTTGCCACCGATTGTCCACCCAGTCCTTCTCAACTTGGAGTCTCGCCTCGCGGCCCGAGGCCGGCGGCTCTCCGGCTGACTTGGTCGAACTCGCCGAATTGGCCATGAGTTTTTCCAAGCCATCCAACTCCTTACGCAGCTTCACCTCGGCGTCTTCTTCGGTATGACCAATGATTCCGACTGGCCCGCGCCAACCGGAGGCCTGCACGATTTTCATCAGCCGGAGTTCTTCATCACCGGTGCCCAACGGGATGATCTTTTTACCCACCTTATCGCCATCCCGGACCATGCCATTGAGGTTCAATGCCAGCAGGTGCGGTTTCAGGGTTTTGAAGTGCCGTTCAAAATCAGCGAGGTGCCCGTGCCCGTGGTGAAAATTGTAGACGCTGCCCACGTTGGTATGGCCGATCTTCTGCAGCCGTTCGATCACCTGCACCTGGTTGGCCGGTTCACCGAACCAACCCAGATGGTTGTACAAGGCAACGGTGCATGCGCGTTTCTGGGCCTCGGTGCAAATGGGGCCTAGAGACTCGACGGCCGCCTGAATCTTCTGCTCTAACCGAGTGGCATTCGCCTCGGGCTCTGTGCCCATCGTCACCCATAGTTGCGGGTGGATTTGGTTGCGTTCGATGCAATCGAGAATGGCCTTAGACTCCCCATTCAACGCCGCCGGAAACCACCAGGCCGTGATGTCGATGTGGTGCTTCCGCATCGCGGCCACTTCGGCATCGAAGGTAGGAATGTGTTCGGCGCGCCAATCATAGGCCAGCCGGTGGATTCCCAACCGTTCCAGCATTTCCGCGCGCGCCTCGGGGCTCCGCTTTTGGGTATCGAACGGCACGATGCACCAGGCCACGAGATTGGTCTTCGAGAAGAGCCCCTCGCTGGGCAAGGCCGCGGCCACTCGAGTTAGCAGCAGGCACAGGACGCCCAGACCTAATCGCAGCCACGGGGAGAATCGCATCCCGGAAAACTAACAAAATCCCACCCGTAAAGTCACGCCCTGCCAACTCACGCAGCCAGGCCATCCGGCGTCAGTTCGGCTCGAGTCATCTCGGCGATCAATTGCTCGAACCCAATTTCGGGTTTCCAACCCAACAGCGTGTGTGCTCGGGAGGCATTGCCCACCAAATTGGTCGGTTCGGCCGGACGCAGAAAACGAGGATCTTGGCGCACATGCTCTTGCCACTTCAAACCCACCGAAGCAAAGGCGATCTCAACGACATCCTGCACCGAATGCAGCACCCCGCTGGCGAAGATGTAATCCCGCGGAACCTCCTGCTGCAGGCTCAGCCACATGCCACGCACGTAATCGCGGGCATCCCCCCAGTCGCGCTGAGCCGACGTGTCGCCCAGCGACAACTCCTTCTGACGCCCCTCGTGAATGGCGGCAGCCGCACGGCAGATCTTCCGCGTGACGAAGTTCTCACCGCGACGCGGAGACTCGTGGTTGTAGAGGATTCCATTGACCGCATAGAGACCGTGCGCATCGCGGTAGATACGAACCATCTGCGTAGCGAACACCTTAGCCGCACCATACGGACTGACCGGCTGGAACGACGTTTCTTCATTCTGGGGTGAAACGGCCGGTCGACCGAACATTTCACTCGATCCGGCATGGAACAACCGAACGGGCTTGGGCAAATCCCTGACCATCTCCAGCAAGCGCAAGGTACCCATGGCGGTCATCTCGCACGTGGACTCCGGGATGTCGAAACTCAGCCCCACATGGCTTTGCCCGGCCAGATGGTACAACTCATCGGGAACGACTCGCAGTAGGACACGCCGAAGGGTGGTGGGGTCGTCTAGATCCGCGTAATGGAGGTGCAGGGACTGGCCGTACACGGCCGCGTCAACATAAAGGTGGCTCAGACGAGAGCGCTCTAGGGAACTGGTTCTGCGCACAACGCCGTGGACCTCGTAACCTCGGCCCAGAAGCCATTCCGTCAGATAGGAACCATCCTGACCTGTTATGCCGGTAATCAACGCTTTGGGACGCATGACGCCAAGAAAGTCCTCAAATAACTCACGCAACAGCAAGGCAGGACTTACCACCGGTCGGCGACACAGCGACTCACCTGCCTCATGGAGCCTGTCCCTATCTCCAGCTCGCCACCCTTGCCCACTGGACCTGTGCGGTCCACGTTCCCTAGATCTCGCCCATGCTTCGCTTTTTCTTCGTCGGGTTTCTGACCAGCCTGGTCCTGTGGGCCGCGCCCGCCGGACCTCCGCCGGTCCCCCGGGAATTCCGGGCCATGTGGATCGCCACCGTGGGCAACATCGATTGGCCGAGCAAATCTGGTCTACCCGTCGCCCGCCAACAGGCCGAACTGCGCGCCCTGCTCGACACAGCTCAACGCTGGCATCTCAACGCCGTCATCCTGCAGGTCCGAACGAGCTGTGACGCGCTCTATGCCTCGCCTCTGGAACCGTGGAGCGAATACTTATCTGGGCGGATGGGAGTAGCCCCATTGCCGGCCTGGGATCCCCTCGCCTTCGCCGTCACCGAAGCCCACGCCCGCAGCCTCGAACTGCATGCCTGGCTCAACCCGTTTCGAGCCCGCTACAGCCAAGCCATCTCGCCGGTCGCCGCCCAGCATGTCAGTCGTACAAAGCCCGATTTGGTGGTCCAGTACGGCAAGTTCCTATGGCTCGATCCAGGACTCGCTGAGTCCCGCGACCATACCCTCAAAGTGGTGGCCGACTTAGTCCACCGCTACGACGTCGACGGCATTCATATCGACGACTACTTCTACCCCTACCCTGAGAAGACCAGTCTGGGGGCCCAGACCCCGTTCCCCGATGAACGCAGTTGGAGCGCCTACCAGCGGTCCGGAGGAAAACTCAGTCGGCCCGACTGGCGCCGGGAAAACGTCAACACCCTGGTGCGGGCCATGAACACCGCGGTGCATCGGGAGAAGCCTTGGGTCAAGTTCGGCATCAGCCCATTTGGTATTTGGAGGCCGGGATTTCCCGAAGGCATTAAGGGCCTCGACCAACACGAAGTGCTTTACGCCGATGCGCGCAAGTGGATCCGCGAGGGCATGGCCGACTACTTCGCCCCCCAACTCTACTGGACGGAACGTCAAACCGAACAGCGCTTCAGCCGACTTCTGGCATGGTGGGCCTCCGAGAACGTCAGTCACCGCCACCTCTGGCCCGGCATCAACACGGCCGATATCGGCAAAAATCGCACGGCCTCTGAAATCGTGTGGCAGACCGACCAGATTGGCCCCGAGACTCATTCTTCGGGCGTGATCCATTGGAATGCTTCGGCCCTTCAAGAGAACCGAGACGGTGTCGGCACTCGCCTGATCCAAGGTCCCTTCGCGCATCGTGCCCTGGTACCCGCCTCCCCGTGGTTGGGCTCCCAACCGCCCGAAACACCCGCCATCGAGGTTGGATACGGCGGGAAGGGTCCCATCACCATTGACCTGAATGCCGGCAAAGGTCGCCTGTCGGCAGTGGTCGTTCAAACTCACGGGGAGTGGGCTTGGAAAACCGAGATCTACCCCGGAAACACCCGCCGCATCCCGGTGCCCCGGACCTACCGGGGAACGCCTCCGAAGGAAGTTCGAGTCACCACTCTCTCGAGCCCGGGCATCGAAAGCGCTCCGGCTATCTGGCGACCTAAATGAATCCAGAGGCCGAAACCTGCTCCTGAATCGCCAACGACTCAGCGGGTCGAGAGGACGATGCGGAAACCCACGAAGTGGATGCCGTTGGAGGGCGACATCATGAAGCGACTCGAAGCGCCGGCATACTGAAGGTCCTGATTCCATCCGCCACCCTTGAAGACCTTGTACTTGTTGGTGCCGCTGGTGGCTGGACCCGTGGGATCGGTCAGGGGCTTAGCCGGATAGGGCTCAAACCAATCCGAGCACCATTCCCACACGTTGCCGTGCATGTCGTGCAAGCCCCAGTCATTGGGCTTCTTGGCACCGACCGGATGCGTGGTGGCCTCGCAATTCTCCGCGGTCCAGGCATGGGCTTCTCCGCCGTCCAGAGTTGACCCAAAGTAAAACCGGTTAGTGGAACCGGCGCGACAGGCGTATTCCCACTCGGCCTCCGTGGGCAGCCGATACTCGAAACCTTCGGGTAAGTGCCCTTGCCCCCGTTCCTGCGCCGTCACTTTCACGCAGTAATTGCTCGCCGCAACGAAGGACACTTTCTCGACGGGATGATTGCTCAAGCCCGTGAAATGGCTCGGATTGAGTCCCATCACCGTCTGAAATTCTCCCTGAGTGACCTCGTATTTCCCGATCCAAAAATCCCGAGTCAACGTCACCGGAAACCGGATGCGCTGGAACGTTCCCGCGGTGATGCGAACCATGTTGGTCAACGGCACCGGCACGGACACCGAAGCCGGGGCGGCGGCTGGGGACGCATCATTGCCACAGCCAACACCCGACCCCAGCAGCGCGATCAGACAGGCAGAGATCAAAAATTTAACAAAACACTTCATGGTGCAGGAGGCTGAAAGACTTCCACCGTCTTCTGGGACGGGGTCAAGGAAACGCGTTGCTCGGGACGATTCGGCCATCGGACTCGCAGGGCAACCGCATTGTTCGAGCGGGTCAGAACCCTCACGGCCGCATCCTGCGACCAGTACCCGCTGCCTGCCCCAACCGTTTGCAGGGGGCCAAGGCGCCCCTGCCCGTCTTCAAGGCGGAGTTCGGCACCCACGCCGTCGGGATTACCTGAGTTTCCCTTGAGCACCACTCGCAGTCCCGGCACCGCCGCGCGATTGCGAAAGAGCCGGGTGGCTCCGTGGTTCTGACTGATCACCACATCCAGCCGACCATCGTGATCAAAGTCACCGAGGGCCGCACCGCGTTGTTCCCCAAACACTCGAATGCCGGAGACGTGCGGGTCCCACGCCTCAAAGGTGCCATCGCCCCGCCCCCGCAGCACCAGGCCATAACCGCCGTCCTCACGGGTCAAATCGGAGGCTGTTCCGAAAAAGTTCTGAGAACACAGCAGATCCTGCAACCCATCGCCATCCAAGTCGCCCAGCTGGACCGAAAACACCGGGGCCCTCTGTGCCTCCATGGGCAACGGCACCGCGTCAAAACGCGAACCGCGATTAAGAAAGACCATGGAAGACAACTCGGAGGCCCCTACCCAAGGCGCTGCGGTGACCCCCAGACGTTTTAGGAGGACCGGGATCGTGGCCTGGGAAAACTCGGCGTGGGATTTGAATTCCGAGGCAATTTTAGGGATACCCTGCGACAACCAACTCCGATCATGGACCGGCCACCAATCGGATCCCGAGCGCCACGCCTCAAGGATTTGAATCACGCCATCCCCGGCCCAGTCGCCATAGTAGAGACGCAAGTCAGTGGGCTGGTTCCATTCGTACTGCGAATTACGACCCCAATTCCCGCAAACCAAGTCCGGAAGTCCGTCGCCATTGAAATCACCGGTGGCCACACCCGACCAAAGCCCTGGGTGACCGGCCATCCCCCAGGCTTCGGTGGCCTCGCGGAAACCCATTCCGTCATTGATGAAAATACGGACCGGACCCCATTCGGTGGCCACCACCAAATCGCTATCGCCATCCCGGTCGAGGTCCACCGCGCAGGCTCCGGTGGCCATGCCGATGGACGCAAACGCGGCGCTGCGACGTGGGTCTATCACCAATCGCCCCTTCTCGTTCAGCCACCACTGCGAGGGCACAGATTCGGGATACCGGGCCATCCGGCTGCGGCCACCGACCCAGACATCCAAATCCCCATCGCCATCCACATCCATGCTGACCAGGGCTCCAATGGCATTGGTCCCCGCAGGAAGACTCTCCGGCTGAGCCCAGGCCCCGTTGGAATACACTTCGAGCTTTGAGAGCGATCCCGGGGGGAGTTCGCCATTGGACACCGAAACCAATACCCGGCGGCCGCCCAGACCATCCGGCCATCCCATCACGGCCCCTTGATCCCCACTGGCTATTGGCGCATTCGTCACAGCGCTCCACACCGGTCCCTGCGAGCTTTGCTGAACTCGAAGAACACCTAAGCCACCTCCACGCCCACCGGCCACCAACAACTCTTCCCAGCCGTCGCCGTCGATGTCGTACCACCCCACACCGGGGCCGAGACGACTCAGGCGTCGGGGCAAGGTGGGCTGGCGGGCCCAGTCATCGAATTCGTCGTCTACGTGATGGTGATTCAAGGCCGCCGTCTGGTCTTCAAACCATGTCCCGGGAACCTCGGGCGCCGGGACTGGAACCAGAGGCCCGTCCGACGGCTCGGCCACTTCGTAAATAGCATTGCCCTCAATTCCCTCGATGAGCGTTTCGCGACCACTGCGCCAACGCACCTTGAGCCGAGCGCCCGCATCCGCCCGAGCATCCCAGGCAAAGACTCTCAAGGTCTCATCGGCCGACAAATAACGGCCACCGGCAATCATTTCCTGCGACTGGGTGAACCGAGGCGATATTAGCGAAATTCGCGCCCCGATCCCCTGCGTGTTGGGAGCCTGTCCCCGCAACCGGACCGCAACCCGGGAACCTGGACCGGTGTTTTGGTAGATCGAAGCCGGGGCGTTGAGATTATTAACGACCAAATCGAGGTCTCCGTCGTTGTCGAGATCCCCGGCCGCCATACCGTAGGAAATCCCCTCCAAGTCAAAGCCCCACTGGGTGCCCGCGGGCTGAAACCGACCTTGGCCCTGATTACGAAAAGCAGCGTTGCGCGTGCGCCAACGGGGATGCAGTTGCATGGAGCGCTTGAGCTGGTTGTCGGTAAGGCGACGGCCCGAGTCCTTGATTTCAGTGTGACTGTCCTGATCCATCACATCGAATTCGAAGCCATTGGTGAGCAGCAGGTCTTCGTAGCCATCGAGGTCGACATCGAGGAACAGGGTGGACCAAGTCCAGTCGGAGGCCGCCAAACCTGCCATCCAAGCCACGTCGGTAAAGTACCCGCCCGGACTCCCCAGGAAGAGGGTGTTTCGGTTGAACTGGGGCCGCGCCTCGGAGAGATCCAGCTCAGCCAGCGTGGGACGATCCCGAACCAATTGGGTCATTCGAAACCGGTGTTCCCGGGCCAGCATGTCGACGACGAAGAAATCGTCGTATCCGTCCCGGTTGATGTCGGCGAAATCCACCCCCATGGCCGAGCGACTGGTATGGCGCAACTTCAGCGCCTCCAGTTCCCGAAACTGACCCCGGCCTTGATTGATCCAGACGCGGTCGGGCGAGGTGTTGTCGTTGCAGACATAGAGATCGGGTAATCCGTCCCCGTTGATGTCGCGAAACATCACCGCCAGCCCCCAATCCCGATAAGGCGCCAACGGCGTTCCTTGCGCATCCGAAAACGTGCCGGGCTCATTCTCAATGGCCCGGAACCGGCCTTGCCCCTCATTGAGGTACAACCCGTGTACCTCCGGCAACTCGCGCACCTTGCCGTCGGGCAGCGCCTCGAAGCGGCCCTTCCATTTGGCGGAGCGGGTCGATTCGCCATTGATCTTGGAAACCTCCCAGCCATCGCCCTTGCGAGTGAGGGCAAAGCGGGTGGTGGGATCGGCCAGACGCATCACATCGATGAAGTGCGTGCAGTAGAGATCGAGGTCGCCGTCGCCGTCGATGTCGGCCAGCGCCATCGAGGTCGCTGAGGCCGTCGGGGACAGGCCTGAATCCTTCTTTTCAGAAAAGACACCACGTCCGTCGTTCAGAAAAAGCCGGGTGCCGACGCCGATGCCATTGACTAACAAATCGAGATCCCGGTCGCCATCGACATCCACCAGAGCGGCCGCGGTGGAGCGCTGGTCGGCGCAGGCGATCTCAGGCAAGTCCATGGCTTCAAACCGCCACTGACCTCGGTTACGGAACAACCGGTTGGGACCTTCCAAATTGCACAAATACACATCGGCCCAACCGTCGCCATCCACGTCGCCGATGGCCACGCCGGCCCCGTTGTGAGCCACCGCATTGGTCAGGTACAAGTCGCCCGTCATCGCGTTGGTGAAGGCGAGCCCAATCTCCTGGGGAACCATTGAACGGAACCCCACAGGACTATTAGAGGCCGGGGAAAGCTTACGAACCGAGGTAGCGATCGCCCCGGTCTTGGGCGGCAGGTCGGCAGCGAACCCATCAGCCCCGCAAAAAAGTAAACCGAAGAGGAAGAGTCCAACGAGCGAAAGGACGGCATCGACGGCGCTCTGGCCGCTCACCGTAAACGAGTCTGAGATGAACCGTCGCATGTCCTTTGGAATGATAGTCGAAGATGCCTTGGAACGTTGAAATTGACCACTCCCGGAACGTCGGGAAAATCGGAAAGTGCGCAGTGCTGGGCGCACCCAGAAAAAAGAGGGGCTGGTCCGAAGACCAACCCCTCCTGATTTCAAGCCACTTAGTCCGTGGACTGTTGGCTTACTTGTAGGTGATGACCAACTTACCGCCCTCGTTCTTGATCGAGATGATCGTCACGGAAGGGGTGATGGTGAGGAAGCCGGACGTGCCGGTGGTCGGCAGATCGGCCGTCACGGTCTTGGTAGACTCAGACAGCGTCACGCCGGTCAGCGCCGTGCCGGTCAAACCAGCCGGAACCTTGCCCGCTGCGACGCGGGTGGACTTGGCCGGAGCGACACCCACGCGGTAGGCCTTGAAGCCACCGTTGTCGAGGTCGTTCACCAGCACCTTGTCGCCGTTGGCCTTCACACTGGCCAACTCGATGTGAGCGGCACCACCGTTGTCCTGGAACAGGATGCGCACCGGGTAGATGCCGGCGTCCTGCACGAAGAACTTGGTGAGACCCGTGGCGGTGTTGCCGTTCAGCTCGAGGCCACCCTCACCGAGGAGGATAGCATCGGTCGCCTTGCCAATCGGGCCAGCCTGAGCGCGGAAGCGGTCATCGCAAGCGATGCCCAGCGTCACCACACCGGCGGGAAGCTCGACGAAGGTCGTGATTTCAGCAGCGATGCCGTAGTCCAAACCGCTGGCTCCCGGAACACCCGGCATTACTTCGTCTTCAGGGAAGGTTCCAGCGTTGCCACCGGCCACGGCGTTCAGGTTGATCTTGGTGGCAATCTCGAACTTGACGGTCTTGCCATCCTTGACGCCCGCGGCCAAGGCATTGCCCGGCTCGTTTTCGTTGGCCAAGTTGTCGATGACCGTACCGGTGTCGTCCTTCAACGTACCGAGCAAGGCCAACTCCACGTCATCCAAGACCTTGGAAGTCATGACCTCGTTCTGAACGATGCGCCAGATGAAGCCCGCCTTGGTCTTGTCGACCGACACAGCCTGATGAGCGGCCGTCAGAATCGCCACCTGCGCGGCGGTGAAGGTGCCTGCATCGGTCACCGTGTTGCCCTGGCTGTCCTTAACCTCAATCTTGTAGGTATGCTCACCGGCGGCAAACGGAGTCGTCCGGGTATAGGTCACGTCGGTCGCGTCCGCATTCTTCGGAGCCACGGTGGTCGTCACGACTTGTCCGTCGATGGTCAACTTGATGCCGTTGGCGGCAACGACTGAACCGCCCTTGTCATTCGCGCGGAACGAGAAGGTCACGATGCTCGGATTGATGGCCGAGAGGAACAAGCGCTCAGCGCCCGAAGAGGCCGTTCCGAGGGACACCAACGCGGTTTCCTTCGGGGACTTGCCGAACACGATGGCGTGGGCTCCCAAACCGCCCCAGCCCTTCTGACCGTTCTGGCCCGCACCGTTGTCGCCGTCGTTGATGGCCATGCCCAGACCGAACTGCGTTCCCAAGGTCAACGCGGTCTTGCCGATCGCGGCAGCCGGGAGCTTGATTTCGTAGTAGGTCTTCTTGGCCGCGGAGTCGCGGGTCACGACCGCCTCGGTACCACCGGGGCCGGCCTCATGGTTCACGATCACATCGGCGATATCACCGTCCACGCCACCCAAGGCGTAGTTATACAAGGCCACCTGCTGCTGACGATCGGAACTGGCGATCATCAACTGGATGGAGTCACCGTTCCACGCGCTCTTGGCGGCGTTCTCGTGGTAGTCATCGGTCACGACAAAGCCGAAATACACGTTGTCGATATCATAGGCCACCTGCACGGCCGAGGTCTGGTCATCCGGACCGGACCAGGTACCGCCACCGTACTCTTCAAACAGCACGTACTTGCCCGTGCCGGCCGCACCGGAACCCTTGGGTACCGAGAACTTGGGATCGGAGAGGACGGGCACGCCGCCCCACTCATTGAGCTTGCCGTCGAGGACGATCGGAGCAGTCACCGCGCTGGCGGTGTAGTATTCCTTGCCTGGCTCGATGTCGTTCGGAACGACGGAGCTCAGGGTGAACAAAGCGGTTTCGCTTGGGGTTTTGCCGAACACGATGGCGTGAGCACCCAGACCGCCCCAGCCCTTTTGGCCGTTTTGGCCAGCGGCGTTGTCACCGTCATTGATGGCCATGCCCAGACCGAACTGAACGCCGCCCTGCAGGGTCTCGATCGCGAGGGAAGCCTTCGGGAGCTTGATCTCGTAGGTGGTGCGCTTGGTGGCCCCATTGCGGGTCACGACCGCCTCGGTACCACCGGGGCCGGCCTCATGCATGACGATGGTCTCGCCCAGATCGGCTTCCACGCCACCGAGGGCGTAGTTGTAGAGAGCCACCTGCTTGCTGCGGTCGGCGCTAGCGATCATCAACTGGATCGAATCACCGTTCCACGCGCTCTTGGCGGCGTTCTCGTGGTAGTCGTCGGTCACGACAAAGCCGAAGTAGACGTTGTCGGTGTCGAAAATAACCTGCACAGCCGAGGTCTGGTCATCCGGACCCGACCAAGTGCCGCCACCGTACTCCTCGAACAGCACGTACTTGCCATTCGGACCGGCGCCCTTGGGCACCGAGAACTTCGGGTCAGCCAGAACCGGCACACCCTTCCACTCGTCGAGCTTACCATCGAGAGTGATAGCGGCCTGAGCGCGGTTGACGGTGTAGAACTCCTTACCCGGCTCGATGTCGTTCTTCTTCATCAACGTCATCTCGGCCGTCTCGCCCGGCGTCTTGCCGAACACGATAGCGTGAGCACCTAAACCGCCCCAGCCCTTCTGACCATTCTGGCCAGCGCCGTTGTCACCGTCATTGATGGCCATACCCAGGCCGAATTTCACGCCACCCTCGAGCTTCACGATGTCCAAAGAGGCCTTCGGGAGCTTGATTTCGTAGGTGGTGCGCTTGCTGGCACCATTGCGGGTCACGATCGCTTCGGTCCCACCGGGGCCGGCCTCGTGCATGACGATGGTCTCACCGAGATCAGCTTCCACGCCACCGAGTGCGTAGTTGTAGAGAGCCACCTGCTTGCTGCGGTCGGCACTGGCGATCATCAACTGGATCGAGTCACCATTCCACGCGCTCTTGGCGGCGTTTTCGTGGTAGTCGTCGGTCACGACGAAGCCGAAATAGACGTTGTCGGCATCATAGACAATTTGCACAGCCGAGGTCTGGTCATCCGGACCCGACCAGGTGCCGCCACCGTACTCCTCGAACAGCACAAACTTACCGGTACCTGCGGGTCCAGAACCCTTGGGCACCGAGAACTTCGGATCGGCGAGCACCGGCACACCGGCCCATTCGCCGAGATTGCCGTCCAGAACGATGGGTTTGGGGGCGAACACTACCGAGTAAGTTTCCTTACCCGACTCGATATCATTGGCTGCTGAAGCGCTGAGCCCGAAGAGGGCCAGCGACAGAGCCAAAAGCTTATTTTGGATTGGAGGTTTCATGCTGATTTATAGGCTGATTTCTGCCGATTTAGCGTTTGAATACAGACATTGACGTAAAACCCCCGCAACAGAAATGTGGCGAATCGCCTAAAAAACCAGAGAGACCAAAACAAGGGACGACAGACCCATGTTTTCGCGCTCCCGGAAGCCCCGACTGTGATCCGATCGGGAGGAGGATACCCGTGTTGGCGCCGCAGGCAGGACTCGAACCTGCACTGGTGCCGTGTCTCGGAATGATCTCTGTCAATTTGTCGGCTTCGAGCCAGAGCTTCCAGGGCTCGGCGTATTTTTTCTGGAATCGCGGCTCTGTCAGGCCGCCACAAGTGTCGCCGCGGCTTGAGATTCCGCTCGGCAAGGTATCCCCAGATGGCGTCCACCAACTCGTTGGTGCTTCCAAAACTCCCTGGAAGGATCAGGTCTAGGCTGAGATCACGGAAGAATCGTTCGACCCAATTGAGCCATAGAAGCGCTGGTGAGCGTGAAGTGGAGGTAAAAGCGGGGATGAGCGGCCAACCCTCTCATCACCTTGGGGTGTTTGTGGGTGGCGTAGTTGTCCAGAATCAGGTGCCGATCAACCGCGGACGGCGTTGATGAATCGAATCTCTTGAGGAACTTCAGTCGCTCTTGGTGCCAATGACGTGGCGCACGTTCATCGAGGATTTTCCCATTCAGGTAATTCAATGCGGCAAACAGAGTCACCGTGCCGTGTCGGTAATAGTCATGAGTACCAGTGGCCACCTGCCCTTTGGTCCAAGAACAGTCCGGATTGGGTTCGTTCCAAAGCCTGACTTTGGCTCTTTTCGTCACAGCAGAGGACGATCGCGCGGGTCGGCGGATCCAAATAGAACCCGATGATATCCCAGAATTTGGCCTCGAACTGGGGATCGTTGGAGAGTTTGAAAGTACGAGTTCGGTGCGGTTTGAGGTCGTTGGTAG
>CAJAHH010000062.1 GCA_903939515.1 uncultured Verrucomicrobiota bacterium
CGGCCTGACCACCATCTTCGAAAAGAGCCTCGGCGCCGTGGCCAAAGGCGGCCAAGCCCCGCTCATGTCGGTGCTGCACTATGCCCAAACGATCACAGGGCCTGGCCTGTGCTTCATGGATACGCCCGGCTACGACCCGGTGAGCATGACGGGATTGGTGGCCGGCGGCTGCAACGTGGGAGTGTTCACCACGGGTCGCGGCAGTGTGTACGGCTGCAAACCGGCTCCCTGCATTAAGGTATCCACGCACACACCGCTCTACCGCTGGATGGAAGGCGATATCGACCTGAATGCCGGCACCATTCTGGATGGCGAGGAAACTATTCCCCAAGTGGGACAACGCATCTTTGAAGCCATCCTCTCGGCGGCCAATGGCGAGCGCACCAAGAGTGAGCAGGCCGGCCTCGGCGACGAGGAGTTCGCGCCCTGGCCACTCGGGCCGGTCTTCTGAGACGAGCAAACGGAGAAATGGTCGGCGGCATTTTGCCGCACCTCCAAGCCTCGACTTGGATATCAGGATCATTCGCATCATGAGCCCAGCATGAGATGGATCCTGGTTACCTTGGGCGTTGGCGGAATGGCTCTGTGTCTGACCGCAGCTGATTCCCGCAAACGCCCTCCCAACGCGACCAATCTTTTCGGAATCCATGGAATGCATTGCGAGGGATGCGCAGGTGGAATTCGTTCTGAACTCCGTCGACTGAACGGGGTGGTCGACGCCCAGGTTTCATTCTCCAACCGAACGGCGATCATCCGCTTCGACACCAACACCGTCTCATCGAACGCCCTGGTCAAGGTCATCCAGCAATCAGGCTACGACATCACCACATGTCCGAAATAACACAGTCCAGATACCAACTCGCCTCGAAAGGAAGTTTAGACCTGCCGGCCACCCCGGAAAATCACCGACCCATGGCAAGTTCAGCCGAAGGAACCATCTCGAATCATCAACAAGATTCACTTGGCCGGTCGAGGCAAGTGTTCCTCTGGACGGGGGCGGTGGTTGCCCTCATCACCCTCTCCTCGTGGCTTTCCCACATCCAGCAGACCCAGCAACACGAGATGACGATGCCGGTCAAAGGGTGCCACGTAATCCCCGATTTCAATCTCATCGAAAGGAACGGCCGACGGATTTCTAGAACGAATCTGGAGAACCGGTTCGTGATCATGAACCTCGTGTTCACCGGATGTGACAGCGCTTGCCTCAAAGTAAACCTCAGGATGGCAGAATTACAGTCCATGATCTCCGGTGTCGAAGATGCGGTCCTGGTTTCACTTACGGTGGATCCAAGATCCGACACCCCGGAGGTATTGAACCGGTTCGCCACTCGTTTTCGGGCCGATCCAAACCGATGGTTGTTCCTGACGGGGGAAAAGACCGCGATCTATCCATTGATCGATCAGATCGGGCTCCATCAATCCGCGATTTCGATTCCGGCGAGCCATCCCTCAGATTTCAAGGATCTCAGGAAAGTCGCTCTTTTCGACAAGCAGGGTGCACTTCGATTCCACTTCGACGGACTGGACAGGGGCATGCCGGCCGAGGTTGTCCAGTCGATGGTGCGCCTTCGAACAAACGTACAACGTTGACACCCGAAATCGGAACAAGGCCTCGACATCCGTATTCCAACCACCGAATGCAAAGGATCACATCACCTCTCCTGGCGCTCCTGTTAATCATCGTCGGATGTGATCGAGCGCCTGTGTCGCCGAAGACGGTCAGGTCCCATGACGCGACAGGCATAATCCGTGAATTTTCGACAGACGGACACTCTGTCGTGATCCGCCACGACGAGATCCCCGGTGTGATGCCAAAGATGACCATGACCCTCAATGTTCGGGATTCCAATTCGTTGAATGGACTCAGGGAGGGCGACGGGGTGCGTTTTCGAATCCACATCGGAGCCGATGAACATTGGATAGATTCTATCGAGAGGACCGGGCATCAGACGCCGAAAGCACCTGCTTCTGCATCCATCCGCCAAACCGGTTCCGAGTTGACCAACGGGCAGATGATGCCCGATTTCGAATGGCTGGCGGAGGACCGAAGTATCCGGCGAATCTCCGATTATCGGGGAAACTCGGTGGCGTTCACCTTCGTGTTCACCCGCTGTCCACTTCCGGAATTTTGTCCGAGAATGACTCGCAACTTCCATGATGCACGGGAACTCCTTCTAAAAAACTCAGACGGGTCCACCCGTTGGAAACTGCTGTCTCTTTCCTTCGATCCAGGCTTCGACACTCCGGAGGTACTCGGCCGATATGCAGAGGCCTCAAGGGAGGGCGTATCAACCGGATGGTCGTTCGGAGTGCTGAGCGCCAACACCCTGTCGAATATCGCGCCACGCCTCGATCTGAGAATAGTCCCTGACAGTGACGGGTTTTCGCACAATCTTCGAACCGTGGTTCTCGATGCCACTGGAAGAATTCACCGTCAATTCGACGACAATGGTTGGACGGCGACAGAGTTGGCAAAGACCCTGCTTGAAGCCAGCAGGAGCAGATGATGGAGGCTCAATCATCAAGGATATCCGAGTTGACGCTACCTTGGCTGCGCCGACTCCGGTGGACGTCCGCCGGAGGACAGGCAGCCACGGTCCTTTGGGTCAATCTTGTGCTCCAAATACCTCTGCCGATGCTCGTCGTTTGGATCTGCATCGGATTCACCGTCTTCACGAATTTGGTGCTTCACAGGGTTCCTGTGGGAAGCGGCGAATCCCCTCCGTTTCTCGCATCGTGCATGGTGTTGGATGCCCTCCAATTGACCACCGTCCTGCATTATACCGGTGGTCCGCACAATCCGTTCAGCACTTTCTATCTGGCCCACCTCGCGCTTGCCGCGGTCGCCTTGCCACCTCTCTGGACCACTTTGGTGGCCGGGGTCTGTTGCTCCGGTTTCGCTGCTCTATTCTTTGGCCTCTGGCCGTTGCCCCGTCTGAGCGAGGCTGTTTGTGGCGTGGGTCCCGGCCTCCCCCTGAAGACCCACCTGCAAGGAATGCTCACTGCATTCATCCTGACGTCGGTTGCGATCGTCTTCTTTGCCAGCAGGCTGCAACAGGCGCTAATCCGGCGTGGCTTGGAACTCGGACTCGCACGTCAGGCGGTGGTCCGCAATGAACGTTTCGCCGCCTTGGCCACGCTGGCTGCCGGTGCGGCTCATGAATTGGGCACTCCTCTCGGAACGATCACCATCGCCGCGGGTGAACTCGCTCGGGCAGCCAGAAGGTATCCGCAGGATCCAGATCTTGCAGAGGACGCCGACCTGATCCGTGAAGAATCCCATCGCTGTCGGCGGATTCTCGACCGACTACAGACCCAGTCCGGGGATCAACCACATACCATCCCGGTGGATCAGGTGCTGGTGGAACTTGGCGAGCGGTTTCCTGATCGATTGTCTTGCAGAGCCCAGGCATCCGGGATCGAGGTTCATGCACCCCCGGAAGCCCTCATCCAAGCGCTGGTGGCGCTCGTGAGAAACGGAATCGACGCGAGTCTGCCGGGTCAAGATGTCCAGTGTTCCGTGGAACGGCCTGTCAACGGGATCCTGTTCCGGATCTCGAATCGAGGCACCCCTATTCCAGAAGAAGTGCGTATCCGTGCAGGAGAACCGTTCTTCACAACCAAGCCGCCCGGGAAGGGAACCGGCCTCGGCTTGTTCCTCGTGCGCCTGCTTGCCGATCGGCTGGGAGGATCCTTCAACCTCGAAACCACATCCGACGGAAGAACCGACGCTGTCCTGTTCATCCCGCATCCTGCGATCCGCGAGTCATGAAGAATCCCACCTCGCTCCTGCTGGTCGAGGACGACCAAGTCTTCTCAGAACGCCTCCGCAAAGCTCTAGTCGCCAGGGGATGCGAAGTGTTTGTCTCAGGCAGCTGCGCTGCGGCCATGGTGACATGGAGACAAGACGGACCGGATGCCGCCGTTGTCGACCTGCGCCTTCCGGACGGTCATGGGCTCAGTCTGGTCCGCGAACTCCATGCCGAGCATCCCGAGAGGCCTGTCGTGGTGCTCACCAGTTTCGGCAGCATCGCGACTGCGATGGAGGCAGTCCGATGGGGAGCCCGCGACTACCTGACCAAGCCGGCAGACGCGGAACAGATCCTCGCCGCCTTGCGGGGGGAGCGGCTCATCCAGAGCAACTCCAAGGAGGTTCCGCCGGAGACACCTTCCCTCGACCGGGTGGAGTGGGAGCATATCCAACGGGTCCTGACCGACTGCGACGGAAACATCTCGCAGGCTGCCCGTTGGCTCGGGATCGATCGACGCACCCTCCAACGCAAGCTGGGCAAATATCCCCCAATCCGTTGATGCATAACCTCACATGTCCTTCCGTTGGCTCGCTGATCAGGGCATTTTGCCGCAGTCTAAACGTTTGAATCATCGCAGTGCGTGCCCGCTATGCTTCTCTCCCATGAAGCGAAACAATTGGATCGGTCGGAACGCCCTCGAGAAATGGATCGTCGCGCTGTCAGGAGTCGTGCTCGCGGGAGGTCTTGAGGCGGCGAACATCGCCACGGTGCTGAAGAGTCTCGACCCAGCTTCTTCCAAGGTCACCGATTCCGACACGACCCACGAAATCAATGGCATTGTCAGTGCACGTGCGACTTTGCAGGACGGTTCGGTCTTGGCCTATGTCCAGGCACCCGGTGAAGCGGCAGTCCCCGTTCATTTTGCCAAGGCCGATGCTGCAAAGGTAGTCGTCCGGAACGAGCTGTCGCTATCCGGAAAACTCGGCACGGGCCCGATGGGATTCGGAGCGCTGATAGCGCGGGAAGGGGCGGTCACGGTGAATGCGACCAACCGAGCCTTCGGAGCGTCCGAACCTCGCGGTGCATCGTTCTTCAAGGATGCACTACCGTTGGCCAACAAGTATGTGCAGCTCACCAACGTCTCGTTCGTAGCGCCCAGATTCGATGGTTCAGGCAAGGCCGTCGTCCGAGGTGATTCAGGCGAGGTGACGCTGGTGCTTCCTCGGACTTTGAGGGATCGGGATGTACCACCAGGCCAGGTGAACGTCTTCGGAATTCCTCTGAAGGTTTCAGGAGAGTGGCAACTGATGGCTTCACGGTTCCTGTCGGCCAACAACAAGGCGAGCATTGCGCTGGCGAGCAAGCATACCTGCATGACCTGCCACAACCCGGACATTAAGGCAGTTGGCCCGGCTTTACGGGACGTGGCAGCGCGTTATAAAGATGCTCCTGATGCCCGGGCGATCCTCATGGTTCAAGTGATGAACGGTGGTTCTGGAAAATGGGGAACGGTCCCGATGCCCGCGCTCGGAGCGAAGATACCGCCGGCCGAACGCGATCTCCTCATCGATTGGGTCTACGGTTACCGATGGGATGCGATCCTCTCTGAATGATCTCTCGGAAGGGGCACCTGCGGGCGGCAATTTGCCGCATGTACCATTCTTGACGCGACCACCGTCGATGGCAACACACTACCAGATCCCCCATTTCCGAGGATCGCATGAACAAAGCCGCCCTAACCCTCGCCACCGCCGCCCTCGCCGGGCTGTCCACCCTCGCCGCAACCCTCTCCAGCGGCTCCGCCATCCTCAACTACAGCCAGTCGGGCGTCGAAGCCCTCGGCTCCGGCCTAGGACCTGCACCCGTCCTCACCCTCTCCACCTACTTCAACCAGTCCGAGTCCGCCTCCCGGACCGCCGCCCAACTCGGCACCGACCTGATCCCCGGCTCGATTTATACGGGTCAGATCTACGGGATGAATGGCACATCCGTCGTTAACCTCGACGGCCGCACCGCCCAGCCTACCACCTTCTCCTACTCCGCCGGCGACCTTGCAGGGCACACCGGTGTCATCGGCCTCGGCGGCGTCGCACGCTTCGACGTCTTCGGTGGCATCGGCGGATCCCTACTCATGGGAGACCTGACCCTCCAGTACGACATCAACCGCACGCTCGTCGGCGGAAGTGGATGGTTCCTCAAGGGCAACATCCCTCCAGCCGCCGCGCTCTTCGACCTGACCAGCGTCAGCATCGCGGAATCCCCGGCCGGGTTCACGCTGTCCGGCGACATGGGTGTCACCTTCGAAGTGGCCAACTTCCTCTTGAACACCCCGACCGACACCCTCCGAAACGTCGGAACCTTCACCTTCACCGGCGTCAATGCGGTTCCCGAACCGTCCACGATCGCGCTGCTCTCGCTCGCTGCACTGTTGCCGTTCTCACGCCGGGCCCACCGTTCCATGTCGGGTCGCTGAGCCATGGCCCAAGCCTTCAGAATCTATCCCGCGCGTCGCCTCATCCGGGCAGCCTTTTTGCCGGCAGTCGCACTTTTTTCCCAGGCCACGAGCCTGCTCGCCGACGCCCTCATGTCGGGCGAGGCCCGACTGGACCTGGATGAATCTGCCTGGGACTCCCTGGCCTCCGGCCTCGGTGCCGCGATGCCCGTGCTCCGGTTGGACGCCTTCTTCGATCAGGCCGCCGGCAACGCCCGCAACTACGACCAGATCCTGTCGGACCCCCTTCCCACCACCTCGTATTCCGGATTGGTCCTGCTCATGAACGGGCCCACCGTCACGAACCAGATGGGCCGGACCACCCAGCCCACCACCTTCGAGTACACCTCCGGCGAACTCACCAGCCACACCGGAAGCATCGGCCTCGGGGGCATCGTCCGCTTCAAGGTCAGCAGCGGGGGCGGTCTGCTCTACGGTGACTACACGCTCCTATACAGCGCCGCACGCCACCGCTTCGGCGGCTCAGGCTGGCACCTCAAGGGCAACATCACCCCCAGCGTCGCCAACTTCGACATCCTCAACGTCCAAGTCACCGAGCATCCGGACGGCTTCACCCTGTCCGGCAACCTCGCCGTGTCGTTCGAGATCGCCAATTTCCTGTACGCCACCCCCGCCGACGCACTTCGCGACGTCGGAGACTTCGCGTTCACCGGCAGGTCTTCTGTCCGTCCCCAACCACCGGTCCTCTCCGGCACCAAAACCTCGGGCGACTCCCTGCGCATCCGTATCTCCGAAGGCACCCCGGGTTCCACCTTCACTCTCGTCGCCAGCACGGACCTCGCCCTGCCCCTCAACGGATGGAGCACCGTGGCCTCGGGAACCATCGACGACTCCGGCAAAGCCTCGATCCCCATCGAAATCTCCGCCACCGTCGCCGCCCGCTACTTCCGGGTCGTCCAGCCGTGATCCGCACCCCGCGCCCCAGCTTCGCGGGTGCCTTCACCCTGATCGAACTGTTGGTCGTGATCGCGATCATTGCGTTCCTCGCCTCGCTGCTCCTGCCTGCCCTCGGCCGCGCCCGGCTCAAGGCCCGCCGACTTGTCTGCCTCAATAACCTCAGGCAGTTCGCCATCGCCGACCTCACCTACCTTTCCGACTTCCATCAATTGCCACCCATGGACGCCTCGGTGCCCGGTGGCATCCGGCTCGAACGTCTCCAGTCGATGGCTCGCTACCTAGGGACCACGCTACCGCCCGGCCAGTTCCCAACCTGGCCAAAGCGCGCCAATCAACCCCGCTGGATCAACTGTCCAATGGCAGTCGACTCCGGCCTCGCCGAAGGCCCCGCGTTCGGCGGCGGCATCTACACCGGATACCTCTACGTGGGTGCCATCGAACAGTCCACCATGGTCTCCGGTGGATTCGCAACCCTCGCCAACCCGGGCTCCGCCGCCGACAAACTCAACTCCTCGCGCGGCACCCTCTGGACCGATATCCTCGACGAATTCCTGATCTCCGAGCCCCGGCGGTTCGAATTCTTCCACCGCCGCACCAGCACCCGCTATCCAGACTTCCGGTTCCACGCCGAGGAACTCGATGGCATCCATCGCGCGTGGTCCGATGGCTCCGTCGAATGGGTCCCCGGCAACCGCTTCCAGCTCACCAACTCTCCCAGCCCGGACCTCCGCATCGTCCACATCTTCGGCAATTACTACTTCTGACCCCGCACCCGAACGCGCTCAAACCTTCAATGCTGATGACCATGGAAGACCATTCCCTCTCGCGCCGCGACCTGATCCGCCTCCTCGCGCTCACCGCCGCCGGTACCTGCGCCGCTCCTTCCCAGGCCGCCCCCACCAACACCCACAACGCCGCCGTCCACGCCGCCCAACCCCAGCTCCGCATGGGATCCGAACAGATCGCCATCCTCGTCTATCCCGAGTTCACCGCACTCGATGCCCTCGGTCCCCACTACTTCCTCGCTGGCATGATGGGAGCCACTGTCCGATTCGTCGCCAAGACCAAGGATATCGTCCCCTGCGAAGGCGCCACCGCCGGCGGATTCTGCATCCGCCCTCACATGACCTTCGCCGACTGCCCCGAAGAGCTGGACCTCCTCCTTATCCCCGGCGGCGTCACCGGCACTCTCGCCGCCATCGCCGACGAAAAGACCCGGCGGTTCGTCGCCGACCGCGGTTCCAAGGCCAAGCTCGCCGGCAGCGTCTGCACCGGTTCCCTGATCCTCGGGGCCGCCGGCCTTCTCAAGGGCCGACGCGCCACTTCCCACTGGCAAACCATCGACGTCCTCAAGGACGTCGGCGCCACTCCCGTCAGCGAACGCATCGTCACCGACAGAACCGACCGCATCACCGCCGCCGGTGTCAGCGCCGGACTCGATCTGGGCGTCGAACTCATCCGCCGGTTCCGGGGCGATTTCTACGCCAAGGGCATGCAACTCCTCGGCGAATACGACCCGAAGCCTCCCTTCCCAGGCGGAGGCAATCCAGCCACCGCGGACAAGGTCGTCGTCGACATGCTCAACATGATGCACGATCCCCTGACCGAGCAGTTCCGTCAGGCCATCGCCAAAGCCCGCTAGGCTCCAACCTCCGCTCCGGGGGGGCGAGTGTCCCCACCAACCGGTCGGGAGTCCCGAGTCTTAAGATTCAAGGTTCAAGCGGGCTGCCCCCGCGTCTTGCGGGTCTTCCCAAACAAGGCATCGCTCCTGCGCCTGGTCTCTGCCCTCCTCGCAGAAAACACCGAGGATTCGGAGACCGGAAAACTCTACCTCAACACGCCCCCCCGAATCCACAGGCGAACTGATGATCCGTCGCCGTCCGAGGAATCGCTCTGGCCCCGGGTCCGGGGCCGGCTCAAGGTGAAAGCCTACACCATGAGCGCGAACCAAGACGAGGTGCTGATCCGGCTTCATCCCGACGACGACGTCGCCGTGGCCCGGCGACGGCTGCTGGCCGGCGAGCAGGCTGGCCACCTCCGGCTGACCGGGGCGATCCCGGCCGCGCACAAGGTGGCGCTCCATCCGCTGGCCCAGGGCAGCCCCATCCGCAAGTACGGGCAGTTCATCGGCCGCGCCTCGGTGGACATCCCGGCCGGGGCCCACGTGCATGTGCACAATGTCGACACCGGCGAACTGGCCACGGGCGACCATTTCGTGGCTCCCACCGCGCCATGGGACCTCCTGCCCGAGGCGGAACGGCGCACCTTCCAGGGCTTCACGCGCCCGGGCGGCCGGGCCGGCACGCGGAACTACGTGGCAGTGATTTCGTCGGTAAACTGTTCGGCCAGTGTTTCACAGTTTGTAGCCCGACGCTTCACACCTGAGGCGCTGCGGCGCGACTTTCCCGGCGTCGACGGCGTCGTGGCCTTCACCCAC
>CAJAHH010000063.1 GCA_903939515.1 uncultured Verrucomicrobiota bacterium
GGACGACAGGTTCGCTTCCGGTTGTTTCCCACCCCGCCTCTCAGCGACGCAGTTACCTTCAGCTACACGGCGCCATGCCAGCACCGTACTCGGTCTTTCACCGGTTAGTCGTTTCAGTTTCATGTTCACACGTAGGGACGGATCTCCGAGCCGTCCGCCCGCAAGTCGCAACGCCAATTCGGCCCTACCCTCCGCTGAAGACGAATTCAGGGTTGCCCGACGAACCAGAAGAACACGATCGCCACTACGGTCGGCGGCAGGGCTCCGAGCAGGAGACCCATCGGGCTGATGCCGGTTTCCTTGAATGCCTCGGAGTTCTGCAGGATGCCGGCTCCGGCGGGATTGGGCGCGTTGGCGATCACCGTCAACCCGCCGCCCGTCACCGCACCGGCAACTAGAGCGTATTTCAGTGAGTCGCTAATGCCTTCCACCAGAGAACCCAGGTAGGTGAGGGCCGCATTGTCCGTAATGGCAGTCAATGCAGTGGCACCGAAATAAAGTGTCACCCCATCCATTCCAGTGATTAGCGGCTTGAGCCACCAGGATTGCAGGGAACCGAGCGTGACCAAGCCAGCGAGGAAAAAGCCCACCAACAGGCCCTCACGGAACTTCAGTCCATCTTGATGGGGCAGGGTGGCGTAGACCACTCCCAGAAAGATCATGAAGACGCCGAAGAAAACATCCGGGTGGTGGGCGAAGGCGACCACACTTCCCAGCGAGGCCAGATGGGTCAGGGTGAGCCAGACCGGGATTCGGTCTTCCCGTCGATTTTGGACGGGCACCTGACTCAACTCTTTGCGGAAGATCCAGCTCACCATCAACGTGGACGTGAGACACGCTGCAGCCGCCCTCCATCCAAAGTGGGTGAAGAGGTAAGCCGTATCCCAGTTCCACTTCGACGCCACCATGAGCACTGGTGGTGCGGCGAAGTGGGTCAACGTGCCGCCGATGGAAATGTTGACGAACAACAGGCCGAGGGTGGCGTAGGCGAGTTTGGGACGGATGCCGCGGTCGAAATAACGGTGTTTGAGCAGGATGGCCAGCAAGGTCATGGCCGCCGGTTCTGTGATGAAGGAACCCAGGAGCGTGCCGAATGAGAGCGCTGCGATATAAAACGACAACCCTTCGCGCAGTGGAATCAGTCGGGCCAGCATCAAGATGAGTGATTCAGCCAACGTCACGACCGGTCGGGTCGCGGCGATCACCATCACGACAAAAACGAATTTGGGCTCAGTGAAGTTAAGACTGTCGATGTGCTGGACCGCCTGCTGCATCGACTGGCTGAGCAGGGCGATGCCGAAGAACAGCACCGCGGCCCAAAGTCCGAACACCACTTCCGTTTCTGCGAGGAAATGGAGCACTGTTTCTTGAACCGAACCCTTGGGATGGTGGTGCGCCCAGGTGGCGAACCGTTTGACAGAAAACGTGTGAAGGACCGCCAGACAAAACAGGACTGTGGCCAGGAGTTCGATGGGGGTCGGCTTCATGCGTCGGAGCTGAACCAGCAGAATTGCCGTAAACGGCCGGTCCGTCGATGGGAACCGTTGTGCACAAAGAGCTCTTTCTATTGGCGCTTTCCATGCCGATGAGGTTTCGGAAAGATCGCGGCATGATTTCCCGATTCTGGTTCCCGTTCTGGATCGCGGTCTGTGCTTGGGCAACGACGGGGCTGGCGAAGGAACAACGCCTCCCCAACGTGGTCCTCATTTACTGCGATGATTTGGGATGGGGTGACGTGGGTTGCTTCGGGGCTAAGAAGATTCGTACTCCGAATATCGACAGCATCGCTCGGCACGGAACCCGTTTCACTTCGTTCTATGTGGCGCAGGCCGTTTGTTCCGCCTCGCGGGCCGCCCTTCTGACCGGTTGTTATCCCAACCGTCTCGGCATCCACGGAGCGCTGGGCCCCAATTCGAAAACCGGACTGAATCCGGAGGAGATGACCCTCGCGGAGGTGCTTAAACCTCGCGGATACGCCACCGCCATCGTCGGCAAATGGCATCTAGGTCGCCCGACCGAACTGCTGCCGACCCGACAGGGGTTCGATGAATACTTCGGGCTTCCGTATTCCAACGATATGTGGCCCCAGAACGCCAATGCCGCCAAGGGGGCTTACCCGCCGTTACCGCTGATCGATGGGGATCGGGTGATCGAGGAGACTCCTGATCAGTCGCAGTTGACCCGCCGCTACACGGAGCGGGCGGTCTCGTTCATCCAACGCAATGCGCGAGCGCCCTTCTTCCTCTATTTGGCCCATTCCATGCCGCACGTTCCGATCTTTGCCGGATCGCGTTTTGCCGGACGTTCCCGGCAAGGGCTCTATGGGGACGTCATCGAAGAAATTGACTGGTCGGTGGGCGAGGTGCTCAAGGCCCTGAAGCAGAATGGCTTGGAGAAGGATACCCTCGTCGTCTTCACCTCCGACAACGGCCCTTGGCTGAGCTATGGCGAACACGCCGGCAGTGCTGGGCCATTTCGTGAGGGGAAGGGGACGAGTTTCGAAGGCGGTATCCGGGTGCCCTGCGTGATGCAATGGCCCGGTCATATTCCCCGAGGGCGCACCAGTGACACGCCCCTTATGACCATTGATGTGCTGCCGACCGTGGCGCGCTTGGCCGGGGCCTCGTTGCCGCCTCGCAAGATCGATGGACTCGATGTCTGGCCCATTTTGCGAGGAGATCGCGGTGCCACCAATCCTCACTCGGCTTACTTCATTTACTACAATCAGGGAGATTTGTTGGCCGTGCGCAGTGGCGATTGGAAACTCTTCTTCCCGCACACCTCGCAGACGTTGGCCGGCAGACCCGGTGGGACCAACGGGATGGCGGGTCGATATCAGCAGCTACCGGTGGGTCTGGAATTGTACCATCTCAAGCGCGATCCCGCCGAGCGCGTCAACGTGATTGCCCAGCATCCAGAAGTCCGAGACCGATTGATGGCCTTGGCGGAAGCGGCGCGGGTCGAACTCGGGGACAAGCGACTTCAGCGAATTGGCACCGGAGTCCGGGAACCGGGGCGCGTCGAGTGAATCCGACGGTCGTGCCGCTGCAGCGCCCCACCTTTCGCGCAGCCTGCCGTCTTTGGTTGAAAATCGGCTGCCTCAGTTTCGGCGGACCCGCCGGGCAAATCTCCCTAATGCACGAGGAGTTGGTGGCAAAGAGAGGATGGGTCGATGAGAGCCGATTCCAGCATGCGCTGCAGTTCTGTATCCTGCTCCCAGGCCCGGAGGCTCAACAATTGGCGACCTATCTTGGTTGGTGGTTACACGGGACCCGGGGCGGGATCGTGGCCGGAACCCTGTTTGTCTTGCCGGCGGCAATCTTGCTGTTGGTCTTGAGTTGGGGATATGCCCTCTGGGGTGCGGTTCCTTGGGTGAGCGCCGCGCTGCGAGGTCTTCAGCCGGCGGTGGTGGCGCTCATTGGTGTCGCCCTGATCCGCTTGTCAACTCGGTGGCTGCGAACCCCCAAACTCTGGCTGATGGCCCTGGGAACCGGGCTTGGAATTCGCTGGGGTCTACCGTTTCCGCTCCTGCTCTTGATGGCGTTTGTGATCAGCCTTCTATGGCAAGGGATTCGGCCGGCTGTATCGGTTTCAACGCGGCCCGAAGGAGGGGAGCGCCCCAGTGCCCCTTCGGCGACACCACGGCCGGACTGGAAGCGCTCGGTTCGAGTCTTTCTCGTTTGTATGGTTTTGTGGTGGCTGCCGGTGGGCTTGGTGGCGGCCTGGTTGGGAGCCGAGCATGTGCTGGTGAGGGAGGGGGTATTTTTTAGTGGAGCCTCCGTGATCACTTTCGGCGGAGCCTACGCCGTTCTGCCTTACGTGGCGCAGCAAGCGGTCGAGCAGTTCCATTGGGTTTCGAGCTCTGAAATGATGGCGGGAATGGCTCTCGCGGAAAGCACGCCGGGTCCGTTGATCATCGTTCTGCAATTCATCGGGTTTTTGGGTGCCTGGCACCATCCGGGCTCTTTGTCTCCCTGGATGTCCGGAATCCTCGGCGCTGGTCTCACGTCATGGACCACCTTTTTCCCGAGCTTCCTTTGGATTTTTCTCGGAGCTCCGTGGGTGGAGCGCTTGCAGGGCTTGAAGCACTGGGAACGGTGGATGGGCGTCGTTTCGGCCGGGGTGGTGGGCATGATCATGCACCTGGCCTGGGGTTTAGGCGTGTCGGCTCTGGGCACTGCCGATGGCCGAGTGGATGGGCCTGCCTGGATCATCCTAGTGGTGGCCTTCAGTTTGATGCGCTGGGGTAAGTGGCCCAGTGGTGCGGTCATTCTTCTTTCGGCCGTGCTGGGAATCCTGCGCTACCAGCTAGTGTAGTGTATCATATTAGTCTTTAACAATTGGTTGGCTCCGTGCCAAAGCTTCCCGGGCTCGGCGGATTTTCTCCAGGATCACTGTTCCGTCAGCCCGCCACTGGTATCGCTGCGGCTTAAGATTCCGGTCGGCGAGGTATCCC
>CAJAHH010000064.1 GCA_903939515.1 uncultured Verrucomicrobiota bacterium
CACCACACTCAACGGCTGCACCGTGAACACCGGCAGGCTCAGCACGCTCACCGTGATCACCGTGCTGGTCACCTTCCCACCGAGGCCACTCACCTGCACCTTGTACACGCCCGCCTGCGCTGCAACCACTCCGCTCAACGCCAACGTCTCCGATGTCGCTTCGTCGATTGGCTCGTCGTTCAACAGCCACTGGTAGGTGAACGGCCCTGTGCCGTTCGGGCTCACCGAAAAAGTCGCCGTAGTACCGGCATTCAACGTTTGCGTCGTCGCCGTGGTCGTCACCGTCGGCGGCTCGATCACCGTCAAAATCGCCTCACTGTAAATGCTCCCGTACGGGGTCGTCGCCGTCACTCGGTACGTCCCTCCGTCAGCCACCGTGGTCGACGCAATCGTCAAGGTCGCACCCGTCTGATTGGCTATCGCCGTTCCGCCCTTGGTCCACTGATACGTGATGGGGGCCACACCATCGACCACCACCGTTAAACTCGCCGCTTGACCGAGCTGCACCGACTGCGCCGCCAAGCCAGTAGAGAACTCCGGAGCGCGATGCGCCAGCACCACCGTGTGGAACCCACCCGCCGCCACCTGGGCAGCCTTCAGGTTCTCTGGTACCCTCGATTGTTTAAAATGCGGCCAGGCCGTGGCCGTGTCACTGCTTCCAGCTCCCCAGGCCACCACTTGGTTGGCCGACCCCAAAACCACCGAGTGGTAGTGACCCGCCGAGACCGCCGTCATCACCGAAGGCAACGTCGTCGGGATGGTGGTCTGCTCGAAGCCACCGTCGCCCCAGGCTACTAGGTTGGCGCCCCCGCCTGAAACCCCAAGGCCATGGGCCAGACCCAGCGCCACCTGAGAAAGTCCCACCAAGGCTCCTTGAACGACGGGCACCGCTCGCCCCTTACCTCCCACACTGGACCATACCCCTGTAGAGCGGAGACGTCCCAAAAGAGCTGTGGGACCCGCAGCGAGGGATCGGTACTGAATCGAGGAATCCGAGGTCACGGTGATTCCCGAAGCGGATCCTCCAGCGATTTGGAGTCGCCCATCGGCATCCAACCAAGCGGTGTAATCGGCACCTGCAACGACCTGGAACACCCCGCCCGATCGGGATTCAGCGGCGGTCACTGCCGGCGTGGTTGTTCCCCAGGCACGGATCGTGCCGTTTTCCAGCAAGGCCACCGCATGCTCACCGCCGGCCGCGACATCCACCACTCGGGCACCGAAAACCGGAGGCTGGCCCAAGGCACCGTTGACGACCACCGACCCATCGGCGCGAAGACCCACCGTGAACCGTTCACCCGCCGACACCGAGACTAGGTTGGTCCACGAGGGATCAAAGGCCAACTGCCGGAATGAGTTGTCACCCCAACCCTGAACCTCCACTCGGGGGCGTTGCACCGTCACGAAGACGGGCCCACTGCGAAGGGTTGCCACCGAGTTTCGAACCCGGAGTTCGTAGGCTCCTGCATCCGAGGCATTCACCGAAGCCCGATTCCATACCTTGCCCGTGAACACCCACTGTCCCTCGCGAAACCATTCGTAGATTAACGGTTCTCCACCGATTGCATCGGCCTTCAACTCAGCCGGGCTTCCCTCCAAAGCCCAGATACTGACGGGGGGCGTCAGGAATTTTGGAGGGTCTACCATAATCACGGTGACCAAACCGGATTCATGCTGACCCAGATCATTGGACACCGCCACAGAGTACCGACCTGACCGCTCAGAACCCGCAGGCGAGACACTCAATATCGGCCCACCGGCGCCCTCCACTCGGACACTATTGTGGTACCAGACGTAGGTGAATGGGGCTGTTCCTGTGGCTTCAATGGTGAGTTGCAACGTGCCCCCTGTGGGAAACTCCCCACCCACGAGCGGGCTGACAATTCGGGGCTGTGCCTGAACCACCACATCGACCGCACGAGAGGTGGAACCGCCGGCGGCATCGGTGACCGTGACCGTCACCGGAACCGTCGCAGTTCCATCGGCATCCGGAACGACCGAGGAAACCTCTAGGAACCAGCCACCCTGATAAACCGCCCGAATCGCAGAGGTCGGAACAACGGCGGTGTCGCCGCTAGACCATGTAACTTCCAAGGATCCATCGACCACACTGTCGATATCGGAAACGGGCAATGCCACCCGACGCGGCAAATTCGCCGGAAGCGCCCAATCCACACCCACCAGACGAATGATCGCTGGTTCAACCGCTCCGATGACCGGCGAATCGTTCACCGGAGTAACGTTAATACCAACGGTGTCGGTATCGCTCAAACCACCACTATCGGTGGTTCGGATCGTGAGGGTATCGGGGCCGAAATAATTGGGCGCCCCCTGATAATTCAGGGTCGTAAGCACTTGGTTCAGAGCAGTCCACGCGCCGCTGAGTTTGAGTCCCGAGCTGCCGAGGGCTCCCCCGGATAACGTCACCCCTTCCGCGGGCAACGCGACTTTTAGAACACCTTGAAGCACCGAGAGTTCGACCTCCAGTTGGTCACTGTCGATATCCCCCACGGTCATCGTTGCAGCATCGGTGAAATTCAACAGAGTATCCTCTGCCACGACCTGAACTCCAGGCACCGTGTTAACCGGGGCATCGTTGACGGGAGTCAAATAGATCGTGCTCGTCGTGCTCACTGCGAGCGACACATCGCCGCCGGTTGCTGTCGGAGCGTTGCCCAGCCATTTGTTCCTGAGGTAATCCGCGGCAACCGACAGGGCCGAGTCGGAAAGGGCCGTGTTGTAGTAAAGGATCTCACCGATCATTCCATTGGACGCCTCAGCAACATCCGATGTTCCAACGTAGAGGGTCTTCGAGCCACCGGTGATGCTCTTGGGTCCTAGATCGGCATTGAGCACAACGAATTCGTCGCCCGTTTTGGGGTAAGCCCAATAGTCCACCAGACTGTTGCCCGTGCTAGTCCTCAATCGACCGACCAAGACATAAGTCATGTCGTTGACGAGCGAGTTCATGACCCGGTTGTTGTCGTTGTTTGTGTGAAAACCGATTTTCCCGATGGGATTCGACCAGTCGGATTTCCGCATGGACCAATCGTCATCGTGCTGACCGTGATGCATGAAATTGCCCCAGTTTCCGATCGCCGAGGAGTATCGTATGGCCATCAAAACCGTGACCTCTGTATTGAGTGGCACGCCGGCACGGAAGAATCCCTTGCCCGGATTGAAATTCAGCGCCGGCAATTCGTTGACCAGCC
>CAJAHH010000065.1 GCA_903939515.1 uncultured Verrucomicrobiota bacterium
ACACCCTTCCGATCCCATCGGAATACTGTCCGACATCAGCCCGGACGACTGTCCGACTTCAATCGGAACACTGTCCGCTTTGAATCGGAACGCTGTCCGACTTCAAATCGGATTGGTGTCCGATTTGCGTCGGAATACGCAGGAACTGGAACGTTATCGTTGATCGGAGGCGCTACCGCCACATTTGCCGGGGGATTTGATGATGAAAATGTGGGTTTGCGAACTGCCAACTACCCCAGTCAAAGTCAGAATAACCTGACAGCGGGTGTCCAAATGCAGCTTTCGACGGTAGGCACGACAGGGATTACCTTCTCCTACGCAGTCAAGCACGGCCTCGAAGCGGCCAATACCCAATCCGTGCTCTGGTCCACCGACAACACCACCTATCAATCGGCCGGGTCTTTCACCTTTGCACCGGCCGCTAGCGGCTCCGGCGACACTTGGTACAGCCGCTCGGTCAGTTTGCCGGCAGGAGCCAACAATCAGGGCAACCTGTACGTGCGAGTTGTGTCCGATTTCACTCCCGGCCTGAGCTCTTACACCGCCTCGCAATTGGGCAGCAGCTACAACGGTGCCGGCCCTTGGCGCTTTGACGATGTCACCTTCTAGGCGGTGCCTGAGCCAGCCACCAGCGCCGCGGCATCGGCTGCGGCCTTAATTGGATTCGCACTCCTGCGTCGGCGTTGGAGCCGAGGTGCTCAGGAGTCATCCGATAGCGCCGTTTAACCCACACCCAGTGGCTCTGGCAAAGGCAGGGGCAAACTGATTCAGCGCGGACTGAGTCGGCGCAGGAGGGGGGAGGAATCACTCTTTCGAAGAACCGTGGCTGCGCACCTTAGCCAAGCGCTTGGTCGACTTTTTCAACATCGACTGGCCTTCGCGGGCGAGGGTTCGAGCACGATGCCAAGCCAGCTTGGCTGATCGAGCGGTCTTCTTGGCCACTTTGTAGGCCGCCTTGGCTTTTCGGTGTTCGGCATGGGTCGCTTCGGCCGTCTTGACCAGAACCACGACTCGTTGCTCGACCTTTTGGTGGGCAGAGATTTGGGCAGCGAGGTTTTTGGGGAGTTGGGTCGCTTTCATCGGAGGGTAACCGATGTTTTCAATCCGAAGACACAGTTGCGTGACGAAACGGAAACAACGGTGCTTAACATCTGCCCTCGCAACCCGATCGCGGCAAGTCGCCAAATGTTACGTTTGAAGCCCTCTGGAACGAACGGACTGAAGAGTGCTCAGATAGATAGCCTGCACTTCACGGACGATTTCAGTCCACGCCATCGTCTCTGCAACCTGACGGCCCTGTGCTCCGAGCTGCCGCAGGTGGAGCATGTCTGCGACTGCGCATTCAGCGGTGCGCTCAAACGCTGACCGGTCGCCATAGGGCACCGTCCACCCATGAACCCCGGAGACCACGCTCTGACCCGCTGCACCGTAATTAAAGGCCAGAACTGCAATACCACTGGCCATGGCCTCAAGTGTTACATTCCCAAAGGTCTCGGTGAGGCTGGGAAAGAGCAGCAAGTCGGCTGAAGCATAATGGGACGCCAAATCCTCGCCCATTCGTCGCCCAGCAAACACGGCGTCGGGCGCCTCGCGCTCCAACCAAGCCCGAGCGGGACCATCGCCCACCACGACCAAGCGAGCATCTGGTTGGACCCTGCGGATCTTTCGATACGCCGAGACCAAGAGGTCGAGATTCTTCTCCGGAGCAATGCGGCCGACGGCCACCATCACCAGTGTGGAGGGGCCCGCTCCCCAGGAGGATCGCAATTCTTGAGAACGTCGGGAGGGATGAAAGCGGCTGGCATCCACACCACGGGCCACCACCTTCAAGCGCTCAAAGCCGGAAGCCTCTAATTCCGCAGCCAATCCCGCCGTCGGAACCATGGTGTAGGCGCACCGGTTATGAAAACGGCGCAAGTAACCCAGAACCCAGTGGCGGAGAGGCCCAATACCATAGTGGGCACTGTAGGCATGGAAGTTGGTCCGGAACTCCGAAACCACGGGGAGACCCAATCGACGCGCCACGCGCAACGCCGACCATCCTAGCGGGCCTTCGGTGGCGATGTGCACGATGTCCGGCGGCTGCGCCTTCCAATCTCGTTCCAACCGGCCCGCCGCCGGAAGCCCCAGTTTCAGTTCCGGATAGCGTGGAATTGGAATCCCTGAGGTGAGCCGTTCGGAAAAGCGCGGAGGCTGGCCCCCGAGTGATCCACCGCCATCCACCATCACACCGGTTTGAGCACCCGGGCCATTCTTGGACACCCCATCGACTTTGGGCTGACGCGGCCGCGTCACCTCGACGAAATGACCCTCTCGCAACAAGCCGGCCACCAACTGAGCCACCGTGCTCGCCACACCGTTGATCTCTGGAGGATAGGTCTCCGTCACCAAGGCGATCCGCAACGGTCGCGCTGGATGCGGGATGGTTTGATCCGACTTGGCGAGAGCCCCTTCGATCACTTCTTCATCCAGCACTGACTGAGAAACGAACCGATGGCGGATTGTCGATATTTCTGTATCGAAACAGGACCGCCACCGGAGCTTCACACAACCTCATTGGAATCGAAACCAGACCGATCCAACGGTCTGAATCATTAACACTTCCATGAATCGCATCATGACCGCCCCGTTTTCCCACTACCTCGAAGCGTTGCGCACCCAGCGCTGGGACGATCACCGCTACTACCACCACAGCCGGATCAACCAATCGCTGCACCTCATCAGCGCCCTGTCCTTCGTGGTCTCCTACGTCTTCCTCTTCATCGATCCGGCCGTCTCAGCACTCATCGCCTGGGGCATCTCGATGACGTCGCGCCAGTCCGGGCATTTCTTCTTTGAACCGCGCGGGTATGACCACGTGAATCGAGCCACCCACGAGCACAAGGAAGACATCAAGATTGGCTACAACTTGCGACGTAAGGTAGTGCTCATGGCGCTGTGGGCGGTGGCTCCGGCAGTCCTCTACTTCAGCCCCAATTTCTTGGGTTTGCTGAATGAGGAAGTGGTCCGTGGAGGTTACCTCAAGAGCCTCGGACTCATCTGGTTGTACATCGGCCTCGGCGGGTTGATCTTCCGCACCATCCACCTGTTCTTTTTGCGCGATGTGACCACCGGACTGGTCTGGGCGCTGAAAATCACGACCGATCCCTTCCACGATATCTTGCTGTACTGGCGCTCACCGCTGGCGCTGCTGCGGGGCGAACTCATCGACCCCATGGACCACGCTCAGTCGAACCACTAAACCGGATCGATTGAGTTGGATCAATCGAGCCGGCGACAGCGGAGTCTTTCGCTACGACTAGGCGGTTTGTTTGGCAAGTCCCTGGGCGATGACTGGGCCGGAGGGTTTCTTTCGAATCCTCCCCAGCATCTCCCGGCGGATTTGCCGGCGGATGGATCGATTATCCACGCCGGGAACCTGCGACCACCACTCATCTTGTTGCATCGACACGGCGGCCCGAAGGAATCGTTCGGACACCGACTGAAACTCCTCTTCAGAATAGTTGAGACTGAAGATGAGCCGCCCGCTGCCCACCCAACTCAGCGCCAACCCTTCGGCACGGAGGTAGAACTGGAACATCCAATTATAACGGCTGGGGACCCGGTACAAGATCGTCCAGACCGTCGACAGGTTGGCCACACGCACGGGCAAGTCCGCCGTAGCGAGGCGTTCGTTGAGACTGCGACAGCGTTGATTCCATCGCTCGTCCAGACCGTCGTACCATCCGCGCACCTCGGGCGTTTCCAACCGCTCCAGGAAAACCTGCATCGCGGCCATGACGTAGGGGTGCGAGTTGAATGTGCCTCGGGCAAAGCAAATGTCGGCGGGTCGGTCTTCGCGGTAGCGCACCATGAGGGAACGGCGTCCGCAAATGACACCAACCGGAAATCCACCGCCCAAGGTTTTGCCGTAAGTGACTATATCGGCATCAACCCCGAAGTATTCTTGTGCCCCGCCAGGAGCGAGTCGGAACCCCAAGAACACCTCATCGAAAATCAGTACGATGCCGCGTCGCGTGCACACCTCGCGCAAGGACCGGAGCCATTCGGTGTAGCGCTGGCGATCGAAGCCGGCACTGCGAGAGCTATCCACCAAGGTCGAGTCGCCCGGGGCGGGACGGTTCGGATGCAGCGCCTGGAGGGGGTTGACCAGCACGCACGCAATGTCCTTGCGCGTGGAAAGCACTCGAAGCGTGGCCTGATCCATTTCCTTCAGCGTGTACACGCAACCGGGCGGCATGGGGTTTCCCGGGCCCGGTTGGACATCATCCCACCATCCGTGATAGGAGCCACAGAAGCGGACCAGATACTTGCGTCCGGTATGGTAGCGCGCCAAGCGCACCGCCTGCATGACCGCCTCGGTGCCGGACATGTGGAACGACACCTCGTCCTTGCCCGAAATGCGGCAAAGCCGTTCGGCGTTCCATGCCGTGCAGGGATGCAAGCTGCCCAACACCGGACCCAAAGCCTGGACCCGCTGCACCGCCTCCTCCATGCACGACTTGTAGAAGTCGTAGCCCATGACATTGACCCCATAAGATCCGGTCAAATCGAGGTAGCGCCGTCCGTCCAAATCGGTGATATGCACCCCTTCCGACGACTCGACAAATCCTCCCAGTTTCAAATGGGTTCGCACATACGGGCTGAACTGAAACGGCACTCGATAGGCTCGGGTGAACTGGAGGTCGGAGATGTGACGAGAGGCCTCCGTCGATTGGATGATGGATCGCGGATGATGCCCGGCAAACTGCCCCGCCAGACGGAAGAACCCCTGTCGACGGGTCGCTTCTACCGCGTCCGAAGCTCCATCGGTGCGGAACACCTCTTCATCCCCATAGGCATAACCGGGAATCCAGCGGGTGATCCGCTTGGCCCATCGAGAGTGGCCAGCCAGCGACGGATGCTTGGCAAAGGAAAGTTGGAGACGCCGCCGACCCCATGCCATCGCACCGGCCACAGGGATCAAAGCAAACCAAGACGGATTTAAGAATTCAGACATGAAGATACCTTTTGTTAACACGTCAACTCGCAACGGTGGCGGCACTGCCACCCGACTGCGCGCCTTCCGCGACCGCCTGCTGTTGCAGGAGGATTTGAACTTTTTGCTCACCAATCGTCTGCCACGGTCCCTGCTGACCCACGCCATGGGCCGCTTCAGCAGTATTCGAAATCCGCTGCTCACGCGGGCTTCTATCGCAGTGTGGCAACTCTTCACCGACCTCGACCTCAGCGAATCCAAGCACCAGCGATTTCACAGCCTTCAGGAATGCTTCACCCGCGAATTGAAACCCGGAATGCGACCGGTGAATCCGGATTCCAAAATCTTGGTGAGTCCCTGTGATGGCATCATCGGAGCCTGGGGTGCGGTGCGTGGGATGCAGGCTTTCCAAGCGAAGGGATTCCCCTACTCGATCGAAGATCTCTTTGGCAGCGCCGGAGCCGCCGCAGATTTTCAGGACGGTAGCTTCATCACCCTTCGATTGACCTCGGACATGTACCACCGCTTCCACAGTCCGGAATCGGGCACCGTTGAAAAGGTGACCTCCATTTCGGGAGACACCTGGAACGTCAATCCTATCGCCCTCCGACGGGTCGAAAACCTCTTCTGCAAAAACGAGCGAGCCGTGGTGCGACTGCGCCTGGCCGATGGGCGTCCGGTGGCGATGGTCGCCGTGGCCGCCATTCTGGTGGCCTCGATCCGACTGCACTTCCTGAACCTCCTGTTGAGCCAAGGTTGGAAAGGACCTCGCGAAATCTCCTGCAGCACACCCGTGGTGCGAGGCGATGAGCTGGGATGGTTCGAACACGGCTCCACCATCATTCTGTTCGCGCCGGCTGGCTTCAAGGTCTGCGCGCATCTTCAGAGCGGACACCGCATTCGCATGGGAGAGGCTCTCATCGAAATACCCCCATTTTCTGCAACTTGTCACACGCCGCTCACCCAGCCGTGACGTCGATTTTAGGTGAGACCTGAAACCCGAACTCGGGTCCCGCAGGCATACCTAGATGCTTGTCACCGTGTTGTCACCGGAGCGTCACTGTTCAGTCGGAAACAACTCATCATGATATTAGAAAATCAGGTTTCGCTCCCGGGTTGATTTCACCGACTCCAACTGTTCCTCCAATGACTGCTCAATTAATCATCCGATCTATTTTAGCCTCGGTGGGACTTCTGCTGATGGGCATGGAAGTGCGCGCGCAATTGGCCGTCACTGAGGTTCACTCCAACCAGTCCACCAACGGGACACCCACACTGCACGCCGACTGGTTCGAGCTCACTCATTACGGAACGACGCCGATCGATTTGCGGGGTTGGCGGTTCAACGATTCCAACGGCGGCCTGACCAACGGTGCCGTAACCTTGGGCGCACTCACCCTTTCTCCCGGCGAATCCGTTGTCTTTGTGCAGGACATTGATGCGGCTGCGTTCCGCTCCTGGTGGGGCGCTGCGCTTTCACCGTCGCTTCAAATCATTAGCTACACGGCGGCAAGCATCGGACTCAGTTCGACTGGTGACGGTATCCGCCTCTGGGATGCTTCAGCCGCATCGGGAGCATCGCCCGCAGTGTCGGTGGATTTCGCGGCCACTGGGACCAATTTCTCCAGCTTCACGAGTGACACCAAGACCGGGCTCCTGACAGCCCGAACCACGTCTGAAGTCCCGGGGGCCTTCTTGGCGGCGGACAATAGTGATTGGGGTTCCCCGGGCATCGCCGGCTCCAGCATTCCGCTGACCATCACCACCCCACCGGCCAACAAAACGGTCAATCCGGGTGATGCCGCCACTTTCACTGTGGAGGTCGCCGGCTTGCCGCGTCCCCGCTATCAGTGGCGTTTCAATGGCACACCCATCCCGGGCGAAACTGGCGCCAGTCTCACTGTCTTGAATGCTCAAACTCAAGTCAGTGGCCTGTACTCGGTTCAACTCGATAACGGCTTAGCCACACTGACGAGCGCCGATGCCAGGCTCCAAATCGCTGCGGCTCCCTCAGCCCCCCGCTGGGTACAGACACCGACAGATCTGACGGTTCTCACCGGCGGCGCGGCCACGTTCTCTGCAGCAGCCTCTGGAGTACCGGAACCCACCTACCAGTGGGCTTTCAATGGAACACCCCTCTCCGGAGCCACCTCAGCCACCTTCACCGTCAACCCGGTGACCGCGGTGCAAGCGGGCCAGTACTCCGTCACCGCCGCGAACGCCAGCGGCACGATCACCCACTTGGTGTCATTGACCGTGCTCAGCCGGCCAGACATCCGCATCACCGAAGTGAGCAGTGCTCGCACGACGTTGGATCCCGCCTTCATCGACCGGGTGGGTTTCGCGCCTGAAGATTGGTGGGAAATCACCTCCTTCTCACCCGTGCCGATTTCCTTGTCCGGTTGGCGCTTTGATGACAACAGCGCGAGCCTCGGCAGCGCACTGCTCATTGCGGACACCAATCTCACAATTCTGCCCGGCGAATCCATCGTGTTTGTGGAACGACTCACCCCGGATCAGTTTCGGACCTGGTGGGGCACCAATAATCTCCCGACCGGCCTGAAGATTGTGACCTATACCGGGAGCGGCATCGGACTGAGCTCGGGCGGCGACGCCTTGCGCCTCTGGAACGCCACGGCCACGGCCAATGCAGACACCATCGACGGAGTGGATTTCCCCGCCGGCGATCCGGGCATTAGTTTCAATTTCAATCCGGACACACGCGAGTTCGGCAAACTCAGCGTGCTGGACTTGAACGGCGTGTTCCAAGCTCCCGCCACTCTGGAGGGCGTCAAGGAGTGGGGCTCTCCGGGCCGGATCAAGGCCGGAACGATCGTCACCCCTGCACTGCCCCCATTACTCACCATCACGCGAACCGAGGCGGCCTTGAAGGTCGTCATCTCCGCCGAGTCGGGTCACACCTACCGGCTGCAACGCCGCAATGAGGCCAGTGGCTCTTGGATTAACGAGGGTGAACCTCAGGCAGCCACCGTCGCCGGACCCGTCACCTTCTCCCTCGTCTTGGACCCCAACAGCGCCTCCGTCGGACTCTTTCGGGTGGAGGTTCAATGAAGGGCGTCCACTGCCGTCCACCGCTCGGTTCTCGCTCCGGCGGGTTCACCCTCATCGAGCTGCTGGTGGTCATTGCCATCATCGCTATCTTGGCCGGGATGCTTTTGCCGGCGCTGGCACGTGCCAAAGGCAGCGCTGTGCGTATCGCTTGCCTCAACCAGCAGAAACAATGGGGCCTCGGATTAATGCTCTATACGGAGGATAATCTCGATTACCTCCCCCGCGAGAAACCCTTCAGTCAGGATCAGTTGACCTGGCTTCAGGCTCAGAGCACCAACAATGCAGAGCTGTGGTGCAACGCGATCCCTCCGCGCATCGGACTGCGCCCTGTCCGCGACTACGCAACCAATGGACAAGCGTTTTACGAGAAGGCTTCGCTCTTCACCTGCCCCGCGGCAAAATTGCCGTTGGCCACGGTCCGCAAAGCATCCCCGTTTTTCTCGCTGGCGATGAATTCCAAACTCATCCGCAATGGAGAACCCTCTAAACTCTCCGCGGTCCAAATGGCGTCTCAAACGGTGGTCTTCACCGAGGCAGGAATGCCCGATGAGCTCAAATTTCACCCCAATCAATCGGCTTACAACGGGCAGCCGCATGCCTTCGCTAACCGGTTCTCGGCCCGTCACTCGGGCAGCGGGAACCTGGTTTTCGCCGACGGCCATGCCGAAAACCTCCGCGGCAATCAAGTCATCGACACTGCAACCGGCAGCCCGAATCTCGGGAAGGCCTTCCTGCCACAGACCCGCGTCGTCTGGACGCTGGACCCGCTCGATAACCCCAACTGATTATTCCTGGATGGTGATGGAGCGCTGGTCGCGTTTGCCCAGTAATGACTCCAACTCCGCGTTGTTCCACGTCCCGTCGGGTCCGATCAAAACGGCGGGCCCCGTCCGTTGTTTGGGTCGACCACTCTCCAACCACTTCTGAAGCACTTGCTGGGTGCTGTCCCGCAATCGTTCGGTCGGGGCCATGAAATCATAAGCCGCCGCATCGAAGTCCGGACTTTTAGAAAGCGAACCCGACACCACGCGACGGATGACTGCGTAATCATCCGAGAGCAACTGCGCCTGGATGGGTGTCATCCAATTGGTCCCGGAGGTTTGCAACGCGGGTTTCCAACCGCTATGCCACGCAGCGATCACCCTCTGGGCCGCGTTGCCTTGCAGCATCCAGAGGGCACCCGCCGAGATACGTTCCTGCTCGGCCGTCAGTGGGTATCGCTTCTGCCCGTACTGAACAAACAGGTTGTCGCGCGTCCAAGCCAAGGTCTTATCCAAATGACACAGGTTGCACGCATTGGGTGTGCCATAACGGGATAACCGTTCATTGCTTGGAGATTCGATCTGGTGGGAACGGATGGCCTTGAACAACGCGTAAGTCGTGTGAGGCATGTGGCAGTTGAGACAGTTGGAACCCTCGGATTCCTTGAGGTGATGGGTATGTTCAGAAATCCGCTCCGTAAACCGAGGTTCGGTGTGGCAGGTGATGCAGGACTGCGGGGTAGCCCCAGTGGGCTTCAATTGGTCGTCGGGATCCGTTCCGTGCATGGTGTGACACGTGGTGCAGCCCAGAGTGCCCCGCGTAAAACATTTAGATGCGGCCAATCCATTAAACTCACGACCTCCGGCCAGAATGGTTCCATCATTCCACCATTGCTCGCGAAAGAACTCGGGATTGCGCCGGTAGTCTGCAACGCGTTCGGGCCTCGGATCGACCCGCGGATGCTTGACCTCATAGCGCGTTTGGAAAAGACGATCGCCGGGACGATAGGCCGAGCCATTGGTGGCGAAACGCATGGACTGCTCCGGGCGCAGGATGTACGCGCCGTGGCATTGACCGCACACCTCGCTGGACCTCCGATGATCGAGCTTCGAGGGATTGATCAGGTCGTAGGCGTGCGGGCCATTCTGAGCAGGGTCCGCTTGCAGAGTTCGCCGCTCATTCACATGCCTCTCACCGGGCCCGTGGCAGGCCTCGCAGGAGATCCCTAACTCCCCAACTTTTGTTTTGAGGAGACCACTGGATTCATCCAGACCCGGATTTCCCGCAGTGCTGTGACAACGGATGCACTGATGATTCCACTGGATGATGAGCCGTTGCCGGTCCTCGGGCCCTCGCAAGAAAGCCTCGTCGCGAGGCATCCAGCGTTGGTCGGAGATGAGATAAACCAACGGCAAGGTCTGGAGCAGACCCGGCACCCGCTGGCTGGCCACCCAATAGGTCTGGTAGTGGTGGGAGCCCGTGGTCATGACGACAGGTCGACGCACCCTGGGGATCTTCCGCCGGTCCACGGGCCTCTTCGAGGACTCGGCTTGCATCATGAGGTCAGGATCTGGCATCTCAGCCCAGTAGCCACCCTCCTCACGGAACACTCGGTAGGCAAGGCCTCCGACTTCAATGGTCTGCCCCTCGAAGCGCCCGAGCACCGTCTCGGCCATGGCGGGCTGGGTCATGGTCCGGTGATAGGACCGATGCCAAGCGGAATGTTCTTCGGCATGACAGGAACTGCACTGGGCCGATCCCACATAACCGAGGGTCCGTTCGGCCTGAGGGAGGTTGGTCGCCAGCAACGAGGAGGGGGGCTGAACCAAGGGCCAAATCCAATCGACCAACCGGTCACCGGCCAACAGTCCCGAAGTGGCAAGGGCTCCATGAATCCACAACCAAATTACAATCCTCGGAAATTGCGACTGAGCATTCATGGTCAGGAGTTCTTCGGGTGGCGTCTGAGGTTTCTAACAAGAACAAAGGAGGGGCCCATGGAGAACCCATGAACCCCTCCGTGATCGTTCACACCGGGCCGTTTAGCGGCGCACGCGGGCAAACTGCGACGCCTGATCCGGAGTCAGCGTCAAGGGGCTGGTAGCCCCAGCAACATCGGTCCAAGGACCTTTGATCGAGGCACTGGACTGGAGGGTGCCACCACCGGTCCAGGTCAGCGTGATCGAGCCATTGGCGTTGCGCACGATGCTGGAGAAAGCCAGCGGGGTCGTGGAACCACCACCGGGCTCGGCGACAGTGCGACGGCGGAAGGTGCGGAGGGCACCGGCTTGTGTGCCGTTGACCAGCGCACGGGTACCGTCGGCGTTGACCGTGAACCACTCCACGTTCGCACCGCCACCACCTTCCATCCACAGCAGGCGGAACAGGTAAACTCCCGCCTTCGTCGCCTCGAAGTAGAACTGCGTGTCCGAGCTGCCCCGGCCACCGTTGAACTCGCCCAACACTTGGGACTTCACGTTGTTCGTGGTGCCCACAGACACCTGGAACCCGTCGTCACTGTTCACAACCATCGCGTACACCCCAGCTGCCGGGATTTCCACAAAGGTCAATACTTCGCCAGCGATGTTGTCGAGGCCGCCATTGATGCCCGGGATGCCCGGGATGCCTTCGTCGTTCACCGCCAACTCGCCCAGACCGCTGGCCTTGAAGTTACCAGCCTCGGCAGACGCCTGGTCGAAGTTCACGTAGTCGATCTTGAAGATTCCGCCCACTTCACCCGAAGCATCATGCTCCGAAGCGCCCAAGGCACCGGCCAACTGCGACTCCGCAGCCGACAGCACCGTGCCGGCCGGACGGGCCGCAGCCAACTGATGCGTGCGCCAGTTCATGCCCGCCTCGGTACCAGTGCCTACCGCCGTCGCCAACTCGGCCGACAGGGTCGCATAGGTCGCCGCCGTGAAGCCCACCGTCTCGGTCAGCTCTTGGCCGGTCGCCGTGGTGTAGGTCGCTTTCAGCGTGTGGCGCGATCCCGACGGGATCAACGAGGGGCTCACGTAGCGAACCACCACCGTGTTGTCCACGCGGGTCACCGATGTGGCCGTGATGGAAGCGCCATTCAGCTCCAGCTTCACGCCGGCCGAATCCTTCACTGTCATCCACGCCGCATCCGTCAGCACCGCGGTGATGACTTTCGGAGTCGTGCTCACGCTCAGGTAACCCGGAGCAATGAACGACCCGTTCTCTTCCACCACGCGGCCCGTGTTATCGGTGAAGCGCACCGTCACAGTCACCTTCGAGCGAGGCGCGAACACCTGCGTGCCCGTGTGGCTCACGAACACCCGCTCGCTCTCCGGGTAGTTGTCATTGACCAGCTCCCGAGTCACTTCGACCGGCGTCGTAACCTTGCCATTCAGGCTCACCGTCATGCCCGCGGCCGTGTTCACCGTCTTGCCCAAGGCTTCGACGATTCGATTGGTCACCGCCACACCATTGCCCGTCACGCTCGAGAGCAACGGCGGCACGCCCACAGCGATGTTGTCCACCGCCCACCACCAGTCGTTGGCAGCCGTCAGCATCCCGAAGCGCAAGTTCATCGTCGTGGCACCCGCCGGATTGTTCAGCGGAACCACCACAGACTCGTTGATGAAGTCGATGTCCTTATGGAAGTTCGGGCTCTGCGAGTCCGAATCGAAGTCTACCACACGCTTGTTGGCACCACCGTCGAAGGACGCGTCCACCACGCCGTTCTGGTGGTTGATCGGGCCTCCGGTCTCGTTCACCGGCCAGTTGGCTCCACCGTCGTCGAAGGCCTCAGGCCGCCAGGTCGAATCGAAAGCCACCACCAGCGAGTTGGCCGCGGCACCCTTCACGTTGATCGCCGGCAGCGTGATGTAGGAGTTGAAGAGACCCTTCGCGTGGCCCGCGTCGTCCCATTCATCCGGATCGGCGATCATCACCGTGTTGTCGCCGAAGGCCCACTCAGCGCGGCGTTGATTGCCGGCCGCGCGCACCCACCAGTCCTTGTTCGCGAAGGTCCAGCCGGCCCATTCCACAATACCGTCCAAAGCAGTGCCGAAGCCCGGCATTGCCGAGTTATCCAGGACCCATCCACTCGGGGGTGTTCCAGTCCACACTTCCAAACCAGCAAGCGCTTCCTCCCGGTTCGGGCCCAGGGGCAATGAATCGAAGTTCTCAGCAAACAGACGGTTGGAAACCGCCTGAGCCTGAAGTGAACCCTGCATCGCCGTGGCGATCAGGGACGCAGCGATGGCCGACAGCAATTGCCGTCGAACGCCAGGTTCTTTGATAGAGGTTGATTTCATGATCATCGATGGGAAAAACCGATTCAAGGCGTAGCCCTAACCGGTCTCCGGTTTTAGCACTTGAAACGCGGGATTCAACCTTACCAAAGCCCGTCACGGACGTTTAACGGAACTGACCAAAACACACCTTATCCATCGCTCATTTGTAACAACCACCACCTTTCTTCGATCGAATTAGACTCGAGATTGGCACGAGTCTTTATTATTTCTACGACCATGGACTCCAGTGTGTTGGCCGCCATTTTCTCCGATGTTGATTCCCCATTTAGCTATCAACGATTCTGTCGCCCCTCGCTCGGATCCGGGGAGGCATTGGTATCCATTTCATTGACCACCCTCTGTGGTTCCGACCTCCACACCGTTCACGGGCGTCGCCGCGGACCGACCCCAATAGTGCTGGGTCACGAGGCGGTCGGACGTGTGGTTGCGGTGGGACCTGGTCTAGACCCCTCGTGGGTGGACCAGCGCATCACCTGGACCCTGACCGACTCCTGCGGCGTGTGTGATCCTTGTACCCGTTGGAATCTACCGCAGAAATGCGAACGCCTTTTCAAATACGGGCACAGAAGCGTGTCGGACGGATCTGGATTGAACGGCTGCTACGCCACTCACATGGTTTTGCGAACCGGCACACACCTCGTGCGAGTACCCAACTCTCTGAGCGATGCCATGGTGGCTCCGGCCAATTGCGCTCTGGCGACCATGATCGCCGTCATCGAATCCCTTCCAACACCTGGAGAACGGGTGGTGATTCAAGGGGCTGGATTGCTCGGGCTTTATGGCTGTGCTTTGTTGAAATCATCCGGTTGGAAGGAAGTCATCGTTGTGGATCGACAACCCTCTCGCCTGCTCGCGGTTCCCCGGTTTGGCGGTGTCCCCATCTTGTCGACCGCCCATAATGCGATTCATGCCAACTCGGCCGATGTCGTCATTGAGGTCACCGGCAGTGCCTCGGTCATCGCTGATGGAATTAGCTGGCTGAGACCGGGCGGGCATTACGCCATCGCCGGGCTAGTGCATCCGGATTCGGCCCTGCAACTGACGGGTGAAACCCTGATCCGCAAATGCCTGACCCTGCGAGGCATTCACAACTACGCCCCCCGTCATCTCGATGCCGCGATCGCCTTCCTGTCGAAGTATCGAGACTGCTACCCTTGGGAGTCCTTGGTTTCACCTCCAATCCCTTTGAGCCAATTGGAGGAAGCCTTCCGACTGGCAGCCTCCGGAAAATGGCAGCGCGTCTCAGTCATTCCCGATGGGTTTGAAGCCGGTGTTTCGTGATCGTCACTGGGTCTGCTAGAGCGATCGTGAACTATCCCATAGTGAGCTACGTCCACCATTGGGCCGGAAAACCCGTCGATTCTTCGCCATGAAAGCCATGATCCACCGCTGGCAAAAAGACCCGATAGCGCTGGCGGCCTGGTGCACCGTATCCGCGTTTGGAACCTACGCCTGCATGTACGGTTTTCGGAAACCCTTCACCGCAGGCGTTTATGTCAGTGATCCGTTCAGCCCGGGTTTCAAGGCACTGTTGGTGAGTGCTCAAGTCCTGGGCTACACCGCCTCCAAGGCCATGGGCATCCGGGTTATTGCCGAGATGGCACCCCGACGCCGAATCGCCACGCTCTTTGCTTTGATCGCCGTGGCCGAGGCCGCCTGGATCCTCTTTGGTCTACTGCCACCGTCTTTTGCGGCGATTTGCCTCTTCTTAAATGGACTACCGCTGGGAATGGTTTTTGGCCTCGTTCTGGGGTTTCTTGAGGGTCGACGACTTTCTGAAGCCTTTATCACCGGTCTTTGCTGCAGCTTCATTCTCGCCGACGGCTTGTCGAAGACCGTGGGTCTGCAATTGCTTGAGGCCGGTGTGCCGGAACGCTGGATGCCGGCGGCCGCCGGAGCGGTCTTCGCACTCCCATTGTGGGGATTCGCTTCGATGCTCGGACAAATCCCGCCGCCCACCGATTCTGATGTCGTCGCCCGCGCGGAACGACAACCGCTGAATCGGTCTGAGCGATGGGGATTTCTTAAGCGCCATGGAATAGCGGTGCTACTCATCATCACAGCCTACACACTGGTCACACTGCTGCGCTCCGTGAGGGCTGATTTTTCAAGGGAACTCTGGCAGGCGTTGGGTGCTCCCGGTGCCGCGATGGTTTTCACTCGGTCAGAGATGTGGGTCACGCTGGCAGTCCTTATTCCTATGGGGTTAATGGCCCGTATCAGGGACAATCGACGGGCGTTTTATACCGGATTGGCTGTCTCGTGCCTGGGGTTGGCGATGGTTGCGACCGCGTGCTTGGCTTGGCGGCGGGGAGGCATTGATGCCTTCGGGTTCATGGTGGCGGTGGGTATTGGGTTGTACCTCCCTTACATTGCCGTTCACGCCACCCTCTTTGAACGATTCATCGCTCTGACCCGAGATCGCGCCAATTTGGGGTTTCTCATGTATCTGGCCGACACGGCGGGCTACCTCGCAGTGTGTGTGGTCCTAGTGACTCGAGGACGTTTGATGACCGTGGAGGGAGTACTGCCCTTGTTCTTGGATGCCGGACTGACCATTGCGGTCTTGGGGATTGGAGCACTGGTCCTGGCTGGTGGTTGGATGCATCGCAGCCATAAGCAAATGGGGTAATTCGCGATCGAAACTGGCGAGACTTCAGCCAGAACCATCCCGCTCAATCGGGCGTGCTGGCTGCGCTTTCTTCCGCAAGCGCGTCGGTATTCGTTCGTTACGGGCGGCAAGCAGGAGCCTCATCAAGCCCGCGCTGGGCGCTCGCCTCGTTGTGCGAAAGAATCCGCCACACCATCGCTTTCCTCCCGACTGAAGTGCTCTGGCTCAAGAAAAATGGGACGGACCCGTTTTGCGGATCCGCCCCATTGCGAAGCTATTTATGTGAAGGCTGTTTGGCTCAGATCACTCCACCGAAATCCGGACGAATCCGGTGGCCACCCCGAAGGGCACCTCGACGGTTAGATCGGAACCAGTGCCAACAACCGGTGATTGCACCGGGGTCCAAGCGGTCTGATCCAAGGCCGTGCGGCTTTGGAGGATGTAGGTACGGCCCGGTTCAGACATGAAGGTGATCTTCAGTCCTGTCGCGGTGGCAGCGACACCCAGGATCGGAGCCTTGGGTTGCGGCAGCGCCATCGGCCCGACCGGCTTAATGCTGGTGGCCTTGAAGAAGCCGTCGGCATCGAGTGCGGTCCAGTCTTGGGCCCAGTTCTCGGAACCGAAGGCTCCAGTGAAGTTCACCTTCACGAATCCAGGGGTCTCGGTCTGCGGCACACCATAAGCCGGGCTGCCGGCGCGCAACGTCGGATCCAACTGGCCATCGGCCTTGCGGCTAATGCCTCCGAGCAGCGGATCCACCGTCGGGTTCAAGGCGGCCGGCACGTACTCCTTGCCGTAGTCTTCGTTCGATCCCGTCTTGTAACCCCAGAACACGTTGTTCTTCAGCTCCGGCGTCGAAACACCGTCGTCGTCGATACGCACTCGCACGCCACCGAAGTCGGTGAACACCGAGTTGAACCAACGCGCCTTGTTCTCCTGACGGAAGCGCAACGCGTCGTTGCCGCTCGAATTGGTGCCCGCTCCGATCATCGTCGCGTTGCGCACCACATAATTAGCCAAGGGCAATGCTCCCGGAACGCGCACGTCCGGCGACTGAGGCTGGCCGTTTTGCTCCGCGCCGCTGTCCTTGGCCGTCGGCTCTTGGATCCCGAACCAGAACTGGTTCTGACCGTTGTAGCCCATGTCGGTGTCGAATCCGTCGTCGTCGCAGAACGCAGCCACCAAGTGCTTGGTGTTCACCGAACCACCGAAGAACTCGAACCCGTCGTCGGCAATGCAGTAGGCTTCCAGATAGTCAGCCACAGTGCCACGGCCTACGCCGCACAACGACCACCCGTTGATCTCCTTGTCGGTGGTCAGCTTCTTACCACCATGCCGCACCGACACATAGCGGAACACGCCTGAGCTATCGTCGTCATCGGTGCCGCCATAGCGGTGCAAGTAGTCGATCTGGCCCGTGAAGTCGTTGGTCACGGCAAGGTCCGGAAGACCTTCGTAGATATCATAGGACACGTTGTTGGTCGTCCATCCCGGGTTGTTCAACCGGGCGTTACCGAAGAGAACGATGCCACCCCAGAGACCCCGTGTCGGGAAGGGCAAGTCGCCCGCGTCGCTCACGTCATCCACTTCGGCCGTGAAGATGATCGGGTTGCCCGCAGTCCCGGCGGCATTGATCTTACCTCCGCGGCAGACAAAGAGGCAGCCGAAGTCGTTGGCCGCACTGGAAGAAGAGCCTGTCCCTGACACACCCTTAATCACCGTGCCGGGCTCGATGTTCAGGACGGAGTTGCTCATCACGTAAGTGAAGCCCGTCAGAATGTAGGTGTTGGTCGCCACCCAATCGTAGGTGCCGTAGAGGTAGTTTGAATCGACGTAAACGACATTGTCGCGGGCCGGGAAGAAACCCTCGGCGCTGAGCCCCGTCCAGCCGTAGGCCCAGTTGTCATTGGCGTCGAATGCGCCCTTGTAATTAGCGGGGGTCCAGAAGCCGTCGGCCGGCGTGCTCATCGCGCCCGTGAAGGCTGGGCTGCCCGTCGACAACCTCGGATCCAACTTGCCGTCCGGCTTGCGACTAATCGACAGCAACTTCGGATCAGCCACCGGGTTCAGATCGGCCGGCACATACTCCTTGCCGTAGTCTTCGTTGGATCCAGCGAGGAATCCCCAGAACAAGTTATTCTTCACGTCGGGCGTCGAAACTCCGTCGTCGTCAATGCGAACGCGAACACCACCAAAGCCCGTCACGATGGAGTTGTACCACCGCGCTTTGTTCTCCTGGCGGAAGCGCAACGCATCGTTGGCTGTCGTGTTCGTTCCAGCTCCAATTAAGGTCGCATTGCGGATCGTGTAGTTCGACAGCGGCAGCGCTCCGGCCACACGCACGTCCGGGGACTGCGGCTGCCCGTTTTGCTCCGAACCGCTGTCCTTGGCTGTCGGCTCTTGGATCCCGAACCAGAACTGGTTCTGACCATTGTAGCCCATGTCAGTGTCGAACCCGTCGTCGTCATTGAAGGCCGACACCAAGTGCTTGGTGTTGACCGAGCCACCGAAGAACTCAAACCCGTCGTCAGCGATGCAGTAGGCTTCCAGATAGTCAGCCACCGTGCCTCGGCCCACACCACACAAGGACCATCCATTGATCTCCTTGTCGGTCGTCAGCTTCTTGCCGCCGTGCCGCACCGAGACGTAGCGCATCGAACCGGAACTATCGTCGTCATTGCTGCCACCATAGCGATGCAAGTAATCGATCTGACCGCTCACCGCATTGGTCACCGCGAGGTCGGGCAGTCCTTCGTAGATGTCGTAGGAGACGTTGTTGGTCGTCCATCCCGGATTGTTCAACCGGGCATTACCAAAGAGGACGATGCCACCCCACAAACCGCGGGTCGGGAAGGGCAAGTCGCCCGCATCGCTCACATCGTCGGCCACTGCCGTGAAGATGATGGGCCGATTCGGCGTGCCATTGGCGTTGAGCTTGCCACCGGAGCAAACAAACAAGCAGCCGAAGTCATTCGCCGCACTGGTCGAGGTTCCCGTGCCGGAGGCTCCCTTCACTACCGTGCCCGCCTCGATGTTCAAGACGGCGTTGCTCATCACGTACGTAAAACCCGTCAAAATGTACGTGTTGGTCGCGACCCAGTTATGGGTTCCATACAAGTAACCTGCAGCCACGTTGATCACATTGCCCTCGACGGTACCAATGGTGATACGAACGGTGACCACCGCGGACTCTAGGGCTCCGTCGCTCACCTTGAAAGTGAACGTGTCATTCCCCTGGGCATTGAGCTTCGGAGTGTAGGTCAGGTTCGGGGCTGTACCGGAGAGAACACCGAGGGTCGGTTGTGAAACCACCGTATAAGTGATGGCGTCTCCGTCCGCATCGACGGCCTGCAAGTTGATGACCGTCGCAGTGCTCTCGCGCACCGACACATCCTGATTTGAAGCGATGGGCGCATCAGCCACCGGAGTGACGGTGACCGCAACCGTCGCGAGCTCAGAATCAAAGGACCCATCATTGACCTTAAAGGTAAATGAATCAGTGCCGTTGGCATTGGCGCGGGGGGTGTACACCAAATTAGGGGCCGTGCCACTGAGCGATCCGAGAGCAGGCGCCGTGACGATGGTGTAAGTCAGCGTATCCGACTGGGGATCAGTACCCGTGAGTGTGACTGCAACGGTGGCATCTTCGGCGGTCGAAACAGCCTGAGACTTGGCAACCGGAACCAGATCCAAGAGCGAAGGACCCACGGGCTTGATGCTGGTGGCCTTGAAGAAGCCAGCGGCATCCATGGCCGTCCAGTCTTGGGCCCAGTTCTCGGAACCGAAGGCGCCGGTGAAATTGACCGTCGTCAGGCCCGGGGTGTCCGTCTGCGGCACGCCATATGCGGGACTACCGGCTCGCAGCGTCGGATCCAACTGTCCGTCGGGCTTGCGGCTGATGCCCCCCAGCAACGGATCAACCACTTGGTTGCTGCTGGTCGGCGCGTACTCCTTGCCGTAGTCTTCGTTGGATCCGCTCTTAAATCCCCAGAACACGTTGTTCTTCACGTCCGGAGTCGACACCCCGTCGTCGTCGATCCGCACCCGGACTCCACCGAAATCGGTGATCACCGAGTTGTACCAACGCGCCTTGTTCTCCTGACGGAACCGCAACGCATCGTTGCCGCTCGAGTTGGTGCCCGCTCCGATCATCGTCGCGTTGCGCACCAAGTAATTGGCCAAGGGCAATGCTCCCGGAACACGCACGTCCGGCGACTGAGGCTGGCCGTTTTGCTCTGATCCGCTATCCTTGGCTCCTGGCTCCTGGATTCCGAACCAGAATTGGTTCAGACCGTTGTAGCCCTGATCGGTGTCGAACCCGTCGTCGTCGCAGAAGGCGGCCACCAAGTGCTTGGTGTTCACCGAACCACCGAAGAACTCGAACCCGTCGTCAGCGATGCAGTAGGCTTCCAAATAGTCAGCCACCGTGTTTCGACCCACGCCGCACAGCGACCATCCGTTGATCTCCTTGTCGGTCGTCAACTTCTTGCCGCCGTGGCGCACCGAGACATATCGGAAAATACCTGAACTGTCGTTGTCGTCAGTGCCACCATAGCGGTGCAAATAATCGATCTGACCAGTCAACGCGTTCGTGACCGCCAAATCAGGCAAACCTTCGTAAATGTCGTAGGAGACATTGTTGGTCGTCCATCCCGGGTTGTTCAACCGGGCGTTACCGAAGAGAACGATGCCACCCCAGAGACCCCGTGTCGGGAAGGGCAAGTCGCCCGCATCGCTCACGTCGTCGTTTTCGGCGGTGAAGATGATGGGGTTGTTCGGGGTGCCGTTGGCGTTGACTTTGCCGCCGCGGCAGACAAAGAGGCAGCCGAAGTCGTTGGCAGCACTAGTGGAAGAGCCGCTTCCCGAAAGACCCTTAACGACCGTTCCCGGCTCGATGTTCAGAACCGCATTGCTCATGACGTAGGTGAAACCCGTCAGGATATAGACATTGGTCGCAGACCAATTGTAGGTGCCGTACAAGTGTGGGGTGCTGACGTAAAACACGTTGTCGCGCGCCGGGAAGAAACCGTCGGCGCTGAGCCCCGTCCAGCCATAGGCCCAGTTGTCTTCTCCGTCGAAGGCACCCTTGTAATCCACAGGGGTCCAGAAGCCGTCGGTGGGCGTGCTCATAGCGCCTTCAAACACCGGGCTACCCGGGGTCGGCCTCGGATCCAGCTTACCGTCGGCAGCACGGCTGATCGAACGAAGCTTCGGATCGGCCACCGGGTTCAGAGCAGCCGGGACATACTCCTTGCCGTAGTCTTCGTTGGATCCGCTCTTGAATCCCCAGAACACGTTGTTCTTCACGTCCGGCGTCGAAACTCCGTCGTCGTCGATCCGCACCCGGACTCCACCGAAATCGGTGATCACTGAGTTGTACCAGCGCGCCTTGTTCTCCTGGCGGAAGCGCAAAGCATCGTTGGCTGTCGTGTTCGTTCCAGCTCCAATTAAGGTCGCATTGCGGATCGTGTAGTTCGACAGCGGCAACGCTCCGGCCACACGCACGTCCGGAGACTGAGGCTGGCCATTCTGCTCCGAGCCACTGTCCTTGGCTGTCGGCTCTTGGATGCCGAACCAGAACTGATTCTGACCGTTGTAACCCATGTCGGTGTCAAACCCGTCGTCGTCGCAGAAAGCGGCCACCAAGTGCTTGGTGTTCACTGAACCACCGAAGAACTCGAACCCGTCGTCGGCAATGCAGTAGGCTTCCAGATAGTCAGCCACAGTGCCACGGCCTACGCCGCACAACGACCACCCGTTGATCTCCTTGTCGGTCGTCAGCTTCTTGCCGCCGTGCCGCACCGAGACGTAGCGCATCGAACCAGAACTATCGTTGTCATTGCTGCCACCATAGCGGTGCAAGTAGTCGATCTGGCCGCTCACAGCATTGGTCACCGCGAGGTCGGGCAGTCCTTCATAGATGTCGTACGACACGTTGTTGGTGGTCCAGCCTGGGTTGTTCAGGCGGGCATTGCCGAAGAGAACGATGCCACCCCACAAACCACGCGTCGGGAAAGGCAGATCACCGGAATCGCTCACATCGTCGGCCACCGCCGTAAAGATGATGGGCCGATTCGGCGTGCCGTTGGCGTTGAGCTTGCCACCGGAGCAGACAAACAAGCAGCCGAAGTCATTCGCCGCACTGGTCGAGGTTCCCGTGCCGGAGGCTCCCTTAACCACCGTGCCCGCCTCGATGTTCAAGACGGCGTTGCTCATCACGTACGTGAAGCCGGTCAATATGTACGTGTTGGTTGCCACCCAGTTGTGGCTGCCATACAGGTATCCTGTGATGCGGTTGGTTTCGCCTCGGACCTGAGTGCCGATCAGCGCGGAAGTCAGGGTGATCCAAAGGATCAGCCATGCTGGGATTCGACGAGTTTTCATGATTTATAACCTGCCGCGCTCGGTTGTAACCAAAACCGGTTCTGAGCACTTCAAGTCCCACCATTTTCCGGAGCTCATGTGACAACTGTATGACGCTTGGATGTTTTTCCCGTAAAGACGACCAACGTCCTGTTCTCTTTACCGCCAACTTCCCATTCTTATAGACGTGACCACCGAGAAGGCACTTCCGTCACACCCTCCGCCGATGGCATCGAACAGGATTCACAACGGAAAATTTCAGGTGACGACCTGTTTCCAGCTTGGACTTGGCAGGCGGGACCTTTAGCAAGATGACAGACATGCCTTCGTCCCAACGAAGCCGCCCGACCTCATGAAGTACAACGCCATCTGGATTTCGGACCTTCACCTCGGGAGCAAGCATAGCCAGGCGGATCTTCTACTGTCGTTCCTGCACAACCACGAATGCCGCCACCTGTATCTGGTGGGTGACATCATCGATGGCTGGGAGCTCCGACGGCGATGGCTTTGGAGCAGCGATGCCAATACGGTCATCCAGAAAATCCTGCGGATGAACCGCAAACAGACCCAAGTCACCTACGTTTTTGGGAACCATGATGAATTCATGGAGCAATTTCTGGGTTTAAACTTGGGTGGAGTGCGCCTGGTGGAACGTGCCATTCACGAAGGTTTGGACGGGCGTCGTTATCTCGTGCTTCACGGCCACCAACTCGATGGACTAGTCCTCTTTAACCGACTACTCGAGCGCGTGGGAGCCCGTCTTTACGACTGGATTCTCGAATTTAATCTGCACTTCAACCGACTCCGACGTCGGATGGGCTTCGGATATTGGTCGGTGGCCGCTTACTTGAAATTCCAAGCCAAGGGCGCCGTCCGCTACGTCACCCAATATGAAGAGGCCATGGTGCGATTAGCGCGTCAGGCGGGTGTCGAGGGCGTCATTTGCGGCCACATCCACCGGGCCGAAATCCGGACGGTCCAGGGCTTCGAATACCTCAACTGCGGCGACTGGGTGGAGAGTTGCACCGCTCTGGCCGAGGATTTTGAAGGCAACATCCATTTGCTGAGGCTCGACGACTCAAAAAACACCCCCCTAAACAACCCTGCGGTGGGCGAAGATGCTAACGCTGACCGGACACGGATGCGGAGGTCCGAACTCTCAGCCCGCCGATCGGCCCCCATAGACCCGGTACGAGAGACCGGCTCACTCTCGGAGGATTTGCCCCTGTTCCGGAACACTGGACCTGGTACTCGTGAACGGATGACCCCGGCCGCGGAACTGCGAAGCGTCCGACGCCGGACCTGATTCGAACACAAGTGCTTGGGAGTCAGGCCAGGCGGCGCATTGCCGGAATCCATGATCCAGAAAGGCTGAGCGCCCCCGGGGATTAATGTAGACGACATGGACCGGGCTACGGGTCGCATGGTCCGCGAGGCGTTGAACCACGCGCTCCAAGGTCAAACCTACGAAAGGGTTGTACAGAAACACCACCAACGGACCTTCTGGAGGCTGAAAGCGGACGGCATCCATCGTCTGGATCTCGAGACAAATTTCCGGATGCCTCAATCGAAGCGTTTGAAGGTTTCGTTCGGCCAGAGTCGCTAGATCGCGGGATACTTCGACTCCGATAAGTTGGCGAAATCCGGCTAGAATACCCACGGCCAGTCCCCGGCCTTTCCCACAACCGTAGTCCACAAACGTCGCGCTCAAACGCAATTCCATCGGCAGCCCGTTCAAGATTTCCAGCGCCAGTCTAGGATCAACCCCCTGATACTGCACGGCATCGGAAATCCGAAACTCAGGCTCGCTGGCTTCATGCCGGACTTCCTGCGGAAAGAATGCCGACAGACCGTGTTGATGATCAAAAGACCATTGGGAGACTAATTGGCTAACTCCATTGCAGACACCCTCTCGCCGTAGAGCAGCAAGGGCGAGCACCGCGTATTTTCTGATCACCCAGAGAGAAGTTCTGGGGGAAGCAATCTCCATATCCTCAACCCTGTTCTTCCCATGCGTCCAAGAGGCTTCATTGGGGTGACATTTTCGAGTCATTGACTCGGAGGCGTTGCCGGACCGATCACCGATCAGATAGATTACTCGCTGAGCAATCGCATGAGAACCTTGGCCACCTGGACGACGGAAACCCTCTTCAACTATGTCCACGGGAACTATCTGGTCTACAACACCTGTTGGGAGGATCCGCGGCTCGATCGGGAAGTCCTTGGTCTGGGTGGGGAGGATGAATTGGTCCTCATCACGTCGGCGGGCTGCAATGCTCTGGACTACGCGCTCGACGGACCCCGGCGGATTCATGCCGTAGACATGAACTTCCGGCAAAATGCCCTGTTGGAGCTCAAGCTGGCCGGTATCCGAAATCTCGAACACGACGAGTTTTTTGCGATCTTCGGTGACGGCGGAACCCCCGCCTTTCGGGCCTGGTACCAGCAACGTTTACGGCGGGACCTTCCTTTGTCCGCTCGAGAGTACTGGGATGATCGAACCCACTTTTTTGCGCGACGCAAACCTTCAGACTCATTCTATCATCGGGGCACCACCGGGGTTTTTGCCAAGTCCATGATGCGCTACTTCCGGATGGCCGGAGTCTTGGATGACTTGCGAAGCCTATTTTCGGCCGGATCTCTGGAGGAACAACGCGCCATTTATTTCGGGCGCGTCCGTGAGAAGTTCTGGCGACCGTCCATACGCCGCGCCCTGCGCTCCGATTTCGCGCTGAGTCTTTTGGGAGTTCCTGCGGCTCAGAGGGATCACTTGGAGCGGACCTGCGGGCAAGACATCGCAGCCTTCATGGAGGACTGTGTGGAGACGGTCTGCACACGACTACCAGTGGCCGACAACTACTTCTGGCGCCTCTACCTTTTTGGGCGCTACACCCGGGACTGCTGCCCGGAGTACTTGCGCGAGCCGAACTTCCAACGACTGAAGGACGGCCTGGCCGACCGGATCGAGACCCACACCAACAGCCTGACTGGCTTTCTGCGCCAACATACCCGCCCCCTGTCTCGATTCGTGCTCCTCGATCACATGGACTGGCTGAGCCACCGGCATCCCGAGGCGCTGGCCGAGGAATGGCAGGCTATTGTGGATCGGGCCAGTGCGGGTGCACGGATTTTGTGGCGATCCGGGGGTGTTTCCGTTGATTTCGTGGATCCGGTGCGTGTCCGCTACCAAGGAAGCCCGACCCGCGTGGGTGAATTGATCCGGTACGATCGGGCACTGGCCACCGATTGCCACCGCCGGGATCGCGTCCACACCTATGGCAGCTTCCACATTGCACACCTCACCGCCTGAGCCCTCGGCGCAGGTTCTTTGGTCTACCGAAGCCGTCCGAGCCATCGGAGGCGGTGACTTCGGGGCACCCGCCTACTGGCGGCGAGTTGTGGGTGAAACATTCCGCCCGGCGATGAACCTAAATGGTCGCGCGGGTTGGGTGTCCCATGGCGCGTTCGGTTGCCCCATCACGGTGCACGATCGCCGACGCACCGACTCTTATCCGGTGTCGCTGATGACCCAATATCTCGACTATCCGCGGGCCGAATTAAACCACTTTTCCAGCGGTCCCCTGCGACTGGCTGTACGACTCGGTCTGGTGGCCTTCGAGGCAATCCTGCGCGGTGCCATCGCCGATCGTACCGTTCAATGGAACAGTTGGATGTTCTCGACCAACCCCGTTCCTGAGGGGCTTTTGGGATCGGTAGGGGCCATCACCCGCTCGTTGGTGCGGGAGTTTCCTGAGCATGCGGTGGTTCTAAGGAATGTCGACGAGGTCGGCGCCCCGGGACTGGCCGATCAGCTTGTCCAACAGGGTTACCGCCTGCTAACCAGTCGGATCGTCCATTGTTTTGACGCCCGTCAAAGGCCCTTAAGAGGCACGTCGACGCTGCGCCGGGACGGAAAAGAATTCGCCGGCGACACCCGCTACCGATGGGTCCACCCCTCGGAGATCTTAGACTCCGATGCAGCCCGTATTGCTGAGCTCTACCGAATGCTCTACCTGGACAAGCATTCCCGACTGAATCCGCACTATGACGAGGGCTTTGTCCGTGCGGCCATCCGCGGTCGCTGGCTGGAGTTTCACGGCCTTCGTGATCGCTTGGGTCGATTGGTGGGTATTTGGGGATACTTCACCATCGACACCACTATCACGACAGTTCCCTTCATCGGCTACGACACCACGTTGCCACCAGAATTGGGCCTCTATCGACAGCTCTTTCTCGGCATCCACCGCGAGGTGAATGATCGGAAGCAACTGCTCAACTACAGCTCCGGGGCGGGCGAATTTAAACGCCGCCGAGGTGCTGTGCCCGCAGTGGAATACAACGCCGTCTTCGATCGCCATCTGCCCGAACGGCGACGCATGGCCTTCCGCATCGCTGGCCTGCTCTTGAATCGCCTGGCCCGGCCGTGGCTTGAGGCCAGCGGTCTGTAGGCGCAGGGCAAACCCTCTTAAATGGCATTCGCGAAACACCGCCACCCGACGGCATGAACGTGGCCAAGGACAAGATCGACAAGCGCCGCGGCGCCTCGATCGACAAGCAGGCCCACGCCATGGACACCGAGCGCTGGATCCTAGACACCTTGGAGTTTGACCGTGCCGTCGCGACCGCCCGGGCATTTTTGGCCACCGACCCCGACACGTTGATCGTCGTTTGCGCCGACCATGAATGCGCCGGCGTCAACATCATTGGCGCCTCCCGCGTCACCAACGCCAAGCTGACCGAACTGTCCCAAGGCATTGGCAACACCAACAACGCGATTCGCGAGGCTGTTGTGGGGGTGTATGAGAACGCCGGTTTCCCGGTCTACACGATGGCGGATGACGGCTATCCGACCACCACCGATCCGGACAACAAGATGCTCATCGGCTACGCCGGCAACGCCGACCGCTACGAAAACTGGCTGACCAATCCGCTGCCGCTGCAAGACAGCCAGCAGCCCTTCGGCAAGGTCGCCCCCTTGAACACCTACCCGGCGGGCCCTATTAACCGGGACACCAACGGAATGTTTCTCGTCACCGGTCAGGTGCCCAGCGCTGGAGCCGGTAGCTCAGCGGTTCACACCGCCTCGGATATTCCGGTCTATGCCGAAGGACGTGGCGCGAGCCTGTTCCGTGGAACGATCGACAACACCGATGTGTTTTTCAGTGTCATGCAGGCCGTCTTGGGCGGCGTGCCGGTGACCAAGTGAATCGGGCGCTTCTCCCGAACCACCTTTCACTATGATCAACCCTTCATTTTCGGCCGCTCTGATGGCAGGCCTGCTCCTCGCGACCGCGTCCCAAGCGCAGTCCATCTCGATCACCTTCGACACCCTGAACTCCGGGACACCGGCCAACCTGGCCGCGCCGACCGGTGTTAGCTTCGGCGAAGCCACTTGGTCTGCGGACCTTAATACTGACGGCGACGAAATCGCAGGCACCGAACGCTGGCGCCTCTTCGACGGCTCCAGCCCTATCCTGGTGCGCAACCCGGCGTTCTACGACCGCGGCAGCGCCCCGTCGGGGTTGGTGGCGCTCGACGGAGTGTTCCAACCGACCCTCGTGCGGTTTAGTTCACCGCAAATGCTGGCCCAGTTCTCGGTGACGCTGGACAAGGACACCTATGGAGACCCCGGTGCAACGATTCAGTTCTACCGAGTCAGTTCCACCGGCAACACCTTGCTCGCGTCCATTCCGGCCAATCAGACGAGCCCAGGATTCACTGCCGCCTTGGCGGCACCGATCAGCGGCGTCGACATGGTACTGCTGCCTTCGGGTGCCTTGTACGACAACATCCAGTACTCATCCATCCCTGAGCCCAGTTCTGTAGCTCTCAGCCTCGTAGGATTGGCTGGGTTCGGAGCCCTCCTCTTCCGGCGCCGCGCTCCGGTTCAACGCTAAAGCCCTCAGCGGATTTTTAAGACCGTTTTTTAAATCACCCCTCGTCGCACCCCTGCGGCGAGGGGCTTTTGCTTTTGAGGAATATCCGGCACCAGACCGCGCTCGATCTCGGCGCAAAATGTCACCGTTCTGTTTCCTGCGCGTCATGCTCGTGTGACGCGTCGGCCCAAAGATCGGCCCATTACGATGGGTCTAGATTCCTCTCTCTTGCTCAACGAAGGGCGCCTCAACCGAGGCGAGGAATGGGACTTTCCGGGTTCAGGCTGGACCTTCCTGTGGCTCATATCCGGAGACGCGTACCTGATGGGCGATACACCGAGCCAGGCGCTGTCGACCGGGATGGTCGCGATCCATGGCGGAAACTGTTTGCTGAGGCTGCGGGCCAGCCAACTGGGCAGCCTCGCGTTTCGTTGGTTTCGCCTAGATCCGACCACACTCTTCGGGGTCTTCACTCTGTTGGAGCGTCGCCGGATCGACCATCCGGATCAAATCAACCCCTCCCTGCCCTGGGTTCTCAACCGAGACAATCCTGCCGCCGAGCGCTTCAGCAAAACCCACATCTCCCACGACACCGGGTCGCTGGAGCAGCGGGCGCGGTTGTTGGAGTTGGTGTCCACGGTCCTGTCTCCTCCTGCCTACAAGTCCTCCATACCGGTGGGTTCACCACGGGATGCCGGGGATCGACTGGAGGAACTGCTTCACCAACTCACCGACGCGCAATTAATGTCCATGCCCGTCGAAGAATTAGCCCGCCGTTGCCACTGCGAGACCCGGCGTCTGCTGTTAATTTACCGAGAGCGCTTCGGCGGTAGCCTGCCGGGACAACAACGAGAATGGCTCAAAGTGAAGGCCTGTTCGATGCTGGCCCAAGCCGACTCAGACATCGCCTCGGTGGCCAAGGCCTGCGGCTACGACGGTGCAGACGCCTTTCGGGCGTGGTTCCGGAGGCAGTTCGGAATGGCACCCACTCAGTGGCAACAGCAGCAGGCATCTCAACGTTCCAGCACCGGTTCCACGACGATCGGGTAACGGATTCGATTGCCGTTCGTCGCACATTTGTCACAAACACGACAAACTGCCGCCATCTGCACCAGCAAAGGTTGCCGGGTATGAACGCTTCGATCCGCCGGATCACCGTACTCGCCGCCACCTGCGCCGCCGCCGCATGGATGGTCGGCTGCGCCTCTTCCTCGGCCAAGCTCAACCATCTCTCCCTCGGTATGTCTCGCGACGAGGTCGTGAAGACTCTGGGCCGCCCGCACGGCGTTTCAGCCCAGGGCGACGTGGAGTTCCTCACCTACAACCTCCTCAACAAGGGTGTCGGTGACATGAAGGAATTCGTGGTGCGCATTCAAAAGGGTTCCGTCGAGTCCTTCGGCGAACGGTCCAACTTCGGATCTAGCCTCTTCGGAACGAACGCGCCCGCTGGGGCCACCGCGAAGTAATCGGCCGAGCACCCTAAACTTTTTCAACGAGAGACCGATCGATCATGGACCCGTTCCAACCCATCCTCGCCAACGCCCTCACCTTCGCTTTCGAGAAGGCCACGATCGAGGGTAAGATGACCATCTCGGCCCTGATCCTGGTATCGATGGTCTCCTGGTCGGTGATCATCACCAAAGGCCGTCAAATCTTGAAGGCCCGCGCCATGAGCAGGAAGTTCCTGGCCGCCTATCGGGAGTCCAAGGATCCGATGGCTCTCTTCCGCGACAAGCGAGAGTTTTCGGGAGCCCCGGCCTTCGAGGTCTACGCCTCCGGTTGCGGTGAAGTGGAGTACCACTTGGAGAACAATCCGGTGACCGTGAAAGGCAAGAAGCGCATTAGTGTCGAGTCTTTCCAGTCGGTTCAAGTGGCCTTAGAGCGGTCGGTCAGCGCCGAGGCGTTGTCGCTAGAAAAGGGCATGATCATCCTGACCACGGCCGTTTCGGGCGGCCCTTTCATTGGTCTTCTAGGCACGGTCTGGGGTGTCATGGAAACTTTCTCCGGCATCGCCATGGCGGCCAGCGCGAGCCTCACAGCGATGGCCCCAGGTGTCGCCGGTGCACTCATCGCCACGGTCGTTGGTCTCTTCGTGGCTATCCCTGCGATGTTCGCCTACAACCTGATGATCACCGCCATCCGCGGCATCACGCAGGAGCTCGATAACTTCAACTCCGAGGTGATGACCGACCTGGAGCACCAGTACGTCGACAACCGCGCTCTGGCGGACGAAATCGCCGACGCGCTGCGGAACATTAACTTCGGTCAGCCGGCTCAAAACCCGACCCATCGCCCATGAGCGCAGCCGCCACCGGGCGTCGTGGACGCAAAAAATATTCCGCATCGCATCACCATGCGATGGGTGAACTTAACATCACCCCGTTGCTGGATTTGGCCTTCGTGCTCCTGGTGATCTTCATCATCACCACAGCCCCCTCAACCAACGACATCGACATCAACCTGCCCTCGGCCGCACAGCAGCCGCCGCAGAACCAAACCAAACAGGACATTAACAATGTCACGGTTGATGCCGCAGGGAACATCTACTTTAACGCCGAGCCCATCACCCTCAAGAAGCTTGAGGATGAGATCATCCGCTTCCGCAAGAGCAACCCAGACTTGAGCGTCGTGGTGCGTGGCGACGAGAACGTGAACTACCAGAAGGTGGTTCAAGTTCTCGACATCCTAACACGGGCCAATGTGACCAAGATCGGCCTCGCGACGGACACCGCGGGCGCAGCGAAATAAAGAACCGTCATGGCCCGCAACGCCAAAAAGAAGACGGACCGCTCGAGTCTGATCATCTCGATGATCGTCCACGCCCTAGCCCTGGGTGGTCTGGCCTATTTGGCCCACCGAGCTGGGTTCGTGCCGCAGGCGATTTATCAAATCACCGGCATCCGTCCGCCGGAGAAACCCAAGCCGAAGCCCAAGCCTCCGGAACCCTCACCGGAGATCCCCAAACCCAAAGCGAGCGACATCGTCGAGGAGACGGCCACCCCACCGACGGCGACCGCTCCGGCCACGGCCGCACCGCCGACCGCGACGGCCGCCCGTTCCGATGCGCCCCCCGCCCAAGGCGGCGGCGCGGGCAATTTCTTCAAGGCCGAAGTCCGCAAACCCGACGCGGCACCGGTCCGCCCCATCCAGGGCAAACCCGGCACGGGTGCCGGCACTCTGGGCGCTTCTAAGTCCACCGCTTCGGCCACCGCGGCCAAGTCGGCCTTTGATGAGGCGACCACCAAGCCCAGTACCGTGGCGGCCGTGTTGGAAGAGCGAAAGAACGCAGCCACGTCACAAGAAGCCATCAGCGCCGAGCAAATCGCGCGGACCGGTGGCGGCGATGCCTCACAAATCACCACGAAAATTACGGGCGTGGTGGCGACAGACAACCGCCAGATCGTCATCCGCGGTCTGAATGACCGGTACAACATCGCCACCCTCAATGGTGCAGAGCTTCCGAGTGCGGACCCCCGACGCCGGGCCCCGCAACTCGACCTAATCCCCGCAGCCATGATCGACCGGGTGGTGGTCAGCAAGACCTTCACTCCCGATCTTCAGGGCGGATTTGCCGGCGGCGCAGTGAACATCGTCACCAAATCCTTTCCAGCCAAGGGCTTCACCACGGTCTCCGCCGGAACCGGGCTCAACAGCTCAGCCACGATGAACGAGGGCTTCTCGAAGATTCCGGGTGGCGCCAATGATTTCTGGGCGATGGATGATGGTTCCAGAGCGCTGCCCTCAAAGGCCCTTATCGATCCGTCGATCATCACCGATGCTCAGCGTCCGTGGCGCAACACCACCCAGCAAGCAGCGGGTGCCGAGCGACTGGCCTTGGCCCAGAAGTACGACGCGGCCTTGCGTTCTTTCAACAACACCACCTTCGCCCCGTCGATGGGCCAACCGGGGCCGAACTCCAATTTCGCGGTCTCGAGCGGCGACACCACGTGGCTCTTCGGCCGACGCTTTGGCTGGTTCGGAACCTTCAATCACGATCGCCAGTTCCAGTTTTACGAGAACGCCTTCCGTGGTCGCTACGCCTACGGCACTGATCCGATCAACGGCGGACCTCTGACCCGCACGGCCGAGTTTCGACGCAATCAGTCCATCATGAATGTGGGTTGGGGTGCCGTGGCCAGCACCGCCATGGAGTTGATGCCCGGACATGAAGTGTCCTTCAGCTTCCTCAACAACCAGAGCGCTCAGCACTACATCACCGAAGAAACGGGACAGACGATCAATCAGTTCCAACCGGGAAGCGATGAGCGGACCCGTATCGAGCAGTTGACCTACCGCGAGCGCTACTTGCGCAACTTCCAGTTCAAGGGTCGCCATGAATTCCGCGAAGTGGGATCCACCCAGCTGGACTGGAGCTTCTCGAGTTCGGGTACCGGCGAGAACTCCCCCGACGAGCGCATCTTCCCAATGATCCTGTTCCCGGCGGGCAACGGGCTCACCAACGTGATCGCCCAATCGGCCGAGCTACCGAACATCAACCAGCCTTCGCGCTTCTTCCGCGACTCGCAGGACAAGAGCTGGAACTTCCGCAGCGACCTCACGATCCCCTTTACGCCCGGAAATGGCCTCGAGAGTTCTATCAAAGTCGGCGGCAACATCCTCGAATCCGAACGCCGATTGCGTGAACAACGCTTCGAGTACGAAATCAGCCAGACCACCGGTGCCAATCAGTCCGATGTGGTCGGCTACGCCAACTCGGTCCTCAACTTCCAGGGCCAGCAATTCACCACCAACGCCACCGGATCGGGAGCCAATGCCCGAACCGCCTATTACTTTCCCAACGCGACCTTCCTGCGCTCCGGATTGCCCTTCGACGGCTACGGCTACGATGGAACGCAGTCCATTCCCGCCGTGTACGCCATGGCTGATTTATTTGTGCTACCGAAGTTCCGCCTCGTGGGCGGTGCCCGGTTCGAACAAACCGACCTCAAGGCCGAAGTGCTTCCTCGAAGCCGGATTCTAGGATCTTCCTCCAGCGGCAACATCGCCACAACGGATGTGCTTCCCTCCATCGGTGGGGTATTCCCGATCACCTCCAACTTCAATTTGCGGCTCAACTGGTCGCAGACGATCGCTCGCCCCACCTATCGCGAGTTCGCCCCCTTCGAGTACTTTGACACCTTCGACGGCTTGGCCTACCGCGGTAATGCCGACCTCAAGCGTTCAGAAATTGAGAACTACGATGCGCGGGTAGAGTGGTTTCCCCGCCCCGGCGAACTCCTCTCGGCGGCCTACTTCCGGAAAAACATTCTCAACCCGGTTGAGCCGTACATCGCCGACAACGCCGCAGGCATCGTAAGTTTCACCAACAATGCCAGCGCCATCGTTTCGGGTTTCGAGTTTGAAGCGCGCAAGAACTTGGCCGCCCTCGACCCTCTTTTGGCGGGCATTACTCTCGGCGGCAACGCGGCCTTAATCAGTTCCGAGGTCGATGTATTTTATCCAGTGGGCAATGGCGTTGGCCTCTACAATCGCCCGTTGTTCGACCAACCCAAGTACATCCTCAACTCCGACCTCGCCTGGGAAATCGCCCGGAGCCGCACCACCTTCTCGGTGTCCTTCACCCGCAGCGGCCAACGACTGGCGGTCGATGGCGGCCAAGGCAGCCCGAACATTTACGAGCAACCCATCAACACGCTCGATTTCTTCGTCAACCAGCGTCTCGGACGGCGTTGGAAAATGCGCTTTGGCGCGCGCAACCTGCTGGATCCGGAGATCCGCCAGACCCTCATCAACGACCTCGGTACCCGCGAAGAGCGCTACGGCGACCAGTACGTCTTCCGCAGCTACAAGCGCGGCATCACGGTCAGCCTGACCTTGTCGGCCGATTTTTAAATCACACCGACTGGAGACTCCGGCCTAGGCTCGGTTTCCAATGTGGGTCCCTCCCCAGGGACCCACGGCCGTGCAGCGTCAGCGGCTTCTCACACCTCACTACACAACACACCCGTCCAGTCGGGTTAGGGTTGAGCGGCTTCCAGACGGCTGCGGTACTCTTGGCGGGCATGATCAAAGGCCACCACGGCCTCACGATGCTCGGCCCCAGTAAAGAAGCGTTCTTTCTGCTTCCAACACTGTTCTACCGAATCCAGACACCACTGAATGGAGCGCCGCTCGCGGATGGGCTGACCAGCAACCTCGATGAAGATCGGGTTGGTGTGCGAACTCGGCAGGATTCGCAGGGCGTACCAGCCGCTGCGCGTCACCGGGTGAGAAATCTCGATGGGCTTCAGCGCTCCATCGGCCTCTATTTCCATGCGGGCAACAGCGATGCCGTTCTCGATTAATTCGACCGGCACCTTCCGGCTGGCACCGATGCGAGCCCGCTCGATATGCCAGTACGGCTGCTCGCTAAACTTGCGCCTCTGGATGTCGACTTGCGGTTGCTCGTTGAGTCGGGCCGCTGCCTGAACCTGGAACACCACCGGGCGTCCCTTGGCCAGTTGCAGAGAACTCCCCTGCTCACCCATGACGACGGTATCGGCACGGAAGTCCATCAAGTGACTGCGCCCATCTCCGACATAATTGCGGCCGGCTCGAATTCCCTCGCACCAGTCCTCATACGACCAGCGTTCTGGGAGCTTCACATAGCTACGTCCCAAACCCACGCGCTCGCCGTAGATGCAGGGGAAATCGGTCTCGCCGCTTATGCGGGTGCGGTAGCCGGCATTGAGCGTGTGGTACCAGATGTTCAGCTCCCACGGATAGGGCGTGTCGACGGTGCTAATGAAGTCTACCGCGGGCACGAGTTTACCATCTGGACCCGGCACGTTGTGGGTCACGTCCACGATGTACTCGTTGGCACCGATGCCGCTGAAGGGTGGGATCTTTTGAGTGGGTAACTCCGTCGAGTCGAGCTCCAGTCCCCAGCCACTGTGCGCCGGGCCGGTGAGGGCTCCCTGGGCCTTGGCCCACTTGAGGGTGTTTAGCCCCAGCGTCGGCCAGTGCTTCTTGGAGTCACCGCCCGGGTACAGTTGCTGACGCAGGCGCAGCAAACACAAATGACCCGAGTTGTGCGACCCGAACCCGCTGACTTCCACGTCATAGCGCAGCAAGTAAGGCCAACGACTGACCGGGTCATCGGATCCGGTGAAAAACTGCTTCTGGTAGTCGAAGCACGGCCCCCATGTGAGGTTGGCTCCAATCTTGAGATCTTCACCGAGCACATGACGCATCATGTCCGCGGCGAGGACTCCTTCGGTCGGCTTTTCATAATGCGCGCAGCCGGCCGCATGGATGTGATGATCACCTGAAATCCAACCGCGGGTGGAGGGGTCAATCCACCGCTGCACTTGGAAGCGCCAGCGATTGGTTTTGCCGGCAGCGACTTCCAGTGAGTGCCGCTGGATGAGCGATTCGGGTCCGCGGGAGAATTCGACCGAATACTGACCGGCCGGCAAACCGATGGATTCGCCGTCGTTCCGATAAACTTGCGGGTGGAAGAAGAAGTCCGGAGCCAACCGCTTGGACTGGGCCGGGAACACATGCCCCCGAGAATCGGTGATGAGTAAGGCTGCAGTGGTGGGCTTGCCGTGTTCATCCAGCACCTCGAGATGCACCGGGACGGCGGGCTGGCAGGTGAAGAGAGCGTCCACTTCGCTGCGAAAACCCAGGTCTTGGGAGCCCTGACCGACATCGAAGATCAACTTCGCCTCGCGACGACCCGCATCCCGGGAATAAATCTGAACCAACCGGTACTCCACGGGAAGCCCTCCCAGTTCCGGCTTCAGAGGAGCGGCCTGCACCAGCGACACATCCAACCATCGGTCAGGAACCGTCTCGGCAGGAGATCCATGCAACCGGGCTGCTTGGGGACTGCGTACCCGGAGGGCCGCGGTGGTTCCCGCCTCGTTGTGAACCTTCACCAAGAAGGTCACCCAACCCGTTTCATGGAGGACCGCCGGTGCGGGTCCCGGCGCGGCTTTGACCCGCATCTCTGGCGTGACTTGCACGGCCACCAGCACATGGGCGTCTAGGATTTTCTGGGTACGGGTGCGGGCCTTGTCGGGATTTTTATCCGTGAGTGCCGCCTCAAGTTCGGCGCGTTCCTTGGCGTTGAGAGGCGACCCCGCCAGAGTCAGCGCCTCGGACACCCGGCGCACCTGGGCAGCAAAGGGTTGCCAATCAGGCACGGGCAACACGGGCAATTCAGCGGCATCGGCGGAGGGAGCCGAGAGGGCCAGCACGACTGCCAGACAGCGGAGGCGATGGAGCGTGTTCATGGTCAGGATAAAAATCAGGGACCTTCTGGGGGATTGAGACAAACTCTGCCTCAAGAACTTGCTGCGACGCAAGTCAGCCCAAAACTCTTAGCCCCCACCGTAGACGACCCACTCCCTCACGGGATAGGCACCTGAGCCGGCACTGCCGCCTGGATACGCTGGAGATCGACATCAGCAGGACCGGATCCAGGCTGAAGTACCAACCACCCGGGTTTCTGGGCCGCGGCCAAGGTCGCTGGATCCCGCCAGCGCCAAGACTCCGTATGCCCATCAGGAAACGACACTGTCGCCGCGCCTGCATGCCGCAATCCGGGGAAACTAATCCAGGTCGACAACGGCGTTCCGAAGAGGGTCAACCGATTCGGCGCATTAATACCGAAGGCACCCTGCTGAATGCTTTTTTCGTGCTCATCGATAAAATACAGAGCCCGTGACGGGCCTGGATCGGTGATCTGACTCATCTTATGCCAGCACCGTGAGAAGTTTTCATCCAAGGGCTGCGTCACCAAATTCATGTACACGCTCATGGACACACTGCGATTGCGGCGGATCAACCCCTGATCGCGGACCGTCGAACGATCGGAAGGGCACAGGTAAATGCCTGGGGTCTGATTGTATTTCCAGAAGACGCCGACCGCGAGGTTCGACGCGGAGGTGTCTGTGTACGCATTGCCTTGAAGCCAAGAAGTAGAGCGGATGTTCCAAGCTTCCCGCCCACCGCCACCGCCGGACAAGAACGCCTCGTTCGGTGCGAGGGTGTCTAAATTGTCATCGGCGTATAATTGCGCACAAATCTGAAGCTGCCGGAAATTGCTAGAACAGGCACTGCCCTGGGCACGCCCCTTGGCCTTAGCCAACGACGGCAACAGCAACGAGGCCAAAATGGCGATGATGGCGATGACCACCAACAGTTCGATGAGAGTGAAACCCAAATTCTGCCGATAGCTGCGAATCACGTCCGTGTGAGCGAGCATTATAGGATGTTGTTGCAACCCGGTTTCACCTTCAAGCCCGATTCCATTTCCGCAGCAGCCAGCCTATCACATTACGGCGTCCCCCCCTTCGACTGCTCACTGTTCACGCAGCGAGAGGTCCGCTAGACTGTTCACCGAAATGACGAAGACGTTCGCGGAACTGGGCTTCGAGGGTCGGCTCATCGCCGTCGAGGGGCTCGATGGCTCGGGCAAATCCACCCAGATTTACCTCCTCAAGCGCTGGTTGGAGATGCGCGGATTCAAAGTCTTCTTCAGCGAGTGGAATTCGTCGGCACTGGTCAAAAGCGCCACCAGCAAGGGCAAGAAGCAGAACTTGCTGACGCCGACCACGTTTTCCCTCATCCACGCCACCGATTTTGCCGACCGCTACGAGCGCCAACTCTTGCCGCTGCTCAAGGCGGGGTATTTGGTGCTCTGCGACCGGTACATCTTCACGGCCTTCGCTCGGGATGTCGTTCGCGGATGCCCCCAGGCCTGGGTACGCGGCCTCTACAGCTTTGCTGCTCTGCCCGACATCACCTTCTTCTTCCGCTCGCATCTCGAAGTCTCGCTCAACCGCATCTTGGATAATCGACCGACCCTCAAGCACCACGAGGCGGGCATGGACCTGGGCCTTTCCAGCGATCCGTACGAAAGCTTCCGCATCTTTCAGGGCCGCATCTTCGAGCAATACTTGGCCATGAGCACTGAGTTCAACTTCGTGGTCATGGATGCCAACCAGCGTATTGAGGAGCAGCAGGGACTCGTCCGCCGCCTGGTTGAGACCCGGATCGATCTACCCACCTTCACCGCCACCAAATAATTCGAGATATGGCCAGGAAACCCAAATTCTCCCCAACGGACGACGCTGAAGTGCTGGTTCCGAAGGTCACGCCCAAGCGCTTTTTTGGTCTGGGTTTGCCCGGGGTGGAGATCGAAAAACTTTCCGGCAAACTCATCGTGGTCGAGGGCGCCGACGGCTCAGGCCGTTCCACCCAAATCGCCCGATTGATCCAGTGGCTGGAGGCCTCGGGCCACCACACGATTCAAGTAGGTCTCAAACGCTCCTCCTTGGTCAGCGAAGAACTCGAAGCCGCCCAGCAAGGCAACATTCTCTCGCGCACCACGCTCTCGCTGTTTTACGCGACCGACTTCGCCGACCAACTCGAGAACACCATCCTGCCGGCCCTGCGCGCAGGCTCGATGGTGCTGGCCGATCGTTACATTTACACCTTGATGGCCCGGGATCTCGTCCGCGGCGTGGATGAGCAGTGGCTGCGCAACTTGTACGGGATCGCGCTCGTTCCCGACGCCGTGTTCTACCTGGAGGTGCGGCCCGAGAAACTGGTCCAGCGGGTCTTCGCCAAGCAACAGGCACTCGACTACTGGGAAAGCGGCATGGACCTAGGCCTGTCGCGCGATATGTTCGATAGCTTCCTGCAATACCAGAGCCGCATGCGCGACACCTTCCGGCGTATGCAACGCCACTACGGCTTCGACCTCATCGACGCCGAACGGCCGGTGGAACGCATCAGCGCCGATTTGCAGAACAAGATCGAGACAGTGCTCGCGGGAGGTTAAAGAGCGTTGGCGTGTGACGAACGGAAGGGCGGGCTCGGAGGCTTCGACCCTGTAGATTCGACCGTAGCGTTCCGGCGGTAGAATTTCAGCCTTGGAATTGCGGTTCCAGGTTTTCTCTGCGAACTCAAGCCTCAAGGCACCCCGCCCACCGGCATGGTTCAGGGCTTGGGCGATGGAGTCAGAGCGGTCGGAACGGCCGCCTTGGGAACGCCTCCCTGCGGCACGGTGTTGCCCCAGTGGAACAACCCGAAGAATAGGCCGTTGCGCACGCCTTCGGGGCCCGACTCCTGACGCCACAAGTTCCACAGCAACGAGCGGCTCTGCCGACCGGTCTTGGCATCCCGTTCATGACGATAGAGCGACCACAAGGGGGACCACCCACGGGCGATGCCTTCGTTGGACGGGAAGGCCCCTTCGGCCAAGGCCAGCACTTGCAGACGCTCACGCCCCTGCCGATCCCGCGCATGATGGAACAGCGGCCAGAGCGAGCGACGGCGGTACTCTGCGCCATTGCGACGGTCGCGCTCCGCCAGGTCGACCCACAGGTAGAACACGCTGCGGGTTTGTTCGCGATCGAGGTCCTCGGCCAGCAGCCGCTTGTGGGTGTAGAAGGGCCACAGCACGAATTGGCTCTGCTGCTCGGCATTGGTGGCCCGGCCCCAGAGCGGCCAGACCCGGCGAGCGTGTTTTCCGGGACCATCGGCCCACCCGATGAAGGGCCACGGCGCGCCCCATTCCTCAAACTGGCGCTCCCGATCGACCGTATGGGTGAAGAAGGGCCACAGGAGTGTGGTGTTGTCGCGAGTCTTGGAGCGCTGTGTGGAGAACAACGGCAACGACACGGTGTTGGTGACCGGATTCTCGGAGCCAATGCCCTGGCGATCGGTGATCCAAAAGGGCCAGACGACAAAACACTTCTCGTGGCCGGGCACAACTTCGGGCAGGTCGCTCAAGGCATTGGTCCGCACCAGCGGCGCACGATGCTCTTGGCCATAGACTGGCCACACCTGCCACCCATGGGCGGCTCCAGTGCGCACGTGGACGAACGGCGCGAAATAATTGTCGGTGACCACGTCGCGCTTACGGGTCTGGACCCAGAGCGGCAACGCAGCGAAACGCACCTCGTCGCGAAACAAACGGCCTTTGAGGTGCCCGTAAAAGGGCACCAACGCCCGGTACGACTCGGCCGGGTCGTCAGAGCGCTGGCTGAACCAGAACGGGAACAGAGTGAAGCGCCGCTTGTCCGGGCCCACAGTGCTCTGCCCTCCACTCCAGCTCACGAACTGCACGATGTGGAAGCGGTACTGCGAGCCGTACTGATCGAAGGACACCAGCGGGTAGAGGAACTCGGCCTGCGTGCGTTCGACGCCGGGTTCGTGCTGGTAGGACACCCAGGGTGAAAATCCCCAACCCCACGCCTCCGGCGTCTCCTGCCAATGGAAGAGCGGCCCCAGCGCTTCCCCACGATGCCCGGCGCGCAGGGTCAGCGGGAACTCCTCGGCCAGCGGCCCGAACCGCACCTCGGAGTTTGGCCCGGCCGAGGCGGACAACCCAGGCAACCCAGATAACCCGCCCCCGCCTGCCAGGAGCAGGGCAGAAAGCAGGGGTCGGAGGGCGCGGGACAATTTCGTCATGAACAGGCCGCCAAGGTCTCGCGGCCACGGGTGCGGGTCAAGTTGCGGGGGCGAGGGTGGGTTCAAGGATGGCTGGAGCCGCCGATGGGAACCTTCACGAATTGATCTAACCGCCTCGGCATAAACCTCCAACTAGTCCGGAAGCGGAGAAGCACTCTCAAAGGTGTCCAGGACATCCCCATCCTGTTTGCTTCGATGCACCCATCTAAATACGATGAGCGCAGACAGAATGGATTCGGCGGACACGCCGTCGTGCTGGTGGGCAGCAAAGTCACCAATGCCCCGGCCGTGGATTGGGACGAATACTTGAAACAACAGGAACAGCGGCGCGACGCGGTTCTATCCAAGCGCGCTCCACGAACCACCGTCCCACCGTCAGCCGCACATTGAAGGCCCTCTGTCGGCGGGCTGAAGAAGTGGTCCAAAAACGGCAAAATCGGACGTCCACCGAACCGGGTGGCGGTGACCTGGCCTCGTTCGGTGTCTCCGCCGTGGACGTGAGAGGCATCGGGTGGCTGCACCGGCATCGGTTTTCCTCGGCACGGCGCTGCGTTGTTTTTTAATACCTTAAACTGAATACCTTTAGTTTATTTTGTTTACGATATTTCACGGTTTTATTTACTTTAACGAATATGACTGATTTCGTTGCGCGGACTCCCGAGCAGTTGGGGGCGATTCTTCGAGGGTACCGTCATGAACAGCAACTGACCCAAAAGGGGGTCGGCTCCCATTGCGGCCTGTCCCAAGCAGCACTCTCACAAATCGAGTCGGACCCCACGACCACCAGCCTATCCCGAATTTACCGGATCCTCTCGACCTTGGATCTCGAACTGGTGGTCCGTCCCAAAGGTCCCGACGGCCAGAAAACCGAGTGGTGACCCATGCCCCGTCCTCGTCATTCCAGAGCCCTGTCCGTTTGGATGAACGGCGAGCGGGTCGGCCTTTGGCGGACCCCCACGCGGGGAACCCATACATTCGCCTATGACGACCGTTGGCTGGGTTCTCCCCATGCCCGGCCCATTTCGCTGTCGCTGCCGTTGCGACCGTCCGGCGAACCCTTCCGAGACGGAGTCGAGGCGTTTTTCGACAATCTCCTTCCCGACAACCGAGGGATCCGCGAACGCATCCAGCGCCGGTTCCAGATTCCCAGCATCGACCCCTTTGACTTGCTCCAAGCGGTCGGACGCGACTGCGTCGGGGCGCTACAACTGCTCCCGGAGGATGCCTTGCCCGGAGAGCTGTCGCGGATCACGGGTGATCGACTCGGCTCTGCCCAGGTCGCCCGGCTGCTAGCCGCAACCCTGGCGGACCCGCGGGACGGAGACCCTCCATCCGAGGATCACTTCCGCATCAGCCTCGCCGGGGCCCAGGAAAAGACGGCCCTGCTCTGGCACGAGGGAGCCTGGCATCGACCCACCGGAGCCACGCCCACGACGCACATCCTCAAATTGCCGATCGGGGCCGGACCGCAGGGCATCGATTTGTCCTCCTCGGTCGAGAATGAATGGCTTTGCGGTCGGATCCTGAAGGCCTACGGGATCCCGACGGCGAATTCGAAAATTCGGCGGTTCGGCGACTATCAGGTGCTCGTGGTCGAACGCTTCGACCGCCGGTTGTCATCCGACAAAACCCGGTGGCTACGTCTTCCCCAAGAGGACTTGTGCCAGGCCACGGCGACGCCTCCCCATCTCAAATACGAGGTCGATGGTGGCCCGGGAATCCTGAAGATCATGGATCTCCTGCAGGGGTCCCTCCGGGCCGACGAAGACCGCACGAGCTTCCTGCGTACCCAGGTGATCTTCTGGCTGCTGGCGGCCATCGATGGGCATGCGAAGAACTTCAGCCTCTTTCTGCTGCCGCAGGGCGACTACGAACTCACCCCGCGCTATGACGTGCTGTCAGCCCATCCGGTCATCGGACACGGTCGCGGGAAGCTGTCCGCGCAAAAGGCAACCTTGGCCATGGCAGTCCTGGGCAAGAATCGCCATTACCGGATGGCTGAGATCGGATGCCGTCACTGGCTTGAGACAGCCAAACGGTGCGGCATGCCTGGAATGCGCTCCATTATCGCCGACATCCTCGACCAGACACCCCGGGTCTTGGATGAAGTGCGCGCCGAGATCCCCAAACTCTTCCCGGAACCGGTCGCCGAGGCGATTCTGAACGGGTTGAACGTTCAGGCAGAGCATTTGGGTCGGGGCTTGTCGACCGGATGAATCAACGAAGGGCACACGGCGGGCCCCCTGTTTCAATGAGTTTAATCCCGTGTTATCACCGGCCTGTGGCCCAGGAGGTCGATGGAGACCTCTGAAGGCCAAAAAGCTCTGGGCAGCAAAAAACCGGCTTTGAGGCCGGTTTTTCAACGCTGGGGAAAATGGCGGGAGTGGCGGGACTCGAACCCGTAACCTCTGCCGTGACAGGGCAGCGCTCTAACCAATTGAGCTACACCCCCGCGTTGGGGAGCGGAAGGTGCTTTCTATTGGACCTCTTCGTCAACGATTTTGTCTCAGATTTTCTAAAAACCTCTCGGACAAGAGTCGCCGATATTCCGAAGAACGGCCCATGGACAGACTCCGAATCCGCGGAAAGACTGGCTAGAACATGCCCTTCCTGCCCTGCGCACCGTGGCTTTGCTGCGCTTTTTTACTCATCGCACCGACCGCCCTGAAGGCCGCTGATCCGAAGGAGACAACTTCGTCCCCCTCGACCCCAACGATTCATTCTGTGGCCACCGCTGCGAAGGGCGATTCGGCCGTTTCGCCCTGGCCGGGCGGCCGCGTGGACCAATGGCACGGATTCGTGCGGCATCGGTTCGCCGTGGATGGCGCCACCGCTTGGGTCGTCGAACCGCGCCAGGCGGCAACCGGAAAACCGTGGAGCTGGTGTTTGGAATTCCCCGACGCGTTCACGGACCGGACCGGCGTCTTGCAACTGCTGGAACACGGGTTCCACCACGTTTACCTCGAGGTCGGTAACACCTTTGGTTCACCGCGCGCGCTGGAACAGTTCGATGCGTTCTATCAAGTGCTCCAGCGTGGCGGTCTCGGACCCAAGGCGGCCCTGGTGGGCATCAGCCGCGGCGGTCTCTACGCCTACCGCTTTGCGGCCAAGAACCCCGAACGTGTGGCGTGCATTTATGGCGACGCGCCCGTGTGCGATTTCAAGAGTTGGCCCGGCGGCAAGGGGACCGGCAAGGGCAGCGCGGGTGACTGGTCTCAACTGCAGCGCCACTACGGCTTCGCAAACGAAGCGGAGGCACTGGCCTTCAACGGCAACCCAGTGGACCGGCTCGCCCCGCTGGCCAAGGCCCAGGTCCGGCTCATCCATGTGGTTGGGGACACCGACGATGTGGTGCCGGTGGCCGAGAATACGAGCCTGATCGAATCCCGATACAGGGCCCTGGGCGGGCAAATCCAAGTGATCCACAAGCCGGGTATAGGCCACCACCCCCACGGGCTCGACGATCCGGCCCCGGTGGTGACCTTCATTCGCGAGAGCTTCCGAGACAGGAAACCCTGAAGCGCGAGATCCCAGGCCTTCGGGCGCCTTGCGGTGCACGACCATGCAACAATTCGGGAGGAAACCCCGAGAGCTGAACCCCTGAGCCAGACGGGTTCAGTACAGGTCGGTGACACGGCCGTCCGCCTCCGGCCACCTCGCAGAGAAACACCCAACCGGATTCATGCGGACCAATCCCCGCATTCAGGCCACAGCAGGCAGAAACCCCCATGCCGGGCGGATCGATGCGTTCCGGATCATGCAGTCGATCCACCGTCAGTGGATGCGCGATCTCGAGCCCTCAATGCGGCCGACCTCGGCGGAGGGCCTTGGCGGATAAACACTGTTCCGGCAGCAGCTCACGCTGGACGCTGAAACAAGAAGGTCGCCAAGCGAGGGACGGACCTTGCTGGGTCCTCCGGGTGCCACCACTCATTGAATTTCACCAGAGCCAGTCCGACTTCTTCGGCGGCACGGAAGAAATCAGAAACGTGGTGCGTGTACGCTTGAACCTTGATCTCTTGACCGAGTGCGTCCGTGAACCTCGCCTGACTGTTTTGGTACTGCTTGAACGGATGAAGCTCGCTGATCAAGACCGTTCCGCCGGGCACCAGGCATCGTGCGGCGATCTTGAGCACGGGAGTCAGCGACTCCATGTGCTCAAGGACGAGGTTGAACGAAACGAGATGGGCGCAGGCTTCACGGCATGGCCAGTCCGAGGACAAGTCCACTGGATGAAAGCGAACCTTGGGAGAGCGCACCCGTTGGCGGGCGACTTTCAGCATGCCTTCTGAAAAATCGAGGGCGTGCACTTCATCCGCGACATCGCAGAAGAAACCCGTGTTCTTTCCGGTTCCGCAGCCAGCCTCGATCACGACCGGAAATGAGGTCCCAGTCAGGAGGCGCCTCGTCACCTCAGCATCGAGGTCACGGGTCCAATTGCGGTCTGAGTCGTAGCTGACGGACCAAGCCGAATAGGCGTTCGCGATGGACATGGGGCGGTGAGTTTTCTGTGGCCCAACGCTTCAGCTCACCGATGGCCGCGATTCGGTGGATCGCCAGGTTCGGTCAGCGGTTCCAAGTCTTTCACCATGTTGAGATATCCGCCATGACCTGTGGCAAACTGATAGAAACCGAATCGTCTATAGAGACGGATGGCGGCGTGGTTTTCAGGATGAACGCCGAGTGACACCCGGGGAAAGCGGGTGGCAGCAGCGGCCAGATACCTTGTGAACAAAACCGTCCCAAGGCCCTGCCTCTGAAAAGTTGGGAACACAGCGATGCCCAACTGAGGAGTGTTGACGTCATAGAAAGCACCTCCCTGCAGCGGAGGAAGCAGCAGCCGGCTCAGAATGCCTCCGGCAACTGAACCGTCATGGGATAGGGCGAGAAAACCAAGATCTGTCCCGTTCGAGCCCCAGTCTTGGACGTAAGCTGCAATATGCGGGTTGGACAAAACAGACTTCGACCGCCTTGGGCTGGTGGGCGGATCCCAAAGCGCCTCGTAAAGCAAATCCCAGAGGATCGGTTGATCTGCAGCTTCGACCTCGCGAATCGAATGGAGCATGACGTTTATTGTTAGGCTACGGCATTGCCGGGCTCAATGTTCCTGTCTCGGCACCGCAGCACGACAGGCCTCACAGACCAGCAAGTCATCCAACTGCATCATCGCAAACACTTCCTCGAACCGATACTTCGGAACGGTGTTTAGTGACTCTGGCTTGCGACCATACTGACCACAAGCTGAACACTGAACGATCCACTTCCGACAGCGGGGGTCGGCCAGAAACCAGTCACGTGTGCGTGTCTCAGTTCGCATGTCTTTTGAAGTGGCCTCACGCTGTTTAGGCCACCTCCACGCAACCTCATTCCCTCAGCTTCCAGAACGTCTCAATGTGCCGGTTGGGGCGGCAATGCGAATCTCTCAGGCGGTTCCTTCTGTTCGGACGCAGGCCATCGGCATGGCACGCGGGCCAAACCGGGTCAGAACCAACAAGGCCCAGAACTAACAGTTGCCCTGCCGTGGGGGGATTCTTAAGGTGAGCATCTCGGTTGCGCGGGTAGCTCAATTGGATAGAGCGTCGGTCTCCGAAGCCGAAGGTTGTGGGTTCGACCCCCGCCCCGCGCACCAGCTTCAACTTCGGTTTCCCGAAGAATCTCCCTCGGTTCTTCTAGTTCCCACAAATTGAGCGGCAAAATCCGCAGGCATGGGCGGTGTGGCTCCCGGCTGAGTGCAGACAAAATCTGCGACTCGATGGGCGATGCGGAGAATGTCCTCAGGCGTCGTGCCCGACAGTAATCCCAGTGCGAGGGCCGCCGTGTAACTGTCACCCGCACCCACGGTGTCGGCCACCTTCAGGTCCGAACCGGGCCAGTCCCAACTGCGGCCCGCCGTCCACAAGAGACTGCCCCGAGCCCCTCGCGTCAGGGCCACAGCCCGTAAATCGAATCGCTGGGCCAACCGCGCCAGCAGTCCCTGGTCGTCGTCACCCGGCCAACCGAGCAAGTCCGCGAGTATAGGCAACTCCTCGTCGTTCAACTTCAGCACAGTGGCCAATGCCAAAGACTCGACGATCACCTCGCGCGACCAAAACCGTTGGCGAAGGTTGATGTCGAAGATACGCAAGGCATCGGGCCGAGTCGCCTGCAGCACGCGCCGGATGGACTCGCGGGCCACCGGGTGGCGCTGGGCCAATGTCCCGAAGCAGACCACATCCGCTGCAGCCGCGACTCGCAAAACCTCTAGCCCGGCCTCCAGGAGGTCCCAGGCGACCTCGGTGTGGATGGTGTAAGCGGGCTGCCCCGACGGATCGAGGGTCACGCTGACGGACCCGGTGGGCGCGACTGGATCGACGGAGATCCCGGAGGTCGCCAGACCCAGAGCATTCAGGCGCTCAAGGAGATCCCGACCCAGATCGTCACGGCCCACGCGAGAGACCACGAGAGACTCAGCGCCGAGCGCATGCGCATGGTAGGCGAAGTTGGCGGGCGCTCCGCCCAATTGACGCCCACCCGGCAAGAGGTCCCAAAGAACTTCCCCGAGGCCGATGCAAAAGTAGCGGCGGGATCCGGAGTTCATGGCCGCGTCGGGCTGGCCGGGAACGCCGGACGTGCCGGAGAAACTGAACCCGGCGGCGTCACGACTTTCCGCGCAGTCCAGGCAGATTGCAGTTCATGAGCCTCGAGGTTCTTGAAGGCGACGGTGCCTCCCTGGACCTCCAGCGAAAGCGAACGGTCTTCGGGCTTCGGCTGGACGGGCATGGGAACGTAGCAAAGCCCGCGGCTGGCGAAGACCTCCAAGCCGGTGCGGTCGCAGTAAATGATCAGGTCCAAGGTGCCGTCGTGCAGCGGCGCCGGCGCGCGATGTTGAGCCACCACCAGTTCTTGCTGCTTCACGTCGTAAACCACAGGCACCCCGCGAATGCTGAACGCGACGTGGGTCGCTTGTCCGGGCTTCAGAACGGCGCGGACCTCCAGCAATTCCCCCTGCACCTTCGCCAGCGGATTCTTGGCATCGGGAGCCAATGACAACGAACCCAGGCGTTGGGATTGGGCCCGCAGCGCCTCCAGTTCGCGCACCGGCGTGAAGGTCAGTCGAGGCCCGTCCGCCGTGGTCAGCAACCGGAGTTCCAGCGGCACGGTCATGGACTGGTTGAAGGTCATGCCCTTGGTGGCAGTCTGAAACCAACCCATTTGAATGCGACGCCCATCGGCACCCGGAATATCGCTGAATGTCTGGGGTGCATAGAAACCCTTGCCTCGCTGACCGGCCAGGTTGCTCTGCTCGGGCACGAAGCGGGCGCGATCGAAAGTGCCCACGGCATAAGCGCTGTTGGCGGCGAGCAGCACCCACTTCCGGCGGGTCGGATCTCCGTCCACGGGCAACTCGAAGAAGTCGGGGCATTCGAAGAGATAGGGTTTGCCGGGGGCATCGCCCTCGACGATTTGGGTCAGGCTCCACTCGCGCAAATTGGGCGAGTTGAAGAAGTGGATGGTGTGCTTTTTCTGCCACTCCACGTAGAGCACCATCACCCACTTCCGGGAAGCTTCATGCCACATCACCTTGGGGTCGCGATTACCTCCGGTGATTTCCTTCAGAACCGGGTTGCCGGCATACTTGGTGAACTTGCGGCCGTCGGTGCTGTAGGCGATGCACTGCACCGTGGGATTCCCGGCGGCGGTGTAAATGAGCACGAGCGGCGGTTTGCCGTCCTTGCCGAAGCCACTGGTGTTCTTCCAGTCCACCACGGCGCTGCCGCTGAACATCGGTCCCATGTCGTCGGGCAGGAGCTTGTCTCCGAGCTCGTCCCAGTGGACGAGATCGCGACTGACAGCATGACCCCAGTGCATGTTGCCCCAATCCCAACCGTACGGATTGTGCTGGAAGAACAAGTGGTACTCGCCGTTGTAGAAGACCATCCCGTTCGGATCGTTGTTCCAACCGCGCTTTGGCGAAAAATGGAACTGCCCGCGCAACGGCTCGCGGTACAGCGATCCCTCGTCCTTAAATCCGTCGCCCTGTTCGATCGCCGACAACGCCGTGGAATCGGCGGGCAATGCGTCCACACGGAGGGTGATGGATTTACCCCGCCAGGCCGACACGTCCATGGGCGCCCACCAATCGGCGGAACCATCGGCCAACTCGATGTCGTTCCGAACGACGGGCTTCCCGTCTACCAACAAGGTCACCACGCGCTTGGGAGCCCCGTTGCGAATGGGCAGGTGCAGATAACGGGCCGTCACCGGAATGGACCGCTCGACGTTCTTCTGCAGGCCTTTCGGTCGGGTGTCGGTTTGCCGGAGGTGATCCACATTGAGGTGCCCCCAACCGCCCTTGGCCTCGTCGACGATGCGAATGGAGGCCGTCTGACCGGCCAAATCAGAGACGTCCCACGAGTCGGGAGCCAACGCTTCGCTGCCGCCGCTGCGGTCATTCGGTCCTGTTGCCGAACGGACCACCCGGCCATCCACCAGCAATTGCAGGGCGAGCTTCTGCTCGTTGTGACCCCCGCCGATGAGGAAGGCGAGGAAGCGCCGCTCGATCTTGAAGGGCGGTGAACTCAAGGCACCGGTCGCGTCATCGCCACCGCGGAATGTGTTGACCAACCCCTTCCCCAGGAAACCCTCGACCTGCATCTGCCCGGCTAATGCGCCGCGCGCCGGGCCGCTGCCAAACGCCTCGCCAGTGGCCTTCCACGCGCCGTAGTCGGGGCCTTCGAAATCGGCGATCAGCACGTCGTCGGCCGCGTGCGCGACCAAGGCAGTCGCCACAGCGAACGCCACGATAAGGAGTGTCTTCAGTTTTTTCATGGGACGGAAAGGCAGGTCGGTTTGGAAAAGATTCAACGGGTTCAACCGGTTCAACGGGCCCAGCGGCCCTGACGCAATTTGTCGAGGAGCACGGCCCCCAAGATGACCAACCCGAGCACCACCTTCTGGGTGTAACTCTCCACGTTGGTCAGGTTCATGCCATTCTGGATGACGGCGATGGTGAAGGCTCCAGTCAACGTCCCCAGCATCCGGCCCTCACCCCCGCTCAAGCTCGTACCGCCCACGACGACGGCGGCGATCACGTACAACTCATACATGTTGCCATAGGTCGGTGATCCGCTCTTGAGCTGCGACGCCATGATCACGCCCCCCAACCCCGCCAGTAACCCACTGGCCACATAGGCGAAGAGGAGCACGCGACGGACGGGCACGCCCGAAAGCCGCGCCGCCTCCGCATTGCCACCCACGGCGTACAAATATCGCCCCAGCTTCATGCGCGACATGAGCACCTGGGCCAAGGCGTACAGCACCAGCAGGAGCACCACGGCATTGGGAAGTCCGAAGAGGTCCGCACCGCGCCCGAGCCAGACGAAGGAGTCGGGAATTTGATAAATCGATTGCCCCTGAGCCAGGATGTAGGCCAAGCCACTGCCAACCAGCATCATGGCCAGCGTCACGATGAAGGGCGGGATGGCGAATCGGGTGATCATCAGGCCGGAAAAACCTCCGACCGCCCCGCACACCAGAATCGCCAGAAGGCACCCGAGCACCATGCCGCCCGTCGAGGCGCTCACGCCCCCGGCCCGGTCGCGGATGAAACCCGCCGCCAACACGGCCGACAGCGCGATGAGGCTCCCCACGGACAAATCAATGCCGCCAGTGATGATGACCAAGGTCATGCCAATGGCCACGATGGCGATCACGGCAATTTGATTGGCGATGTTCAACAGGTTCTCGGACTTCAGGAAATGGGGCCACCGGTAGCTGGCGGGTGTGATCATCCGAGGCGATCCCAGCGACGGAAAATCGGAAGCGAGGTCGGTGAAGACCCGCCAACCTCCGGCCACGCGGGTGGCGGCGACGGCATTCAGGGATCCACCGGCCGCCTGGATTTTCTGGAGGGCCTCGCGGGCGTTCCGGGGTTCACCGGTCACGGACGCGAGGACTTGTGCTCCGGCAGCCTTCAAGTCGCGTTCGACCCGAGCCGCGAAGACCGCATCTCCGGGCTGGTCGCTGGCTACCACCAAGACGCGGGCTCCATTGGGGACCGCCTTCAACACGGCCTCGACCACCTGGCCTGCGGCGGCCTCGCCTGTGGGCGATTGCTCGCTGTATGTCACCGCGCTGAAAAACGCGCACAGCAGCACCAAGACCAAAATCATGCCGTAGTCGGCCAGCCATCGTGCAGGTTTCATGGGTTCAGGCATGGGCCAATTGGAGGATTTGTTCCTGGGTGGCGTGGGCCACATCGGTGATTTCGCCGGTGATCCGGCCTTCGTGCAGGACCAGGATCCGGTCGGCCATCCCCAGCACCTCCGGCAATTCAGAGCTGATCATGAGAATGGATTTTCCGGCGGCCACCAGTTCGTTCATGAGCAGGTAAATCTCGTACTTCGCGCCGACATCAATTCCCCGAGTCGGCTCGTCGAAGATCAGCACCTCGCAGTCGCGGGCCAACCACTTGGCCAACACCACCTTCTGCTGATTGCCGCCTGAGAGGTTGCCAACACGCTCCTCCGGGTTGGACAAGCGAATGCGGAGGGCCGCGATGTAGCGGTCCAATTCGGCGCGCTCCCGCCGGTGCTGGACGAAGCCGCGCCGGCACCACCGACGCAAATTCGGCAAACCAAAGTTCTCCCGAATCGGATGCCTCAGCACCAGACCTTGCAGTTTGCGGTCCTCGGTCAAGAGTCCAATGCCGGCTTCGATGGCGTCGCGGGGCGACCGGATGTCGAGAACCTGGCCATCCAGTCGGATCTCGCCGGCGTCTCTGGCATCGGCCCCGAACAACAACCGAACCGTCTCGGTGCGACCGGCCCCAACCAGTCCAGTCAGCGCCAGAATCTCACCTTGGTGCACCTGAAAGGAAACGCCTTGGACCGCTTTTCCCCGGCGCAAGCCCGACGCCTCCAAGCGTGGACCGCCCCGTTTCACATGGCGGGAGGGGAACTCCTGGTCCAGCGGTCGTCCCACCATGCGTTCGATCATTTGATCGCGGGTGATGGCATGGATGGGGCAGTCGGAGACATTGCCCCCATCGCGCAAAATGGTCACCCGATCGGCGATGGTGAACACCTCTTCCAGCCGGTGGCTGATGTAGAGGATCCCCATTCCTTGACGCCGCAATTCCCGCATGAGGATGAAGAGCTTCTCCACCTCGTGGGAGGTCAGCGCGGCCGTGGGTTCGTCCATGACGAGGATCCGAGCCTTGTGGATCAAGGCTTTGGCAATTTCGACCAACTGCTGCTGAGCGGTGCTGAGCCGGCGGCAGGGCGCATCCAAGTCCACTTCGACGCCCATCCGTTGGAACAGGGCTGACACTTGTTCCCGTTCTTGGCTGCGGGCCAGGAAGCCACCGGTGGTCTCCTCCTGGCCTAGGAAGATGTTTTCCACCGCCGTGAGGGCCGGGACCAAGTTGAACTCCTGGTAAATCACCGCCACGCCGGCCGCGCGGGCTTCCTGCGGGGATTGAAAACGTTGCTGCTGTCCGTCGATAGCCAAGGTGCCCGCATCGGCGGCATGGGCGCCTCCGATGATTTTCATCAAGGTGCTCTTGCCCGCGCCGTTTTCACCGAGCACGGCCAAGACCTCTCCGGCGTTGAGTTGCAGGTCCACCCCCCGCAAGGCCCGGACTCCAGGAAAGGACTTCACAATCCCGGTCAGGGCCAACAGCGGCGGATTCGTCGAACTCAGCGGTACAGACGGACTCGGCAGGCTCATACGCCCATGGCGGACTCCAAGGCCTGACGCATCACCACGGCGTGGGGATCAATGCCCGTCCAATATTGAATGCCCACGATGCCTTGGTTGACCAGCATGCCCAACCCGTCGAGCGGGCGGCAGCCCCGGGAGGCGGCCTCGATCAGGAAGCGCGTCCGAACCGGGTTGAAAACCACATCCGCAACCACCATGCCAGGGCGAAGGGTGTCGAGATCGATCTCCAGCCGCGCCTCGGGATCATACAACCCGATGGACGTGCCATTGATCACCACGTCGGTACCCTCCGGAATGGCGTAATTTCCGCCCCAGACGACGAGTCGGGCATCGAGTTGGAGTTGCTCGCACAACAAGTCCACCAATTCAGCCCCACGTTCCTCAGAGCGGTTGACGATCGTGATGTGACGCACGCCCGCCAGACCCAGTTCCACAGCAATGGCCCGTGCGGCGCCACCGGCGCCGAACAACACCACCGATTTGCCCTGGGGATCGATCACCGACTGCAGGGACTTGAGGAAACCTTTCCCGTCGGTGTTCTCACCAATGAGCCGGCCCTCCCGCCGCACCACACAGTTCACCGCCCCCATCACCGCGGCGGACTGCCCCAGACCGTCGAGGTGGGCAATGACGCTGACCTTGTGCGGGAGGCTGCAATTGAAGCCCCGGAAACCCATGGCCCTGGCCCCCTTCACGGCGGCACCGAGGTCCGCGGGCGAGACCTCCATGTTGATGTAGCGCCAGTGCAGCCCGTGGTGCCGGAAGGCCGCCTCCACCATCGCCACCGTGGGATTGCCGTCGGCCCCCTGGGACATGGATCCGACGAGTTCGTGGAGGAAATGATGGGATTGGCTCATGGGTCGATGAAGGGATCGGGATCAGTGGAGGGTGGGATCTTTTTGGGCGTCGGACTTCCGATAGAGGCGAGTGGGAATGAGCATTTGCGCCGGCAGCGTCTCACCCTTGGAATGGCGCAAAATCGCATCCACCATGCGGACTCCCATCTGGTCGGGAAACTGGATCGGATCGGCGTAGATCTTGCCGTCCTTGATGGCCTGCTTGCCCTCGGGTTGGCCATCGAAGCCAATGATGAGCACTTGGGTTTTGCTGGCCTTTTCCAACGCAGCGCGCGCACCAAGTGCGGCCGGGTCGTTGATGGCAAAGATGCCACGGAGATCCGGGTGGGCCTGCAAGGCATCCTCGGCCGCCTTGTATCCCAAATCCTTGGCCGCACCGCTCTCGAGCTCGGTGACCACATCGATCTTCGATTTGCCACCCGCGTTGTGCGCACGAATCACCTCCATGAAACCCTTCACGCGCAACTGGCAGGATTCGGCCTGCTTGAAATGCAGCACCGCAATCTTGCCGCCGGCCTCGCCGAGGGCCTCAATCATGGCCTGACCGGCTTCCCGTCCGCCGCCTTCGTTGTCGGTGGCGATTTGGGTGACGATCTTCACGCCGGGTTCATTGCAGGGGATGTCCACGGTGAACACCGGGATCCCGGCCGCGTTGGCCTCCTGGATGACCGGGATAATCGACTTGGAATCACAGGGGCTCAGCACGATGGCGCTGACCTTCTTGACGATGAAGTCCTTGATTTGATTCCCCTGCTTGGCGACGTCCTTGTCACCGCTGACCACCACCGTCTCGTAGCCGTGTTTCTTGCCCTCGGCCGTGATGCTGTCACCGATGACCTTGAAGAAGGGGTTGTCGAGGGTGAGCAGCGAGACACCGATGGTTCCCTGCACCTTCGAAGCCGATGCGGCCGGTTGGCTCGAATCGACCGCCTTGTCTCCGCATCCGCCCAGGAGAGCGAGGAGGCAAGCCATGAGAGCGCGTTGGAAGTATTTCATGCGATGGGACGGTGCGGGATGGATGAATGAGGTCAAAGCGTTCCGGTTCTCACGAATTCATGGTGCACCGGAATGGTGACACGCTGGCCGGAGGTGGACAGGAACGTCACAGCACCGGGCGCAAATTCAAGCTTCTGAACAACGTCGAAACCCGGCGGAATCCTCGCCACCCCCTGGATGTAATTCACTCGGGTGGGCTGGGTCGGACTCAACGCTATGGCGGTCGGGACACCTAGCCGGGTGAGCGGGTTGTCCCGGGTCGATGCGGCGAGGCCATCGGCGAAGCAGGCCGTCACGTCCTCCAAGCCCAGACAGTTGTTGCGACCGTTCCACGGATGCCCGTGACGCCCATGGTTTTCCATCCAAAAGACGGTGCTGTTGAGCACCGCCGGATCCTTGAGGGAAAACCACAGATACCCCTGATCGGTGAAGGTCGCAGTCGTCCAGGCGGGGCCTCCGGTCTTCTCCCACGGTTCGTTGACCAGTTGGACGAGATCGGCATGACCATATCGGGCGGGCAATCGGGTCAGGTCGGCGTCGGGCGTTCCCTTCCAGGCGACAGGAACCCGTGTCAAATCGGCCCATTGCGCACCCGGAAGCAGTGCTTGGTATTCCCGCTGCTTCGGATCGCTGAAGAGGGACGGACAGGTCATGCCCCAGCGGAAGGCACTGGCCGCTATGCGCACGGAGCCTTCCTTTTCAGGCATGGCCAAGGTGGCGTGGTGACCCAGCGGCATCCGCCCGGAGAACTCTTGAAGGGTGTGCCGGGTGTAAACAACGTTTTCACCGTCCACCAACGACAACTCCTTCGTGACATGCCCAGGTCGGACACGGGTCTCGAAGTCGAGGGTCAAGGTCGTGACCTTTCCGGCGCGCCGGGTTCCAACAACCTTCCAAGGTTCGCCCACAATTTCACCGTGGGGCGGGTGTTTCTCGCCGGCGACCGGCTCCGAATTGCCTCCGAAGGGCAGGCAAAAGAAATCACCGCGCAACATGATGAGAACCGGCGCAGGCATCGCCGAAGGCTTTTCAAGCTGCCACGGTGTGATGTGGTAAGGTCGCACCGGCCGGTCGCTGTCGCGGAAGAACGTGACCGGAGCCATATGGCCCCCACGGCGGGTGATCGCCACCTCGACCTGCGGCGTGGCGACAATCCAACTGGGTTGGGAATGGATCGTGCGTTTCGGGGTGGCAACCTCGGCGGCCATCGGAATGGTCAGGAAGAGCAGGCTCAACCCGGTCAGGGCTTTGCGTTTCATGGGTCTGCTGACGAGTCAGGAGTTTCGGCGAATTTTCAAACAGCAAACACGGGGCCGAAGGTTTTTAACCCGTGATCCCTAGTGCCATGACGGTTCGTCACCGCCGGCCTGAAGACCTGGTGGATGCGCGTCACCCGTAGCTCGTAGTCCATTTTTATCGTGGAGGCCCGAAACAAACCATACCCATGAATATGGGTAGCCGAAGCGCCACCAGGAAAGCCGGGGCGGGTGCCATGGCTTTGAACGACCGGCACCCTGCCGCAAAACCGGGACACAGGCCTACGGTACCGATGTTGTGGTCACTCCGTGCGGCTATCTCCGAAAATACTTGGCAACGGCCTCCCCCCGGGAGTGGACGTGGAGTTTCGTATAGATGCTCTTCACGTTCATGCGAATGGTCTCGATGCTGAGTTGGAGCATCTCGGCGATCTCCTTATAGGCGGCACCCTGGGCAAGCCGCTCAAGCACCTCCCTCTCGCGACGAGAAAGGCGGTCCACTTCGCAGGAGTGCTCACCGATTCGGTTGAAGTGCTGGACCACCTTCCGGGCGATGTGGCCGCTCATCGGGGCGCCGCCTGCATAGATCTGCCGGATGGCCTCGATCAACTCGTCGCGAGGGGTTCGTTTGAGCAGGTAGCCTCCAGCCCCGGCCAACAACGCGTCGAAGATCCTCTGGCTATCCTCGTAGACGGTCACCATGAGGATTTGGACCGAAGGCGCGATGACCTTCAGTCGCCTCACCCCCTCGATCCCGGTGATTTCCGGGAGACCGATATCCATCAACACCACGTGCGGGTGGGATTCCGGGAGAACGATCAACGCTTCCGCGACGGAGCTGCAGGTTTTCACCACCTGCAACCCCGTTGCTGAAGCGATGTCCTCGGAAAGCCTTTCACGGACGAACCGGTCATCTTCCACCAAGGCCACGCGAATGCACGGATCGCAGTTCTCCATTTCGGGTTTTGCGGGCTCTTTGAATGGGGGTTTCAAGTTCATCGTTCCGGATTCACCTCACGCACCGGGACCGGGACGGCCTCGTTGGGATCGACTCCAGGCCCATGCCCCTCGTCGGAGCGGAATTCTCAGGGTCAAAACAGTCCCCCGGCCCGACGCACTGGACACCTCCAAGACGCCGCCAGTCAGGACGAGGCGTTGTCGCATGTTGGACAGCCCATCGCACCCAGGCCTGACAGAATCTGGATCGAAGCCCACCCCATCATCCTCGATCCCCAGGATCAGGGTCCCGGGCTCGATCATGAGGCGGATCTGGACATTGCGGGCACCCGAGTGTCTGGCGACGTTGTTGAGTGCTTCTTTCACTGCCAGGAACACATGGTGGCGGACCTCCGTGCTCAGGCGAACCTCAGGAAGCTCCGCGGGGATCTCGAGGCGGCAGCAGATCGTCGACTGGCAGAAGAATTCCTGGGCGAAGTGGAGGAGATAGTCGGCCAAGTGCTCGAGCGTGTCGTTGCCAGGGTTCACCGCCCAGACGATCTCATCCATGGTACGCACCATCTCACGGGTCATGTCGGAGATCTGGGAAGCATGCGACCGGATCGGGTGCCGCTCATCCGCCTCGCGTTCGACGGCTTGGGTCAGCAGCCCGATCCGTGTCAACCGGGCTCCCATTTCATCGTGCAGGTCCCTCGCAATCCGGGTCCTGAGGCGCTCGAGCTCCAGGGTGCGAACAAGTCGGTGCCTGTAGGACAGGAACGCCGCACCCAGACTCACGATGAACACCGAGACGAGGGATCCCCAGACCAGATGGTCCAGGCTCTTCCGAGTTTCCTGCTCAATCTGGGCCCCGATCCTGTCGACCGCGTCCACGATCTCGATGCGCCGACCCAGGCCGGCGAGCCATTGTTCCATGGGGACCAGCCGGTTTTGGCTGCTGCAGTTGTCCACAAGGGCAGTGGCTGACCAGTATCCAGATTCCACCGAATCGAGTGCCTCCACATGGGCACCGATAGCGACATTGGTGCCGGCGGAGATCACCTGGAGCTCGGCGAGCGCGAAGGCGTAGTGGTCGGTGCGAAGCCATAGCTTGGTGGCAGTGACTCGGACAAACCGACCGGTGATGCCTTCGCACGGAATGGTGACCAGGTTTTCTCCAGGGTTCCGGAAATCCACTTCGTCTTCGGGACGAATGACGATGGGTTCTCGGAATTCGGCATCCGCGCTGACCTCGACACGGAATCGGAGCGGAAACCCAAAGCCTGACACCAGAACCCAGTCACGAGGGCGGGAAGGGACCAACCGGACCTGGTCGAGGGGAAGGCTGCGGCCGAGGTCGACCTGGACCCATTTGACGGCATCCTGACGTATTTCCCGCTCCAAGCTATGGTAGCCGTTGGATTCGCTCGGGACGAGATTGATCGGCAAACCCAACTGGCTCTGGCCGTCCACCAGATGGGAGGCGGCCCATTGCGGAAGGCTCTCCTGGGAGTCCGACATACCCACGGGACGTCCGGCCGCGAGATTGCGTTCACCGGCCATGACTAGGAGCTCCCCCAGGGCGAACAGTGCAGATTCACCCTGCTGCCAGAGCCGGGTCGCCGTGACTCTCACATATCGGGCCTTTTGTCCGTTCACCGCGAACAGGACCGGGTTCCCGAGGGGATTCCGGAAATCCTCCCGGGTGTGATCCGCGACAATCCTGGACTCACGGAAGCTTTCATCCTCCGAGACTTCGACCCGGAACCTGGGTGGGAACCCGTAGCCTTGACCCCGGTATTCGCCCACGGCGACCTGCGCAGGGACGAGCACGATGGTGTCGATCCGGCACTCCGAGCCCAGATCCACCTGGAACCACTTGCGAATTTCCGGCGACGCCGCGGGTTTGGAATGGACTCCGATGGCCTCGCTGGTGGCCTGACCGCTGGGTTTGGGAAGCATCGGAAGTTGCCTCTCCAGCCGATCTCGTTCATCCAGCAAACTCCGCAGGCGCGGGTTGACCGCCGCGGCAAGTTGTTCAGTGGATGCCCCCGAGGACGCCCTGGCGCCATGGATCAGCATCAGGACACCCCAGATGAGGATGGCCCAACCGATCCATGGCATACTTCGAGGCAACGTGAAGCAATGCTGGAGGCGGGACTGGTGACGAACAAGCCTGTCCATCCCGGGCCTCGGAAAATCCTCAAGCCAGCACGCCGCGGATGAGTTCACCGTGGACATCGGTGAGGCGTCGATCCACCCCGTTGCTGCGGAAGGTGAGTCGCGTGTGATCGATTCCCAGCAGGTGAAGGATGGTCGCATGGACATCGTGGACGGTCGTCGGGCTTTGTCGGTCGAGCGGCTTGTAGCCCCAGGGATCGCTTTCCCCGACCGTGACGCCCCCACGGATGCCGCCGCCGCACAGCCAATTCGTGAAGCAATACGGATTGTGGTCGCGTCCCTTGCCGCCCTGTGACGAAGGCATGCGCCCAAACTCCGTCGTCCAGAGAATGATCGTGTCGTCGAGGAGTCCGCGTTGCTTCAAATCCTGGATCAACGCCGACGCGCCGCGCGCAAAACCCATCGAAAGAGGACCATGGTCCCGGCGGATGTCCTCGTGGGAATCCCAGTTGCGCCGGGGAAAACCATTGTCATTGCCGCTCCAGATCTGCACGAAGCGCACGCCCCGTTCGAGCAGTCGGCGCGCGACGAGGCATTTGCGGCCGAAGTAATCCATCTCCTCCTCGGCGTTGATGTCCTTGGGCCAGGTCGGCGGATTCCTTTTGATGCCGTAAAGGTCCAGCAAATAGTCCGGCTCCTTGGAGAGATCCATCGCCTCGGGCGCGGCGAGTTGCATGCGCGCGGCCAGTTCGTAGTTGCGAATGCGGGCGTCGAGCCGCGCATCGCCTTCCCGCACGGCGGCGTGCTCGCGGTTAAGCCGGGCCAAGACCTCCTGCGCGGCCGCTTCGCTCTTGGACGACACGTAGCCACCGGACTTGCCGGGGAACAGGTCGGTGATGGGATTCTCCTGTCCGGGATAAATGGTCGTTCCAGCATGCTGGCCGGGCAAGAACGCCGAGTCCCAGTTCTTCGGCCCGTTCGAGGCGAAGCCGCGATGATCCGGGAGCACCACGAAGGTCGGCAGATTCTCATTCATACTGCCGAGCCCATAGCTGACCCACGAACCCATGCCCGGAAAACCAGGCAGTTGAAATCCCGTCGCCTGCAAGTAGGTGGCCTGACTGTGCACGCCCGTCTTTCCCACCAGGTTGTGAACAAACGCCATGTCGTCCACGACCTTGCCGAGTTCGGACACCGTCTCTCCCAGCATCTTGCCGGATTGGCCATACGGCTTAAACTCCCAGACCGGTTTCATCCACGGCCCCAGCCCATCCTGAAACGCCTCTACGTGCTCGCCGAAGTCGCTTTTCTGTCCATCGCGCTTGATCAGCTCCGGCTTGTAGTCGAACAGGTCGAGGTGGCTGGCCGCACCGCCCATAAACATCTGTATAACACGTTTTGCCCTCGGCTTGAGGTGAGGCTGGTCGGGCCGAAATCCAGTCTCCGCAGCTCGCGCGACAGCGCAAAGCAAGCCTTCGCCACCGAGTAGGCTCGCCAGCGCCATACCGCCTAGCCCGCCTCCGGAACGCCAGAGAAATTCCCGGCGACTTTGCGCCCTCGGCGACGGAGCAACACGATGAAATGGCGAATCGCTTTTCATACTCAGTCCACAAACGAGAATTCGTTCAAGTTGAACAACACGCGACACAGGTTAGGGAGCCCGTATTCCTTCGTGTATCGGGTCAGCACCTCCGCATCCTCCGCCAAGGGCGCGCGTCCGACGGCTTCGTAAAACGCGGTGCGAACTCTGACGGACAAATCGCCCTCCTGCTTCTCGATCTTTGCCGCGAAGTGCTTCGACATCGTCAGCATCAGCGAGTTGTTCATCATCGCCAAGGCTTGGAGGGGCGAGAGGCTTTCGTTGCGGCGACCGACCTGCATCGACGGGTCGGCGCAATCCAACGTCGTCATGAACGGTTGCGGCTGCGAGCGCACGACGAGGCGATAAATCGAGCGGCGGTGAGACTTTGGATCTTCTGGATCGTGACGATTGTAGTCATAGTGCGGTGAGTGCTCGGGCTTGTCAATCACGAAGTCATGGAAGCTTGGCCCGCCCATCTGCGGGTCGAGTTTTCCGGACACGAAGAGCACCGCGTCACGCACAGCTTCCGCCTCCAGCTTGCGCCGGTTCGCGCGCCAGAGATAGCGGTTGTCGGAGTCCACTTTGTCGAAAGCCGCAACCGACGTGGACCGTTGGCGATACGTTGCGCTCATCACAATAAGCCGGTGCAGCTTCTTCAACGACTGCCCGCCATCGCGGAACTCCATCGCCAGCCAGTCGAGTAGTTCCGGGTGTGTCGGCAAACCGCCCATGCGGCCAAAGTCGTTCGGCGTATCCACGAGCCCGCGACCAAAATGATACTGCCAGAGGCGATTCACGATGGAGCGCCACGTCAACGGATTATCCGTCCGCGTCAGCCACTGCGCGAGCGCAGCGCGGCGTTCGCCTTCGAGGTGATTGGGCGGGAGTTCAAAGCGCGACGGCAGTCCCGGCAGGCAATGCAAGGTGCCGGGGCCGACCTCCTTTCCCGGCTTCTGAATGCTGCCACGGTTCAACACGTAGATGGGGCGAGGTTTGCTGCCATTGCCTCCCGTTCCCATAAACGCGCCAGACCCGCTGTAAACCGAGGCCACATAGGCGGTGTTCTGTGCGGGCAGCTTGCCCAACTTGGTCTTCACGGTGGCCAAATCACCATCCATTTCAACCAACGCCTTCTTGTCGTCGTCTGTAGTGGCTTGGGCGATCAGAGCTTCACGATCCTTGCGTAGAGCGATCAAGTCACCGCTGTCCGCCACGCTCGCGCCCGGCTGCCGACCATCGGTCAGGTTCACCTTCTGCCAGCGCACCGGTGCCTCGATGGAATCGAGCGCGGTGACGACGGCACCAAGCGCTACGTTCTTGCCGTCGGCAGTGAGCGCGTTCAACTCCGCCAGAGCGAAGATGTAGTCGTTCTGCCGCAGCCCAAGCTTGGTCGCCGTCACGCGGATGAATCGTGCGGTGCGACCACCCGCATCGAGACTCAGCGCCTTAAGCTTGGGATTCGGGAAATCTTCCTTCGTGTAATTCCCCACCATCGATACGCCGTCCTTGAACGCGAGGTCGTCTGACGCCTCGACTTTGAATCGCACCGGAAAACCGAACCCTTCGCCGATGCCGTTGAATTCGTCCTTGCATGGATGCAGCACGATGCTGCCCAGCGTGACGCTGCGTCCGAGATCCACTTGCACCCACTTCGAGGTATCCGGCTTCTTTTCAATGTTGCTGTGGTAGCCCATCGCGTCGCTTTTCTTGGCGGCCTTCGTCAGCGCGGCAATTTTCTGGTCGAGATCCACGAGTGGCTGGCCGGCGCGGGTGACAATCGCCGCGTCCAAATCTTTCCTCCGTTCCACGAGACTGGTCTGTCGCTCCGTCAGCTCCTTGCGCTTCCTCGCCACAGCAGGATCGGTGTCATACTTCTTGTCCGCACGATCAATCGCGGCAAACACCGCCTGCAAGCTGTAGTAATCCTCCTGCGCGATGGGATCGAACTTGTGATTGTGACACTGGGCGCATTGCACGGTCAGGCTGTTGAAGGTCTGCATGGTGTTCGCCACCATGTCGTCACGGTCGAGATGCCGTGCGACCATGCCGTCCATCTTCGACTCCGGCACCTCAGCGTGCCCGATGAGATCCCACGGCCCGGCCGAGATAAACCCGAGCGCTTCGAAACCATCGCGGGTTCCGGGGAATAGCACATCACCGGCCAACTGCTCCTGCACGAAACGGTTGTAGGGCTTGTCCTCGTTTAAACTGCGGATGACGTAGTCGCGATACGGCCAGGCGTTCGGACGCGGCTGGTCTTTGTCGTAACCATGCGTCTCACCGTAATGCACGACATCGAGCCAGTACCGCGCCCAGCGTTCGCCGTAGTATTGCGACGCCAGCAGTCGATCGACCAGTTTGTCGTAGGCGTTCGACTCCTTGTCCGCCGCGAACGCCTCAATCTCTTCCGGTTTCGGCGGCAAGCCGACGAGATCGAAGTAGAGCCGGCGAATGAGCGTGCGCCGATCCGCTTCCGGCGAGGGACGCAGCCCCTTCTCGTCCAGCTTCGCCAGCACGAAGGCGTCGATCGGATTTGCGAATTCAGAGTTACGATCTCCGACGGCTGGCAACGTCGGTTTGGTGAGCGGCTTCAGCGACCACCAATCCGATTTGTCCACCGGGTTGCGAACGTCACCGGCGACATCGTCGCGGTCCCACTTCGCACCTTGATCAATCCACGCGCGCAGCAGTGCAACCTGTTTCCCCGTGAACGCCTCCCCCTTGCCCTTGGGCGGCATCTCCATGTCTGGCACCAAACCAGCCACGAAATGCACGAGCGGACTCTTCGCGCTGTCGCCCGGGATGATGTCCGCACCTTGATCGCCGCCGGTTAGCGCGCGCGCGCGAGTGTCCAAACGAAACCCGTTCTTCGCCTTTTCCGGTCCATGGCACTTCACGCAGTTGGCATCGAAGAGCGGCTTAATGTCGCGCGCGAAATCAATGGACGCCGTCGTCGCATCGGGGAGCCTGCTTGGATCCAAAGCCGACGCTGCGTTCACCAGCGACAGGGATCCCATGCTCGCGAGCAAAGTCACCCCCGACACGACGGCACCGAGAAACGTCCTTCCATCACGGATGGGGGCTAGAATTAAATCGATGAATACGTGTTTCATTTCAGCGCGGGCCATTGCTCAGGCTAGACTCTCAACGAACTACTTCTTCACTCTATGTTAAAGCGTTGTTCACGGGCATACCCATGTTCATGGGTAGGGAAAACTTCCAAATTTGGACGCGCATGGGGACCATGAATCTATAGTCGCCGAGGGAACAGGCGCATTCACCGTTCCGTTGACTATAAACCCCCGACGACCTTTTCGCGAGGAAGCCTGCGCCTCCTGCCGTCGGCAACTACGAGCGGATCATGGGAAGCGGGTCGTTTCATGGAGAGCAGTCACATTGGGTGGGCTCTGATCATGCAGTCGCGATCGGCGGACTCGGGGAATGTTTTCCGAGCCCAGTTTGGCTTCGCCGCCATTCGACAAAATCTCCCCAGAAGACAACTCCTCTGAGCACCGGAAACCCTGGCAACCGGAACGACTCCCGCGCCGTGGAATAGGAAATCCCGGCGCGACCGTGAATTCCTTGGCGTTAACCCAAGTTCCGCAGTTGAGCAGGGTGATTCTCAGGTTTTGTTGGGATTTGAGCGGACCAGGGGGTGGTTTTCTCCACTACATTTTCGACGAGTTGCGAGCCCTTCGGCCTACGTAATCCGAGATGCGTCAGCAGCAGCTCCACGTCCGGATCCAGTTTCGCCACCGTCCGAAGGTTCAGTTTCACCGTCCGATTCCCTCGCCTCACCGGCACGCTGAGGTCCATGGAACGGATCGTGCCGACGGCCTCAACCAGCTTGCGCGCACTGCTCCCAAGCCCCTTGCTGCTCATCCACCTCTCCAAGGTCCGCCACAGCGCGAGGCTCAGGAAGCAGACCCTCAGATAGGCCTCCATACGCTCGCTCTTCTGATGGTTGGTATCGAAGGAATCACTCATTAGTGCACCCCGTCCAGCGATAAAACATCTGCATCCCCAAATCTTCCTTGTTGGGCTCTTTTCTCTCGGGCCGAGGCCCTCTTGCAGTTGGTATTCTATGCTGCTCAATCGGCGCTAAGGGGTCACTAACGGGTGAGCCTTTTTCTTTTGGGATGATCCGATGCAGAGCAACATCCGCCGTCCCAGCCGCTCGACGAGCCACAGCCCGACGAAGGTGAAGACGAGGCTCGTGATGCCGATGCCGACGGATTGCAGGAGCGCAGCCTTGGCACCAAGTCCGGTGAGTTCAAAGATGCGCGAAGCTAAGTAGAGAATGGCATTGATGCCGGAGAGCTAGTTGAAGAAGGCGAGCAGGACGGGGACGCGCAGGCGAGCCGTCCAGAAGCGGCCGGATTCCACACTCTCGTGTGAGATGGCGAGGATTTCGTCCGCCTCGGCCTCGACCTGTTTCTGCGATGTCCCGGGCTGGATGAGTTTTAGCACGGCGATGCCGCCTGCGCGGTCGCCCTTGCGGGACAGGAGCCTGCGCGGCCTCTCGGCAATCATGAAACAACAGGCGGTGTAGGTCATCGACGCTATTACAAAAGAAAGCGCGGCCAACTCAACCGATCCAACAGCTATCGTTCTGGCTCAGGGCGCGCCCGCCTGAATCCACCGAAACACCGCCAGAATATCTGCATCCGCCAGGCGCGGTTTGCCCGCCGGAGGCATGACCAGATCATGCGTGGTCGGCAGGAGAATCATCCGAAAAAGTCCTGACTTCGCCGGATCTCCCGGCACCACAGCAGCCACCCCGCTCTCACCGCCCTTGAGCAACGACTCGCGCTGGTCGATGCGGAACTGGCCTTTCTGTTTTTCAGGACCGTGACAAGAAAGGCATTTGGCTTCGAACAACCGGGCCACGCCAACGGCGTTGGTGTCGCCATCCGCTCTGGAAAGGGAAATAATCCCATTGGTTTGCGGAGGATCCCAGCGGGCTATCCAGTTGCGGATGGCCTGCGGAGCATTCTGAGTCAGGAACCCCTGTCCATGAGTTAGGCTACCCCCGTAGTGACTGGCCGCCATTAGGAGAACGAGCGCGATTCCCAGAGACCCCCGATACCACCAAAGCCATCGGTTTCCTGCCTGAAGCACCGCCGAGTGGAGCACTAGGGTCACTCCGGCCACGACCGTCATCGCAATCCCGGTATTGCGATGCAACAGCAAGAGTTCCTGCGAATAATCGCCTCCCGCGGAGCGATACAGGCCTAGCACCCCGGTCACGGTGGCCATGAGCACGCCCAATCCCAAGTTGATCGCCAAGACTCGACGCAACCCT
>CAJAHH010000066.1 GCA_903939515.1 uncultured Verrucomicrobiota bacterium
AGGGTTGCGTCGAGTCTTGGCGATCAACTTGGGATTGGGCGTGCTCATGGCCACCGTGACCGGGGTGCTAGGCCTGTATCGCTCCGCGGGAGGCGATTATTCGCAGGAACTCTTGCTGTTGCATCGCAATACCGGGATTGCCATGACGGTCGTGGCCGGAGTGACCCTGGTGCTTCATTCGGCGGTGCTTCAGGCGGGAAACCGATGGCTTTGGTGGTATCGGGGTTCTTTGGGGACCACGCTCGCTCTCCTGATGGCGGCCAGTCACTACGGGGGCAGCCTGACCCATGGACAGGGGTTTCTGACCCAGAATGCTCCGCAGGTCATCCGCAATTGGATGACTCTATGGGATCCACCGCACACCAACGGTATTGTTTCTCGAGCGGACGGCGACACCAACGCCGTCGTCGTCGCCCGGTTGTTCGAAGCCAAATGCCTTTCGTGTCACGGTCCTGAAAAACAGAAAGGCCAGTTCCGCATCGACCAGCGCGAGTCGTTGCTCAAGGGCGGTGAGAGCGGGGTGGCTGCTGTGGTGCCGGGAGATCCGGCTAAGTCAGGGCTTTTTCGGATGATTCTCCTGCCGACCACGCATGATCTGGTCATGCCTCCGGCGGGCAAACCGCGCCTGGCGGATGCGGATATTCTGGCGGTGTTTCGGTGGATTCAGGCGGGCGCGCCCTGAGCCAGAACGAGATCTGCCGGATCGGTTGAGTTGGCGGCGGTTGCCTTTGCAAGAGCGTCGTTGTTCGCCCAGCACGGGTCTCAATTTAGCCCGCTTCTCACGCTCGCCTCGTCTTGCGAAAGAACCCGCGACTCCAGAAGAGCTTCGTGACGATTCAGGGTTCTGAGGGAGTTGTGCCGGTCGGAGGAAACACCCCTTCCCATCGAGCAACGACGGCGGTGGCGAGGCAGTTGCCCACGAGGTTTACTGTGGTGCGGGCCATGTCCATGAGTTCATCCACGCCGATGATGAGCAGTACTCCCTCTAGCGGCAGGTCGAAGCTCACCAAAGTGCCGGCCAAGATAACCTGCGAGGCCCGCGGAATACCGGCCATCCCCTTGCTAGTGAGCATCAAGGTGAGAAGCATAACCAGTTGCTGGGAGATCGTGAGGTGGACCCCTGCAGCTTGGGCCACGAAGACGGAGGCAACCGCCAGGTAGAGCGTGGACCCGTCGAGATTGAACGAATAACCCAGCGGCATGACGAAGCTCACAATGCGCTTGGGCACTCCGAGGGCGGTGAGTCGTTTCATCGCATCTGGCATGGCGGCGTCGGAGGAGGTGGTGGTGAAGGCCAGCAGGATGGGTTCGCGGAGCTCAGTGAGGAATCGTCGCACGGGCACCCGGGCCCAGAGCGCCATCGGCAGCAAGACCGTGACGGCGAAGACGGCCAGCGCCAGGTAGAGCGTTCCGATGAGTTTGGCCAAGTTAGCCAACACCCCGAGGCCGCTGTGACCGACCGTATAGGCCATGGCCGCGCCGATTCCGATGGGAGCGAACTTCATGACCACCCCGGTGAACTTGAACATCACTTCGGTGAGCGACTCGCAGAAGCGGAGCATGGGCAGGCGTTGAGCTTCCGGGGTCTGAGCCAGTGCGATTCCAAAGAAAATCGCGAAGAAGACCACCTGAAGCACATCGTTGGCGGCGGCGGCCTCAAAGAAACTTTTAGGCACGATGTGTTCGAGGATGCCGCTGAAGGTGATCTTGGTGGCCGTGACACCGGTGTTTGCTGAGTTGGCGGGCGGCAGCACCACTCCCACTCCCGGTTCGAAGACATTCACAGCCACGAGACCGATGACCAACGCCAGGGTAGTGACGACTTCAAAGTAGAGAATGGATTTCCACGCAAGTCGGCCGACCGATTTGAGGTCTTCACTGTGGCCGGCGATCCCCACGACCAGAGTTCCGAAGACCAAGGGCACGAGGATGCACTTGATCATCTTCAGGAAGATGTTGGAGACGACCTTCAGGTTCTGGGACTCGGCCGGGAAAGCCCACCCCAGCACTAGCCCGCCGAGCATGGCGATGAAGATCCAATGGGTGAGAGAGATGCTCCGCAGAAATCGGGTCATGCTGATCGGAGCATCAGCCGACCCGGGCCTGGGAAACAAGGGCGGAGCGGAGGGAGGGACAGGCTGTTTGGTTTCTTCTCAGACCATAGCGGAGGGAGGGACAGGCTGTTTGGTTTCTTTTCAGACCATGGCCCGGCAAATGGCGACGGCGGCGATTGCTCCGGCCGCATCGGCTGCCAAGCCAGCGAGGATCGCATGTCGGGTGCGGCGGATGCCGATGGAGCCGAAGTAGACCGCGATGACGTAGAAGGTGGTTTCGGTGCTGCCGAAGAGGGTTCCACCCATACGGGCTAGGAGGCTGTCCGCACCGTGGGTCTTCACCAGATCGGTGAACGCCGCCAGCGTGCCGCTGCCAGTCAGCGGGCGGAGGAGCGTCACGGGCACTAGTTCGGGTGGATAGCCCACCGAATTGAGCAGCGGTTCGAGCCATCGAGTGAATCCCTCGATGCCCCCGGCTCCCCGGAGGCATCCGATGGCAACGAGCATGGCGACGAGGTAGGGAATGATTCGGATGGCTGTTTCGAAGCCCTCCTTGGCTCCACTCACGAACTGCTCATGAACCGCCAAGCCTCGAAGTGCCGCGTAGATCGGGATCGCCACTAAGAGGAATGGCAGGGCCACCAGTGATAAGGCATTGAGTGCTCGCAAGGCAACGGGGGCTGTCTCGAGGGTGGCTTCGGATCCGGCTGGAGGATGCAAGGTGGCTTCGACTGCAAATCCCGCGAAGCAAATGAGCAGCAGCAGCAATGCACAACGACCAGCCCACCCCAAAGGACGTGGTGCGCTGGGAGGAAAAGCCTCATCCGATTCTTTGGATTCTTCTGCGGGGCAGGGCGGGGTAGGTGACGCAGTCCGGCTCTCCGATATGCGGAACCAACGCAACCTTTGTGCAATTTTAACCACCACCAGTCCGGTCAGCGAAGAGCATAGGGTAGCCAACAGCGTGGTGCCGACGATCCAGGTGGGGTTCTTGGAACCATTGGCTGCCAAAACTGCGATGGCCGTCACCGGGATCAACTGAACCGAACCGGTATTAATCGCCAGGAAGGTGCACATGGCATTGGAAGCCGTATCGGGTTGGAGGTTCAGCCGTTGCAAATCCCGCATAGCCCGAAGGCCCATCGGTGTCGCCGCGTTGGTGAGACCTAGAGCGTTGGCGGTAACATTGAGGACTATTGAACCGAGAGCCGGGTGTCCGGGCGGAACTTCGGGAAAGAGGCGTCCCAAGACTGGCTGAAGAAATCGCGCCAAAGTGGTCACCAAACCGGCCTGCTCGGCCAAGCGAAGGATGCCCAACCACAGCGCCATGATCCCGATTAAACCCAGAGACACCGTCACGGCTGTATTGGCTCCCTGAATGGCCCCATCGGTCATTCCACCCAGGCGGCCAGTCATCCCGGCCAACAGTGCCGCGACAGTCAATAGTCCGAGCCAGATCCCGTTCAGCATTGAGGTTTAACATGGAGACTCCACACCTCTATTTCGATGCCGGAGTTGGGTTTCTTTCAGGAAAACGAGCCTGTCCCTTGGAAGGAGCCTGTCCCTTGGATGGAGCCTGTCCCTTGGATGGAGCCTGTCCCTTGGATGGAGCCTGTCCCTTGGATGGAGCCTGTCCCTTGGATGGAGCCTGTCCCTTGGATGGAGCCTGTCCCTTGGATGGAGCCTG
>CAJAHH010000067.1 GCA_903939515.1 uncultured Verrucomicrobiota bacterium
ATTATCAAGAAGCTAAAAAGCTATTCCCGTATTACTATAGACATCAGCCTAGAGAATGGAATATCAAGCAACAGATATACTGCAGTTTATTTCAATCATCTAAGCGATAGAACAAAGGAGGTAACTAGATATGAATTTATGAAGACTGTTGGAAAGGATAAAAAATGGAAACAATTGACAGCAAAGCTCTCCATGTAAACCAAAGCCACCAAGGTATGATTTCAGTCACTCCAAAAATAATTTTGTTTTTTCTCCTCTGTTTCATGGTGAATTGTTGCGCTCAAGACGCTAGTCGGGTGCGCATTCAAGCCTCAAGTGGACCGGTTCAACTAAAAAAATCCAAACCGACCCCGGAGGAGCTCGCTGGCGCCAGGCTTGAAGCACAACGAGCTGTAATTCGTGCGTACTTCACCAAAGTCCCAGAGGATCGGCAAAAACTTTTGCTTCCATATCAGGATCAATTCCTAAAACGTGTCGATTCATATGTAAGCGATGTTAAAATTGTTGCTGAGCTTGTTGATTCGAAAACAAAGATTCTGAATGTTTCGGTTGTGGGATTCGTGGATGAAGCAAATCTTAATGCGGTGCTCCCAAAGGAATCGGGGGCTAAGAACTACATCTCAATGGTATTTGTTTCTAGGCGCCAGACAAGTGTTAAAACATTGGGTCCGGAGGCGGTCACGGCAACGATTGAGGTTTCAGCAGTTCAACAGATCAGATCTCAGGAGGGCACTGGTGGCACGGACGATGTCAAGGTTGATGACAAGAAAGATCAAGCGGTTGTGACGAAATCCGCTGTGACAATCTCAAGTGAGAAGCGAATCTATGAAGTTGCGACAGCTGATAGCTTGAATTCGGCTATCGAAGGAGTCCTAGCCACGAGGAATTTCCGCGTGGTCCCTAGCGCCACGATTCGCAAAAGAAGTAATGGTGCGTTTGCAGTTGAGAAATTTGTTGAATCCTTCAAGATTGGTAATGATATATCAGAAGAATTGGTAGAAGCTGTTGCGGAGGCATGCAAGGGTATGAAACCGCAACTTCCATTTTATGGGTATGGAACTTTGACACTCGAGCCCCCGCGTAAGAATCCTGTAAGCGGTAGGACGGAGGTAAATGTTCAAATCTACGCAAAAATCATTGACTGTAGGGGCGATTTTCCTGAAACGGCCGCGTCTTTGGCGGGCATACAACTCTCAGGGGACGGCGAGTCAGCCACAGAGGCTGAGACAGTTGCACTAACTGGTGCTGCGAAGGAAACTGCTAAGCTATTGGCAGATAAACTAAATGCTAAAGGCATTTTCTGACAATCATAAAATAAAACAAAATGAAATCCATACTAATAATAAGTGCCGCACTAGCGATCACAGTTACAACCCATGCCCAGTTTGGTGGTCTCGGAAAAAAAATTCCAGGTATTGGTGGTGGTACTGGATCGTCTAGCGAATCGAATGTGGATCTTGGTAAATTGGAATCCGATTCTTTTGATAAAGTTACCCCAGCAGCAGAAAAACTATATGAAGCTTCAGTTCTACTCAACAAAGCGCTTGGGCTAAAAATTGAAGAAATCAAAGAGGAGGTTGCGAACAAATCAAAAAAGGAAGTTACAATAGCGCGGATATCGGCGTCGCAACAGAATTTTAAGGCCTTCGGGAAGGCTAAAGAATCGAACATAAAGATGTCCCCAGAACAGCAACAGCTATTTTCTCAGGGCAGGACGAAACTTGATGAAGGATTCGCGATGCTTGTGGGGGTAGGAGTGCCAATTGGATTTCAGATTAATGAGGCGATCGAACCGATCAAATCAAACCCAACTCTTGCATTGCAGTATTCCGGCTTGATGAAGCTTGGATTGTATTGCATAAAAGATGTTTCTCAGATTGCTGAACTTAATTTTAAAGCTTGGCAAATAGGTAAAGAGGCAAAGGTTCCAGGTATTCCTGACTCCGGTCCTGCAAAGAGTTTTACTCCGAAGAAGGGTTAACAAATCGTGGTTTGCAGTGGACAAAGCTCGATGAAATCCCCCCCTACAATCGCTTTAATCTCATTCTGTTTGATCTCGATTCTTCATTTCGGAGAATTGTTTGCTGCTACGGCATTGGTTGAGATTGTATCCAGCAAGGGGGAGGGGGCAGATCGGTCTACTGCGATTCAAGAGGCGCTCGTGGAGGCGGTATCGAAGGTGGCTGGAGTCACTTTGGATGCCGCCTCTGCGACCCAACTTGTGGCGTTGGAGACGACGGGAAAAAATGGGAAAAACGAATTCGAGTCATCCGAGTTATACCGTTCAGAGGTTAAGAAACGCAGTAACGGTCTGATTGACAAATGGGAAATCATCAAAGATGAGATTGTAGATGGTCGACATAACATCGAGTTGACCGTAGCGGTTGTTAAGATTGTTGGAGGAGGGACGCATGCGACGCGTAAAACCATTGCCGTTCTACCACTTCGAGTGGTCGGCGAGCCAAATTTTATTGGCAAGGTGGTCCCGTCTGCTGATTTTGGGAAATCTCTCAGAGAGAGTCTCGTTAGTTTGCTGACATCGAGCAGAAAATTTGCTGTTGTGGATGAGACGTTCTCCGAGGATGTTGTGGCTGCAGCAAGCAAGGCCGAAATCTCCGAAACCGCTGTGCAATCCGCTCTTCGACAGGCCAATAAACTAGGAGCCCAATTCTTGATAACCGGAATTGCGGAGGGGGTAAAGATTTTCGATAACCCGGTCACCGTGGGTGGGAACACTACAAAAATACGGCGTGCTGCCGGTGTAGTTCGTATCAGGGTGATTCGGGTGGACTCGGGTCAGACTGTGTTGGCGAGTGAGGCCGAACTCGAGAGTATACCAGACATCTCTCTTTTCTCTCCACAGGTTGATCAATCGGTGGCCAGATCGGCCGCCCGCTTGTTCTCGGGTCGAATTCTTGAAACTATTTATCCGATACGAGTGGTATCAGTTTCGGATTCTGGAGAAATCGTGATCGACCGGGGTGGCGAGGGGATCTTAGTGGGAACTCGATTGACAGTGTTCAAAGCAGGCAAGGAGCTCGTTGATCCCGCTACAGGAGAGAAGCTAGGTCGAGAAGAAGATCGAATTGGTGATCTTGAAGTAGTTCGCGTCCTGCCAAAAGTGAGCTATTGCAAACTTGTCAGCGAACCTGTAGAAATCGCGGTTGATTCGGTATGCCGGATCGCAGAAGGTAAGATCAAAAAAACTACAGTTGGACCCAAACCTGCTTCTAGCGCAGTAGATGATCTTTTTAAGTAGATCGTAAAATTAATTAAAACAGGTCTAGACCCATAGCAAAACAAAAACAAAACAATATAGGACAGGGCAAAAAACTCTTCAGCAAAATAAACTACAACAAAACTTTATTTTAAGATACGTGCTGGTAAAAGCCGCTGGCAGCTCTCGGTTCAATATACTAACTCCTCTGATTTTAAAAATATTTTCATAAAAACGTCCTAGCGAAAGCTCGTTCCAGGAATAGTAATATTTTACCAACAAAAAAAATAAGGGGTTTGATCTAAATTTAGATTCATCCGAATTCAGCTTTTCGCCATGATCTTTCTTCGCCCAATTGCGTGGCTATATTGATCTAAATAATAAAAACAAATCATAATCTTGGAATAAAAATATAGCCCGGAAATGAAAACAACAATAATAATTTCAACTCTATCTGCATATTTAATCTTCGGCGCTCGTTCGTACGGACAGGCAACTCAATCGGATGATCTTGCGAAAGTTGCTGGTTCCATCTCGGATGGTAAAACGGCAAGAAATCTAGGTGAAGAAGCAATCGCTGCAAAGGGTTGGCAGCAAGGGGTAAACAAGAAAAAAGATGGCTCCAAATTCTTCGTCGCATTGACAACGGGTGATATTCAAGCCCCTATTGACAATCCTGCATATTTAACAAGTCGCGCAAACGCGTACGATAAGGCGATGTTGAGTGCTTGGGCTGAAATAAGGAAATTTGTAAGTCAGGAAGTGTCTGCAAACGCAAAGTCGGCGTATCAAGAAGCAGCGGGGGGAATTCAAGATAAAAGTTCAAAAGAAACGCCAACCGAAGCTAAGGCAAAAGCGCTTGTAAATGGGTTGCTAGACAAATCACTTGAGAAACTTGGCATTGATCCCAAATCGGCAAATCCGGAACAAAGGGAAAAAGCGATTTCAACCGAGGATTTTAGTAAGCAAATGTCTACGGTTGCAAATGGGCCAATTATCGGAGTGCAAACTTATTCAACATTTGAAGGCCGTGGAGGAGGTAAGGGATACCAGATTGCTGTCATCGCAATATGGAGTGATAAGCTCCAAAAAATGGCTGAGTCAATGCTGACCCTCTCGGCAATGCCGTCAGGTGTTCCGGGGAAGGCTATCCAAGAGTGGGTGCCGCAAGATGAGAAAGAATTGATGACCACGTTCGGAGTTCAAATGGTTTCCGATGAAGGCGGCAATCCCGTATTGCTTTCCTATGGTCAGTCCAGTGCAATATCAGAGAGTAGTAGATCAGTCGATGCTGCATATTCCAAAGCGCAATTGGAGGCTTTAGCTAGTCTGCGCTTTTTCGCGGGCGCCCAAGCAAAAGCCCGAGAAGACTATGCGAAGGCAGAGTCAACTCAAGAATTTGCGGATGCAACTAAAACATATGAGTCATCTGAGAGTTTCAAGCAAACTATTGAAGCGGTTGCTCCACCTCAAAAGTTTTCTGGAGTTTCTAAGTTCAAGACATGGTCTTGTGTGCATCCGATAACAAAAAAGAAAATATTAGGAACTGTGGTGCAGTGGCGCCCTGAGGACGCACTGGTGGCGGGGGATATGGGAGGCAAAATGGCAAAGCGCCCAACCTCCGCCGGACCTAACCAGGTTCTGCCGCCTAAACGTCAATCGCTCGACGCATCAGACAAAGGACGTACAGGAAAAGGTGTTACGGCAGGTGATGATTTCTAAAAACAGCGTGAACGTTACAATGTTCCAGATTTTAATTTATGTACTTATTGTTTTTGGCTGCTTAGGTCAATCAACGTCGCCCGGCTCTATAGATGAAGCTCGTGTTTTTATTGCGGCAAATCGGACCGCGGTTCGAAACGAAAAATGCATAAAGAATGGATCTTGGCTGTTGGCTTTTGGCATTGCTAAGCCCGGATTAGATTCGAGTTCCTCGCATCGAGCAGCCTTGGCAGCAGCACGAATGGATGCACTAGCGAATATCGTTCAATCGCGAGTCCTTGAAAGAATTCGAGAAGGACTAGAGGCTCTGCCTCTCGCTGTTCACTCCAGTGTAACGAGAGTAATTGTCCGCAACTACAGCGGACAAATAAAACTCGAGTCATTACAAATTCTAGAACAGGGTGAGGATAAAACTGGGGTTTGGGTATATCTCGCCGTGCCCGTCGCCGGAGTCTTCCAAAAGGATCTGCCCCGTTCTGTCACAGAATGTCTTGCGGGCATAGCTCTTGGACCCGAAAACGGAATTAATGCAACGGAGTCTGATTACTTCTATGAAGCCGCGTTGATATGCGGTGTGCCGGATGCAAAAGCAGCGTGGATTCGGTCCTACCCTGACTTATTAAAGCCGCAATTATCTGAACAGCCCGTACAGCATGGAATTCGATTTTGGGTCGATCATCGGACAGAGGTGATGAGGCTTCTTCCGGATTTAAAAACCCCCAGCGACATAAAGAAGGCAATGCTTGCGCTGCCATACTGCAAAGACTTATTTGATCTTCTCTCATCTGCACTGTCAGCTCAAGGTCTTACGCATGTTGCGAATGAATTCAAGAACCTTCAACCAGCCGTTAATTGCTCGGCAATCGACAAACTAAGTGACGCGGATTTGGGAAAGGAACTTGCTTCGATAGGTGCAGAAAACAATTTGGCTATCAAATTAATCATTGCCTTCGATGGTAAATTCCCAGAAAAGGGAGAGAAGTCAAAACAGTCATACCACGAAGCGCTTGCGGCATACACGAAATCAGAATTCAGTACCGCAATTCCTCTATGCTTAAAAGCTGTGTCGGAATCATACAATGCAAATACAATTAACTTGCTCGGTGCAACTGCAGGGCAGTGTGGACTGAATAGGCTAGGGGTAATTTTATGTCGGCAAGCTCTGTTTATTGACCCATTGCATCCATACGCATCTGCTAATCTCGCTGTTGGTTATGAAAAGTTAGGTGAGCAGAAACTCGCTGAGGAATATGCGAGACGTGCGATTTCAAGCGAAAAAACCGACCAATGGTCTAAAGATCAAGCTGAACGCATATTAAGTAGATCCAAATAGAGTATGGTATTTTCAAGAAATTAAATTACTCCCTCCTCTCTCCGTTTTTTTCCCCTTTTTATAAGTGATAAGCGTTTACATTATAGCTACTTCTGACTTTTGAAAACAAAAATTTTAGTGTTTTAAATTGGTGTAGGTGTTTAAAACTCAAGACATTATTTTCTGATCGGCACTTAGTTTGGTTTTTCCGTTGTTGGCTGGCGGTTTTCAATGCCGTTTTAAGATCCTTTAAAGTCAGGCGACTTTCCGTCAGATGGATCTCTGTAGCGAGATTTAGACCGGATAGAGATTGAACCCCAGGGAATGAATTCTAGTTGCAATGAAGATCTCGCTTTCAAGTTCGGTTAAGATATGGGTGTGGGTTAACGTGCTTTCCGGTGCCATTCTCGGGACGGGATGCAAGAGCCCACCGCCGCCCCCACCGCCGCCTCTACCGATCCCGATGGAACCCACTCCTTTGCTTGTCGATGATATTCCAGCCGATGCGCCGACGGCGATCCGGGCGCACTTGATAATGCTGCGGGAGATGCGTGATCGAGGCCGGATTTCCCCGGGCGACTACGAGTCCCGTAAAGCTCTGCTGCTTCAACCCCGCTGAAAGGCGATCACCTTCGCGTCTGACATGAGTTTGGATGATGTTCGGTAAGCGTACGCCGGTCCACAGTAAGTGTCACCCGAGGCACCACCCCGCATAGGTGTCATAGTTTGCCGAGTATGACGTTTATGCAGCGGCTTTGAGAGCGAGGATATGCACCAGCCTCCAGTTTGCCAACAGGGGAACGGCTAGCCGACGATTGGTCATCGAAGGGAGGCGGGTCAGGACGTCCTTCAGGTAGGCATACGGATCGATTCCCCGCCGACGGCAGATCTCGATCACCGTGTAGAGGATCGCATTCCGTTCACTGGCCCCGGCTTCCCCGACGAACAACCAGTTCTTCTTTTTATGCGGAGCTCCGCATAAAAAGAATTATGCCGAGATCCGGATTATGCGGAATAGGTGGCCGGATTGGCACTGGGACCACGATGCGTGCGGCCCCAGTGCCCTGAGACGGGCGTCTTTTAAATAAGTAATAAATAAATTAAAATATGCTGTTTTTACATCAAATAAAACACATATTAGTTTCATGGTAATCAAAATATTCGATGGTAGTTGTCCAACATTGCAGGAGGAATGCGCATTTATTGGCCCGTTGAGCGGTTTCGCTTCCTGATGACTGGCCAAGCGACGACGATTTTGATGCTTCTGGTTTTGGCGGTGGATATTCTGCGTCGGGCAAATGTCTAAGAGCAGCAAAGTTGAAATTCTTCGACGGTACTCATGAAGATTGGATACCTTTGCACACCGCCAGCATCGCAGATCTGGTAGACCATTGGCCGGTTCTTAAAACGATGGTACCGAATATCGATTCCAGCAGTTAATTTTAACAGTTTGTATAAATATTTACCGATGCTGTTTTGCGTCTCGGTGATAAATATAACGGTTGCGCAATACTGTGAATTAATCGTGGTTTTAATCACTGGGCCGGTGTGCCGATAACCACCCGGAAACCAATGTCATTTCCATCTGCTACATTGCCTTCTGCAAAGCGGTAAGCGCTTCGACACTCGGCGCCGGTCGAATTCCAGCTTCCACCCCGAAGGACGTGGTAGGATTCCTCATCGCAGTCCTCATCCTGTGAACGATAGCAAGGGTCGGTCTCAGGTTCATCGGGGTATTCGTGGTGGTCATCAAGCACCCACTCCCAGACATTGCCGTGCGTATCGTGCAACCCCCAAGCATTGGCCGGGAACTGGCCGACTGGGGTTGTTTGTCCGCGGTTCGGGCCAACCGCTGCGCCATGGTAGGGGGATTCGCCGTTGAAATTAGCCTGCGCTGATCCCAGTTGGTTTCCGAACGCGGTGGCCGCGGATGTGCCGGCCCTGGCAGCATATTCCCATTCGGCTTCGGTAGGCAGCCGACAGATCATCCCTTTGGGCAAGCGGCCTTGGAGTTTCATACGATCGGTCAGCAGTCGGCAGTATTCCATCGCATCCGCCCAATTGACGTTGTCAACCGGATTGAAATCCCCTGAATGCAATGATGGAGATCGGTTGGTGATTTGCCGGAATTCCCGCTGAGTGACCGGATGAATTCCCATGAAGAATCCTTGGCTGATACGCACCGGGTGGTGGATTTCATCCTCGCCGCGTTCGGGTTCGGACTCAGGGCTTCCCATCAGGAACCAGCCGGGTGGGATCCAGACGAATCCTGTTGGAGGAGTCAGAGGTGGGTTCAAGCGTTGGAGTGGTTGTTTTTTTGCGGAAGGCAGGTTCCGAAGAGGACGGTGTGGGAGACAGGTCCACATGCCATTCCCTCTTGGGTGTGGTTGAAGAGGTGAGTCAGTTCGACGGATTCAACCCGGGCCCACAAGTCGTCATCGAATTGATTACAACCCAAGAACTCCGCCCATGATTCGCCATCGAGATCGGGGTTCGCTTGCCGGGCGGCAGGCTCGACGATCGTCTGAAGGGTTGTGGTGGTGAATCCGCTGTAGAAATCCATCCCGTCGCCGTCTTGGATCAGGATGAACCTTAAATGCGGGCAGTCACATTGGTCTGCGGAAACAAGGTCTGCGCTGTCGTCTTCGATGGTCACCCAGACCAGTCCGCATTCAGGGCAGCAGATTCGGCTGTTGGTCGGGCAATCCTCGTCGTCGTTTATGGGTTCAATGGTGCAGAGTTCCATGAGAGTTCAGGGGGTTCGGTCGAAAGCTTCGAAGATCGGGTAGGGGACCTGAGGATGGCGTTTCGCACCTAGGAATTGGTATTGGCGGTCGGTGCAGTGCTGCAACCCAAAGAGGATGACTCGCCCTTTGGCCAGCCCGAGAATCTCCGCCACCTCGTCGGTGATCCGCCGGACGCCGCCCAGATGAACCTCATCCGGAATCCGAGCCAGCGCTTTGGCGGTTTCAACCGAGAGACTTCGCACCCCACGCAATGAGAGGTAACCGCGGCATTTGGAGAGGGCTTCAGCTTGGGTGCGTGTCAGCGAACGGATGCCATCCAGATTCAGTGGCCCGGCATATTGGGCTAATTCCTTAAGGACCTCTGCCGAAAATTGTGTGGTGCCTGTAAAGCTCAGGCCACAGCCGCGGTAACGGGCCAATTCGCGGGCCGCAGAAGCGGTTATCCGAACCTTTCCGTTGAGCGTGATGGAGCCGATATGCTGGGCCAGGCTATCAGCCGATTGAGGGGAAATGGACCGTACCTTGGGGAGGTTCAGCCAATATCCGTGGATGGTGAATTCGAGGGTAGTGGATTTCTTGTTTCCAGATTTGGGCTTGGTGGGCATCCCGCGTTTGCGCGAGTGGAGTTTGCCAATTTTTGTAGCAGCGGCAGACGAGAGTGAGACCAGATCCGGGAGTTCTAGGTTGCCAGGCCGGTCGGCCAGTAGTTCGGCTGCTTTGGGGCTCATCGAAGTGTACCGGCGGAGCCGGAGATGCTTCCAGGGTGGTGTTCGGCTCAGAATGGCTTGGGCCGCCAGTTCATTGAGTAGGTTTTCGGATTCGGTCATTCTGGGAATTCTCTTTCAGATGAGTTGCAGGTTTTCAGTTTGGGCCTGGACCCAGATCCTGGTGGGCCGCTTTTTGGATGACCTCCTGAATCTCCCCCATGAAATCGCGTCCCGATCGGTCTTCACGCAGGAGTTGTTGGAACTCGGTCTGGTACTCGGCGTTCCGTTGAGGTAGCCGGTGGTTGGAAAAAACCTGACAGAACGCCAGGAATTTGAGGCTGCAGGAAATGCAGGATAGGTGTGATCGGCGGACCCCATCGACCTCATCCAGATACTTGCCGAGGATCGTGTCAGGTACGCCGGCCAAACGGTGGGCGAGGAGTCCGTAATCGGCGAGACCATACCCGCCGGATCTCAGCGCGCACTGGATGGAGTGTTCCCTCTTTTAGTTGCGGATGAGACGCAGGATGCTGGCCTCCGTGGGTGTTGGCATATTGGTGGTTAGGCGGTTGTGGTTTGCGACCAGATGGGCAACGGCAGCACCGCTTCGAACCAAACCGGCGTGGCAGTGAATGACCACCGGTTTGGGAAGCCGGATGAACGATTCTTCAAGCTGTTTCAAATGATTGGCTGCCAGCACTCCGGGATCCATCGGTACCGGGATGCTCACAGCCTCAAGGCCGGCCGCCTGATAGGTTCCCAGAAGTCCTCCCGGAAGGTGTGAATACCATTCCAGTTCCGGCTCACTCAGGAGGCAGATGACGGAACGGGCCTCCATAGCCTTGATTCCGATAACCCATTCACTGACGACCTCAGGTGGGATCACGGCATGCTCCATCCCATAGCCAGGACGATAGGCGCGACCGATCTGAATCATGGGTAACCACTCCCGGATCGGAGGTTTTATGGTTTGTCGTCGCCGTGAGCGGGGTGCCATTCGGTGGAGGATTTGGGTTGGACAACCAATCTAACCGATCTGTCAACCACGGCTGGTCAGATGCGCGGTTTGGGCCAGGGCGCACCACGGGGCTCGGAACACTGAATACCCGGCCACTCACCCGGTCGCCCGAATCCAACGAGATGAGGTGGCTATCGGTTTTCAGCATCTTTTATACCGCGGCAAAACCAGCGAAATCCGCCCCGAGGTGGAGATACCAACCGGTAAAGACGGTCCGGAATCCTACATGCGAGGGTCCGACAGTAAACTTAGTCAGCGTTCCTGTGCCGAGGAACTCTCCGGACGGCGTTGCCAGACGAACCAAAGCATGGCCATGAACACGAGCCCTGACGTCAGCAGCAAAACCGGCGCGAGGACAGCGAGGACGCTGGTCAAGGTCGCGGCGAACCACTCGAGAGTGGACACGATCGGATTGGCAAGCCCTCCAGTGCCCGCCAAAGAGAGTCCTCGAAGTCCTATGGTCCCGGTTTGCACAGCGGCAGCGAGACCGCCGCCAGCGATCAACGACAGGGACCAACGGGCCCATGGATTCATGTCCACGATAAAGGAGCCTGCGACCACGGTCCCGGCGATCACGGCCGCCGGGGTCGCCGCAATGTCGAGGACGTTGTCCAACCAAGGGATGTAGTAGGCGGCGATCTCGAGGAGAGTGGCGGTCCCGAAGCCGACCAAAGCCGGGGTTGATCCCAGCCATGTGAAATCAGGTGCAGGATGCAACGCACCCGCGTGGATGCCAATGCCCGCTACAAGGAGCGGAATGAAGATGCGGAAGCCACAGGCCGCCGAGAGGCCGAGCCCCATCAGGATGCTGAAGACGATCTCCATAGGTGACGTTGTTCTCTGAACCCGGTGGACAAGTAATCAGGCTCATCACCGGGAGCAAAGGACAGAAGACGGGTAGAGGACTAAAAGTTGAGGCGCGCCAAGCAACGGAAACTCAAACCATGCTTGTTAAAGTCAATGCATCCATTTCGGACGAAGCCGAGTTGATCCAAAAACTCGAAGGACTCACCGCAACCCTCTGGGATGCAGATCCAATTTCTGACGACCAAATAGCCGCCGCCGTAGTTAGCCGAGGCAAAGCAGAATTTCTGATCGAACTTGACGATGCCTCGAGTATGGACTCCCTTTTTGAAACCAAGCCCGACCTCTTCCTCACGGTCGCCGATAGTGGCGGTTCAGTGGTTTTCCAGTCCGGAATCCATACCGATACCGACTTTAGTCATCGGGACCCGGTTTCAGACGAAGCCAAAACTACGCTGAACATCGTGTTTATCCGGCGGAAGTAGACAGAAGTTTGCGCGCCTTCAATTCCTAGGCGTTGCTGATATTTTGTGGCGCGTCGGTCGTGCCCGATGCCTCAGCGAGGCGCTGTTCAAGCTCGCTCATCCCGGCAGGTTATCGGGAACCACTCCCCGTCAAGGAGTTCTCAGGGACAGTTATTCACAATAGACCCCTTTATATTGTGGGGTTGTGAACAACTTACCCCTAGGGATTGTGGCTTCCCGCTTGCCACCTCGGGGTGAGGTTTCCCAGTCTGCACTTCGATGTTCCTCAAAAACCTGACCGTTCTCGGGTTCAAGAGCTTTGCCGACAAGACCAGCCTCAACTTCCTACCGGGAGTCACGGCGATTGTCGGCCCCAATGGCTGTGGCAAGTCCAACGTGTCGGACGCGATCCGTTGGGTGCTGGGCGAGCAATCGGCCAAGGCGCTGCGCGGCGGTGAAATGGCCGACGTGATCTTCAATGGCACGGATACTCGGCGGCCACTGGGACTGGCCGAGGTGTCGCTAACCCTAGGTGGCGTAGATGCCGAACCGCTGCGCGCGGCGGGCATTCCCATGGAGTTCAATGAGGTAACCCTCACCCGTCGGGTATATCGCGATGGGGGCAGCGAGTACTTCCTCAATAAGACCTCCTGCCGGCTGCGGGATATCCAGCAACTCTTCGCCGGCACGGGCATGGGCAAGACGAGTTACTCGATCATGGCCCAGGGCAACATCACCCAAATCCTTTCCAGTAAGCCCGACGATCGGCGCCTGGTGTTCGAGGAGGCGGCCGGAATTACCCGCTTCAAGCAGCAGAAGCGCGAGGCACTCCGGAAATTAGAAGGCACCGATCAGAACTTGTTGCGCGTCGAAGACCTCATTCGCGAGGTGAAACGCCAGATAGGTTCACTGCAACGTCAGGCAGGCAAGGCGCGTCGATTCAAATCCTTCCAGGCCGAATTGCAGAATCTGGAAACGCAATGGGCCCGGCGGCAGTTCGACGTGCTCAACGAGGAGGTCTTACAGCGACGCCAGACCGCCGAGCGTTCCCAGCTCGAGATCGAGGTTGGGCAAGAGACGGTGATACGACTTGAGGAGGAGATTCTCCAACTCCGGACACGGCTTTCGGAGTTGGAACAGCACATCTCCCAACAGCAGCAGCGAGGTCTGGAATTGAAGGCCGAGACCGATCGGCAGGAGAGCGTGATCGGCTTCAACCAGCAGCGCTTGGTCGAATTGGCCGACCAGAACGCTCGGGCTGGTAGCGATGCGGTGCAGTTTTCTGAACGCCGCTTCATCGCCGAGGCCGAGCTGGTGTCACTGGGCGAGCGGTCGGCCGCGTCCCAAGCCGCCGTGGAACACCTCCGCGTTGAGCAGTCCGTCCGCCGGGACACTCTCTCCACCGTCGAGCGGGAATTGTCGGTGCGTCAGGAAGACCTTCGAAAGGCCCAGGCCGAGGCCTTTTCGGCGTCTCAGGGATTGGGTCGCATTCGCAACGAAATCAATCAACTAGCGCTCCTGCTTCAGGGCAACGTGGTCCGCCTGGAGAAGCTCAATTCGGAGAAGGTTCAGTTCGAGGAGGAGCGGGTTCGCCTAGAGATGCAGGGGGTGGAGTTCACCCAACAGGTCGAGGCCGAACGGGTTCTGGTGCAGGCCTCCCGCATGACCCTGGAGGAGACCCAGCTGCGCCTGCGAGCGCTTCAGGCGGAGATTATTCAGGCGACCCAAGAACGCGATGCGTTGCTGCGACAACAGGCAGAAAAGCGCTCAAAACTGGGGGTCTTGGAGCAATTGGCTACCCAGCACGAGGGTTTCGGAGCCGGTGCTCTCGCGGCGCTGAAGCAGAGCAAGCATGTCCTGGGATCCTTGGCCGACCGTTTAAAGGTCTCCGATGCCTACGTTCTAGCCGTCGAAGCGGCGTTGGGCAACAACTTGCAAATCGTTCTCACCGAGCAGCCCGAGGCTGCTTCGGAGATTCTGGCCGACTTGTCCGCCAATCGGAAGGGGCGCGCTAGCATTGCGGCGTTGTCTATCCTGGCACCGGCTCCGTCCGAGAACCTCACGGGATTGCCCGAAGGAGTGGTCGCTGCCCTGTCGGTGCTCGAAGTCGAGACCTCGGTTTCGCCATTGGTGGCGGGATTGCTTGGTCGCACCTTGATTGTGCCCGACTTGAACACCGCCCTGACTTTGGCGGCTGGGGCATGGGCTGGCTGGGACTTTGTCACGCCCACGGGCGAGGTTCTCACTCGGTTGGGGGTGTTTACTGGTGGAGCACAAGGCGCTTCGGGCAAGGCACCAGCCAGCATCTTGGGGCGCAAGAATCAAATCGCCGAACTCCAGGCCGAGATCGCCGCGCTTCAGGGAAGCCTCGCGGAGGCCACCGAAAAACAATCGGCCCTGCAATCCGAGCAAACTGCCTTGCAGTTGTCCTTGGAACAAGTGCGGGTAGAACTTCGTCAGCAGGAGGTAGCCGTGGCCACCCGTCAGGGTGAGTTCAACGCCCTACAAGCCGCCAAGCGCGCCATGGAAGTCCGCCTGAACCAGGTGGACCGCGACCTAGATATTTTGGCGAGTCAGGAGGCGGGCAATGTCCAGAAGCGGGAATCGTTGGCCGCCCAAGTGGCCGAATGGGAACAACGCGAACTCTACGCCACCACTCTGGTGGCCGAACTGAGCGGTGGGTTGGAAGACCTGCGCAACCGCCGGGACGCCGCGAGTCAGGTTTTCAACGACGCCAAAATCGCCTTTGCGACCGAGGAGCAGTTGTCGGCTTCCCACCAACGCCAGCGTGGCCCGCTAGAGACGCGCGTTCGCGAACTGAGCGCAGCCATTGAGCGCCTCCAGACCGAGCAGGGGCAGTTTGAGGACCGTCGCGCCAACTTCGAAGCCGGCATCGGCCAGTGTCGCCGAGAGATTGAGCGCCTGGCCGGAGAGCGGGGCGTGTTGGCTGAATTAATCCAGCAGTTGTTGGGTGACCGCAAATTTCAGGAGGGTGAGATCCACAGCCGCGAGGAACAGTTGAAGGAGCGGCGGGGGCGTGTGGCCTTGCTTCAGACACAGCGGGGCCAACTGGAAGTGGAGTTGGCCCAGAAAACCCTGACACTAGAAAATCTTCGGGCGCGAATTCAGGAAAAGTATCAGGTGGTGATTGAAGACATCCAGCCTGCGGGGCTTCGGATCCAACCTTCAGAGGACGGACTGTCCAAGGTCGAGGTCGTACCGCTGGAGATCATGGAGCAGCAGGGTTTGACGACCGATTGGGATGCTGTGTCCGCGCAAATCCATGCGCTCCAAAGGAAAGTGGACGACATCGGGCCGGTCAACCTGGTAGCGATCGAGGAGTATGAAGAATCCGAGCAACGCTACACGTTCTTGCAGGCCCAGTACGATGACTTGATCAAGGCCAAGACCGAGTTGATGGAGGTCATCAACCGGATCAACACCGAGACCAAGACCCTGTTCGTCGAGACCTTTGAAAAGATCCGCGCCAACTTCCAAGCCATGTTCACCGAGATGTTCGGTGGTGGTCGCGCCGATCTGAAACTGACGGAGGGAGAGGATGTGCTGGAGGCTGGGATCGACATCGTCGCGCGTCCTCCGGGCAAGCAGCTGCAGAGCATTTCGTTGCTGTCGGGCGGTGAGCAAACCATGACAGCCGTGGCGCTCCTATTCTCGATTTATCAGGTCAAACCGTCGCCCTTCTGCGTGCTCGACGAGTTGGACGCGCCGCTCGACGAGTCGAACATTAATCGATTCACCGCGGTCTTGAAGCGCTTCCTCGATCACAGCCAGTTTGTGGTCATCACCCACAACAAGCGGACCATCTCTATGGCCGATGTGCTCTATGGCGTCACCATGCAGGAGCGCGGGGTGAGCAAAATTGTGAGTGTTCGGTTCAATAAGGAGGAGGGGACGGCCGTTCCTGCTGGGGAGCCGGCTAATATCGCGGACGCCGTGCGAGGCACCCGCGCCATGGAGGGCAGTGTGAACCCAGGTCAATAAAAGGCTGTTCACAGAACCGGTGGGGTGCTGCTTTAAGGGCTCAGCAGCCCTCGAATCGAAGGCCTGTGGCACGCGCGTCCTTCATCGGCTGGGCCCTTCAGATGTCGACCGCGATGGGGGCATCGTGTCTCCTCGTGTGTCGGCGAGAGCTGTCGGTTGAGCATCACTGTCATGAATCTAGAGCGTCCTCAGACCCATTGTCTGCCTACACTGGAAGCCTTTGCCGACCGACGTGAGTCGATTTGTGTGATCGGGCTGGGATATGTGGGTTTGCCGCTGGCCGTGGCCTTCGCCTCTCGATTTCGAGTCCTGGGATTCGACATCAACCCGGTCCGAGTTCGGGAACTGCAGGCCGGGCAGGATCGAACCCTGGAACTGACAGAGGAACAGCTTCGCCGGCACCCGATTGAGTTCACCACCGAGCCGTCGGCCATTAGTCGCTCGCGCCTGGTGGTGGTGACGGTGCCCACCCCGATCGATGCGCACCACCGTCCGGATCTGACCCCGTTGATCAAGGCCTCAACGCTCATTGGCCGCCATCTCGAAGCGGGAACCACCGTGGTTTATGAGTCCACGGTGTATCCGGGGTGCACCGAGGAGGACTGCATTCCGGTGATCGAGCGGGAGAGCGGCCTGACCTGGCGGCGCGAGTTTTTTGCCGGCTATTCGCCGGAGCGCATCAATCCGGGCGACCGCGAACACACCATCGAGAAGATTAAGAAGGTGGTCGCCGGCGACTTGCCAGCCACGGCCCAATTGATTGCCGGGATCTACGGATCGGTCATCACCGCGGGGATCCACATCGCACCCACCCTCAAGACCGCCGAGGCCGCCAAGGTGATCGAAAATACTCAGCGCGATCTGAACATCGCGTTGATGAATGAACTGGCGCTCATTTTCGACCGTCAGGGCATCAACACCTTGGACGTGCTGGAAGCCGCGGGCACCAAGTGGAATTTCCTGCCCTTCCGCCCCGGGTTGGTGGGCGGCCACTGCATCGGGGTGGATCCGTACTACCTGGCCTTCAAGGCCGAAAGCTTGGGCTACCACCCGGATGTAATCCTTGCCGGGCGTCGGGTGAATGACTCGATGGGCAAATTCATCGCCGAGAAGACCGTTAAGCTCCTCATCCAATCGGAGCGGGCGGTGAAGGGCGCGAAGGTGTTGATCCTCGGTTGGACCTTCAAGGAGAACGTCCCCGACGTGCGCAACACCCGGGTCGTCGATATCGTCACCGAGCTGTGCAGCTACGGTGTGAATTGCCTGCCTGTGGATCCGCACGCCGACCCGGACGAAGTGCGTCACGAATACGGAGTGGAGCTTTCCGATTCCGCCGAGGCCGGGGCCCCGTATGACGCCATCATCCTGGCCGTGAAACACCGCTGCCTGATCGAGGACTATCCGCTGGAAGTGTTGCGTCGCCTCGGCGGAGAGCGGCCTCCGGTCTTGATCGACGTGAAAGGGTTCTTCAGTCCGGAGCAGCTTGTCGGGTGGGGGAGCGGGCGATACTGGCGGCTGTGAGCCCTTCTCTTCCTTCTTCGGCCCGCCTTCCCGCTTCACGAGATGTGACCCAAAGCCCATCCTCGCACCCTGACTGATCCATGAATCCCATGACTGGAAACACTGATGCCTCGGGTTCTTCCCGGACCGATTGCTTGCCTCCCGTCCGCATCGTCGTCACTGGTGCGGCCGGATTCATTGGCGGCCAATTGCTGAAGACGCTGCGGGGACTTTACGCTTCGTCGGAGTTGCTGGCGGTCGATCACCCCCTCAAGCCCGCGATGGGCACGGCCACTGAAGCCTTTGGTGGGGTTCGATTCCTGAGTCACACGCAGTTTCTGGAGGCCCTCACGGCGGGCATTTTGCGGCCCGAGCTCATTTTCCATCTCGGGGCCTGCAGTTCCACTACGGAGACCGACTGGAACTACCTGGCCGACAACAATCTGGGCTATTCACAGAAGCTCTGGAACTGGGCGGCGGCCCACGGTGCGCGTCTGCTGTACGCTTCTAGCGCAGCCACCTATGGCGACGGTGAGAACGGGTTTGATGACACGCTCGAGCTCTCGCGACTGAAGCCGCTGAATTTGTACGGGAAGTCCAAGCACGACTTTGATCTTTGGGTCGAAGACCAGCAGCGGCTCCAAGTTCCCCGGCCGGTGCAAAGCGTCGGGTTCAAGTTCTTCAACGTGTTCGGGCCCGGGGAAGGGCACAAGGGGCGCATGGCTTCGATGGTGTGGCACGGCTATCACCAGATCCTCAAGGAGGGGACTGTCCGACTCTTCGAATCGCACCGTCCGGACTACGCCCACGGCGGTCAGTTGCGCGACTTCATCTATGTGAAGGATGTTGTCCGGGTGATGCTGTCCTTCGCGGAACGGCGCGAGGTGTCGGGCCTCTTCAATTTGGGCACGGCTCGAGCCCGCTCGTTCCGGGATCTCATCGAGGCGACCTTTGCCGCCTTGGATCAGCCCGCCTCCATCCAATACATCCCCATGCCGGCAGACCTCCGGGATCGCTACCAGTATTTCACCCAAGCCAGCATGGCCAAGACCGCCCAGGCGGGCGTCGTGTATACCCCGACTCCTCTGGAGGAAGCCGTGGCGGATTATGTGGCCCATCTGAGAGCCGGTCACCTCTGAGCGCTCAGCACTGGTGGAGGGGCGAGAGCTGAGGTGCGATTCATCGGTGAGCCCATTGTTGACGAGGGCCTCGCTTGGAATCGGATCTTTGACTTCTGGGCTTCGATGGGATGGACAGGGAAGGGGGCGAGGGGTAACCCTTGGTCACTCCGTTGAACGGAGTCGTGCGCCCGTAGCTCAGCTGGATAGAGCATCCGCCTTCTAAGCGGATGGTCACAGGTTCGAATCCTGTCGGGCGCGCCATTTTTCAAGTCGGTGACACGATGGGTTTGGTTCCGCTGAGGCACTATGGGATTCTCTTACCGCAAATCCGTTCGCCTGGGGCCCTTCCGGATTAATGCCAGTTCGGCCGGTGTCGGATGGTCGGTTGGCACTCGAGGTGTCCGTACCACGGTGACTCCCAAAGGACGCCGCTACACCACCTTCTCGGTGCCGGGCACCGGGGTGAGCTATCGCACCGACGGCAAGCAGGGATGCTTGGTACCCCTGGCCCTCGGTTTGGGTCTGGGTGCGGGCGCGCTCTGGTGCGGACTTCGCTGGATGACTTAGTAGTTCAACTGCGCCGTTGTTTTCTGCGATTGCCCAATGCCTGTTCTCCGTTCCAATTTATTTTCCACCAATAAATACCCCCCAATCCTATGCCTCCCCTCCGTTGGACCCGCACCCTGCGCACCCCGCATTCCGAACGACTCTTGGCCGTCCGTGATGGTCGGGAGGCAGTGGCGGTAGACTTTCATTACCTCGCCGACGGTACCGTGGCGGGCACGGTGATTTTGCTCAAAGACGCCGGGTTGGGAGCCGAGCAGGTGCCAGCCCTGTTGGCGGAGTTGGACCAGGAGTGGCTGCCGGGCGTAGACTTGGGCAGCGGCAACCTCAACTTCACGGTGGTGATCGGTGAGCTGCTGGGGAACTACGAGCCCGACACGAAAGGCTGATCGGTGGGGCTGGACCCCGCGCCCTCGGCCGGGCAGATGCCGACGACAACAAGTTTCGGTTGAATGCGCTGATCGACCGGGTGAACACCACTTGGACCGTCTGTCAGGCCACGACCCTGTCGTTGGTGGCCAGCTCTTGGCTCAATCTCGGCGAGGCGCTGACCCAATAGAAGCGGGGGAGCGGGGAAGGTCGGCGGGGGATGAGTCAACGATCCGCTACGCCATCAATTTTCCTCCCAACTGCCTCGCTTCAGCTGGGTCGGAATCAGGCAGTTGGATCGGCACTTGGAAGATGATCGTTGTGCCGCGGTTGGGTAGGCTATCGATGCACACGAGGCCGCCAACGGATTCCAATCGAGCGCGCATGTTGCGGAGCCCATGGGACTGGGAATTACCGGTGTCGGCGTTGACCAGCGAAGGGCAGATGCCTTGACCGTTGTCTGAGACATGGAGGGAGAAGTGTTCAGGGGTGAGATCAAAGCGTAGTTGCACTTGATCGGCCTTCGCATGTTTGTGGACGTTGTTCAGTGATTCCTTGAAGGCCAGATACAGGTTGTGCCGAACCCCCGCTTGCAGGGTTTCGGCCATCACCACCGGTGGCTTAATTAGGTCCAAACGAATGCGGGCGGCATACAGGAAGTCCTCTGCGAATCGTGAAGCGTGTTCCACAAAGTTCTGGACCGAGTCGGCTTTGGGATCGATAGACCAAACGATCTCTTCCAACGCCTCCACGCTTCGGAGGGCCCTCGATTCGATTTTGAACAGTTCCTGCGCAGGATTTTTAGAGGACAGAGCGATGGAGCTAAGCAGCGAAATTTCTGAGAGCGTGCTACCCAGATCGTCATGAAGGTCTCGGGCGATTCGTTTGCGTTCCTCTTCCAAGGCGCTTTTTTGTTTCGTCACCACAGTGCGCTCTTGTTGCAAACGCAGCACCCGACGCTTGGAATTAAACCAACCCACACTGCCAATCAACGTGCTGACCACCGCCAATGAGAGGGCGATAATCAAAGGTTTTTGCCAGACATACGCGTCGGTGAGGTTTCTAAACTGTGAGGCAATCACCAGATTGCCGATTCGCCAACCGTGGCCACCTCCGCGGTGACTGAGCAGGATCTGGTCGAAGGAGGCATCGGCCCGGAAGGTTGTCGTCTGTTTCTGGGTCATCCGTTGCTCGTTGGAGCCGGCACTGAGGTCGGGCTCCATCCAGACGGTGATCTGGTCGTTTTCTCCGGGAATGAATTGGACCCGGACGACAATGGTGCGTTGAACCCCGTATCGAGGGGTTCAAAATTGCTCAGGTTGGAGATTTCAGGTAGTTCTGTATTAAGGTCAAATTCTCCCTCGTCTGCATTGCCAAAGCCCATTTCGGCCGCGTTGAATGCACTGTAACCCCATGCATTCCAGGCGTTACCGATTCCCAAGTGGAGGTTCCCCTTATCAGAGAAAATCAGCCCTGCCTCATACTTGCCGAGTTGTTCTGAGAAAAAATCCGAGATGGGATCGACCGTGAACCGGAAAAAAAGCGTGGATTTGGAAAGGTCACTTGGGTCTGACAGTACGCTCAGTGGGACCGGAAGGACCTGATTGGTGTTGTAGAGCAGGTGCCACTTGAGGTTGCTTCGATTTCTCGGACAGAGAGTAAGAGGAATCCTGTACCATGGAATCCATCATCAAAGACTCCCCTACCAAAACGCGCCG
>CAJAHH010000068.1 GCA_903939515.1 uncultured Verrucomicrobiota bacterium
CCGCGATAAACGCCAGGGTCTTTGTCGTGGAGGCCTAGACCATCAACGCTATCCCAATGCGTTCTTCGAGAAGCTCGGGCTAATCTCTCTATACGCCTTAGCCTTAGCCAAACGTACCAGTCCCGCCGCAAGCGGGTGACTCACCGACTGGAGAGCCGGATGCGGGAAATCCGCCAGTCCGGTTCGGAGGGAGGGGTGGCCGACAACGGCCATCCCTACCCCTATCTCGGAAGTGCTCAGGCGAGGCCGAGTTTGTAGCGGGAATCCGGGATGTAGCCCGATGAGGCGCCCAGGCTGATTCTGCTTCTAGGTAGGGACCGATATCCGAGCGGTCCGTGTCCGTGGTAGAGGTTCCACCAAGTTTCGATCGGATGGATCGAGGCGCTGTGGCCGTGGCAGCCTCCACACTGGCCTAGGAATTACTGGTTCTTGAAGGCGATGCCGGTGGGGTCGTTATCGTCCCATCCGCGGCGGCTGTGGAATGACCACCAGTCCTGCTCCTTGAGGTTGCGCTTTTCGGGGGCGGCGTGGGAATCGGCGAATACTAATTGGATGGACCCATTGTGCGGTGCGTAGGCGGGTGTCCAGTAAGGCATCTCCCAAAGTAGAACCGCGGTGGAAGTCGAGGCCACCGAGGAGGTCATGCGCCCGCTCACCGGGCGATCCACTTCATAGCTCGACTGATCTTTTTTCAGGAAGATGTGGTTCCACGGATAGGTGATCCAATCGTTGTCGCGCAGCCAGTTGCGGTAGTTGTCGCCGCTCAAAGCGGGATCCTTGCCGCGCAAGCCCACAGGGCAGGCGTAGGTGCTGGGTGAGGGCGGGGTGTTTTTGCTTTGAACCGTGACCACCGCGCTTCCTCGGTTGGTGCCGCTGTTCTTGCCCACATACGGCTCTAGCAGTTCGTAGTGATACTTGTCGCCGATCTGGAAGGAATTACCCCAAACCTTGCCCCAATTCTTGGATCGCGGAAACCGCTCGCCGTTGTCGCCCGAATACATTGCTACACCGAGTCCGATCTGACGCAGGTTGTTGAGGCAATAGGTGCCATTGGCCTTCGATTTAGCCTTGGCCAGCGCAGGCAATAGCATGCCGGCGAGGATCGCAATGATGGCGATGACGACGAGTAGCTCGATGAGCGTGAATCCGGTTTCGACCGGTCGTGGGGAACAGGGCGTTGGGTTCATGGGTTTTGGTCTGGTTTGTCGTGGGTTCAGTGGCTCAAAGCGTTAAAGTCTCACGGTTGGATTTTCTTGGTCTGAGGCGGTTCACCCACCAACGGTTGGGTGCTTCGGAGATAGGCGAAGAGATCGCGCACTTGCTGCGGTTTCCAACCGTCGAGCAGGCCCTCCGGCATTAGCGACAATCCCGCTGGGTTCAGTTCGGCAATTTCGCTGCGGGCCAGCACCACGTTCTGATTGTCCAAGCCCCGCAGTACGATCGATTGCGCATTCTGCTCCACCAAGAATCCCGCCAGCGAACGGCCATCCCGGGTCTCGACCATGTAGTTCTCATACCCTTCTCGGATTTCGGCACTCGGATTGAGGATTGCGAGCAGCAACGACTCGATGTCGGTGCGGTCGTGGACCGTCAGGTCGGGCCCTACTTCGCCGCCTTGTGCAAAGAGACGGTGGCAGCCACTGCAACTCGTCTGGAAGAGCGATCGCCCCGCATACGGGTCTCCGGCGCTCTCACGGATCCAGGCGGCCCGCTCGCGGATCTGGCCCTCGAGTTCGGCACTCGTGGACTTGCCGGTTTGCGGCCAAACGACTTCGGCCAGCGCCTGCAATGAGCCGTCCCGGTGCTGTTTGATTTTGCGGACGATGCTCGCCGGAACACTCAGGGGCGGGATCGGCGGTGCTGCCCAGCCGGAGGACTTTCGGGCGATGGCCTGGACATAGGCCTGTGACCAAGCCGGTCGGCTGGCCAAGAGGGCCTGAGCTGTGGGCAGCGACAACGGGCCCAGGGCGGGATACACACTTAAAACCACCGGGGCGATGGACGGATCGTCATAGGCTGCCAACGCGGTCAAGGCGGCCTGTCGCAGTGCATCATCTTTCACGATTCCGCGACACGCCTTGCTCAGGGCCGGCACGGCCCCGGGAACCCGCACTTCGGCCAGCACCGCCAAAAACTCCATTCTCTCCGCCCGCGGGGCCGTCTCGTCGGCGACGGTTTTCAGCGCCTCGGCGATGGCGGCTGGGTCGCCCTGACGCAGCGCAAAGGCGGCCGACCCGACCCCATGGCGCGCCATGGCTCGGCGCAGCGCCTCGGGCAAGCCAGACAACGCTCGCCCCTTGGCCGCCTGTTCCATGCCGGAAGCCAAGCGATGGCTGTGGGCCCGACTCGGTGAGAGTTCGAAGAGCCGGGCGCAGTTCAAGAGGTCTCGCTGGGTTCCTGCTTGAGCCCATCGGCGGGACATCCGTTCGATGAGGTGGTGTTCGACCAACGGCTGCCGCCAGAAGGCCTCGTTCTGCCACAAGCCCAGCACTGCGGTGGGATCCTTTTCGGCAGCGGTCTCGAGGGCCCACCATAAGAGCAGCGGTTGTCGCGGGTCGGTGTCGTCTTCGGATCGGCCGGCCAAGGCGAGGACGATGGGCAAGCCTGCGGAGGCCGGCAGTCGTCGAGCCGTGCACGCCAATTGATTGCGCACACCAAGATCGGGTTCTTGAACGGCCATGCGGCTCAAGGTTCCGGCCACTGCCTCGGAAACAGAACGAAGGTCTCCTGTCAGGCGAACGGCCCATTCCCGCACGGCGTCTTCTGGATGGGTCAATGCGCGTTGAACCAGGGCCTCATTCCAACCCCCGCTGAGGTTCAAGGCCCAGAGCGTCTCGAGCGCGAGTTGACCACGACTTTGGAAGAGCGTCTGGGTCAGGCCGGGGATTAGCCCCGCATCGTTCCGATCGGCCAAGACCCGCAGCGCTGTTTGGCGAGTCCAGCGGTTCGGGTGCTTGAGTGCTTCGACGAGATCCGCGGAGCTGGCCTTGCCCATATTGTTGATCCGAATTGCAGAGGCACCTCGCGCCTTCAGCCGGTAGACCCGTCCGTTGGCTGCATCCATCTTGCCCTCATGGTTGCGGAAGTGATTCACCTGCTGGTCGTACCAGTCGCAGACGTAAATCGCGCCATCGGGCCCGACCTTAATATCCACTGGCCGGAACCACCGGTCGTCGCTAGTGACCGGATGCCCGAGATCATGGGTTTTGAAGGTGGATTTTTCGGGCAGGAATTCGCTCAGAACGATGCGTCCTTGCAGCGGTTCTACGCCGAAGAGTTGACCGTTATATCGAGACGGCAAGGCCCCGTGGTCATAGATCAGAAAATTGTGGGTGAACCGCGGGATGCGGTCGTGGGCCATTGCCGGGAAATAGCCGAAGGCATAGGGGTTGGAGAGCGGTCCGTGTTTCTCGAAGCCCTTTTGCAAATAGGCTCCCTGCTGGTAGTGGAAGCCCCGCGTGTCTCCACCATTGTGGCCGGAGAAAATTCGCCCGCGGTTGTCGATCTCGCAGCCGAAGGCATTGCCTCCGCCTTCTGAGAACACCTCGTACACGCGTCGCTCAGGATGATAGCGCCAAATGTTTTGGCCCTGTGAATAGAGGGCTTTGGCATTGAGGGGTTTACCGTCGACGCCGTGGACCCAGATGTTGGCGGTCACTGTGCTGCCCTGGGCTCCATAGAGCCATCCGTCAGGACCCCAGCGCAGCGAATTGGCGACACTGTGCGTGTCTTCCAGACCGAAGCCTGAAAGCCGGACCTCCGGATCGCCGTCGGGTCTATCGTCTTGGTTGGCGTCGCGGTAGAAGAGTAAGTAGGGGGGATTGAGCACCCAGACCCCACCGCGGCCGTGCTCGACCGCGCTGACAATGTTGAGCCCATCGACAAATACCGAATGACGGTCCAAGCGCCCGTCGCCATCGGTGTCTTCATGGATACTAATGCGGTCCTTGCCCGGGAAATGTTTGGGCGGCGGCGGCGGCACTTTGTCATAGACCGAGCGCCACACACTATCGTGACTAATGCGCGTCAGGCCCGCGGGTGAGGGATACTGGCGGTACTCCACCACCCACATCCGTCCGCGCTCGTCGAAATTCAGGAACACGGGCTGGGCGATTTGGGGCTCGGTGAGCAACTGCTCCCATTCCAGGTCGTCGGCCACTCGAAACTGCGATAGCGAAGCTTCTGGGCTGAGAGGATTAGCAGTGGCTTCTTGAGGCAGATCCGGCGCTGCGGGGGCCGGGGTTGCCACCGGTTTAGCAGTGGTGTTGGTGGAGGTGGGATTGGCCGGTTTTGAGGGCGGGATTGCTGTGGTCTCTTTCGGAGCCAGCACCGGGGGTTTCCCCGAGATCGCAGCCTCAGCCGGCGGCACGGGGTCTCGCAGGCACCAGAGGATTCCGTTCAGCAGCAGTCGGCGAAAGGAGGCCGTCTCGAAGTCATCCGGGTTGCCCAGCGAGGTAGAAAAAACTCTCCGTTGGTGCGCGGTATTAATCCACGCCACGGGCTCCAGAGTGGTTTGCCCCTCCACTCGACCTTGCATGAGGGGAACGACGGTGTCGGCGGGCTGTGACTGCTTGTAAAGGTGCGAGGTGGTGACTTGCCGCGCGGTGGTGACGCCGGTCATCACGATGTGGCCTGCTTGGTCCCCAATTCCTTCGATGAGCGTGCGTGGGCTTTGAGGGGGTTTGTTGTTGTAGTGCCCGCCGTATTTCATGCCCAGCACGTCGATATCGAACGTGGGCCAAGCGGCATATCCGGGTGCTTTGGGTGTGGCATCGAATCCGTGACTGGCCGTTCGAAGGGCCACGACTGGCTTGCCCGCGGCCACATGCGCCTTGAGCAAGTCGATGAGTCGCTGGGGCGGCGTCCGGCGTCGGGTGCTCACCACCACGAGGTCCGCGTCGCGCAGGCGCTCGATGTCGGCAAAATTGGGGTCTCCTTCGATGGGCGGGGCCATCACGGTGCTGACCTCATAGCCCCGGCCCGACAGTTCGGCCGCGGCGAAGGCCGGCAGGGTTTCCCACGTTTGGTATTCGTTCTCGCCGATGAGCAGAACGATTTTCTTCTGCACATTGCCCGCGAAGCGAAAGGGCGCCTTTCCGGTGAAGTCGGCCCGCGTGATGCTCGGGCACCAGAAGCGCTCGATGTGCTCGACCACCAGTTCGGTGCCCCGAAAGTGCGACACATAGGGGGCCTTGCGGTGGTTGTACATCGAGTCGGTCATGTCGCGCATCAGCACCACATTCTGGCCCTGTTGGACCATTTGGCGGATGGCGAAGGGTCGGCCGAGAACGCACATATTAATATGCACCCCCATGATGATGACGTTGGTGATCCCGCGTTGGCGCATGAGATAGAAGGCCTCGGCCGAATCGGTGATGGCATCGCCGTCGCGGATCTCTAGCGCCGGATGCTGGCGCGTCCAGGCTCCGTAGCCGGGGCATTCTGGGCATCCATCGCAGCCGCCGTCGGAATCATCGATGGGTAGAGGGGCCTCTAGGTCGTTCACTCGCGAGCACCAGCCCTGCAATGGGATTGCGGTCTTCACCGGCGGTGCCGATTGGGCGAGTTTCCGGCCCGGGTGATCCTGGTAGAATTTCAGCGTATCACTCGGGCAGTGGAGGATGAGCATGCCTTTGGCCCGGGCAGCCAGCAGCACCTCGTTCATGGCCGGGGCCATCTCGCCCACGCGCTCGGTGGCATCGGGGCAATGGTGCTGGTCCCACATATCGCACACCACCACGGCGGTTCGGGCGGCATCCCAGGTCACGGTGCCATCGTGGGGAGTGGCCGCCGAGAGGTTGGTAGATCCCGTGCGCCAGCGTGTGTGCAGAGTGATGGATTCGGCCTGGGCGCTGCAGTGGCAGAGGGCGACCGCGAGGTAAACCCAAGCGGCCCACCGGCCGGTGGCATGCCGCCACGCATTGGCCCACGACGGAGTACGGGGGATCATTCACGGCCAGACTGAACCCCTCCACATCGCTTGGCCAGCCTCTATCCCGCTTGCCGCTAGGGTTGAGCAATGTCAGTTGGTTGGGTGGATCTTCGGAGTGCCCCAACGTGGCACGGCATACTAGCCCAGGGTGAAACCCTGGGTACGCGACACACCAAACCGATGCGTTCTGAAGGAACGCCGCATAGCTCTGTAGGATAAGCCTTCGAAAGGTGCGTCTCGGGTGCGGGCTCCGCGGGACCATGGCCTCCGCGCGCTCGGCCGAGACGATTGAGATGGGAGGGAAGGGATGGCGTGGCGGATTCTTTCGCAAGACAAGGCGAGAGCGAGGCGTGGACCGATTGAGGTCCGTAACGAGCGAACAACGAAGTGATTGCGGAAGAAGCTGCAGCCAGCACAACCGATCCAACTCAATCGTCCCGGCTCAGTAGGCTTCGGGAAGGATCGGCTTTCGCGCTGCGCGCGAGTGGGTGTGGTGTTCGCCTCCAAGGCGCGCTACGGCCAAGGTCCCGCTTTGCCGCCTGCGTTGTGCCACGTGGGGTGGTTGAGCGGGTCACTGGAGAGCCCTAACGGGGCACGGCATACCAGCCCAGGGTGAAACCCTGGGTACGACACACACCAAACCGATGCGGTCTGAAGGAACGCCGCATCGTCACACCCACACCGAGACAGGCTCTGCCGAATTGCATTCCGCAATGCCGCAATGCAGATTGGCGGCATGACAATGACACTGCCTATCAACAAGCGCGGCGGTCTCACTCTGCCTCCGTCCCTTCGCCGCAAGCTGGGCCTTGAAGGCATCGATAATCCCTTGGTGATTGTCGAAGAGCGCGACGGCGGAATCTTCCTGCAACCGGCTGCGGCCATCCCGGTCCGTGACATCTCCAGGGCGCAATTGGCCCGTTGGATTGCCCGTGATGAGGGCGAGATGAAGGCGTTCACCGGCACGCCTCGCGGCAATCCCAAGAAGTGAAGCTGTTTCTGGATTCCAGCGTGCTGCTGGCTGCTGCCGGCTCAGCGGATGGTGCATCGCGCTTCTTGTTCTTGAATGCCGCTGCCCAAGGTTGGCGCCTACTTTCATCGCCTTACTGCGTGGATGAGACAGTCCGCAACCTCCGTAAGCTGGGTCCAAAGGCGACGGCTTATTGGCGAGCATCGCTGTCGTTGCACCTAATCCTGGTGCCCATCGAACTCGCCTTCGACAAAGTACTCGTGTTTCCCAAGGCCAAGGATCGGCCCGTCCTTCTTTCGGCCCTTGGGGCTGATGCTGATGCACTCTTGACTCTCGACGAGGCCGATTTCCAGCGAGTCATTGGTGCACAGATCTATGGTTTGCAGGTGCGAAGTCCTGGCCAGTTTCTGATGGAGCAGCGTGCAGCGGGGTTGATTTGACGAAATCCGGACAGTTGCTTCGAAAACCAACTCCTGGGGATATTTTGACTCAGGAGGCTCTAGGAAGGATCAGCTTTCGCGCTGCGTGCGAGTGGTTGTGGTGTTCGCCTCCAAGGCGCGCTACGGCCAAGGTAGGACAGGCCTTCGAATGGTGCGTCTCGGGTGCGGGCTCCGCGGGACCATGGCCTTCGCGCGCTGAGTAGGCTCTGGGGAGGATCGGCTTTCGCGCTGCGCGCGAGTGGTTGTGGTGTTCGCCTCCAAGGCGCGCTACGGCCAAGGTCCCGCTGCCGCCAAAGGTGCGTCTCGGGTGCGACGCACTCCGGAAAGCCAAACAATCGGGGCTTTCTGCCAAGACTGCTCAATCCGTTGGAGCCAGAATGGGCGCGAGATTATCGAGTCATAATTTACAAATAGTCGGACTAAATGTAAATACTAGTTGCAAAAAGCAAGTCGGCGAGTCGTTGGGCACCCAACGCACCGTCCGCGTCGCGTTGCCGTGCTACCTTTTAGGTAGGGCCCGATCTCCGAGCGGTCCGGTGCTGTGGCGGGCCTGCTCTACGGTGTTCCATGCCTGCGGACCTGGCGCTTTCAGAGAAATCACCCAACTCGAAGGTTCTTGGGTGAGGTGGTTTTTTCGGCCACCCAGATGTTGTCCGAGGACTTCCGAGGTAGGGACCGATCTCCGAGCGGTCCGGTGCTGTAGACAGTGGCACTATAAGAGAACTTGCCCCATTCTAAGGTCTTCCCAGAACATGCCAAGCCCGAGGGAAGATCCTAATTCTTTGCCCGATGTCCTAGCCGTTCGTTCAACATATCGTTCAACCCAACTGTTCCCATGAAGCCTGTCGAACCATTGTTATCCAAGAACGCTCCCCGACAGGATCGCAAGAGCTTACCGCATGCTATTCCTAATTGGGTGGGCAATGCCGCGGACTTCTTTATTACCATTAACTGCTCCCCCCGCGGGAAGAATCAATTAGCCCTGCCCGAAACCGCTTCAGCCATCGAACGTTCATTGCTTCACCAGCAGTCTTCCGGTGCATGGTGGGTTCACATGTTGCTACTCATGCCAGATCATCTTCATGCGTTGGTTTCATTTTCTCATGAAGCCTCCCTGCAACGAACGATCCAAAACTGGAAACGCTTTCTCGCGCGCCAAGAAGGTGTTGTTTGGCAGCGTGATTTTTTCGATCACCGACTTAGAAACAATGAAAGTCTTGCCGAAAAATGGACTTACATTCGTAATAACCCTGTTCGCAAGGGTCTTGCATCAACCCCCGATGAGTGGCCCTACCAGTGGGCGTTTCCACTCAAGTCCGATCAGCCTCCGAGGTAGGGACCGATCTCCGAGCGGTCCGGCGCTGTGGCGGTCCTGCTCAGTGGCGGTCCATGTCTGCGGTGGTCCGTCTTTGCGTTGGTCCGTGTCTGTGGCGATCCATGCCCGCAGACGCGGCGCTTTCGGAGAAATCGCCCCACCTCGGAAGTGCTCAGGCGAGGCTGAGTTTGTCGAAGAACCCTAAAGTGCAGCCCGAAG
>CAJAHH010000069.1 GCA_903939515.1 uncultured Verrucomicrobiota bacterium
CTCTCTCCAATCGCGCTTGGGTCCGTTTTACACCTCCCCCAAGGAGTTCAGCGAGGTCCCTGGGACACTGGTTAAGTTTGAACCTCTCGGTGTCGAGGTCGCCAATGCTCAGGCGTACCGCATGCTTTACGTGACGGAAGACTCGCAGGGTAAACCCGCCGTGGCTGCAGGCATGGCATTCATTCCTGAAAAGAAGTCTGAGACTCCCCGGCCCGTGGTCGCTTACATTGCTGGAACTACCGGTCAGGGTGATGAGTGTGCTCCGTCTCGGTCAGCCGATCCGATCGCTGGTGTAAAAAACTTTCTTCCTGAGGCAATCGCCCAAGGGTGGGCCGTGGTCGCACCCGACGAATATGGTGTGGGGACTGAGGGGATACAGCTTTATTTGATTAAAGAACAGGAAGTTCGTGACACGGTCAATAGCATTCGCGCTCTCCAATCCATCCCTGGAGCATCTGCAGGAAATGACTTCGCTGTTTACGGTTATTCACAAGGCGGGCATACCGCTTTATGGACCGGACACCTCGGTGAGCGGTTCGCCCCTGAGTTAAATCTTGTAGGAGTCGCCGCTGTAGCGCCAGCCGCAAACTTGACCTCAATCGTGGAACGTCAGTGGGATGAGGTTGCGGGCTGGGGTATCGGAGCCGACGTTGTTCGGTCATGGCAGGTTCTCTATCCGAATCTCTTTGATGGATTGCTTAATAACGCGGCGCGTAACAACTACGAACGACTCGCTCAAGAATGCACCTTCGGCTCTTTCGTCGAAGGTGTAATTCGCCACGACTTATTTAAGCAAGATTTTTTCAGTGAGAACCCGGTAGAAGATCCACGCGTGGCTCAAATACTTATTGATCAGACGCCAACCCCGTATCCTGCAGACTTGCCGCTCATGCTGGTTCAAGGGACAGCTGATCAAATTGTTTTAGCCGGCCCCAATGCCGACCTACAGGAGGCTTGGTGCGCCGCTGGTTCCACCATCAATGGACTTTGGCTCGGGGGAGTTGACCATGTCAAGGTCGCTGGGATAGCTGGGCCAAGTGTGGCCGGGTGGATTGCAGATCGATTTGCTGGTCGGAGCGCACCGAACACCTGCGACATTCCTCCGCCGAGGAGTTTGATTACCGTTCAGTAGATAGACAGTTCAGGTGGAAAACCCAACCGGCTGGAACCGCTGCCGCCATTTGTATCAAGACCCAACAAAAGTTATGGGGCGACCAATGGTCGCCCCATAACTTGTACAACGTGAACTACTCTTGAATTCGGTTATTCCAACGAGTGGGACCCATTTTTGACGGCAACAGCGCAAAGATAAACGTGATAACAAACCCAATGATCGGGATGAGCAAGATCCAGGTCCACCATCCGGAGCGATCTGTGTCGTGAAGGCGCCGAATCCAGACTGACAAGCCAGGTAGGAAAAGTGCAAGCGAAGTGATTCCAGACACCGGACCGATGCCCGTCGCCGTGTTGGTGGAAAAAATGACAGAGTCGAGGATTGAGGACACGGCTGCGACGATGAAGGCGAAGAGTGTCCACCACCAGTACTCAGATCGGGTGGACCTTGCGTTCCAGACAACGTAGCCCCGGAAGCCTTTCTTGATTGCCGCGACAAAGCCAGTCTTAGATGGTTCTGTGTATTCGGTTATTTCTATTTCTTCCATTGACATGTGAAACCTCTCAGTGTGCTAATAATGTTATTTAAGAATATTGGGTTTGGGGGGTGGCGGCAAGGGTA
>CAJAHH010000070.1 GCA_903939515.1 uncultured Verrucomicrobiota bacterium
ATGACCGTGGGCGACGGCGATGGTGATTTGATCACGCGCGCCTACACGGTGAGAGTGACCGGTGCGGATGACGCGCCGATCCCGTCGCCGGTGACCCCGGGGACGATTGCTGAGGTGGATCAATCGGCGGCGACCACCGACAGCGCCCTCAGTGGGACATTGTCCTGCACGGATGCCGATGGGGACACGCTGACCTATGGGATTCAGGGCGGAACGTCGGCCGATGGTACGGTGAGCCAGGTGGGTAGCTTCGGCACGCTGACCGTGAACACCGCCAGCGGCGTCTATGCGTTCACCAAGAACACCTCGACCATTGAAGCCCTCGATGTGGGCGAGAGCGGCATGGATACGTTTCAGGTGACGGTCGCCGACGGCGATGGATCACCAGTGAGTTGGAATTACACGGTGACTGTGACCGGTGCGGATGATCCGGCTATCCTGACGGCCATCTCCGAAGGGGCGATCGCCGAGGTGGATCAATCGTTTGCGACGAACGAGACCGGGCTGGGCGGTACGCTGGCGGGCATCGATGTGGATGTGGAGCCGCTTACCTACGGCATTGTCGGTGGAACGGTCTCCGGGGACACCTTGACCGTGACCCGAAGCGGGACCTACGGCACGCTGACGGTGACCCGGTCTTCGGGAGCCTATTCCTTCACAAAAGACTCCGCAGCGATTGAGGCGCTCAATGCGGCGAGCAACGTCACCCAGACGTTTACGCTGACGGTGAGCGATGGAGACGGGGATCCGGTGCAACGGGATTATGTGATCCGGATCACGGGCGCCGATGATGCGTCGAGTCTCACAGCGGTTCCGGGGGGGTCGATTGTGGAGGTGACCCAGTCGAGCTCGACTACAGACCTGAGGTTGACCGGGAGACTGAGCGGAGCGGACGTGGACAATGACACGCTCGGCTATGGGATTTCCGGTGGAACGGTCTTGGGTGGCTTCGTGACCAAGAATGGCACATACGGGCAACTCAAGGTGAATGGCACCACCGGCGACTACGAGTTCATCAAGAACTCTGCGGCCATCGAGGCCTTGGATATCAACGAATCTGCCACTGAAACCTTTGTGGTGACGGTCGACGATGGTGACGGAAGCCCGGTCTCACAGACCTATACGGTGATTGTGACCGGAGCAGATGACGCGCCGACCCTAGCGGTTGTGACTGCGGGAACGATTGCTGAGAACGACCAGACGTCGACGACCACGGACACCGGGCTAACCGGGACGCTGGCCGGAGCCGACGTGGACGATGAGACGCTGACCTATGGTATCGTTGGTGAGACAGCCGTGAGCGGCAGCGTGAGCAAGGCCGGAACGTACGGCACGCTGACGGTAACAGCGGCGACCGGCGCGTATGCGTTCACGAAGAACGCGGGTGCCATTGAAGCGTTGGATGCCACTGAGACGGGAACGGACACGTTCACGGTGAGCGTGAGCGACGGCGATGGCGCGGTGGTGACCAGGACCTACATGGTGACGGTAACTGGCGCAGATGACGCACCGACCCTAGCTGCTGTGACTGCGGGAACGATTGCTGAGGTGGATCAGTCTTCGACGACGGTGGATGTGGGTCTCACCGGCACGCTGACTGGATCAGATATGGATGCGGAGACGCTGACCTATGGGATCGTTGGTGAGACAGCCGTCAGCGGCACGGTAAGCAAGGTGGGAATGTATGGCACGCTGACGGTGACTGCAGCGACGGGCGTGTATGCATTCACGAAGAATGCGGGAGCCATTGAAGCTCTGGATGCCACTGAGAACGGCACGGACACGTTCACGGTGAGCGTGAGCGACGGCGACGGGTCCCTGGTGACCCGGACCTGCACGGTGACTGTGACTGGAGCGGATGACGCGCCGACTCTAGCGGCTGTGACTGCGGGGACGATTACTGAGGTGGATCAGTCCTCGACGACGGTGGATGTGGGTCTTACTGGCACGCTGTCGGGATCAGACCTGGACGTTGAGACGCTGACCTATGGGATCTCCGGTGAGACAGTTGTGAGCGGCAGCGTGAGCAAGGCAGGAACGTACGGCACGCTGACTGTGACAGCAGCGACAGGCGCATATGCGTTCGCGAAGAACGCGGGTGCCATTGAAGCACTAGACGCTACCGAGACGGTGACGGACACATTCACGGTGAACGTGAGCGACGGCGACGGGTCCTTGGTGACCCGGACCTACACGGTGACCGTCACTGGCGCGGACGACGCGCCGACCCCATCGCCGGTGACCCCTGGGACAATCGCCGAGTTGGATCAGTCGGCGGCCACGATCGACGGCGCTCTGAGCGGCATTCTGTCGTGCACGGATACCGATGGGGACACCCTGACCTACGGGATTCTGGGTGGGACGGCGTCGGGTGCAGTGGTCAGCAAGGTTGGTACCTATGGCACTCTCTCGGTAAACACCATTAGCGGAGCCTACGCGTTCACAAAGAACAGGGCCGCGATCGAAGCCCTCGATGTGGGTGAGAGCGGCACGGATACGTTCCAGGTGACGGTGGCCGACGGGGATGGATCGCCGGTGAGTTGGACTTACAGGGTGACGGTGACCGGTGCGGATGATCCGGCTATCCTGACGGCCATCTCCGAAGGGGCGATCACCGAGGTGGATCAATCGTCGGCGACCAACGAGTCCGGGCTGGGCGGTACGCTGGCAGGCACTGATGTGGATGTGGAGCCGCTTACCTATGGCATTGTCGGTGGAACAGTCTCCGGGGACACCCTGACGGTGACCCGAACCGGCACCTACGGCACGCTGACGGTGACCCGGTCTTCGGGAGACTATTCCTTCACAAAAGAGTCCGCAGCGATTGAGGCGCTCAACGCGGCGAGCAGCCTCACCCAGACGTTTACGGTGACGGTGAGCGATGGAGACGGGGATCTGGTGCAACGGGATTATGTGATCCGGATCACGGGCGCCGATGATGCGTCGAGTCTCACTGCGGTTCCGGGCGGTTCGATTGCGGAGGTGACCCAGTCGAGCTCCACTACGGACCTGGGGTTGACCGGGAGACTGAGTGGAGCGGACGCGGACAATGACCCGCTAAGCTATGGGATTTCCGGTGGAACGGTCTTGGGTGGCTTCGTGACCAAGGATGGCACGTACGGGCAACTCAAGGTGAATGGCACCACCGGCGACTACGAGTTCATCAAGAACTCAGCGGCCATCGAGGCCATGGATTTCAACGAATCTGCCGGCGAAACCTTTGTGGTGACCGTTGACGATGGAGACGGGAGCCCGGTCTCACAGACCTACACGGTGACGGTGACCGGAGCAGATGACGCGCCGATCCTGGCCGTGGTGACTCTGGGAACGATTACTGAGGTGGATCAGTCGGTCACGACGGTGGATGTGGGTCTTACTGGCACGCTGTCGGGATCAGACCTGGATGTGGAGACGCTGACCTATGGGATCGTTAGTGAGACAGCCGTGAGCGGCACGGTGAGCAAGGCAGGAACGTACGGCACGCTGACTTTGACTGCAGCGACCGGCGTGTATGCGTTCACGAAGAACGCGGGTGCCATTGAGGCCTTGGATGCAGGTGAGACAGTGACGGACACGTTCACGGTGAGCGTGAGCGACGGGGATGGAGCCTTGGTAACCCAGAGCTACACGGTGACCGTGACCGGTGCGGAAGACCCAGCGACGCAGTTGGCATTTGTGACTCAGCCGTCGTCCGTAGTGGCTGGAGTAACGATGAATCCTTCGGTCACGGTTGAAGTTCGCGACCAATATGGGAACCGCGTGACCACTTCGACGAGTTCGGTCTCGCTGGTGTTGGGCAACAACATCAGCAGTGCGACGTTGACGGGTGGTTCATCGGTGAATGCTGTCGCGGGCGTCGCAACCTTCGGAGGTCTATCGGTAGACAAGCCGGGGATCGGTTACACGCTGGCTGCGGCTAGCGGGACGCTGACGGGGGGTGCTTCAAGCACCTTCACTGTCAGTGTGGGTGCGGCCGATGCTCAGATTTCGACGCTGACCCCTGCAACAGTTCTGCTGCCCGGAGACGGACAAAGCACACAACTGCTGACGGTCACGGCGAAGGATGCTGTTGGAAATAATTTGGGTCTTGGTGGCTCCACGGTGGTCATCCGACTGAAATCGGGCGTGGGTCAGATCGGATCGGTTACCGACCATGGAAATGGCACTTACACCGCTCTCTTGACCTCTCCAGCCAGCGTCGGCGCGGGCATCGTGGTCGCCACTCTCGGAGGTGCTGAAGTGAAGAATGGCGGGACCAGCCAAACTGAGGCGGCAGTCACCTTCACCGACGTCATCGCTCCTTTAATATCGGGTCCGGGCAAAACCATTGGACCGTCGTCGGTACAGTCCATCAGCGAAAACACCCTCGCGATCCATGCGTTTACCTCCAATGAATCGGTTGCTTGGAGTTTGGTCGGCGGGCGAGATGCAGCGAAATTCACCCTGAGTAATCAGGGAATCTTGAGCTTCATCAACGCTCCCGATTTTGAAACGCCACTCGATGACAACCAGGACAATATCTACGAAGTTGTCATCGCCGGGACCGACGGATCAGGCAACGCCTCTCAGCAGTCATTGGCCGTCACGGTGATCAACGCAAATGAGCCGCCGGATGGGCTCGTGGTAACCGGGGCTTCGGTGACGGAGAATGCAGGACCGAATGCAGTGGTTGGAACGCTTCAGGGTTCTGATCCGGATCGGAATACGGTCTTCCAGTACCGCTTGGTACCGGGTGTTGCCGACAATGCTTTATTCAATCTCAACGGCAGTGCCCTGCGCGCCAGCCAAAGCATCGATTTCGAGACGCAAAAGACCTACCGGTTGAGCATTGAAGTGAGTGACGGTGGTTTGGTCACGGTTCGCGAGGTGGTGGTGAGCGTCTTGGATCAGAATGACGCCCCGGTGCTGGCGGCCTCGATCCCGGGCAAGTCGCTGACGCTGCAAAAGGCGACGAGTTGGTTGCTGCCTGCAGGTGCGTTCACGGATGTCGATGCGGGCCAATTGTTGACCTATTCCGTCAGCGGCCTGCCTCCGGGCATCGTGTTCCAACCGCAAACGCGGACATTTAGCGGAACCCCGTCAACCCAGGGGACTTATTCGGTTCAGGTGACGGCCACGGACTCCGGTGTGTCGCCCTTGTCGGCAACCTCGACCTTTGAAGTGGCCGTGGTTCGCCCGTCCCTTCAGTTGAGCCTCAATCCGACCTACTTCCTGATCTTGAACGAAGACGTGGGTGGACCTTTGGCGACGGGTGATGCCAGCCAACCGGTGGCGCTCGTTCTTGGAGATGGGACGACGCTTAGCGTGGATCAGTTGGGAACCCAAAATCTCATTGGACGCATGGTGCTGACGGGCCCTGCCGTGGATGCCCAGGGCAACTCTAAAGGAACTCTTTCCATCCAGAACCAGGGCGTGCGAACGGTGGTATCCCCGAGTTCCAACACTCCGGTTACGGTATCACTGCAGGACTTTGTGTCCGGACAAGTTCAGTTTGTTCCGGCGGCAGATGAATATGCACTCCGGTACGCAACCGTACCTTACCGTGTGGACATGTTGAGCGCCGATGGCAGTTCGGTCCTCCATACAGCATCGGGATTTATCTACATCGCCGTTCGTAATGTGAATGACGCTCCAGAGGCGTTGACGGTGCCAGCAATCTCATTGGCTCAGAACCAGAGCATGACATTGAGCCTGGCTGGGCTTTTTGCGGATCGGGATCCGGATGACTTGGCTCAATTGTCTTACACAGTGAATTTTGTCGGGGCTGTTTTGAGCGCCAGCGCCCTCAACGATGAGCTCCGGATCACTGGTTTGTCGGCGGTGGTATCGACGGCGGAAATCAAGATCACCGCCACCGATCTGCAAGGTGCTCAGGTGCAGACAACACTCCTGGTGCAATTGAGGGGGACAGTCATCCAACCGAACGGGACACCCACGGTCGTAGTCTGGGTGGCGGACGAATCCACCCCCGATGGAGCGCTGCCTGCAGAGGTGGTCGATGGAACAGTTTCGATCGTGCTTCCTGAAAATCGCGTCATTGCTTTTGCAGCCCGTGGATCGGACCCCGACTCCGATCCAATGTCGTATCGTTTGGTGGGTCGCGATGCAGCCTTCTTTCAGATGAGCAGCTCGGGCCGGGTGAGTGCCCGGAAGGGTTTTGACTTTGAACATCCCACCGATGCCAACCTCATGGGCCGTTATCAGTTGGCCGTGGTAGTGACGGATGGTCGAGGGGGTGAGGCTATCCAACCTGTGGAAGTGTTGGTCTCGAATGTGGTTGAACCCGCGGAGTTGCGGCTCGGTAAAAATCTGAATTGGTCGGTGACCGTGGATGAGCAGGGTGGTTCCGGTGTGTTTTCGATCACCGAGTATTTCGTCAATCCTGAGGGCGGTGGCGTGTCCGCCTCGATCGGCAACGCTGATGGGCTTTCGGCCATGGGCATTGTGGCCAGGGTCCAAGGTGACTCGGTGCAGGTGACAGTGCCCCCAGGATTTGTTTCTACCGTAGATATGAAGTTGCTGGTTCAGGCCAATGGTCTGGGTCAGGAGTTCTTCGTTCGAATCACCGTGGATTTTGATAGCGATGGCGTGGACAACTTCACCGAGGCCTTCGCCGATGACCGCAACAGGGACGGTATCAATGACGCAAAGCAGAACTCTGTGGCCTCTTTGCCCGTACTTAACTCGGATCCTGGTGATCCAAAAACCTACCTCTCGATTACGGCCACAGGTCCGGATAATCCGCATTTGGCAGCGTTGGATAAGGCGTCATCGGACGGTGGGCAATTGAGTGCGACTCTCAAGATTAGCAGTGTCGAAGTGGGTGCTGTATCTGTCGATGATCGGAATGCTGTGAAGACGGTCCTCGGAGGATCAGAAGTCAATGAACTGCGGACCGATATGGGTCTGCTCGGGTTTTCTTTGGAACCCACCATTGAGGTGAAAGGTTCGGTATCTGCCGTGGAGCAGGCGGCCTTCGAATTGGCGGTGCGTGCCGAATTTGCTGCTCGGCAAAACATTGTGAGGTTCCTCCTGCCCGCGGGAAGCCGGGTGAATACGTTCGTGAAATCTGCTTCGGATGGAACTCGGTATGAGTTCCTCAAGACAGCGTTGACGAATTCGCTCGGTGCCCTGCGTCGTGATACCGACGGCAACGTGCTCTATACGGGGTCCGAATTCTTGAATACCGATGGGGATTCCGAGTACGACGAAGTGAAGGTCTACTTCGTCGATAATGAACGGGGAGATGATAATCCCAAGGTGGGATCGATTTTCGATCCGGGCATTCTGGCCTATGTGACCCGTGATGCGATTGTTGCGGCACCGGTGGTCCACGCCTTGCAAAGCCCCACGGCCGACCTGCAACCGCAAATATCGGGCACGGCGGTGGCCGGAGCCACGGTGACAGTCTATGACGGTTCCAAACTTCTCGGAACCACACTGGCCAATAGTCAAGGCGTCTGGACCTTCACTCCCACCTCGCCGTTGTCCGCGGGCGAGCATGCGTTCACGGCGGTGGCCTCGAACCGTTCCGGTGTCTCGAGTCTCCCGAGCAATGGGGTAACTCTTGTTATCCAGAATCGGGTGATCGCCAACGCCGACTCTTTGGTTCGTATTCCCCGACAACCGCTCAAGTGGAAGGTGCAACAAATCCTAGCCAATGACTTTGTTGCCGAGGGATTAGCGGTGCTCGTTCGAGTCGATTCCCTGACGACCCAGGGGGGAAGCGTCCGACTCGATGGCGGGTGGATCATCTATACCCCGCCCACGGGCTTGGCCGATTCCGTGGTCGATTCCTTCGGTTATGAAATGGGCAATGGCAAGGAAACCTCCCGCGGCCGAGTGAACTTGGTTGCTCGGGAGTGGATGACCGGATTGGGTCAAAACCTGGTGAGAGTTCTGCCCTTAGCCCGCGGTGTTCAGCTGAGGTTTGCTGCAGTTCCCGGTAGAACGTATCGAATCATGGGTCGATCTTCATTGGATTTTAGTGTGCCTTGGACCGATCTCGGCGAAGCGACGGCCGATGAGGTGGGACGTTTGGACTTGTTGGATCCGGAGACGAATTCCCAAGTCCGATTCTATCGCTTGCAAGGGATCCTCCAGTGAACAACCGATTTGATAACCATTCCATGAACACGCCTCGTATTCTGCTCTGGGCTCTGATTTGCGGTATCGGAGTCACCTGTCACTCGTTGCAAGCCCAACATAACCTGGGTTTCAGCTATGGTGAGTCGGGACTGGGCATGGCTATCCCCGACAATGATCCCTCGGGGATTGCACGATCCTTCGAGATCAGTGGTTTGATGGTGGGTATTCCCTATGATGTGACTGTTCGACTCTCTGTCGAGGGCGGCGAGTTTGGAGCCTACAACGGCGACTACTATGCCTATCTGCTCCATGAAACTCCTTCCGGTTCGGAGTTTCGTTTGGCGGTGTTGATGAATCGGGTGGGTTCTTCGAGCAGTTCACCCAATGGGTATAGTGATTCGGGCTTTCAACTGACCTTCAGTGATTCGGCCCAGTATGACGTTCACCGGTATCGGGTTTCTTTGGGGGGTGAGTCGGTCGGCGCGGTGATGGGGACCTGGCAACCCGACGGTCGGCGGGTGGATCCAAGCACGGTGCTAGACACCTCGCCCAGAACGGATCCCTTAACCCCGTTAGGCCAGCTAGATCCGAATGGTCGCTGGACCTTGTTCGTTGCAGATATGGAGGCGGGTGGAACAGGCAAATTGACGGGCTGGGAAGTGAGAGCGTTGGCTGTGATTCCCGAACCTTCTGCACTATCGATGTTGGGAATGGGATTGCTGGTGTGGATGGGATACCGCGTAAGACGGTCAGCGTGAAAATTACCTGATTCTCGGATGAAGCAATGGTGGGGTGGGCTTTCACTCATCAGCGCCTCTACGAGACTGAACTCGAACTGATGAACCCGTTGGTTGATATCCTCAACTTCAGTGCTGAGAGTCTCCTCGCTGGTGTGTTTCTGTTCAGCGGAGGAGGACCCGGTAGAAACGTTGAGCGGCCTCCAGGGGCAGGGGGATCACCACTTCTTCTCGCTGGGATCCAGGAGCTTGATCTTGAAGGCGAGACCAGGCCGATCCCAGCCCATCACAGAATTGCACCGTGTAGCTCCGGTCGGCCTGTGCGGTGAATCGCAAGACCCACCCACCGGTTGCATCACGGGTCACCAACAGTCGGAAAACGCTCGTAGGGTTGCGGGGGTCGGTTCCGGCCCAATATTCATCGCGGTTGGATTGTCCGTCGCCATCCGCATCCAGGATGGCGTCGGAGGCAAGGTCGGGCCGCAGTCCGTTTAGGAGCTCCCAGTGATCTGGAATACCGTCGCCATCCGTGTCGGTTTCCGGGGCGACATTGGGGAACCCTGGCGTGGCTCGTGACGGGAAGCGGACGCGGTTGGTGGATCCGTCCGGGAAGAGCCCTTCTGAGATGCCAACGTCTTGCACGGTGTAATCCACGCTGTCGATGACGCCTCCGTAACCGCTGATGAGACGCAGAGTTTCTCCGAGTGCGCTCAATCGATAGGCCAGTGGCGATCCCGGGGTTTTAGACGAGCTGCCCTCGACTCGGAATCGGGCGAACCCGCTGCCTGCGATAAAACTGGGTGTGGGCAGGTACCGATTGGTAACACCACGAACAGTCGGGTCATCGGTCAAAACCCACCGAGAGAGATCCGCGGGCAGCGGGTCCGGATTGTACAGTTCGATGAACTCCTCGTCGGCCTCGCCTGTGGCCATCCACTCGTTGATGCGGAGCGTGGAGCCGTCGGACAAGGCGGTTGCGGTGAATGGAGGGGTATTGGTTCCGTTGACGGCTGCCAACCACCAGAGATCATTGGATCGGAAGACTGATCGATTCGCCACTTGCGGGCCGTAGTCTACGCGGTCCAGCACTCTTCCCTCGTCGTTTTCAATGCGAAGACTCCCTCCGTCATCCGGCAAGCGGGTGGGCGTGGTGATGAGGTTCGAAAGACCCAGAGCGGTAGACAGGTCGGCTCCACACAGCACACGGAGTCGAGAACCCGCCGCCAGTGGGCTGGTGGAATCCAGAGAAACGACCGTTGGTGGAAGCCCTGGAGGATCGATAATTAATTGCAGGCCCACCCTCGAAATGGGAGTGCTTGAGACATTTTCAATGTCCACCCAATCCGGAGTTGAGCGTGCCGAAAAGGCTGAAATCCTCAGGTTCTGACCCAGGGATCCAAGGCGGTTACTCAGGCCTGGGGTCTCACCGAACGACAAGGTCTGAAGAGATCCGATCCCGTCCGGGATTCGTGCCAAAGCACCGCCACGGGCTTGGCTGGTGTAGCTGATGCGTTGCACCTCCGTCCCCGAAGGATCCTGCAAGACGAGTTGCCCTGCTAGGTTAGGCAGGTCTAATTCCAGTTGGCGGGGCCCCGTTTTACGGTCGGCTGTGAGCACCAGAAAACCGCCGGGCTCCACGAACGAAACGTGGTTGAGTGGGATTACCGAGTTGGAAGCGACTAGGCTCCAACCCGACAAGGAGGCTGGCCGCCAGTCGGGGTTGTGCAACTCGATCCAAGGCGATCCTCGGGAGGGCAGTATCTGGAGCTCGTTGATCGTTAGTGCGGTGGACAGTTCCGCCGCCGCCAGGGGTTGGTTGCTGGTGCCCGGGGTTGGCCGCCCGAGGACCCATTGCCCGGCGCCATCCCGAGCCAGTGAATACTGGGCCACCTGAGGGCCGAAGCGCACGACATCGATGCGCTCCCCAGAAGGGTTCAAGAGCACGAGTGTCTCGCCATCGGAATCCAGCGGGAAGGGCAGCCGATCGAGACCTCCTGACACAGCCTCTGAGTTACGAAACACACGGTACGCTCCGGGACCGAGAAGGGTACCGCCGGGGATGACAAATCGACGTGGATCGTCGTTGTCGGTCAGCGAATAACCGCTCAAATCCACGGAGGTAGAACTGGGGTTGTGCAATTCCACCCAATCAGGAGAACCGGTGGCCTGCAGTTCGTTGATGACCACGCGCGGGGGGACTGTCGGTAGCGGTGGCAGGCCCGGTGTGCCTCCAGGTGCGCTGGCACTCCAGGCGGTCGGATCGTCCGGGTCCAAGCGAGCGTCTCTATTTTCGAGCGACGGGCCTTGGCCATCCGGCGATTGGGGCCAGCGGTGGGAGTCACCGTATTCCACGGAAGTCACGATGCGGCCGGCCTTGTCCTTCAATTCTAAACGCTCACCGCCATTGTCCAAAGAGCCTCCAAACCAACCAGAAACCGCCACGCCGGGATAACGCTGGCGGAAGACGTCGGGATTGGAATCGTTGGCCAGAACGAGGCGGCCACCGGCCGGGATGGGCAGGGTCGGGGAGGGGAAACGAAACTGGATTCCAGTGAATTGAAATCCCGAAACGTCCACAGGCAGCGAACCCGAATTGTAGAGTTCAAGGAACTCGTAGGCGTCACCGCCCACCGGGTGGTATTGGATCTCGGAGAGGGACAGCGCCGTGGCCAGCGATGCGGTTTGAAATCCGACCGAAACCAAAGCGCTCCAGTTGGTTCCGTCCAGAGTTCGAGCATGGATTTGAACCGGAGGTTGCAACAACAAGGCGTCGGCATAGCGACGGGCCTGAGGAGCCACTTCTGAGGAGAAGGCCACGCGAGGATCCAGTCCATTGGTCGTGTACCAAATGGTCCCGGTTTTTCGGGACATCGTGAGTCGGGTTCCCGGCATGACGCGGCCGCCGAAGAGGTTCAATACCGGGGCATTGGATGAGGCCAAAAACCCGGCTTTTTGAAAGGCGTTGGTCACGTACCGTCGGCGACTGTTGATCCACGGGGTGATGACATCCGAGAATCCAGGGATGGATGGAGACAGTCGTAATCGGAGCGCCGTGTAAGTGGCTCGGATGCGCTCGTCGGTGAGGGGACCTTCGTTGAAAAAAGCCCGATGGACGCGGTCGGCGAAGAGCAAGCGGAACTCCGGAGAACGCTTCAGGGCGTTGAAGAGCAACTGGTAGTCGGTCGTGCCCCAA
>CAJAHH010000071.1 GCA_903939515.1 uncultured Verrucomicrobiota bacterium
AAACGAAGACCAAAGCCCTACCAACTGCTCAATTGCCACCGACGCGAATTCCAAGAGATCCGCCACCAGAACCGCTACCGCAAACCCACCTCACCTCAGAATACCCCAAAAACATTGGTCGCTATCTAACTGCCATTCGGGTCGGTCCCACCTATTTACACAAAAGGGGACACTGCTTACTATTCTTGAAGGGCTCCTCTTGCCAACGAGTTGGGGAGTAAGTGAGGGCAGTCGTCGGGTTGTGGCAGGGCTCCGCGGGACCGGTCCTGCGCTCGCAGGGAAGCTCGGGGAGAGGATGGAGCTTTCGCGCTGTGCGCGAGGGGAAGGTTGGATCGCTTCCAATGCTCGCTCCGGACCGGTCCCGCTGCTGCCTTGGAAAGTTGACGTTGCGGGGTCGGTCCCGCCTATTTACACAAAAGGGGACACTCCAACTTATTTTTCAATGGGGTCGAGACCACTAGCGGAGGGTTGGGTGTGAGGGCGGGTGAGGCTTCGCGGGACCGGTCTTGCGCTCGCAGCGAAGCTCGGAGGAGGGGGAGCTTTCGCGCTGTGCGCGATGGTAAGGGGTGATCGCTTCCAGTGCTCGCTCCAGCCCGGCCCCGCTGCTGCCTTGGTCAGGTTTCGCGACAATGGGGATTTGGGGACAGGCTCCGGGGGGCGGGGGATGAACGGTTCGTGAACGGTTCGGGTGGGCCGGGGTGCTTTGGTTCGAGGACCGGGAGGTTGAGGGTCAACCCCGGTCGTGTGGCACTCGGACAAAGCGGAATTCCTTGGCGCAGCCGTCGAGGAAGCAGACGACCAGGCGGTGTAGGTCACGCTTGGCGGCGTTGAGCTTCCAGGCCAGGGGCCAGAGGATTAATAGGCTGAACCAAGGCCAAAATCTCAGCGGGCTGGTGGCAATGGATTCAGGGAAGGGGAGTCGGCTCATGACTCCAATGAAGACCAACAAGGTGCCGGCCACCGTCGCGAAGATGACTCGGGCAAACGAACTCCACTCCGAATGCAGCCGGCAGCGGAGCATCCGGCGGCCGCCCGCGTGGAACTCGACTGCCGTGAGCAATTGCAACCGGGCCCAGCGGGATCCGTAGATCTCGACGTCGAAGGGGCTCCAGCCAGCGTCGGGTTTGTTCTGCCAGCCCAGCGAATCTAATCGTTCTAGGATGTGGGCGAGGAAGGTCATCCGGTCGAGACCGTGCTCGGCCCAGTAGAGCAGGTGGTCCAGTGCTCCGGTGCGATCGGCGAGGCTGAGCGAGTCGAGGGTTTCCCGGGCGCTCAAGGGCGTTTGGCTTCCGAGGAGGTTGCCGCGATGCCGAGCCCAGCCGCGCACGATGGGTTGCAAGAGGAACAGTAGGGCCACCAGCGGCCGCGACCAGAAGCGCGATTTACTAGACGGGATTTCCGCTTGGAGAGCCGCTGTCACGCAGAGGCCTAGAGAAAAGAGAAGGCTGGCCACGCCCAGCGTCCAGACGAAGGGCACTACGGCACTGACGACGAGTAGGGGCAGGGTGACTAGGACATGAAATTCGAGGCTGGTGCCGACAACCAGGGTGAGGCTGGCGTCCCGGGTGTAGATGCTTTGAAAGGGGGCGCTGCCGAAAATACCGTGATAAATGACCGGTCGGCGGGTCTCCACACCGATTTTGGCCGATGTGTAAATGCGGCCGTGCCACATGGATCCGCCGAAGCGGTTAAAATTCTCGGGGTGTCGGCGCTCGAGCAAGGATTCGGCCTCGCCGTAGCCGGTCTGTTGTTTGAGGTAGGCGGCGACGGTGTTGCGTCGGTAGTGCCAAACGAAACCGGCTGAGCTGAATCCGATTTGGTAGCCTCGCTGTTGGAGCCTCCAGCAAATATCCACATCATCGCCGGCCTTACGGTAAATGGGGTTAAAGCCGCCGATCTCCCGCAATGCCCACCGGTAGAACGCCATGTTGCAGCCGGGGATGTGCTCGGCGATACGGTCGTTGAGCATCACGTGGGCGGGGCCTCCCGGAGAAACCATGACCGCCGCGGCTGTGGGGGAGTCGTCCGGGGGGAGTAGGTTGTGACCGCCGATGCCCGTGAAGCGGGAACGCAATAGGTCGCCGACCAGGAAAAAGAGCCAATCCTCATCGGCTCGGCAGTCGGAGTCAGTGAACGCGACAATCGTTCCGGTGGCCGCTTCGATGCCGGTATTTCGAGCGGCGCTCAGGCCGAGGTTCTTGGGGTGCCGAAGGCTGACGATGCTGGGGAAGAGGGCGGCGATGGACGGGGTGGCATCAGTGGAACCGTCATCCACCAAAATGACCTCGTAATTGGGGTAATTGAGGTGTTCGAGCGATTGGAGGCAGGTCTTGAGCGTGGTGGCTCCGTTGTAGCTGGCGATCACCACCGAGACCCGGGGAGTGGTCGGGAGCGGAAAGTACGGTGCGATGGCAAACTGCTGGCGGACCGTCTCAAAGGCGGGCTTCGGGGTTCGGTCGGAGCGGGTTAATCCGAAGGCCCAATCCTCGATGAGTTTTCCGCCATTCCACCATTCGTCGGTGTAGGCATACACCACCACGCCGGCGCAGCCGTTGCGAAAGGAACTCTCGATCTTCCAGTGAAGCACCTCCGATTGCCGGGCCTCGCCCTCCCGGACAGTGTCGACTCCAATCTCTCCCAGGATGAGCGGCCGGGTGTCCGACAGCATTTGCAGGCGCGCCAAGTAGTTCTCGAAGGGCTGGCGGTCGTGCAGGTAGATATTGAAGCACAGGAAGTCAGCCGACTCGGCTTGCAGGAACTCCGTGGTGGGGAAATTGCCGAAGGTACAGAGCAATTCCGGATCTTCGGCTTTGGCGGCTCGAATCAAATCGTCGAGGAATGCGGCCACGGCGGCGGCGCCGCTCCACCGGACGATGTCAGCGGGAATTTCGTTGGCGACGCTCAGGGCGAAGACTGCCGGATGTCCGGCGCAGCGTCGGGCGGCCTCTTGGACTAATTCTACCAGTTCTTGGCGCGCTTCGGCTGAATCGAGGAAGCATTGCTGGCGGTTCCAGGGGACATCCACCAAGAGCTTGAGTCCATGCTCATGGGCCAAGTCGAGGAACCATCGGGGCGGCACATGGTACACTCGCAGGAGATTGCCTCCGAGGGCCTGAATTTGTGTGAAATCGCTGCGGGTTAAGTCGGGCGATCTGAAGGTGAGCCCATCGTTGCCCGGAGCCAGCGGGCCATAGGTGACCCCCTTGCCGTGGAACTTGGCGGGTCCCAGTCGGAAACCTTTTCCGTCAACCGTGACCCGAATTCGAGATGGAGTAGAGGCGGCGTTCACCTTAGCCGCACCCAACTGACGCAGGGGTCGCGGAACTAGCGGAGAGGATTGACAGGCCGCCACGGGAACGGAAGCCCCAAACCGAAGGGGTTCTAGGCCGCCGCCTTCTGCGAGAGGGACTGGTTTTTTCGTGAGGGCTAATGGTGCAGTCCGGGCGTGTTTCTCGGGGACCGTTGTGGGCTTCTCAGAAAACTCGGGAGTGTTCGCCGATGGAAACAACTTATCCTGAGGGTTACCGGACTCGGACACGTGACCTGCCTGAGTTTCTGGGTTTTTCTGAGAATCCCGCAAAGAACTCGCTATCGGAAGTTCGGTGACGGCCTCAGTGACAGATCCGCCGAGACCCCCATTGACCTCATTAGCACCCCCTGTAGAGAGGTCTGCCTTATGGAAGTGGGTTTCTTGAACCTCCGGCGAAGCGGCGGAACCGGATTCCAAGTCCAGGTCGGGAGGTTTCATTCAGTCTTCGGGCTGGGAGCCCATCTGGGATCCACTCACAACCCGACGCACCCTTCCATCGGTTCATTCACCCCGACCCAGATTCCTTTCCCCGTCAAAATCGTAGTCCGGTGATGACACACTTCGGTCGCACTGTTCTCACTCCGTAAGCCCTCGGGGCCTGAGCTCATCCATAGGGACCGTATCGATAGGGACGGTGTCTCTCGGTCCTCCCTTTGAATACCCGCCCTAGACGACGATCCCTACCGAATCGTTGATGTGCCGGGTGCCCCATCCATCTCTGCCGTTGCCTCAGGGTGCTGGCGCTGCATCTTTGGGCGCGTGATAGCGACGACGTTGAGATCCGAGCGACGGGGTAGAGGTGTTTTTGCGGCAATCCTCGCGATCGGGATCGGTGGGGTCACTCTGGCCCAGCAAATTCCGGTCACCGAGAAGACCCTCTCCAACGGCATGAAACTGCTGATGGTGGAGCGCTCGGGTGAACCACGCATCTCCGGCGGATGGGTTGCCCACGTGGGCTCCTCCAACGAAAAGCCCGGCATGACCGGCATCGCTCACCTCTTCGAACACATGATGTTCAAGGGTACCCCGACTCTCGGCACCAAAGACGCCGTCAAGGACCGGGAGATCATGGAGCAGCAGGAACGCCTGCGCGAAGAGATCCGCGTTGAAGAGTCCAAACTCCGGGCCGCCCTGCGTCGCGGAGATGTCACCGACATCACTAGCCCCGAGTCCAAGAGCCCCCGGCACCGCGAACTCGAGGTTCAGTTTAAGAAGCTCATCGACGCCCAGCGCGAGGTGCTCGTGAAGAACGAGTTCGACCGCGTCTACACCACGGCCGGCGCCTCGGGCATGAACGCCTTCACCTCCGAGGACATGACGGCCTACTACATCACCGTCCCGGCCAACAAGCTCGAGCTGTGGATGTGGATGGAGAGCGAGCGCCTGCTCCGGCCCGTGTTTCGCGAGTTTTATGCCGAACGCGACGTCGTGTTCGAAGAGCGGCGGATGCGCACCGAATCGACCCCGATTGGCAAATTTGCCGAACAGTTCAATGCCATGTTCTGGGACGCCCACCCCTACCACTGGCCGGTGATTGGATGGCCCAGCGACATCCCGGCCATTTCCAAGAAACAGGCCGACGAATTCTACGCCCTGTACTACCAACCGCAGAACCTCACGCTCATTCTCGTGGGTGACTTCAAGGCCGACGGAGCCGTGCCCATGGCGGAGCGCTATTTCGGGCGCATCCCGCGAGGCAGCCAGCCTCCGCCCGAGGTGACCACCCTTGAGATTCCGTCGCTGGGCGAAAAACGTTATTACGCCGAGGCTGAAACCAATCCTCAGGTGGAGGTGATGTGGCGGACCGTGGGTTTTGGTCACAAAGACAGCTACCCGCTGGAGGTGGTCCAGCAGCTCCTGCTCGGACGCACCGGTCGCCTCCACAAAGGCTTGGTCTTGGGCTCCCAAGTTTCCACCGAGGTGTCGGCTCAACAAGACTCCCGCAAGTGGGCCGGTGCCTTCGATATCTCCGCCGAGGTGAAGGACGGACACACCACCGACGACGTTGAGAAAGCCATCGAGAAAGAACTGGAGCGGCTTAAGACCGAAGACGTGCCCGCTGAGGAATTGCAGAAGGTGAAAAACAACTTCGCCGCCGCTGAGTATCGCAAACTTTCAGCCAATACCCCGATCCTCTTCCAACTCATCTTCAATGAAGGCTTGGGCGACTGGCACGAGGTCAATACGGCCGGCGCCCGGATCCAGGCCGTCACCGCCAGTGACGTGAAACGGGTGATGGGTCAGTACTTTAAGAAAGAGAACCGGGCCGTGGCGGTGTACACCCGCAAGGCTGGCTCTGGCTCTTCGACCGAAGACCCCGACATGAATGGCTTGTCGCCGGAGCAAAAGCCCGTGGCGCGACAAATCACCGCAGCCATCCAGGGCGAGAAAGATGCTGCGGGTCTGAAAGCGCAACTCGCCAAGATCGAAGCGGCCCTCGCCACTGTTGATCCCAAGAAGCAACCCCTTCAAAAATTCATGATCCGCAAGATCACCGCTCGCATCTCTCAATTGGAGAAGCGCTGAAGACGATGGGCTTTGCGGATCACAGGGGCCCTCACGTCGTTCGGTGATCCAGTCAAACTGACCTCAATGAGCCTCGCCTCATCGGAATCGGATTTGTTGCAACCGCTGAGGGAAATCTACGGCGGATCCGGTGCTGTCTTGCCGCGATTGGAGATCTTGGCCGGCTCTGAAGTGCCCGAGCCCTACGGCAGCCTCTTGGTTCACGACCGCGACATGACCCGCACCCTCGAGGCGCATCATGGCGACAGTATTCGATTGCGCACGTGGGCCAGCAGCACCCAGGACGGCATTTACCGGCGCATGGTGGCCTTGGAGTTGGAGCACTCGGGACGTCCGGTTGAATTTGGGGCCACGCGTGTTTATTTGGAGCGTTTCCCGGAGCCCTGGCGAAGCCTAATCCTCGAGGGCCACCGTCCGCTGGGTGGCATCCTCAACGCGTGGGGCATCGCCTACCGCAGCTGCCCCTCGGCCTTCTTCCGAACCGACGCCGACGAGCGCATCCGCGGAGCCCTCGGCCTTTCCGGCCCCGCCACCCTCTACGGCCGCCGCAACACCCTTTCCGACCCCGAAGGTCGCCCCCTGGCCGACATCCTCGAAATCCTCCCCCCCTAACCCTGCCGGGGTCGCTACCACCGCCGGGGTCGCCCATTAGTGCACACCGTCAAACGATAAAACGTCTCCGTCCCCAAATTTTCTTCTTTAGGTGCTTTTCTCTAGGGCCGAGGCCCTCTTGCGGTTGGTATTCGATCCTGCTCAATCGGTCGTTGAATCTGGATCTCCACGCCTTGGCGTGGGCGATCCGCTCAGTCACCCATCTGGCTCTAGCATGCTTCGTTTCCTGGAGCTTCGCTCCATTCTCGTCGACGCGATGCTCTCGCACCACGTCCTATGCCCAACCCCGCTTTACCACGGGATCCAGAAAGTCGTCAGTTCCGTCCGGTGTTCATTCAGTTCGAAGAGCTTTGGTTCGCGTCTGGCCTACAGGCCTGTCGCGTCCAACCCTGTGCAGACTCACCGTTCG
>CAJAHH010000072.1 GCA_903939515.1 uncultured Verrucomicrobiota bacterium
GGCGATGAGAAGGCGTGGCAACCAATTGGAGGGATACCGGCGCTGTTTCAGTGGGCTGCTGGTTGGCCTGATGACGTTGATGCTCTGGTTGTCGGCCGATGCCGCTGCGCATCGCCAGCTTCATGCGTTTGTGGAGTCGGCCGGCGAGCTTCATGGAGGCGCCGACTGTGATCACGAGTCAGATCCAGTCCATGGGGAGGGGGAGGATCATTGTGCCATCACGCTCTTTCCGCAGGGCAAGATGGACTCGTCAGCTGATTCTATCACTGGCTTCCGATTCGAGCCTGTATTGGTTGAGGCGTCGCTTATCATCCCGGAGACGGAGATCCAGTGTCCGGCCTGGCAACGCCAGCGCACCGGCCCCCATTCAAATCCCTTACCGGGCGCAGCGCCGCAGGCTTCTGAGACGATTCGCCTGCGGGTGTGGCGCTGCGTCCCGGTGCATTACTCGAGCCTTCCGGCGGAAGGCTTGTGGGCACGTTGCATCGAAGATCTCTCATCACTATGACGAATTCCAAATCTGACTGGCTTGGGGCCGCTTTCTCTCAGGACCGACGGCCCCCACTGCCTGTGACAGTGCTCTCCGGGTTTCTTGGTGCGGGCAAGACGACGCTGCTGAACCACATCCTGCACAACCGCGAACACCGCCGTGTCGCGCTCATTGTCAATGATATGAGCGAGGTGAACATCGACGCCGCGCTGGTGAAAGGGGGCGGCGCAGCGCTCAACCGCTCTGAGGAGAAGTTGGTGGAGATGAGCAATGGGTGCATCTGCTGCACTCTGCGGGAGGATCTGCTCAAGGAGGTGGCTGCCCTCGCCCGGGAAGGGCGTTTCGATCAGGTGGTCATCGAGAGCACCGGGGTCAGCGAGCCGCTGCCGGTCGCCGAGACCTTCACCTTCGCGGACGAGCAGGGGCGGACGCTCAACGATCTCGCGCAGCTCGACACCATGGTAACGGTCGTGGATGCCTTCAATTTCCTGCGAGACTACGCGTCGGCCGATTCCCTGATCCAGCGGGGCCAAAGCCGTGATGAAGACGACGACCGCTGCGTGGTGGACCTGCTCGTTGAGCAGGTGGAATTCGCCGACGTGATCGTGGTCAACAAGACCGACCTGGTCACCCCGGCCCAGCTCGCCCAATTGGCCGGCATTCTCAAGGCCCTCAATCCGCGGGCGCGTCAGGTTTTCAGCCAGTTTGGCCGGGTCCCCTTGGGCGAGGTCCTCGCCACGCGGCTGTTCGATTTCGAGGCGGCGCAGGCCGCCCCCGGCTGGCTCAAGGAACTCCGCGGGGAACACACGCCCGAGACCGAGGAATACGGCATCGGCAGCTTCGTTTACCGCGCCCGGCGGCCGTTGCATCCGGAGCGCTTCATGCGCTGCATCCAGTCGGAGTGGCCCGGAGTGCTCCGCAGCAAGGGCTTCTTTTGGCTCGCGACCCGCCACGACTGGGCCGGTTCCTGGAGCCAGGCCGGCCCGGCCTGCCGCACCGAGGGAGCCGGCCTGTGGTGGGCCGCCGCCCCGAAGAACCAATGGCCCGACAGCGAGGAGGAAGTCCGCGACATCATGGCGGACTGGCGCAAGCCCTGGGGCGACCGCCGGCAGGAGATCGTCATCATCGGCCAGGACTTGGACCAGTCCCGGCTCACCGACCTCCTGGATGCCTGCCTGCTCACGGACGTCGAAATGGGCCTCGGCCCGGACGGCTGGCTCGCGTTGCCCGACCCGTTCACGCCGTGGCGAAAAGCGGAGGAAACCACACCGGAGTCCACCCCAACTCAGCTCATTTCTTGAGAACTGACCTCCCCAAAAAGCAGATCAATCTGCGCCGACCCACAACGAAGTCCCACTCATCCGTTTTCAACCGGTGGGGGACGCAGCTCTGGGTGCTACTAACGCTCCTGCTCACGGCAAGGGCCCAAGAGGAAATCCCCCATATCAACGCCGGCGCTGCGGCCCGGACGATTGGCTCATCCCTGATTTTTGCCCAAGGCGACGCGTTTGAGGCCGGATCCGGTTGGACGGTGCCATTGCGACTCTCCGCCGATGGGCCTTACGCGGGCTGGTTCCACAACGAAATCGTCTTCGGAGCCCTTCCAGCCACGGCGGGATTCGGCGGCCCCTACCCCGATTCAGCGCTTCCCGGGACGAAAATCTACCTGGAGGTGACGAACATGGAGGGACCACCCGGAGGCGAATTCACGTTCTGGCAGACCCGCTCCAACACGCCGTCCTTCCGAGTGCCCAGCGGAACGGTCAACGGCACGAACAACTGGAAGCTGACCGACGGCTCAGGCCGACCGGGAACGGATCCTTACGGCCACCGGCACGGGCGTCGCTTTGCGGTGAACCTGCCCGGAACCTACACCGTGGGTTTCACCCTCCGCGACCTCGGGACCAATGGGCCCGGCGGCGGCCCCATTCACGCGCCGAGCCAGCTCTACCGGATGCGCTTCCTGGCCCAACCTGAACCGTTCACCCCTCCGCCCGCCTTGGGACGCGCGACCTTGGCCGATGGGAGGCTCACATGCCGATTGGTTAGCGAACCCAACGAGCCTCACATCCTGGAGTCTTCGGAAGACTTGGTTGCGTGGCGAACGATTGCCCAATTCGAGACCACCAACTCCGTCCAAACCCTTCTGCTGTCTCCAATATCAGATGCGCCGGCCTGCTTCTACCGCGTGTCGAGACCCTCTCCCCGTTAGCCAAACCCATTGCACAATGAACATAATCCTAACCTTAGCCGCCCTGCTTGGCGCGGCGCCGATCTTGCACGCAGCCCAATTCACTGGGCGCATCACTGCCGAGCCAATCACCGTAGCCGGGGTCACCAATGTCAGCGCGGTTGCCCTCTCAAATGGCGGGGTTCTCCTGGGCTATTCCGCTGACGGGCCGACGGGCAGCCTTCGTGGCTTCACCGCGACCGGGACCAACGTCGTGTCCCTGCCCATGCCGCCCGGGTCAACCGACCTGCAGCCATGGGGATTCGATTCGGCCGGAACGATCGTCGGCGAACTCGACTTTACGAGCGGTTTCATTCTCCGCGGGACCAACTTCACCGTCGTGGATTTCCCGGCGGAAGGCGTTACCGAGACGTTGCTGACAGGCATCAATGATGCCGGGTTGATCACGGGCACGGCTTTCGGTGACGCGGGACCATTCGGTTTCACCCTGCAGAATACAAACTTCGCCCTGCTGGCCATTCCGGGGGCTAGTCGTTCCTTCGCTTACGACGTGAACAACCGCGGGGTTGTGGTCGGGCAATACCGCCAGGGGGCCGGCGATACCTTCGGATTCTGGAAGCGGGGTACCAACGCCCACATCGCACTCCGGATTCCCGGAGCCGACCGAACAATCGCCTACGGCATCAACAACAACGACGTGATCGTCGGTGCCTATCGTCGCACCAACGAGACCTCATTCCATGGATTCATCTATGAAGCCGGCGTCTACACGCTCTTCGACGTGCCGAATTCCACGTGGACCGTCCCCTCCGATTTGAACGACGAGGGCGTGATCATCGGCTACTACCGCACTGCCGAAGGAGCGACTCTTCCCTTCCGGGCAGCACGGCCCATACCGAAGATCCGCTACCTGGCGACGACTTTCGACGTCCCCGGAAAACCCCATACGCTCGCCCATGGACTCAATGACCGCGGCGAGATCATCGGCCAATGGTATGGCCCCGAATTCGCGGAAGGAGGCGGGTTCCGCCGCGGAATGGACAATGGCTTTGAGCTCTTCACTCCGCCCACCGGTTACAATGGCACCTCGCCCCAGTCCATCAACAATGCCGGCGCCATCGTGGGCCAGGCCTATCCGGACGGATTCATCCGCAAGGGAGGCACCAGTCAGGCCATTACGTTCGCCGACCATAGCGAGGTCTTCCTGAGGTCCATCAACGCCTCCGGAGTCTTTGGTGGCAACGCGGTCGGCGACTTTGGGGACGTGCCGGTCGTTGCCCGGGACGGAACGAATCTCACCGTCCTGCCCCTCCCGGACTACGTGGCGGCGGGAGTCCTGACGATCACCGACGATGGGGTCGTGGGTGGCTACCGCCTGCAGAGTGCTGTCGTGGACGCGACGACCAATAGTTTCACAAGTGGCTATATCCACGACGGAACAAACACGACGACCGTGCGCGTTCCCGGCTCGTTCTACACCTCGGTGGATCACCTCAGCCCTCGCGGTGAAGCGTTCGGGTCCTTTCTCGCGCGAACCGCGGGGAACGCTCTGCGCAGTTACGTCCTCGACGATGACGAGTTCTCGGAGATCGAATTGATTCTCGATCACCCCAAAGCTCGCCGGCCGAGCATTACGGACCGGAATGAGTCCGGCACTCTGGTCGGCTTCTACACCTTGCCCGACGGAAGCTACCATGGCTTCGTCGCCTACCGGGAGGACGCCCGGCTGACCGATGTCCACAGCGATATCGGCTTTGATTTCACGGTCGCCGACGGCTGGAATCCTCACGTCCACAATCACGGCACCGAGACGGAGTTCAAGCCTTGGGAAGCCGTCCTGGTCGTCAACCCGCAGGCGCGGGTCTCCGTGCCGGCGAATCCAGCCTTCAGTTTTCTCGGAGCAGCAGGAGCGCCCGTCTGGATTCTTCCCCAGACGTTTCAGCCGGGGCTCCTGTATCTGGGAGTCGGCGCAGAGGCCATCGAGCCCGGCACGTTCCAGGATGACAAGTTCCGCCTCGAACTGAAGGCGGTAACCGGGCCGGGTGATTTCTCGCTCTATCTTGTCGATGGTTTCGGCAAACCCACCGCCTTCATGAACACCCGCGACGGCATCACCGCCGCAGATCGCTACGACGTCATCGCCGGGAGTCACGTGCACATGAACTGGGGCTTCACACGGCCGGGCACCTACACCGTCACCCTTCAAGCCAAGGGCATTCTGGCCGACGGGACTCTCACCACGCCGGGACCGCGGACGTACACGTTTCTGGTTCTCGAAGCGCCAACCCAACTTGCGCTGGTCCCTTGGGGCCAGCCCAGCAACGTCGGTGGTCCTTTGAATGGTGTTTCAAGCGTCTCCCCGGCTGACCTGGATGGAGACGGAAAGCCTGACATCCTGGCCGGCGCATATGGCGCGGGTCATGTCAGCTGGTTAAAGAATTTAGGCAGCGGCTCCTTCGGCAACGAGCAGATCATCGACTCCGTCGCTGAAGGCGTATGGTTCACCAAGGCTGGAGATCTCGATGGTGACGGAGATCAAGATGTGCTGGCCGGACTCTATTCTGGTTCACTCAACTGGTATCGCAACGACGGCTCGGGCGCCTTCCTAAAACAGGTCCTCGACACCAACAGCGTGGGCGCTTGGCTGGAAATCGGCGACCTGGATGGCGATGGAAGAACTGACGTGCTCGCCGGTCCGGATGGGGGTACCAATGTCTGGTGGTATCGTGGTTTGTCCGGGGGGACCTTCGCGGCCGGCACCAACCTTGTCACAGGTCTGGGTGGTCTGGGCGGTATTGTGGTGCGCGATATCGACGGTGACGGGGATCAGGACCTGATGCTGGGCGACTACCGGAGCGATGAGTTGGTCTGGTATCTCAATCAGGGAGGTGGGGTGTTGGGAACCAAACAAATGGTTGCCGGCGGCGATGGCTCCGGGTTGGTGGATTTGCGCGATTTGGATGGCGATGGACGGGCGGACCTCATCTCTCTCGAATACAACGCCGAGAAAGTCTCATGGTTCAAGAACCTGGGCGGCGGCGCCTTTGGTCCGCGTCAGGCCATGCCGTTCAACCTTTCCGGGCCCTACGCCGTGACCGTCGCGGATTTCGACGGGGATGGCGACCTGGATGTGGCAGTGGCGACCTACAGCAGCGCGCCGGACTTCGCCTGGGCGGCTAACCAAGGCAACGGCATGTTCTCCGAACCGTTGCTCATTAGCAGATCCATGGGCCAGGTTAGCATGCTGGCTTCCTCGGACTTTGATGCCGATGGCGACGTCGACATCGCGGTGGGAAGCTTCTCCAGCGGTCAGGTGTTCCTGTTCGACAACCAGCGCGGCGAAAAGGCGACCTCGGTTGTGCCTCCAGCGGACGGAAGGTATCTGCTCGGCCAGAATCTCGACACCACGGTGCACTTCGGATTCCCGGTCACGGTCGTCGGCAAACCGCAGATTGATCTGCAGATCGGAACGAATGTCGTCGCGGCCACGTATTACTCCGGGTCCGGGACCCCGTCGCTCACGTTCCGGCACACCGTGGCCGAGGCGGACAGCGACACGAATGGAGTGGCTCTGTTGTCTGAAGCCGTGCGCCCGAATGGCGGTGGCATTTTCGATCCGTTCGGTGGACCGGCTAGTCTCGATATCACGCCCGCGACGTGGAGTTCCGTGCTGGTCTCGGGTTCCGCGCCGTTCGTGGTCTCGATTCAGCGGGCGGGCGCGACGCCGACGGATGCAGGTGAGATTCTGTTTACCGTCACCTTCAATGAGCCGGTCGCTGGCTTCGGGTCGACGGACGTGAACGCAACGCCTTCGAGCGGCCTGACGGGCGCGTCGGTCACAGGTGTCTCCGGCAGCGGCGCACAGTATCAGGTGAGCGTCGGCACGGGCGCGGGCAGCGGCACGCTCGGGTTGGGCATCCTCGCCGGTGCCAGCATCACGGATACGAATGGCGTTCCCTTGGGCGCAGCGTTTGGCGGTGGTGAAGTCTTCACGCTCCTTCGCGGGCCGATGCACACCATCACCAATTTCTATCCTTCGGGTCACGGTGACATTGCGGTCGGCTACGATACGCGCGGCTGGAATGTGAGCATTGACAGCGATGATCACGGGAGGTTTGCGGTGCGAGATGCGTTGATCTATGGCGGCCCGGACGGTCGGACTGTCCGCAGCAGTGGTCCGCTCTTCGATTTCCTCGGCGTTAGCGCAGGGCAGCCGCTCTATGTTTGGGCCGAGAACGGGACCATTCCAACGCTGCCTGAACTCGGAGTCGGCGGTGAAGGTGTTCCCGGGGGTACAGTGGCGGCGTATTTCAATTCGGATCCGCGCGTAAATGCGAGTGGCCCGTGGGTCAACGTTCGACTGGCCGCGGTGCGGGGGCCGAAGGGTGCTCACCTCTCCGTCTATACCATGACGCAGTTCGGCACCCCCGTCGTCTGGTGGGCGACCTCAGACGGGGTCACAGCGAATGACACGGTTACGATTCTCGAGGGCAGCCATCAGCACTTCAACTTCGCGTTCACTCAGCCCGGTATCTACGAAGCGGATATCATTGTCTCCGGTTATCGGGACGCAAACGGCAATGGCGTTTATGACGCGGGCGCGGATCCCTACATCGAGAGTGGCGTTGAGACGCTCTACTTCGCCATCGATCTGTCGTTTGGCATGCAGTCCTACACAATTCCTGCTGGAATGAGCGGTCGGCGGCCCTTGCCCGCGGCCAGCATCCGCCTGGAGACCGATGGCGGTCTGACAATCCGCTTCGTGACGGAAGAAGGCGTACTCTACCAACTCCAGACCCGCGCCCAGCTCGGGGCGGGAGCTTGGGAAAACGCGGGCCAGCCGTTCATCGGCACCGGCCGCGAAAAACAACTCCCCGTTCCGGCCGGCGAGGCGGCGAGCTACTTCCGCCTCACGACCGGGAACTATTGAGAATCGCATAATAGGGTGTCATTCAGGCCATAGCGTGGATTGTTTGTAGCAGGCGGCGATGATGGAGCGGCGGCGGCGCATGCGGCGCAGAGCGGCGGTGGCCTGCAAGCTGAGGTCCCAGGCCTGTGTGGCGATCAGGTTGCCGATCTGATGGGTCTTGAGGTTCCCCCACATGTACTCGACGGGATTGAGTTCGGGAGCGTAGGCAGGCAACCGTTCAACCACGATGCGTCCGGCGGTGCTGGCCACGTAGTCCTGGACCAGGCGGCTGCGATGGATCGGGGCACCGTCCCAGACGACGCTCAGTTTCCCCGGGACATGCCGCTGCAGGTGTCGGAGGAACTCGATGACCTGGGGACCCTTGATGCTGCCGGGGTGGATCTGGAAGTAGAACCGGTACAGGGCCAGACCGCCGATCATGGAAAGGCTTTTCCAGCCGAAGGTTTCCTGGATCACCGGCGTCTGGCCTCGGGGCGCCCAGGTACGTACCCGGGTGGGACGTGTGCTCAGTCCGCTTTCGTCGATGAAGACGAGGGTTCGGCCCTCTTTGCGGGCTTTTTTTTTATCGCCGGCCACTCGACCCGCTTCCAACGGCGGATCTTGGGCTCGTCGCGCTCAATCGCGCGGCGCTCCGGGCGTTGGCAACTGAACCCGTTGTCGCCCAACAGTCGCCAGACATGGCCGGGATGATACTGGACCCCGGTCAAATCCTTGATGAGGGTTGCCACACGCGGAAGCGTCCACAGGTTGGTCTTGTAGCCTCGGCTCACCGGCCCTTCGACAAGTGCCTTCACGACCAACTCGGTTTGAAGAGCAGTCAGCTTGGACTTGCGGCCCGCCTTTCCCTTGCTGGTCAGGCCGGCCTTGCCGCCCTTCTCCCACGCCGCCTTCCAACGGTAGGCCACCTGACGGCTCACCCCGAGCCTCCGCCCGACTTCCGGGGCCGAGGTTCCCTTCTCGAACATCGCAGCAGCCTGAACCCGCCGCTTCTCCATCCGTGCATGATCTCGCGTCAGCGCCATGCACGGAGCTTACACCGACGATACAATATGTCACCCTATTATGCGAGTCTCAATAAAACCAACCGCGTGGTGGTGGATCCAAACACCGCCGCCACGCCTAACTTTCAAAATATGTCCGCCCGTCGTACTCGCGTTCCACATCCGAGCACCTCCTTGGAAATCAGGCTCGCCGCCCGGCCGCTGGTGCTTTTCACCGGAATTCTTGGGGCGGGCAAGACGACGTTATTGCGTATGCTGCTTCCGGTGCTTCAAAGACTGGACGTCCCCGCAAGGGTGGTCATCAACGACTATCACAACGCGGCCGTGGACGCGGCGACCCTTGCCCACGTCTCCGAAGAGGTGACGGCTGTTTCGGGTAGTTGTGTGTGTTGTGAATCCCGGGATGAACTTTTCGACGTCCTGGCCCTTCCGCCTCGGCGGCCGGACGAGGTGCTGCTCGTCGAAACCAATGGCACCACGGACACCCTTGAGCTGCTGGAGGCGCTGGCCACCGATTCCCGCACATGCAGCTTCCGACCGCTTCAGGTGGGCCTGGTGGATTGTCAGCGCTGGCAGCTGCCCCACTGGCAGCGGGAGTTGGAAGTGCGCCAAATTCAGACCGCCAGCCATTTGGTGTTCACCCGGGGTAGTCATGTGACCAGGACCCGGGGCGCCGCCGTGAAAGCCTCGGTTCGCTCGGTGAATCGGCGAGCGGTCGTCACCAACCCGGAGCGTTTGGGTCAGCAGTTGCAGCGGCTTGGCGGCCAGCGGCGCTGGTTCATTCCCTCCGCAGTCCGGGTCCGTGGTCTGCCCGGACCTGCTGCCCGATCCTCCGTTCGCGATCATCGGGCGGGAGCGGCCGTTCGTGATCACCGTCGAGGGCATGATCACAGTCATGCGGCGCTCGCTCACGGATTCACCTCAATTGAACTGAACCTTCCCCGCGGAGTTACCGAGCAGCAGGTGCTGGCCTGGCTCGAGGTCCTCCCGGATGAAGTTCTGCGGGTCAAGGGCCTCATCCGTCTCGGCAATGGACCCGAAGGCCTCTGCTCCTTTCAGCGGGTGGGCCGGGTTCTTGACCTCGCACGCTATCCGGACGTCGGCCGCTCTGGTTTGGGTGCCCGGGCCATTCTGATTGGACCCAATCTCGATGCTGCCGCCCTGGTCCGGCTGACCGAACGGGCGCTGAGAAAGATTCCCCTGACCAGAGCCCGCCGCTCCATCGGGCGAAACCCTGAATGAATTCGATTCCCTCATCACTGCGCCCTGCGGAGTTGGCCCGTGAATTGGAAGGCCAGATGCTTCGCTGGGGGCGTGACGTGACATCACCGCATGGCAATTTGCTGGAGCGTCATGGCTTCCTCCGCTTTAGAACGCCGGATCACGATGGCAGCAGCAGCTATCGCCTGTATTGGCGGGACCGTTTGATCGAGCTGCACAGTTCGTGCATCACCTTCTGCGGCGGCGGCCGTCCCGGACTCCGGTATGTCTGGAGCCGCAAACGCGTCTATCTGTGGTTGGACCGTGAACCCTTCGCGCCCGGGAGCGGGTCGGACGCCGCGTTGATCCTTCCCTTTCATCCGGGGGAGTTGGACTCCTTTCGGTTGGCCGCCGTCGAGTTGCGCCAGTGGCTTGAGGCGTATGCGGCCTGGCGAGCCCGGGTTTCCTCGAACCTGGTGATGGAGTCGACGGGTAAGCCATCGGTTTCTCGTTGGTTCGGGAGTTTTCGCCGCTGGTGGAGACCGGCCTTTTAGTGGTGTTCGCTGCTCGCGAATCGAGCCCCGAAATCCCGCGGTCAGCAGACGGTTCCAACAACGCTTCAATCCTCATGAATCTTCTCGGTGCCCAGAGCCCTTTGCCGCGACACTCCTATTACGCACGTCTCAAGCGTTGGACCCGTGAATTCCTCCACCTGGATGAAGACGTCACGCTGACGATCCAGAAACTCCGATTTGCCGAACCGAGGTGCCCCGATCTGGAGACGGTGATCGGCATCTCCCGGGCACCGGGTCAGTGGCGGCGACTGCGCATCGCCCGGCTTGCCGCCGACGTGACCCGGGAGGATCTGCGGACGGCGGCGTCTCATCTCCTTACAGGAAACCCATGAGCAGGGTCTCCGACTCAGTCGTCCGAAGAAGCGGTCCCCATTCGGCCGCCCAACCCGTGTTGGGGGTGCGTCCTGTTCGCCGCTGGGTGTTATGGCTGCACCTTGGTGTTGGGTTGGGCCTCGGCCTGTTGCTGGTTGTTGTAGCGCTGAGCGGGAGTCTCATCGTGTTTCGAGCTGAGATTGAGGACGCCCTGCACGCGTCGCTGACTCGCGTCTTTCCAGGCGGCAGCCGGGTGGCGCTCCAGCCGATTCTCGACCGGGCGCAAGCAGCGCATCCAGGGGCGATGTTCCACACCATCAACTTACCCACATCAGCCGGCCAATCGGTTTCGTTCTGGGGTCATGACGGAGAGGGTCGCTCGTTTCATGCCTTTGCGAATCCATACACTGGCGAACTGCTGGGAGCGGACCTTGCAGGCGACAATCCCACGGAGTGGCTCTATCACCTGCACGCGAACCTGCTGGCGGGGGCCGTCGGTGAACAGGTCAATGGCGCGGCTGCTGGCCTGTGGGTGGTGCTGGTGATCACGGGCATCGCTTTGTGGTGGCCCCGAAGAGGGCGTCCCTGGCGGGATGCCTTCGTGGTGCAATGGAGGGCTCAGTGGCGTCGTCGGAACTTCGATCTCCATCGGGTCACCGGCATTGTCGTCGCGGTCCCGTTACTGCTCGTTGCCATCACCGGTGCCTACTTCCCGTTCAATACCCCATTTCGCTGGTTGGCTGAGACGCTAACCGGTACGCGTGCCGCCGAAGCCTCACCCCGATCACGGTCCACCGGACCCGAGGAGAGGCGAGTATCCATCGACGAAGTCCTGGATGTCGCCGTGACCTCCTTTCCGGGCGCGCCACCCAACTGGATTCACCTGCCGGAGAATTCCACCGATGTGTTTTCCGTGCGTTTCCGGCTTCCGGGCGAGTGGAGGCTAGAGGGAATGAACCATGTCCATGTGGACCCATCCACCGGCGCCCTGCTCCGGGTGGACCGACACGCCGAGCGGAGCGCCGCCCAGCGCATGCTTCGTGCGATGTTTCCCCTGCATGTCGGCACGTTTGGTGGACTCACAACACGCGTCATTTGGCTGTTACTGGGGCTCGCTCCGCTGATGCTGCTGGTCACGGGGAGTCTCATGGGGTGGAGGCATGTTGTCTCCCCGCGTCGGCGGCAGGCGATCCACCACTGAACCTCACATGCCCCTTGATGAATAGGAACCGCGCCCCGGTGACAGCAGTGCATGCGGAGGAAGCTTTGCGCTTCACCGTCCGCTCGAAGCGGCACCGATCATGGCGCGTCCGACCGGGCGTCATCCGTTTCGCAACCTGCTTGCCGCCGCCAGCGGCCGGGGACTGATGGCACGGATCGCGATCTGGACTTGATTTCATCCGCAGGGTCCGTCCGGACGCTGCAATCACCACAAATCGAAAACAAAGAAAGCACGCATCAAGAGTGAACACCCCCATTGAACCACCCTCGCCTGCGAGCCGAAAGCAACAGCCAAGCTGTAACCGTCTATTCTACCTGGACTACCGGCATGCTCGAAATATTTTTTTCCGCGCGCGTAAGGGTCTGGAACACGCCAAGAAAGATTGCGCCCATGCCATGCATGGATTTCGATTATACTATCCATGACTTCACCCATGCGCTCACGGATTGGGAGAAGGGAGGGCGCCTCCGTCTCGCTGGCCGAGGCAAAGGCGCACGTGGTGGCCGCAGCGAACGCCTAGAACTCGGGCAGCAATGACACGGCCATGAAGCCACCAAGGACTTCCCACTCCCGCCGCCGTTTCCCAGTCGGGATGGGAATCACCCTGCTGCTGCCGCTCGGGGAATCATGTGCGGCGCCGTCCTGTTCGGTGTTGCCACCCGGGCTTCGCCGGCGCATCCGGGTGAAACGGGCGGATTTCGAACGATGGCGAAACATCGTGGCCTACCACAGCGCCACCGTTCAGGGAAACGCGGCGATGTTCGATGCGCACCATCGGAAGGTGCACCGAATGGAGAACGGCCTCGCCTACGATTTCGTGATTGGCAATGGCAGGGGATCGGGTGATGGACGAATCGAGGTGGGACCACGGCGCTCCCTGATTCCAGAGAACGCCCGGATCGACCGACTAAAAACTAGACCCGTCCGGATCTGAATCAGGCCAGATAACCCGCCGCCTGCACGGCTGTAGTGCCATCGTGGACCAGGGACATCAGAGCCCGGGTCATGCCGGCTGGGTTGGCGTGCTGGATGATATTGCGGCCGTACACGATACCCGATGCGCCCTGGGCGATGAGTTGTTCGGTGCGCTGGAGGATCTCGGTGTCGGAAGCCTTGCCGCCGCCGCGAACAAGCACTGGGATGCCGCCGGCGATTTGCACCACGCGGTGGTACACCGACACGTCATCAGTGGGGTCGGCCTTGATGATGTCGGCTCCCAGTTCCACGGCCTGGCGCACCAAGGGCAGGATCTTCTGAAGATCGCCATCCACCATGTACCCGCCAGCCTTGGCGTTGGGCTGGAACACCAGGGGCTCGATCATCAGCGGCATGGCATACCGGTCGCACTCGGGCTTGATGCGCAGGATGTTCTGAATGCACTGGTCGGTGACCTCGGGCTGACCGGGAATCCGGAAGAGGTTTACCACCACACACGTGGCATCGAGGCGAAGAGCCTGCTCGACCGGAGCGTCGATCATGCGGCTGAAGAGGCTGCGTGGAAGGTCTTGGCCGTAGACGTTGGCCACATCAGTACGCAGGACCAACGCGGGCTTCTCCTTGCCGGGAAGCGCCTGGAGGTGTCGGGCCTGCCCCACGGTCAATTGAACCGCGTCGGGTGCTGCGGTCACAACGGTTTGCACGGCCCTGCCAAGATCCTCAATGCCAGAGAGGAACCCGTATTCGTTGAAGAAGCCATGGTCCATCGCCACGTCGAAGCAGCGGTTGGACTTGGCGTTGAACAGCCGATTGAGGCGGTAGGATTTCATGAACCCCGGAAGAATCACCCACGGACCCTTGGTCGCCAATGCTGAAAGAAAACCGAAAGATTCGACCGGAAACGGGACAGCCCTATCCAATGGAGAGGTTTTCGCGCAAAGTTGAACACGTGTTCGAACTCCTCTCCAAGGATCCCTCTTCTCGGGCGCGGTTGGGCCGCCTGCACACGGCGCATGGCGTCGTGGAGACTCCTGTCTTCATGCCTGTCGGCACTCAGGCCAGCGTTAAGGCCCTAGACAATCGCGAGTTGCTGGAGATGGGCACCCAGATCCTCCTCGGCAACACGTACCATCTGTCGATCCGACCCGGCATGGACATTATCCGTCAGGCCGGTGGCCTGCACCGGTTCATGAATTGGTCGGGGCCGATTCTGACCGATTCAGGCGGTTTCCAAGTCTTCTCGCTCGGCAAGATTCGCAAGATCCGGGATCACGGAGTCGAGTTTCGGAGCCACCTGGATGGGTCTCCGATTTTCCTCGGGCCGAAGGAGAGCATGGAGATCCAGCGCACGCTCGGTTCGGACATCGCGATGGTGTTTGACGAGTGCCCGCCGCACACCGCCGACCGCGACGAGGTGAACCGTGCTGTGAAGCGCACGCTCCGTTGGGCCGCCGAGTGCAAGGCTCAACCGAGGGCTGAGGGCCAGTTGGTCTTCGGAATCGTCCAGGGAACCCACCACGCCGACCTGCGCAAGAAATGCGCCGAGGCACTCGTGGAGATGGACTTCGACGGCTACGCCATCGGTGGTGTGAGCGTGGGCGAACCGGAGCCCGAAATGATGAAGGCGGTAGAAATCTCCGAGCCCTACCTTCCTGAACACAAGGCTCGCTATGCTATGGGGCTCGGGACGCCGGCTCAGCTCATCGAGTTGGTGGCCCGCGGCGTGGACATGTTCGACTGCGTCCTGCCAACCCGAGTGGCCCGCAATGGAACCGCCTTCACTCCGAAAGGCACCTTTGCCATCAAAGGTGGAGCCGTGAAGGCCGATTTCAATCCCATCGATCCGACGTGTGAGTGCTTCGCGTGCCGCAACCACACCCGCGCCTACATCCGTCACTTGCTCAATGTGAATGAGATCCTAGGACTGCGGTTGGTTAGTATTCACAACAGCCATTTCTTCCTGAAGGTCATGGATGACGTCCGTATGCATTTGCGCAACGGGACTTTTGGAGAATACCGCCAGCAATTCATCGCCAATTATGTGCCGACAGAAAAGGTGCGCGCGGCTCGAGTGGCCCATGAAGCGCGCATGCAAACCGCGCCCGAGACAGCCCTCGGATAATTAGATCCTAGAGCGAGTAGTGGGCGGAGGTTGGCGGTGGGGTTCACCGTTTCACAGTTTTCAGTGACGGGGGCCGCTTGCGTCGATTGGAACTCTGCGTCTTGATCTCTGCCTTCCCAATGAGACGCCTGCTGACCTGGTTCCAACGAGACCGCCCCCGGCGAGTATTCTGCCTCTGGGCGGGCATTGTCGGAATAGTTGCGATTCTGATCGTTGTGGCTCCGGTGGCGGCTGCCGAAACTGAACCCTTGGCGGCAGCGGTCCCAGCGTCGAATCACTGGTCTTTCCGAGCTCTCACCCGGCCCGCGATTCCCGTGGGTGATCACCCGGTGGACGCCTTCATCCGGTCCGCTTTGAAGACCCAAGGGCTGGTACCGAATCCTCCGGCCTCCCCGCGCGATCTCATCCGTCGCCTGCATTGGGACCTCGTGGGATTGCCTCCAGAACCTCAGCTTGTGGCGGAGTTTGAGAGGGATCCGTCGCGCCCGCGGTATGAGGCTCTGGTAGAGCGCCTTCTGGCTTCACCGCGCTACGGAGAACGCTGGGCCCGGCATTGGCTGGACGTGGTCCGCTACACCGAAAGCCAGGGCTTCGAATACGACCGTCCGAGGGATCACGCGTGGCCGTTTCGCGACTACGTCATCCGCAGTTTTAACGCCGATACCCCCTACGACCGCTTCATGCGGGAGCAGGTGGCCGGAGACGTGTTGGAGCCGGTGACCTCGGAGGGCGTCATCGCTTCGAGCATGCTGGTTTCGGGACCTTGGGATCAGGCCGGCAATTCGCAAGCCAATGCCACGCAACGGGCCATCACCCGGGAAGAGGAAATGGATGATCTGGTCAGCGTCGTTGGGCAAACCTTCTTGGGACTCACCGTCAATTGTGCCCGCTGCCACGATCACAAGTTCGACCCCATACCCATCGGTGACTACTACCGCATCAAGTCGGTCTTCGATGGGGTCCGTCATGGAGATCGTTCCATTGAGGGCACCGAAGATCTCCGTCTGCGCGAACAGCGCAAAGATCAGGGCCGTCGCGAAATAGAATCCGAGGTGCGCCGAATCGCTTCCATCGAGGCCCAGGCGATAGCGCGAGTTCCACGCGCGACTAGCCAAACCGAGATCGCTCCCTTACCCCGATTTCAGTGGAATTTCAGCCGACTAGAAACCGCTGAGGTGACCGGTAAACTCCATGGCAGTGCTCAGATCGCCGCGGGCGTCTTGGAACTCCCGAAGCCCGAGGCCTACTTCCAGTCGATGCCCCTGACTCGGGATATTCGCGAAAAGACTCTGAGCGTCTGGGTTCGTCTCTCCGACCTCCAGCAAGGGGGCGGCGCAGCCCTTTCACTGGAGCGGTCCGACGGCCAGGTTTTCGATGCGCTCGTTTTCGGCGAACGGCAGCCCCGCAAATGGACCGCCGGCAGCGAGGGATTCCAGCGGACCCGTGATCTCCAAGCCCCGGAAGAATCCGAAGCCCTCGGTGGCTGGGTCCACATGGCGGCGGTGTATTCTGCAGATCGAAAGGTAGCCCTCTATCGCAATGGTCAACCGTATGGAGAACCGTATGAGGTTCCCGCCTTGGTGACCTTCCTCGCTGGGAATGCCCGGATTGCCATTGGCCGGCGTCATGAGAACGGCGGCAAACCGTGGCTGACGGGTGCCGTCCGGCAGGCGGCCCTCCATGATCGGGCCCTCAGTCCACTCGAGATACAGGCCGTCTTCCGGGAGGGCGGTGGTGGACCCTCGCTGACCGAAGCGCTGGCGCACCTGACAGCCCAAGATCGTCGGGAGCGGGATGAGGCCCGGCAACGCCTCCAGGCAGCCCAGCGTCGATTGCAGGCCGAGGAAAAGCCGGCCGGCCTCGTCTACGCGGGCCGTCGCGAGCAACCGGCGCCAACACGGATCCTGCGGCGCGGTGATGTGAAATCGCCGGGAGACATCGTGAGCCCGTCGGGTTTATCCGCTTTCGATTCCTTGCCCAAGGATCTGGGCTTGGCCCCGGATGCCCCGGAGGCCGATCGCCGTCGGCGCTTTGCCCATTGGTTGGCCGATCCGCGCAATCCCCTGCCCGCCCGAGTTTTGGTGAACCGAATCTGGGGATATCACTTCGGCCAGGGATTGGTGGGCACCCCCAGCGATCTAGGACGAAGCGGAACCAAGCCCAGTCATCCGGAATTGCTAGATTGGTTGGCGAGCGAATTCATCGCACGCGGTTGGAGCCAGAAGGCGCTGCACCGCCTCATCGTTTCCTCGGAAACCTACCAACAGTCTTCCGAGGCCCGCAGCGATGGCTTGGCGACGGATGCCGACGCGGTGTTTCTCTGGCGCTTTCCGCCCCGACGCCTAGAAGGTGAGACGATCCGGGATGCCATGCTGGCGGTCAGCGGTGAGCTTAATTTTCAAGTCGGAGGGCCGAGTTTCCGTCCGTTCACAACCAGTGAGTATGGTGCTACATTCTACCATCTGGTCGATCGAGGGACTCCAGAGTTCAACCGTCGCACGGTGTATCGAATGAACATCAACTCGGGCAAAGAACCGCTTCTGGATGCCTTAGATTGTCCGGACCCATCGGTGAGGACTCCGCGCCGTGGCGTAACGACTACGCCGTTGCAGGCCTTGGGACTGATGAACAGTGGCTTCGTCCAGCGTCAGGCCGATCACCTGGCTCGTCGGGCGCTCACTCTGGCGGCCAATCAACCCGATGAAGCAGTCACCCAACTCTGGAAGCTGACCCTAGGTCGGAGCCCGGACGTGGAAGAATCTCAAATGGCTCGCCGAACACTCCGCGAACGGGGGTTGCCCCATGTTGCTTGGGTGCTACTGAACACCACCGAGTTTGTTTATGTCCGCTGATACCAAACTGCTGAACCGCCGCCACTTCCTCTCCAGCAGTGTGGGCGGCCTCGGTAACATTGCGCTGGCTTGGCTTTTGGCGCGTGACCGCGCGCTGGCTGCTCCCTCCGTGGTGCCCACTGTGCACCACCGCCCCCGTGCCAAGAGAATCGTGCAAGTGTTCTGCTGCGGCGGTGTGAGCCACCTCGACACCTTCGACTACAAACCCGAGCTGGAACGCCTTCACGGCACCGAACTCACCGGTCGAGGTGAGAATTTGGGGTTCTTTGGTCAGCCTGGGAAGCTGATGAAGAGTGTCTACCCGTTCCGTCAGCGCGGTCAGAGTGGCGCCTGGGTGAGTGACCTTCTACCCCACCTCGCAGGGTGTGCCGATGACTTGTGCTTCATCCACTCGATGTTCGCCAAGAGCAACAACCACACGCCGGCGACCTTCCAGATGAACAGCGGCTTCACGCTGAATGGCTTCCCCAGCATGGGGGCCTGGCTGAGCTATGGACTGGGTTCTGAGAATGAGAACTTACCCGCCTTCGTGGTGCTGCCTGACCCGCGCGGATTGCCAGCCGGTGGGTCCATCAATTGGACGTCGGGTTTCTTGCCGGCCAACCATCAGGGTGTTCCGTTCCGCACTCAGTCCCAAGAACCGATCGTGGACTTGGAGACTCCGGCCTCCGTTTCGCCCGAGGCTCGGTTGGCTGATTTGCAAATGCTCAATCGCATCAACGGTGAGTTTGCCTCGGCCCATCCCGGTGACCGCGCCTTCGCCGCCCGTCTGCGATCGTATGAGTTGGCGGCACGAATGCAGGTCAGCATTCCTGAGGCGACTCGAGTAACGGGCGAAAGTGAGGCCGTGCGCCGGTTGTACGGTCTAGACGATCCGGCCAACAAAGGGTTTGCCCGCAACTGCCTGATGGCCCGTCGACTTCTCGAACGGGGTGTGCGCTTCGTTCAAATTATTAATGGCGGCGCATTTGGAAGTCCCCGAATCAATTGGGATGGCCATGAAAACCTCCGTGAGAATCACGACACCCAGGCGGCCACGATGGATCGCCCGGTAGCGGCGCTTATCCAAGATCTCAAGCAGCGAGGCATGTTGGAGGACACCCTTTTTGTCTGGTCCACGGAGTTTGGCCGCAGTCCTGTCACTCAGGGCGTCGGCGCCTCGGGTCGCGACCATCATCCCGTTGCGTTCACCAGTTTCTTAGCCGGAGCGGGAATCCGGCCGGGGCATCGGTATGGATCCTCCGATGAGATCGGCTATTCGGTGGGCGAGAATCGAGTGAGCGTTCCGGATTTTCACGCGACCCTCCTTCATCTATTGGGCATTGATCACGAAAAACTCACCTTCTACCACAACGGTATCCAACGACGTCTGACCGATGTCCACGGCGAGGTGATCCGCGGGATTCTCGCCTGAAAAATTGGGCCCAGTCTGGCGCATTGGGAATCTCCCAAGGTTGACTTCGGCCCGTGCGCCGCTATTGCTGCGCCCGTCCTTTTTTCGAACGCCATGGCCACGATCACTATTCTGCCCACCCAGAAGTCTGCCGAAATCCCCGATGGAAAGTTGCTCGTCGAGGCCGGCGAGTTGGCCGGAGTCGAAATGGAGGCCGGCTGTTTCAGTTGTTCCTGTGGCACTTGTGCCGCCGAGGTGGTCTCCGGCATGGAGAACCTCTCGCCGCCGACCGACGAAGAGTTGGACGTGCTCGACCAATGGAATAAAGACCCCGAGCGTTTCCGCCTCACTTGCTGTGTCCGCCTGCTCAAGGGGCAATGCACCTTGCGAGCCGGTCATTAATCGACCACTGCACTCTTTGTCGGCAGGGAGTAAACCGGGCAATCGACGGTTGCCGATGGCCGTGGAGAAGATCCAGACTGCCAGCACAACATGAAGTCTGGTTCTCCGCTGTTGGTCATATTTCTGACGGTCTTCATCGATCTGATCGGATTCGGCATCTGCCTGCCACTGCTCCCTAAATACGCGGAGCGATACGGCGCACAAGGGTGGCAAATCGGCGCGGCCATGGGGGTGTATTCGCTCATGCAGCTGGTCTTTGCTCCGTGGTGGGGACAGTTGAGCGACCGGATCGGGCGGCGGCCGGTGCTGCTGGTGAGCAACTTCGGCTCCATCATCGCCTACGGGCTCTTCGGACTCTCAGCCAGTTATATCGGCGACACGGGTTTCTGGATTCTAATCGGTTCCCGCATCTTTGCTGGCATTTGCGGGGCCAACCTGTCCGTGGCTTCGGCCTATATTGCGGATGTCACCACTCCAGAAAAACGCTCCAAAGGCATGGGCCTCATCGGCATGGCCTTTGGCTTGGGCTTCATCTTGGGACCGGTCATCGGGTCACAGTCGTTTAAACATTTCGGGCTGGCAGGTCCCGGGGCCGTGGCCGCGGGCATTTGTGCACTCAATTTTCTGCTGGGGTGCTTCATTTTGCCGGAGACCCGGAAGAAGGATGCGGCTCCGGCCATCCGGCGTCCGCGTTTTGCACAGATCCGCCATGTGTTGGGCATGAAGGAAGTCGGGTTCTTAATAGGCATCTACTTCCTGGGAACCTTCGCCTTCACGGCCTTCGAATCCACCCTGCCCTTGTTGCTCGACACCAAGCTGCACTATGACGAAGAGCATGTCGGCTACGTCTTCGCTTTCTGTGGCATCATGGCTGCCATGGTTCAGGGCGGAGGTATCGGGCGCCTGGTCAAATCCTTCGGCGAACGTCGGCTGATAGGGGCCAGTCTCCTCGTGGTCGCGGTCAGCCTAGTGCTCATGCCCTTGGCCAACTCGTTGCCCACGATGCTCGCGGCCCTCGCGGTCTTCGCGATCGGTTCGGGCATCAACCGCGCTCCCACCATGGGACTCATTTCGCAACTCAGCCCGGCGGACGAACAAGGAACCACCCTGGGAATCGCCCAAAGCGCCGGCACCCTCGCCCGCGTCCTCGGACCGACCGTGGCCACGACCCTTTACGATTTGTGGTTGCCGGCCCCTTACCTGGCCTGCGCCACCATTGCCCTGCTGGCCGGACTCCTTGCCGTCCTGCGGTTAATGGGGTCCACTGCGAAATCCCCTTCGGCATGAAACACCTTCTCTTCAGTCTGATGACCGCGGCCTCACTGCTGGCCGCTGACAAACACTGGCCTGAATTCCGCGGGCCGCACGGTGACGGACTCAGCTCCGCGACAAAACTCCCACTAAAGTGGTCTGAGCAGCAGAACGTGGCGTGGAAGACCGCGATCCATGACAAGGGATGGTCATCGCCGGTCATTTGGGGCGATCAGGTTTGGGTCACCACGGCGACCGACGACGGCCGCCGTCTGTATGCTCTGTGCCTCGACCGAGATTCCGGGAAGTTGGTCCATGACATTCTGGTCTTCGAGGCGGAACAACCCGATCTCTGGAAGCGCTACAACAGCTACGCCTCGCCCACGCCGGTCATTGAAAAAGGCCGAATTTACGTGTCGTTCGGCGAAGCGGGCACCGCTTGCTTGGACACGCGCTCCGGCAAGAAGTTGTGGGAGCGCCGCGACCTCAAGTGCAACCACTTCCGGGGGGCTGGGTCCTCGCCGATCTTGCATCAAGGGGCCCTCTTTCTGAACTTCGATGGCAGCGACCGGCAATTCCTGGTCGCGCTGGATGCCAAGACCGGAGCCACCCGCTGGCTGAAGGATCGTTCCGTCGACTACAAAGACCTCGGCCCCAACGGCAAGCCTGAGGCCGATGGAGATATGCGCAAAGCCTTCGCCACCTGCACCGTGACCACGATCGACGGCATTCCTCATCTGGTCAGTCAGGGAGCTAAAGCAGTGTATGGACTCGATGCTCGGGATGGACGCGAGTTGTGGCGGGTCGAGGAGCGCACCAGCCATTCGGCAGGCACGCGTCCCGTGATCGGGCATGGGTTAATTTTTGTTCCCAGCGGATGGTCGCAAGGGCAGACCCTAGCCATTCGCCCGAATGCCGCCGGTACGGTGCTGGATGCCAATGGGGAATCCGCTCCGGCGGCCGGTGTTCAACTCGCCTGGAAGTCCAAGCGGGGCACGCCGAAGAAACCGTCGTTGACGTTGGTCGGCGATCTCCTCTTCGGGGTCGAGGATGGCGGCGTGGCCAATTGTTGGGAGGCCACCACTGGCAAGCTCGTCTGGAGTGAGCGGTTGGGAGGCAATTACTCGGCCTCGCCCTTGGCTACCCGGGATCGCTTGTATTGTTTCAGTGAAGGCGGTGCTGCGGTTGTGATCGCCGCCGACCGGACGTTCCGTCGTCTGGCCGACAACCAGCTCGACGGAGGGTGCATGGCCTCCCCCGCGGCCGCTGGAGAGGCTCTCTGGGTCCGGACTCAAACCCACCTCTACCGATTGGAAGAGCGGCACTAATCCTTTGGATCCGCGGGCGCTCAACAAAAGGTGTGCGAGTGCTCTTTGACTTCGGCTCCAACCTCCCGTTTCTTGTGTGTGCATGTCGTTCGACGGTAAAAAACTTGGAATCCTGATCTCCGCGCCGCCCGACGATCCGGCCTTCCTCCACGGAGTCCGTTTTGCTGCTGCGGCGTTGCAGGCCGGTTGCTCGGTTTACCTGTATTGCATTGATTCAGCGGTTGCAGGTGTGGGGCACGCGGAGTTGCAGGCTCTGCGTCCTCAGGGATTGAAGTTTTTCGCCTGCGCCTATGGAGCGCACCACCACGGCGTTCCCGTGGACGATCGCGCCACCTTTGCCGGACTCACCGTCGTGAGCGACCTCATCGCCAGCACCGATCGATTCGTTAGTTTCAACGCGCCATGAAACCCCGAGTTCTGATTGTCGTGGATTCGGATCCTCGGACCAGCGGTCGCCCAGCCGAGGCCATTCGTGTGGCTGCAGGTATCGGAACCTGGAAGAAGGCTGAGGTGCTCCTCTACCTGCGAGGCGCTGCCATCTTGTCGTTGTCGGAATATTCCGATGAGTGGATCGACGAAGACAACTTCACTCGGTACCTGCCGATCCTTCAAGAATGGGGCCGGCCGGTTTACGTTCAGAAGGGGGCTTCAGAATTGGCACTGTTGGGCGAACCCTTGACCCCATTCGAGGAGGTTTCCGAAGCCCAATGGGCCACCTTGGCGGCCCAATCCACCTACGTGTTCCGATTTTGAGTCTCTACCTGCCATGAAGCGTATCCTTCACATTCTGACTCATCCTGCGAAGCCCGAGATAGAGCAACTCATCCTCGACCAGCAGAATTCGCCGGATCAAGAGGTACTTGTCCTCTCACTGAACGAAGAGAACCCGGATTATAAACTCCTTCTGGAGAAGGTGTTACAGTCGGATTCTATCCAATGCTGGTGACCCCTTCCCGTGTCCGAGGGAAGCCGCGTCATCAAGTGAAGTGTTCCCAGAATATCGGACTCGGTGCCGGGGTGCCGTAGCTCCGACGCAATTGGTGAGACTGTTTGAGCATGGCGTTGGATTGCTGGCGTTCGGCTTCCAAAGCCACCACGGCCTGTTGGAACTCCGGTCCCATCGCCGACTCCTGGTCCAAAACAGCCCTCAAGTGCCGTCGCTGATCGGGTGTCAAAACGTGGTTGGGAGGCAGAAGCACTTCGAGGTCTCGTTGACACTCAGATTTTCGCTCCAGGATTGGCTCCACCTCGGTCCAATCCCGACGAGAAATAACTTCCTTTAACAGCCCGTTCAGCTCTTCCCAAGAGTGTAAGGCAGTATGGATCGGGTCTGTCGATGACGGAGCGCTGTCCATCAGACACTCATGTTGAAATTGACCCGCTCGCTCGCCGGTGCGCTGGCGGGACGTGTTCCGGCTGACTCAAGGGTGGAACCCGCGATTTGAGCGGCCAACATCTCGCGCCATGCCTCTTGGATGACCTTCAGATGTCGTTGAGCCTCCTTTAAGGGCTCTGGATCCTTGCGGAGGTTCCCTTGAATCAAGTGGTCTCCGATGTAGCCGTACAATCCGAAGAGTTTTTTCGAAAAATCACCGCCTGCCTCCAAATCCAACGCCACGCGTAACTGAGAGACGATGGCCCCTGCTTTGGTGATTTGGTTGTGAATGGTCTGCTGACGTAAACCAAATTCCTCGATATCGAATCCGTCAATCGAACGCTGAATGGCCAACACGGCGCCATCGAGCAGCATTTGAACAATACGCTGCTTGGAGACGGTGGCCTCCGTGGCTGAACGGTAGGCCGCAAACGCACTACGGGCCTGTGACATACGCTCAGTGTTTGGGAATTAGTTCGGTGCCTAAGATCAGCCGAACAAGGCTGCTATACGGTCCACCCCATCTAACGGGGGATACTGACTCGTCGGACTGGCTTTGCGAACCATTTCCTTAACGAGTTTGAAATCGCTCTCGGCCCGCTCTTTGGCTTGAGCCAGCATCTCGCGGGTGATCTTTGGCGGCGGCCGCAATGAAACCGATTCACCCGGCTCGGGCGGACGGCCCGTCTTGACCTTCACCTCTGTAGGCAAGGTCGGTTCCTGAGTTTTTATGGCTTCTATTTTCACAATACCTCCTCAACCAACAAAGTGCGGCAGGATCCACCGGCACTTAAGAGGAAAAGTGATTCCCGTCAGGATTTTTTGGATTGAGGCGCTGAAACTGCCTTCGGGCTGCCGTTGGTTGCGCCCAATGGGGGGTTGGGGGCGGGCTGAAAATCCCTCTTGAGCAAGCGCACGGTCCGCGAAACCCCGTATCGAATAAACCGCTGCGGGCTATCCACCGACAACGCCGGCGGTGGATCGGTTTCGATGCCCAAGGATTCTCTGAGGTATTTCCGGGCGTCATTCAATGTGGCGGCTTCTCCAGCATTGAATCCGTCATCGAATTGCCAAAGCACCGCGCCATCATGGACTCGGACAAGGGTCAACTTGAGGCCGATGCGCAGCGGTGGGTACGGTTGGTAGGTCGAGAGACTCGAAAAGAGAATCGCCTCTGCGGAGGTCTGACGCTGGACATCTTGGAGCAACTGGCTCGGGAGAGCCTCGGTCGTCCGCAATTCCAAGGCGCCCTGCAGCCAGCGTCCTTTGGGAGGTTGGTAAAAAACCGCTTCGAACGGGCCATCTTGTCTCAGTTCGGCAATAATGCCTGCTTGAACCTCGGTGGCCGCCTCGGATTGAGGGGTTCCCAACCCGCCTTCAGGCAAAGCGGTGGGCAGAATTGCCACACGCCCGATGGTCTTCAGGGCGTCGAAACCCATCGATGAGTGGTTGAACTGGCTGCGAAATGGGCCCGTGTACGAGGGATCTGTCAGTCGCTTGGCGACCGAGCTGCAACCCATGGCCAGAGCTAGCACCACTCCCAGATTGAGGACATGCGCCGGCCGGATCATGAGGATATTCCGAGTTTCTGGTTGAGGAATTGCATCTGGGAATTGGATTTGGCTTGGGCTGCCTCCATGGCTCGAAATCCAGTCAAAAGGCGCTCTCGGTTGGACTGAACACGCCGCTCCATGGCGACCAATTGGTTATCGAGTTTTGAGGACTGCTCGGTCAACCCCTTCTGCCGCTGAGACAAAGTGCCTGAGTTTTCATCCACCATGGGCTTCACAAAGCTCGTAATCCGGGCGCTCAGGCCGGTGGTGGCGGTCGAGAAGAACTTCTGAACTTCGGATAACTGGCTCGAAAGCGCAGTATTTAGCGAGGCTGAGTTGGTCGCGGACAGTTCATTGGTGTAGCCCGTCGTGCTGTATCCGAGGTCAGCGAGCCCTCGGATGGTCGTGCTCGGGCCTCCCGACAACTGGAGACTCAACAAGCTACGAAGGCTCGAACCCAACTGAAAGATGGTCTGATCGTACGCCAAGACACCGGCTGTGATTTTTCCCGCGGCGTCGCGATTACTGACGGTCAAGGAGGAGATCAGCGACTGAACCCGGTTCACCGAACTGACCAGCGCATCAACGGCCGATCGGGCCGCGCCGGTGTCGTTGGCGCTGGTGATGGTCGTTGTCCCCACCTTGGAGGCGGTGAACGTCAGACCCGTGAGCCCTGAATCGGAGTCACGGATAGAGTTAGACCGGGCCTTGGCTGTGGCTCCCCCGTTGATCGAATACACCAAATCGGTGCCACTGCTCAAACTACTCCCTGTCCCTGTCAGGCCAAACGCTGTCAGGAAATTACTGCTGCCGCTTTGTGCCAATACAACGCCTCGATTTCCAGGCTCCTTGTTCTTAAGCACGAAGCGGTTCAGCCCCGAATCAAAAGAGGCCTGAACCCCGGCTGCTGAGTCATTAATACTACTGAGCACCGAAGCCAAGGTGCTGCTGGAAGAGTAGTCGATGGAAACCCCGTTAATTGAGAAGGCGCCCGTCGTCGCTGTGGTTCCGTAGGTCAGCGGTGTCACCAAGGGCTGGCTAGACAAACTGCCAGAGAGTTTGAGGGAGCCCAACTTGGAGTCACTGACTGCGCTGGCACCGGGAGCAGGGGTAAAGAGCTTGAGGCAACTCAGGAGATTGGACGTGTCCGAGGCGGATCCCAGGATTAGGTTTTTCCCATCAGGACGGGCGATGGTGACCTGATCGTTAGCGCTGGAATAGGTAGCCACTCCCGTTGAACCAATGGCGGTGTCCAGTTTAACCAGCACATCCTTGAGGGTGTCGGTAGTGGCCACGGTCACCGTGGTGTTCGTCACCGTGCCTGAGCTGTTCTGGACTCCGATGGTCACAGTGCCGGCCGTCAGCGTGGCCCCCCACCCTGCTGCCGAAAGAACGGGACCCGTCGGAGCTCCGGCATTGGCGCTGACATCAGCGGTGTGCAGCGGACTAATAATTCCCGACGTGGCCCCCAACCAACTCGAAGGCGTGGCGAGGGTGGTTACATTGATGGAGTAACTTCCGGTCACCGCTCCATCCGCTGCGCTTACTGTGGCAATGGAAGTGTCCGACGAACTCACCGATCGACGGTTGTAGAGGCTAGAATCACCCAGCGCGGTGGCTTTGGTCTGAAGGTCGGTCAGTTGCGTTGCGATCTGCCCGAGGGCGGAGCGGCGATTAGCCAAGGTGGTCTGCTCGGTCCGGACCGTGGCCTGAGGAGCCCGCTCCACATTCGTGAGTTGATCCACCACCGACTTCCAGTCGAAACCAGAGGCCAAACCCGAAATGGACATGTCCAAACCAGCCATAAGCAAAAATCAGTAAACGCAGTCGAGTGAGATTCGTTCACCGCAGGGGCATTCTACGGTGACCTTTTGGACTAAATCACCCACTCGGGTGACCACGATGCCCGGCGCCTTGGGCTCCTGAGTCTCGACAGGAGACACCACTTCAGAAGCATACAAATCCCGCAAAGAAATTGGCCGCGTCTTGGTCATCATTCGGGGAGAACGGATCCCAGAAAGGATTGCTTCTATGACCGCCTCATCGAGGCCCATCCGAAGGGCGTCGGAGAGATCCGCCAGTGCCTTGTCCGCTGGAACCGACACCGAAGATTTGGTGTCGACCGGCGGGGTGACCGGAGAAAATTCCGGGGTAGCCGAAGCCGAAGCCGGAGCAAACTCATACCGAGGAAATGGAACAAACTCAGCAGCCATGGTCACTGGGTCTTGGGAGCTGCTTTCCCGGCCCTCACCACAATGGTCACCCGCCGGTTGCCGGGGTCGTCACGCAAGCGATCCGGCAGCGGTTGTTCGCTGCCCATTCCTGAAATCTTGCGAATCTGTGAGGACTTCACTCCGAATGATTGCAGCAATTGGCGGGCCGAGTTGGCTCGAATAGCCGACAATTCCCAAGGATCTCCGTCGGATGTACCCGCCTCGCCGGCGGTATGGCCGTTCAATTCCAACTCCACCTGAGGATAGCGAGCCAACTCCCAACCCACGGTCTCGAAGACCAATTGACCATACTCGGTCATGCCCCGTGCCCCGGCTTGAAACAGCGGTTTCCCAGGACTGTCGAAGAACGTGATCAGCAAACCTTCACTCGAACGCTCTACCTTGACCGAACGGGTGTCCTTCCATTCGGGATTCTCCATGACGGCCCGTTCCAGTCGTTCATCTAGGCGCTGCATGAATTCCAGCGGAACGGCCGATTGATTTTCGAAGAGTTTCGAGCGGTTCTGAGCGCCATCCGATTCAGAGGTCTTCTGAGGCATAACACCCAAGGAGTTCTTAACCGTGGACATCATCCGGTTGCGGAAGTAGCTAGCCAGTTCGCCCTTGGTCTTCTCGTCCTGGGCAACAATCCACATGACCATGAAAAAGGCCATCATGCCCGTGACAAAGTCGGCATAAGCCACTTTCCATGCACCACCTCCTCCTGCTGCCATAAGTCAATTTATTAGGAAAACACACTCACTTCATGGTCTTCAGCATCGTCTCCAACTCGGAGGATGCCGGGCGAACGTCGTCACTGAGGACGCGCCGACCCACTTCGCAGGCTAACAACGGTGCCGCGCCATTGGCGAAGCTCACAGTGGCCTCCTTGATCACATTCATATACATGGCCTCAGCCCGGCAGATGAAATCGATGTTCGTGGCCAAGGGTGCCACCACGCCGTAAGAAGCGAAGATGCCGTAGAACGTTCCGCACAACGCCGAGCTAATGCTCGCTCCGACGACTGTGGTTCCTTGGTCGATCTTGCCCATGGTCAACACGATGCCCAATACCGCGGCAACGATGCCGAAGGCGGGCATTGAATCAGCCACCTTACCCAGCACTTCCACCGGTTCATGATGCTCGTGATGGGCCGTGATCAGGGATTGCTTCATGAGAGACTCCAACTGATCGGGCTTGATGCGTCCATCCACCACGGGCTTCAGTCCATCGCACAGAAAGTCCATGGCGTGATGGTTGCTGTAAAACTTAGGGTACTTCTTAAAGAGGCTACTTCCAGCCGGGTTCATTACGTGTTCTTCCAGGGCGATCATTCCGCCGCGGCGCCCGAGCACGAAGAGCTCATAGAGGCACTTCAGCAGTTCCTCATAGTGGGTCTTGTTGTAAGGCGGTCCTTTGAGGGTCGCTGTTAAACCGTGGACGATTCCCTTCAGCGTCTTGACCGGGGCCATAATGACCAAGGCTCCGAGTCCCATCCCTGCAATGGGGATGACTTCTCCCGTATGATACAGTGCCAACGGGTTGCCCCCGTTCATCATGAAACCAAGACAGGTAAGACCGATAATGATGACGAATCCAATAATGACGACCATAGGTTTTAGATGGGATTAACTCGCTTGATGTAGGCACTCAGAGCCGAGACGGCCTGCACATGGATTTGACAGGCACGGGCTTCGGTGAATCCGAGGATTTCTCCGATATCCTTCAATCGGAGACCCTCGTAATAGAACATGTTCAGAACCTTCTTCTGGACGTCGGGGAGCACTTGGATCCGGTCGCGGATCTGCTGATGCAATTCCCGTTGAAGGAGCATTTCAGAGGGGCCCTGCTGATTCAGGTCCGCCAACTCCCGTGAGGGCAGCTCGTCGCTCGCCAAGAAGGCAGGTTCCGAGAGGCTTTCAAAGATCACTCCGCGCAACCGGTCGAGCAGTTGCCGATACTCCGGCATACCAATTCCGAGTCGCGAGGCGATTTGCTCCTCGGAGGGCGGCCCGCCCAGCTCAGTCGTCAGCGTATCGATGGTTTCCTCGAGCGCCTGACGCCGCGCCAAGTCGGACCGAGAGAGCGGACTAATACGGCGCAGTTCGTCGAAGATCGCGTTTTTGATGCGAATGCGCGCAAAATGAGGAAAAGAGGCTCCTTTGAGCGGGTCATAGGTTCTTCCGGCTTGGACTAGGGCGAAAAGCCCGAGATTAATCCAATCATCCAGGTCAGTACCTGCTGGGAGCGCCGGGCAGTACCGTTGAACGGTTCTGACCACCAGAGGTGCGTATCGCCGCAGCAAATCCTCCTCACCATCGGCCGGCCCGATGGTGTCCCGGTAGCTGTGCAGCGCCCGGACCTTGTGGGTCAAGGAGCTCAGTACAGTCGGGGCTTCTGAGAACTCAGTGGCTGGCATTACCCCTCGTATTCACTGGGTTTTCTACGGCGGGCTTCTCGTCACCACCGGTGGTGGAGGAGACCGATTCTTGGCTCGCTCGAAAAATCAGCCGGCACCATTGGCGGGAGATGAGCGCCATAATGCCGCCTGAGATGGCTGCGTGAAACAGACTCTCAACCCAGTCGACGCCATTGAAGAGGGAGATCGCCAGCAGCAGCAGGGCGACTCCCGTTCCGATGGCAGCGCTGACGAGTTGAATCATACGTTGCCGGACTCCATGACCTTCGAAGGGGACTGAAGCACTTCGAGGATGGCGTCATCGCTCACAAAGGGCTTCCGAGCATCCAACTCCCCTTCCCACTCAATCATCGCGGACGAGAGGAGTCTGGCCTTCATGGCAGGATGGGTGGGAACTTCGTCTTGAGAGGCGCGGCTGCGAACCAAACGCATTTCGCGTTCCAACCAGGAGACCGAGGACAAGGGCGTCTGGAGCTCTCGGGGCAAATTCACGACCGAGAGTGTCGAGGCCTGACCAGGACCCGGAGATTTGACCCAGGATGAAATAGGATGCCCTTCGGATAAGTGCTGGGCCCAACTTTCGGCCAAAACCATCGGATCGCCTCGGAATCCCGGGTGCGTCCGTCGCGCTTTGACATTCGAAGTCGCCCCGCGAACTCGTGATACAAACTGCCGTTGGCAAACCTGCAATCGGGCCTGTGGCCACTGGGTGGCTGCAGCCTCGAAAAGCCCCGGGGTCATCCGTGCGGTTAACCCAGAAATCTCCCCCATACCTCGCTGATCCAAAGCGCGGAAAATCTCGGGCCAATTGGGAGTGCTGGCCGCACCTAAGGTGAAATCTGCGACCATCCGATACCCATGCTGATCGACAGCCACCAGACACGTGGCCGGCAGGCATTCTGATCCAGAGTTTTGGCTAATCCGCTCCCGCCACGTCAGCACAAAGAGCCAGAAATGTCTGGGGAGTCTCCGGCGTCGCCATCCGCGGATTTGGGAATCGAGAGTAAGAGCCGCTCGCTCAACCTGGGACTCGTCAAAGCGCAACCCGCACCGTTCATCCAGCCAATCTCTGGCCGCATTTGGCGCTTCTCGCCTGAGCACCGCTGCGGCGACTGCCACCTGTCGGGCCCGATCCATCCAGGTCCCCTGATCTAGCGGCGGTGGGCGAAACGGTGTGAAGACGACATTCCCTTCATTGGGCGATCGGGAGCCCGAATCCGGAGTGGGGAACTCGTGGGGCAAATTGGCCACCAACTCCCGAAGGATCGACGCCAGGCGTGAGTGCCCTTCGCGGGTCAACACCTGGATCGGGTTTGGGGGAGTCACGGAATCCTGAAGTTCCATGGCAGATGAGTTTTCCAAAGTCATGGAAGCAATGATGAGTAGGCAGTCACGTGTACCAGAGAGTTATTGGCGACCATCGGAGCCGGTGGTGCCGCCTCACCCCGCTCCTCCACCTGCATCCCCGGCTCAGCAGTGATGCCGCTGATGCGAAGGAAGTCGTAGATGTAGCGGGCTGAAAGAGCGACGGCCCCGGAGTTGGGGTAAGCCTTGGGGGCTGGGTCGGTCACGATTCCGAGAATCTGACCAGAAACATCGAGCACCGGTGCACCCACCGTGGACAAGGGCATCCGGTCTGAGAGGGTGAAGTAGCGCGGATCGGCCTTCATCCCGGAGTTGCGCAGGATCCGCGACCGATGTGCGCTGGGTTGAAGACTGTCACGCGAACTGGCTCCTGGCTCCATTTGCATGCAGAACACCCAAGAACCCGGTCTTATGGAACTGCGGTTGGTTTGGACCGCCAGCGAATGAAAAGACCGAGCTCCACCTTGGATTTGCACAATGGCCAAACCCAGGAAGGGATCTACCTTGACCGGTGTTGCCCGGAGTTTACCGCCGACAATACTTACTGTGATACTGCGCGAGGAATTGGGCACATGCCTCGCGCTCGTAAGGACATGCCCGGCACCGGACACGATGAAGCCCGCTCCGAAGGCACTGGGCGTTTCATCGGTCATCCGGGCGTCGGATTGAATAGCGGCCACCCCGTCATCCCGGAAGGTTGAAATAATGGGCCTGAATTCGTTGACTAAAGACCGGCCACGGTCCAGATCGACGGGCGCAATAATACGCATCAACTGACGCCGAGCGCCCGAGGCGACTTCCAGGCCGCTCATCTCAGACAGAGTCCACCAACGATAAGCCTCAGCCATGTCCGTCTTCATGACTCGGCCTCGGTAGTAATACTGACCGAGGAGGTATTGAGATTCACGATGACCATGCTCTGCAGCCTTTCTCAGGTAGGTCTCGGCCATAACCGGATTCTGGACACTGCCTCCCGAATCGTAGATCACCCCCAATTGATACTGAGCAGGCACAAAGTCGGATTCCGCAGCCCTGCGGTACCACTGGATGGCCCGAGACAAGTCCACAGGAGCCCCACGACCATAATGATAGAGGCTTGCCAAACTACACATCGAAGGCACAAAGCCGTGCTCTGCAGCACGGGAGAACCAAACCACTGCATTCGAGGCTTGGTTTTGATCCAAATTAAGTTGTCCCAACAGGTGCTGAGCGGCGACCAGACCTTCGCCGGAAGCATGATCCAGATATTTCCGGGCAGCCGACCAGTCCAAGGGTAATCCGTTGGTTCCTGTGTAATAGCTGCGTCCCAAATTATAGAGAGCGACCGGATTCCCCAATTCAGCGGCCTGGCGGTAGTAAGACATGGCCTTGGCAATGTCTTTGGGGACTCCCCGCCCGGTTTCATATAAGTACCCCAGGTTCACTAAAGCGGGCGAACTCTGGCTCTGTGCCGCCCGGGAATAGGCATCCAACAAAACCGGGCTAGACCCCGTCACCTGTTTGAGTTGGTTGGATAAACCGACGTTGAACCAGGACCAGGACGCATCCGACGGCCCGGAAGAGTCGGGAACCTGCACCATGGGAGGAAACGCATCGCCGACTGCAACGCTGCTTGGAGTCGGATCGAGTGCCTCAGCAATGAGAGCCGGTTGAGCGGGTTTCTCAACAGGAGAACCCACCGCCCACAGCACGCCACCAACCGCGGAGACCATCGCGGCCACAAGAAGTCCAGACAGAGACCTCCTCACCAGGGTCCCCGTGGATTGATCTGTTCGCGATACCAACATCTCTCTACCTCGCAGCAACTCGTAGGCCAATCATTCTCTGGAGACCTATGGCACGACCCGTGCTGCGGGGATGGTATGACCGAAGCGCTGTTTGGCAGCGTCAACTATATGGCGGAGAAGCGAAGTCTGGATGCGTGTGTCGAACGGCAGCGCGCCCTGGCGTCGAACATCGCTAATCTAGAGACGCCCGGATTTCGGCGGATGGACGTCCCTGCACAGTTTCGCAGCCAACTCTCTGAGGCGGTTCGACGTCAGGATGTTTCCTCGATGAACACGCTTCGGCCTAACGCGGTGATCGACTCTTCAGCGCCGGCACGGACCCCTGATGGCAATTCAGTCAACCTGACCGACGAGTTGGTTGCCATGCAGGACAATGGATTAGAGCACAGCCTTCACGTTCAAATGATTTCAGGTCGCATGTCCCGGCTCCGGGCCGCCATCAGCGGGAGGATGTCATGAATCTTATTCCAGGAGCCAATAGTGCATCTCAGGGACTCCGCGCCGAGCAAGTCCGACTGGAGGTCATCAGTCAGAACATTGCCAATGCGCGCACCACGAAGACCGCCGATGGCGGACCTTACCAGCGGCAATCGGTCCGATTCAAGGCAGCACTCGGTGATGCCATGGCAGCGCAGTCGTCGTCTTCAGCCAAGAATGAACCGACGCTAGAAATCGTTCGAGACCCCCGCCCTGCCGTCCGGGTCTACCAGCCCGGTCACCCAGACTCCGACAAAGAGGGTTTTGTGGCTTATCCCGCCATCAATATCCACGAGGAGATGGCAGACCTGATTTCCGCCAACCGTTCGTATGAGGCCAACATCGCCGTCATGCGCAACGGACGGGCATTGGCACAACAAGCCCTCTCCATTGGGAAGCGCTGAGCACTGACTGACACCGGCCCGCCACCATGACTCCCATCACCAACAGCTTTTCCAGCAATCTCGCCGCAGCCTGGGCGCGGCCCGCGATGGGCAAGACGGCAGGAACGGCGTCCAGTGTCGCCGGCGATACTTCCGTTGCAGCACCCGGATCCCGATTTGGAGACATGCTCTCCGAAATGGTGCAGAAGACCGACGCCAGTCAGAAGACGTCCGCCGCAACGACCGGCGCCATGCTTTCCGGCCAAAACGTACCGTTGCATCAAGTGATGATCGCTTCGGAGGAGGCCAGTATTTCGTTCCAACTGATGCTCGAGGTCCGCAACAAGCTGCTCGATGGCTATCAGGAGCTCATGCGCATGCAGGTCTGAGACCCCCTAAATCCAAGTCCAGACCTAAGTCCACGTCCCGAAGCCTCGTTTGTTTTCATCCATGGAAGTTGTCCAAAAACTAACCAAGCAGTTGCGAGAGATCCTCGCCAAACTGAGCGTCACCCAGCAGGTGTTGTTCGGTTTCGCCGGTCTCGGCATCGTGATTGCCGGTATCGCCATAGCGCTGCTCGGTGGCAGGACCGATTGGCGCTTGTTGTACGGTCGACTGGATGCCGCCGAAGTGGGTCGCATTGTCGGTGTCCTGGAAGCCCAAAAGGTTCCTCACCGCATTGTCTCGGGTGGATCGGCGATTCAGGTGTCCGCCGAACAAGTTCATTCCCTGCGGGCTCAACTCGCTGCCAAGGGCATGCCCAAGGCCGATGGAACGGGTTTCGAAATTTTTGACCGACCGGCCTTCGGCATGTCGGACTTCGTCCAAAAGGCCAATTATGTCCGAGCCCTTCAGGGAGAATTGGCTCGCACCCTGCAGCAAATCGACGGTGTCGAGAGCGCGCGGGTCATGATCGTTCTCCCCGAAAACCGGCTGGTGATCGACGCACAACGGAAGGCCACCGCTTCAGTCTTCCTGAATGTTCGCATGGCCGGTTTGCTCACACAGGAGGCCGTCAGCGCCATCCGATTCTTGGTCTCCAATTCGGTTGAGGGGTTGCAAGCTCGCGATGTCACCGTGGTGGACAACTACGGAGCTATTCTATCCGAGCCGTCCGACGAAGGTGGAGGCGCCTCGGCCGTCAGTGGTCAGTTGCAGCAGCGCAAAAACATTGAGCGGTACCTGACTGAAAAGCTGCGGTCCATGTTCGAGACCATCCTGGGTCCGGGGCAGGCCGTGGTGCGTGTCTCGGCAGAGATCTCCTTCGACGCGGTGACGCGCAGTTCCGAATACTACGATCCGGCCGGATCGGTTCCCAAGAATCAGAAGAGGACTCAGGAGACCACCGACTCTCTAAATCCGATCGCTGGCGGGGTTGCTGGAGTGGCTCCTAATACCGGAACCAACTTGAATTCAGCCGGAACTCAGGGTTCCCGGCTCCAGAAACTCGATCAGACCGATGATTTCTACGTCAGCCGCAGCCAAACCAATGTCGTCGCTGGCATCGGTGGCCTCCGCAGGGTGAGTGCGGCGGTGTTCGTGAACCAACGCTTCGAAGGCAAGGGTGCCGATCGCAAGGCTGTCCCTCGGACCCAGTTAGACATGGACAAACTCAAACGGGCCGCAGAACGCGCTCTGGGTCTGCCGAAAGGTGACGAGGCTCTGGGAGATGTGGCCGTAGAGGAACTCTCCTTCAACGAAGAACCCAAGATCGAGGAGACCGCACGGTTGGATCGAGACGCTCTCTGGTTCAAGGGGGTCGAAGCGGCCCGCGTGGGTGGTATGTTGCTGGGTTCCATTCTGATCCTGTTCTTGCTCTGGCGAATGCTGCGGCGCGGTTCCGAGGAGATGATTGCCGCGGGTGTCCCTGTTGGCCAGTTAATGGCAGGCCAGCAAATGATTCTTGCCAACGGCATGGTGGTGGCTGGGGGCGTTCCAGGAGCCGCAGGAGTCGGAGCAGCGGTTGCTGGCGCACCTGCTTCAGCCAAAACCGACTCAGATGCCAGTGAAGAAGAAGAAGCCAACGAAGCTGCCCAGGAACAGAAGAAGAAAATGAAGATGGATTTCGGACTGAGCAAACAGCGTCCGGAACGGGTCACGCTGGAAGTGCTCAAGGACCTGATCCGAGACAATCCACAAAAGATGACCCAAGCCGCGCGTGCCTGGCTCACGGCGAAGCCTGAGGAGGAAGGCGAATGAGCGCCATGGAAACAGCCGCCCGGGACATGCTTCGCGGGAAAACCGTTCCAACGGGTCCCGTTCGTCTCACCCCCTCTCAGAAGATGGCAGCCCTACTGGTGCTGCTCGGCGAGGAAAGCGCCAGCATCTTGATCAAGAGTCTCGATGACAACGAGCGCGAACTCGTTTCATCGGAAATGGTCAATTTGCCACTGATGACCGTTGAGCAGCAGACCTCCGTGCTCAAGGAGTTCACGGAGATGGCCATTCAAGCCAATTCCGGGGTCAGCGGATCGGTCGAATACACTCGGATGGTGCTCGAGAAAGCGGTGGGTCTCTTTAAAGCAGCCGAGGTCATCGGCCGCGTGGGCACTCGACGTACCTCGGTGGCTGCCATGCAGCAAATCATCGATCTCGATGCCACCTCTATTTGCAATCTCCTCAAGGAGGAGCAACCGCAGACCGTTGCGCTAGTGGTCAGTTATCTGACGGCCCAGAAGGGATCCGAGGTGCTCAAGAGTCTTCCTGAAAGTCTTCAGGAACAAGTCATCGAGCGTCTGGCGACACTGGCTTCTACCCCGATTGAGGTGGTGGAAACGGTGGGCGAGGTTCTGTCCAAGAAGATTGGTCGCAAGGTGACCAAAGCCCTCAACCAGACCGGAGGCATTAAGGCGGCGGCGGCTACCCTCAACGCGATGGATAAGACCATCCGCTTGGGAATCCTCAACAAACTCGATGAACGAGTGCCCGATCTGGTGCGGTCCATCCGCATGAAGATGTTCACCTTCGACGATCTGGCCACTCTGGACGTCAAGTCTCTCCAAAAGGTACTCCGCGAAGTCGAAGCCGCCCGTCTGGCCATCGCACTGAGCGCAGCCAACGAGAATTTAAGGCAGGCCCTTCTGGGGGCGCTGTCGAAGCGTGCGGCCGAAACGGTCAACGACGAAATTTCCAACCTCGGGAAGACCAGTCTTCGCGAAATCGAGCAGGCGCAAGAAGGCATCGTGGATGTCGTCCGCAAGCTCGAAACCGACGGCGAGATCTCCCTGGACTCCGCCTAATTTAACCTATGACTCAAACACTCCTACAACATTCCTCAACGCTTCGAGACATTCGGCTCTCGGTGCTCGGATTCCACCGCGAAGAGCGATTGTCTCCGCCGGTAGACATCGAAGCTATGCGTCGCAAGATCGAACACGAGGCTTATCGCCGTGGTGTTTCGACAGCCACCGAAGCCTGCGAAGAGCGGGTCCGGGTGCTGCGTGAGGAAATCGAGCTGAAGCACCGGGAAGAGGTCGGCGTCTACCTTGAGCAGCTGTCCCAGAAGATGTCCTCTCAGTTGGCTGAGCGGATGGAGATTCTGGAGAAGGCCTTGCTCCAACTGACAGTCGAGGCAGTCGCCAAGATCGTTGGGAGCCTGCCCATCACCGTCGACGTCATTGAGGCCAGCCTTCGAGAGACTCTCGGCGCAGCCTTGGGCACTCCGGTGCTGCGGGTGATGCTCAATCCCGAGGATATGACGATGCTCGAGAAAGCGTCCTACAGCGAAATCCGCTCCCAATGCGCGGCCCGTGGTATCCAGATGGTCCCTGATTCTGGAGTGGATCGTGGCGGATGCCTCGTAGAGACCCAGTCTGGATTCGTCGACGGCCTCCGGTCTTCGCGCATCGCCAGCTTCAGCAGCGCCCTTGAGGGGGCTTGATGTTTGAACTGGTTCCAGACAACCCGACCGGTCTGCGGTTTATCCAGCAGGCGCAACAACGCCTGAGAGAGGCGCGCCTGACCACCCCTGTGGGGTCCGTGGTGCGCGTTGCGGGGCTAACGGTCGAATCACTGGGACCCAAGGCGGCGCTTGGGGACTTGTGCCATATCCGTTGCTCCAACGGTCGTGAGATCAGCGTCGAAGTAGTGGGGTTTCATAATCAGAACCTGATTCTGATGCCTCTCGACACGATCGATGGATTGTGTCCCGGAGACGAAGTTCGGACTAGTCCCCAGAGGCGACGGGTTCCCCTGGCCTCCGAACTTTCCGGCAGGGTCATCGATGCCTTGGGCAAGCCCCTAGACAGTGGCCTCCCTCTCCAATGGATTGCTTCTACAGGAGATGGCGCGGTGCCCAATCCCTTGTCTCGGGCCCGAATCCAACATCCGCTCATCACCGGAGTCCGGGCCATCGATAGCTTTACTCCACTCGGACGAGGCCAACGGGTAGGAATCTTCGCAGGAAGCGGCGTGGGAAAATCGACGCTCTTGGGAATGATCGCCCGCCGCTCGGATGCCGACATCAATGTGGTTGCACTGATCGGCGAGCGTGGACGCGAGGTGCGTGAATTCCTCGAAAATGATCTCAGCGAAGAGGGTCGTGCCCGCTCCATTGTGATCGTAGCCACGGCCGACCAACCCGCCTTGCTCCGGGTGAAGGCGGCTTCACTGGCGCTGCAAATTTCGGAGCAACTCCGAGATGAGGGTCGCAAGGTGTTGTTGATGATGGACTCGGTCACCCGATTTGCCATGGCCCAGAGAGAAATCGGCCTGGCCGTCGGAGAACCGCCCACCGCCCGAGGGTACACACCCTCGGTCTTCGCAGCCCTACCTCGACTTCTGGAGCGAGCGGGAAACTCCGATCGCGGGTCGATCACTGGTATTTTCACGGTTTTGGTCGAGGGAGATGACCTGACTGAACCCATCGCCGACGCCACCCGTTCCATTCTCGATGGTCACATCGTCCTGACCCGTGAATTGGCCGACCGCAACCACTGGCCAGCCATCGAGGTGCTCGGAAGCATCAGTCGTTTGAACCGGGATTTGCTCAACTCCGATCAAATCACTCTTCAAGGAGAGGCCCGCGAATTACTCGCGTTGCATCGCCAAAACCGGGATTTGATCGGAGTGGGTGCTTATGTGGCCGGTTCGAACCCAAAACTCGATCGGGCGATAGCAACCCTGCCCCACCTCGATGGATTCCTGCGTCAGTCTCAGACGGAGGTGCCGTCTCCGACTCCCTTGTGGGAGTTGCTGGCGATGGCCTTGCGTCAGGGAATGACACCCATCGGCAACACCTTTGGAGATCGCTCAAAGCCTATTGGCGCGTTTCGTGCTGCGACGCCCCGATAAGGTATGGGTCGATTCCGATTTAGCCTAGAAACGTTGCTTCAGATACGCGCCTCTCAGGAGAGTGCGGCGGCTCAAGCATTGGCTCAGGCCAATCAGGACCAGTTGCGCTGCCAAAGCGATCTGGATCGGGTGATGTCCGACAGCCGTTCTCTCAACGACTCGCTCTCCGAAGGTGGAATCGCTGCATCAATCTCCGTGGCGCTGCGGCCCGGAATGCGACTCAACGCCGAGCGCGCTCGAGCCGCCCTGGCAGCCCAACACGTGGTGGTGACCCAGCGTTTGTCGGAGTGGCAACAAGCCAAACTCCGTTTAAGCCTGCTCGAAAAACTTCGCGAAGCCCGCCTCAAGGAACATCAGCGATCGGAACGGTTGGCCGAAGAGCGCTACCTCGACGAGCGCGTCATTCAAAGCTTCTGACTCCCATGCGCACACTTCTCCTCGCCCTATTAATCATCCTTCTCGGCATTGGCACCTCCGTCGCCACATTCCTCTTGGGTGGCAAGGTGGCGCAGAAGCGCATTCAAACGATCCTTGCCCAGATCGTCGAAGCCTCTCAGGCGGCGGCGGCCGTCAAGTCCCCGGAGCAGGACGTTCTCCAAGATGCACCCGATACCCAACCGGCAGGCAACGAGCGCCAGACTGAGCTGAGCTTGGCCGCTTTGGAGGCCATGCGGGAAACTTCCGAACCCGGTTCACTGCGCTTCGACAATCCGGACGTCGTCAATTTACTCAACCAACTGCGCACTCGCCAAGAGTACCAGGACGGCCGCGAAAAGCGTTTGAAGGAACTCGAAGAAAGAATCCGCCTAGAGATGCAGAATCTCAACCTAGCCACGCAGTGGATTGCTCAAGCCCGAGTCAGCCAAGACCAGCTATTGACCAATAGGATCACCTATATCCGGGTGGAAGAACAGCGAAGCCTTCTGGAGCATGGTCGCCGAATATCCGCGCTACCGCCGCCCCAGGCCGTCGCTATTTTGACCAACTATACGCCGGATGAGATCGCCCGAACGCTGACCGTCATCAATTCCACCAACGCCTCGACGCTGTTAGGCGCCTTGGTCGGCACGGGAGAATCGGGTGTGCGTCTGGCTGCGGACATTTCTCGTAGAATGATGCACATCTCGCTGCGGTCGCCCGATGGAACCAATTCCACTGCGGGTTCACCTACGCCATGATTTCAAGCGACCTGAAGACAGCGAATTTAAGTCCCCGCGCTTCCCTGCCCTTTTCATGGAATTCCGACGGGGATTCAGGGTTTGCAACCGGCAGGCCCACTGGAGCAACGGCGTTTCAGGCACACCTGAAATCAGCCCAATCGGCCCAGTCCTCGGAGACGGCCTCCTCACCGGTGGCCGACGCACCCCAGAAAGCAGAAACGGCAGGATCGGCGGACCCTTCATCGAGGGTTTCGTTCCAGAATCCTTCGAGCGACCCACAGGTTCGGCCTTCGATCAAACCCACCCGCAAGGCGTCTCTCAATCTCCGAGCGATGGTCGACGCCAAGGTGAGATTCATTGGCCCGAGCACCGCTTCTATTTCGACACCCTCCGTATCCTCTTCAGTTCCATCGGCACAAGCCGGGCCGTCCTCTTGGGGAGAACCCCTCGGGCCGGCTGAACGGTCAGAGTCGGAGTTACGCAGGCCACCGGCCTTGACCTCTGGAGACTCACCCCGGAATGACGTTCTTCAAGGAATGCCAGAGCGCCCATTGATGGATTCTCAGCGGTTACCCGATGCAGAAGTCTTAATATTGCCCAATAGGAGTGGTGACCCACAGGAGGTCCCCACTGCCAAGCAGATATCGTCCGATGTGTTCTCAACCCCTTCCGATGGGGGGCGGACGTATGCGTCGAGGATGGTCGCCAAGAGCCCCGACTACGCGTCGTCAACAGACTCGAATTCCGAGATCAAGCCTGAGTTTGCATCAGCCCTTGAGGAGTTGCCTGCGATGGTGTCGACGAACTCCGGCGGCGGTGAATCAACTTCCAACCCGGAGACCATTGCAGCCATGAGTGGACGGGTTGCAGTGGTCCAAATCCCAGCCAACGGTTCCCTGCGAGCTGCAGTCACGACAGAGACATTTCAGTCGTTACCGACGTCACGATCCGCCACCGCTTCCGATCCGTCGATGGGCATCGATTTGATCTCAAGCGAGGTTCGAGACGCCGCCCGTCGTGCTGTGGCGCAATCGCAACTCCTGGGCACGTCACCCGTCGCGGGCGTATCCGTTCGTCCCGCCAACAACAATGATGCGTTCCGCAGTCTCATTCTTGATCCGGGGACCGGCGCCCTTCCGAGTTTAACCACGGATTTGGCCCCTTCATTGGGGGGGCGCTTGAGCGACAACGCCTCGAAACAGAATCCTGGTTCACCCTTAGCGACCGGTCTGTCCTCCGTGCTTCCGACGCCATCCACGATGGCGCGGACTTCTGAGACCAACGGCGCAGAACCCTCTGCGAACACTCGACTAGAGACTGTCCAAAATGGGGTTTCAGATCCAACCCGAGTCCAACGGAACGTCGCGACGACCGCGCCGACTCCGTCGATCCTCCCTGTCGAATCCGGCTCGCAAAACGGTGAAATTATCCAGCGCGAGGCACGCTCGGCTAACCCGAGTTCGCAGTTGATTGAGAACACTTCAGCGAACAATCCATCGGAGACTGTCGCAAATCGGGCTTCAGACCCAACCGGGGTCCAGCGGAACGTCGCGACGACCGCGCCAACTCCGTCAATCCTCCCTGTCGAATCAGGCTCGCAAAACGGTGCGTTGTTCCAGCGCGAGGCACGCTCGGCTAACCCGAGTTCGCAGTTGATTGAGAACGCTTCGGCGAACAAACCATCGGAGACGGCTGGAAGCCGGGTTTCAGATCCAACCGGAGTCCAACGGAACGTCGTGACGACCGCGCCAACTCCGTCAATCCTCCCAGTCGAATCAGGCTCGCAAAACGGTGAAGTCATCCAGCGCGAGGCACGCTCGGCCAACCCGAGTTCGCAGTTGATTGAGAACGCTTCGGCGAACAATCCATCGGAGACGGCTGGAAGCCGGGTTTCAGATCCAACCGGAGTCCAACGGAACGTCGCGACGACCGCGCCAACTCCGTCAATCCTCCCTGTCGAGTCAGGCTCGAAAAACGGTGAAGTCATCCAGCGCGAGGCACGCTCGGCTAACCCGAATCCAGGGTTGAGTGAGAATCCGTCGACCGTTGAAGCCACCGACTCCAGCGCGGCCAGCCAGTCCAGTCTCGCCGAATCGCAATCACCACCCAAGCCGTCAGGCCCCTCCCTCCGACCGGCGAACCGATCACCCCACGCTAGGGGTATTGATTCCGTTGCATCGACTGTTGCGGCACGCACCTCCGTCGAGGCCGATAAGAGTTCTCCAACGCCTTTGGTTCTGGCGAATGGCACCGAAGATCGGATGCGCTTAGATTCCCTCGGTCGTGATGCGGGATCCGGTTCCTCGTCAAATCCAGGACCGGAGCATTCACAAACGCCCGGCACTCCCGCAGCCGGCCTGTTCCCCGGAGCTTCGCAGTCCCCATCGTTCCAGGAACCCTTGGTTGATGGTGCCTCCAACTTATCCAAGACCGCGGACGCCGGCACTTCAGCTTCGCTCCTTCACGAATCTCACAAACCCAGTGCTGTCCGACTGGTTCATCTGGACTCCCCGGGAGCTGGCGGCTTGGAACTGCGCATCCAAGAAGTTGGCGAAAAACTTATCATCCGGACGCAGGATCTAGTGGGTTCCATCGACGGGCAAAGCACCCAATGGAAAGAGCTCCAACAGCGCTTGGAGACCAGCGGCATTGTTCTCATGCCCATCGAGGCCTCATTGGGTGCAACGGCTGCACCGATCGAAGCTCGAAGCTCATCCGAGGAATTGCGGCACACAGTTTGCTACGACGGCTCTATGGGCTCCACAGGTCGCGATAGTTCAGATCCTCGCTCGTCGAGTGGTCAGGCACGCTCCTCTGGAGAACCTTCTCACTTGGTCGCTCCGGAGCTGCCCGATGAGACCACTGAATCTGCCGAGGTGCTGCCAGCCTCCCGGCAGTGGTGGGCCTGAAACCAGAGACGATACTGACATGAGCATTCCATCCTTCATGACCACCACGGCCGCCACTCAGGCGGCGCAGGCCAATACGGCGACACAGCGTCCCTTGGTCAAAACACTGGGTCAGGATGATTTCCTGAAGCTGCTGACCATGCAGATGCAGAATCAGGATCCGATGAACCCGCAGACAAATACCGATTTTGTCGCGCAGATGGCTCAGTTCACCTCTCTGGAGCAGTCACGGAGCATGACGAGCAGCCTCCAGAGCATCCAAGCTCGCCAGGATGTCCAGACGGCAGTTCAACTTATCGGTAAGCCGGTCCAACTCGCCGATGGCACCATGGGGGTCGTTGAAAAGGTCACCCTCGACAAAACTGGCAAACCATCCCTGCAGGTGGGTTCTAAGAACTACGGCCTCGACAAGGTGGTGGCCTACGAACAACCCACAAACCTCCTCGCCAACCCTTCTCCAGTGGGTCCGTGAGAATCCCTTTAATGCGCTGAGTCCCAACCAATAACCGACACACACATGATCAGATCCCTCAATACCGCGAGCCTCGGAATCCGACAATTCCAGTCTTCCCTGGATGTTCTGGCCAACAACCTCGCTAACCTCAATACGGTCGGTTACAAGGCGAGCCGAGCGGATTTTGTTGAATCACTGAACTCGGTGCTACGGGCTCCGACTCCCGATACGGCGAGCGGAAGCGGCACCTCCGGTGTGAGCCTGGGCAATGGTGTGGCGACGGCCGCCATTCGCTCTAATTTCTCGCAGGGTTCCATTAACCAGTCAGGGTTAGCGACCGATTTCTCCATCACGGGTACCGGCTACTTCTTGGTCAGAAATTCCACGTCGGGCGAAGTCTTCGCGACACGCTCAGGCAACTTCCGTCTCGACTCAACGGGATACCTCGTCACCGACGGTGGCATGCGAGTCCAGGGTGTGGAGGATTTCCAGAAGGATCCCAACAAGATCGGTGATATCCGTTTCGACAAGGGCACGGTGCCTTCCACCGCTGCACCCACGGCCGCGACCGCTTCCATCACCAACATCAGTGTGGATGGTTCCGGCAAGTTAAACACCCTGCTGGACGATGGCACGCAATACGTGCGCGCTCAGGTGGTTCTGCAAAATTTCAGCAATGAGCAAGCCTTGGTTCGAGCTGGTAACAACTTGTTCACCAATTTGACAGCATCCGGGGCCGCGACGGCTGGTGCTACCGGTGCTTTCACCTCGACTCCCAATAACCAGATTTTGAATGGGGCCCGCAAGGCCAATCAAGACGGTATGGGCCGCATCGAGCAGGGTGCACTCGAACTCTCGAATGTCGACGTATCCAGGGAGTTCTCGAACATGATCACTACCCAACGCGCTTTTCAGGCGAACGCCCGCATGATTACCACCAGCGATTCGATCCTCGAGGAGTTGGTCAACTTGAAGCGCTAAGCCTTTCCCGAGAATCCCCATGTCCGACCCACACGACAAAGAAAAGAAACCCGCAGCGGAAGAAGCTGCTGGCGCACCGAAGGCCGCCAAGGGTGGGATGCTGGTGCCGTTGATCGCAGCTGCCATCATCTCGGTCGGCGGCAGTTTTGGCGTCGGTTACTTCCTCAACAAACAGTTGCTCAGCGGCATCAACAAGGATTTGGCGCTCGCTCTAGCACAGGTGGGGGCTTCCGAGGATCATGGCGATTCCCATGGTGCAGCCAAAGACCACAAGGCTCCCTCAGGGGCTCATGGAGCAGACGCGAGCCATGGCAAGCCATCGAAAGACGACGCTCACTCGGGTGGAGCCGACCATGGTGCAGCCCCCAAGAAGGCCGATGCAGCGGCCGCCCATGACGCTCCAAAACCGAAGGCGGACCCCCACGGTGCTCCGGCCAAAAAGGAAACCCCTGAAGAGATCGCCAAGGCGGCTCAAGTCAAGGCCGGGCTCTTCCCTCTGGGTGCCGATCCCATTGTGGCCAACCCCTCGGGTGACACCCGTTTTGTGGTGGTCAAGGTAACTCTCCTCAGTGTGGGCCAGGCCGATATATCCGCACAGGTGGAGGCCAACATTGATCGATTGCGGGATGCGGTTTCAGCCTTTCTGGCCGACCAGCGCATCGATGACATGCAGAAGCGTGGCTTCCGCAGTCAGATGGCCGCCCAACTGGCCTTGGCGTTCAATCGGATCTTAGGTCCGGGGACGGTCAAGGAGATCATCTTCCCTCAGTTCGTGATTCAGTGAGTGCTTCCGACCCAACGGACTCGGCAGCGGGTGCCAAAAAGCCATCCGAGGTAAAACCCTTTGTGGTGGGTCAGGCCAGTTCCCTGTCCGCCCAAGAACTGAACCGCTTCCGGATTCACAATGAAGGGATCATGCGCTCGGTGGGCGCACGACTCTCGCTATTTCTCCGTGCTGAGTTCGCCTTCGATTTGGAGCACCTCGATGCCATGGAACTCGGGCGCTACGCCGCTAAGGCGGAGCCCATCGACAATTACATCCTTTTCCAAGTAGAACGCTTTCCTGGTACCGGAGTGGTCGGTTTTCCAAAGCCTTTGGCTCTGGCGATCGGCGACCGAATGCTCGGCGGCCGAGGGTTTGGAGCCAATCCCGACCGAGAGTTGCGCGAGGTTGAGTTAGCCCTGCTGAACCAAGCGGTCTTGTTGGCACTCAAGGAATACTTCTCCAAGTGGAGCGATTCGCCGGACGAGGCCAAGGTCCGTATCGTGGGCCGCGAGACAAACATCAAGCTCCTGGCCGAGGATCATCCCACAGCGGTGGTCTATATCCTCAAGGTGCAGGCAATCATCGGCGATTGCTTCTCCACCGTGGATATCATTCTGCCTTTGGAGATGATGGCCCAGAGCATTCAGAAAGCCATGGTGAGCATGGGCGAAGCTGGATCAGATGCAGCCAGTTTGGCCAAGGATGAAGTCCTTTGGAACCCCGGCTACAACGACCTAACGATGCGTGTTTCCGCGCTTTGGGCCGGTTTGACCATCACCCCCCGAGAAATTCTTCAGATGCGGGCCGGAGACATGATTCCCCTAGACCCATCGAAGATCGATGAGGTGGAGCTACAAATCGAGGGCCTTCCTCGGTTCCGCGGTAAACTCGGCAGCGCCAACCGCAAGGTGGCCATCGAGATCACTGAACGACTCACCTGATTACAACCATGACCACCGACAGCAGCGACAACCCGTCCATTGAGTTCCTCCTCGACGTCCCCATTCAGTTGAATGCTGAGCTCGGCTCCTGCGAGATGACCTGCCGCGAGTTGCTCAAACTCGACATCGGGTCCGTGGTTCAGTTGGACAAGCCGGCGCACGCCTCAGTCGATCTCTTCGTGAACACGAAGTTAGTGGCTCGAGGAGAAGTCGTCGTCGCCGAGGGCAATTTTGGAATTAAGATCAAGGAAGTCGTTTCCCGCCCTGGTTCCCTGCCCAAGGCATGACCAACCTGACCCCAGTATTGCCCGCTGCAGCCGTCGGATCGTCGCTACTGGCAGATTGGACCCGAATGTTGGGAACGTTGTGCCTGCTGCTGGCCACCGTCTGGGTGGGTCTCATTTGGCTGAAGGGTCGCAACTGGTTCAAAACGGCAATAGACCGACGCATCCGCCTTCGAGTAGATGAGAGCCGCGGACTGGGCAACCGGTCCTTCCTGCACTTGGTTTCCTGTGGTAGTCAGCAGTTCCTAGTTTCCTCATCACCGGCCGGGGTTTCAATGATCGCCGAACTCATGCCGGAGGAATCCCATTCACCGGCGACTGCTCCTATTGCCTCCGATTTTACACAGCGTCTGAACGAGGCACTTCCCAAGGTCCCCACCGGCAGGCCGGGTGCACCATGAACCTCCCGGACTCTCACCTGGGATTACCGCGATCCACTCCGATCCCAGTCTGCCGCGCGATCGTGTCTGTCTTCCGATGGGTTTTCACAGCCGTGATGCTGGCTTGGGGGACCCTTCACCTTCAGGCACAGGGTGACTCATCGGTCGTCACCAACGCGGCCTCTGCTGTGCCCACCGGGGTCACTTTCAGCATCAACGGACTTCCGAAACCCCAAGATGTGGATACCAGCATCCAGATCGTTGGTGCGCTGACCCTGCTGTCGTTGGCTCCCTCGTTGCTCATGCTGATGACGAGTTTTCCGCGGATCATCATTGTCTTCTCGTTGGCCAAGAATGCCTTAGGTGTGGCCTCAGCCATCCCGAGCCAGTTGGTGATGGGGTTTTCGCTCATCCTCACCTTCTTCATCATGCGCCCGGTCATCCGGGATATTGAGACCACCGCCCTGGCACCTTACCGCACCAGTCAGATCACCAGCACCGAGGCGCTGGATCGGGCATCCCTGCGGATTAAGGCATTCATGCTCCGACAAACCCGGACCGATCAGGTGGAATTCTTCGCTGGACTGGCCGGTATTCCTCCGACCGAGGCCAAAGATCTTCCGCTGTCGGTCGTGGTTCCGGCCTTCCTCATCAATGAGCTCCGGACGGCCTTCCAAATGGGATTTTTGGTGTTTCTACCCTTTCTCCTCATCGACTACGTGGTGGCGATTATTCTCATGAGTCTGGGGCTCATGTTCTTACCACCGGCCAACATTTCCCTGCCCCTGAAGATCCTTTTGTTCGTCCTCGTGGATGGCTGGGGGCTGATCACCAAGTCCTTGGTCAACAGCTTCATCTGAGCGCTGTCGACCCCTTCAAGAAACCCATCGCATGACACCGGAACTGGCTGTGGACCTCCTCAAGCAACTGGTCGAGCGAATCTTCATCGTGGCGTCACCACTGCTGCTGACGGCCATGATCACAGGGTTGATCGTGAGTCTCATTCAAACGATCACCTCGCTTCAGGAGCAGACCCTTAGTTTCGTGCCCAAAGCGCTCACTGTCCTTGGGGTTTTGCTGATGATTCTGCCGTGGGCGCTCCAAATCGTGATGGACTACACCACAGGCGTCATCGGCCTCATGGGACGCATCAACCGTTAGGATGCCCTATGGACCAATTGTGGACAGGTTGGTGGGTGCTGTGGAGGACAGGTGCCTGCTTGTCCGCATCCCCAATCACCTCGGGGCGCGGCATCCCGGTGCGGGTCCGTCTGATGGTCACTCTGGCCGTGGTTTGGGCCATGATTCCGGTGGCCCAACGGCTGCCGATTCCGTCGATGACATCGGGCTGGCTTGAGATCTCACTGCTCACTGCCCGTGAAACACTCATCGGCCTGCTGTTGGGCTTCAGTTCCCGGTTTGCGGTCTTCGCCGCACAGGGAGCAGGCCATTTGATCTCCAATGAAATGGGCCTACAAAGCGCCCAAATCTTCTCTCCAGGCTCCGGTGAGCCCTCCAGTGAGCCCAGCGTGATGCTCGAATTTCTGGCTCAGTTGATCATGTTTGGAGGCGGTTTCTACGACCGCTGGTTGCTGGCCTTCGCTGAGAGTTTCCAGTTGCTGCCAATGGTCTCGACGGGCGTCACGGATGCCTCAGGACTCCTCAACTGGATGAGTGGAATGACCGCGGCCACGCTGATGCTTTCAGTCAAACTGGCGATGCCGGTTATAGCAGGCGGATTTCTTCTCAATGTCGCTCTACTGCTCTTGGGGCGAGCGCTTCCCCAGCTGCCTGTTTTCCAAGATAGCTTTTTGTTTCGCGCAGTGATCGGGCTGTACCTCTTCGGTGCCAGCCTTCATTTAGCCGCACTGCACCTCAGCGCACGTGCCCAGCGATTGCCGGGAGACCTGCTCGATGCAGCCGGCTTGTTGCGGGTGATTCCGGGTAATTGAAAGGCGCGCCATGGCTGACGATCCCGAGAGCAAAACAGAGCAGGCAACGCCCAAGCGCCTCGAGGAATCCCTTTCCAAAGGTCAGTTCGCCCGCAGCGCCGAGGTCAACACCCTCTTCAGCATCCTGACGACCCTCCTCATACTAAAATGGATGGGGTCTGATCTCTGGACCGAGCTGACGTATCAGTTTCGAGGCCTCTTGGGAAACATCCAACCCGATCTCCCTTCGGCCGACTCGGTGGTGGCCGGAGCCTATTCGAGCGGAATGCGATTGGCCGGATTCATTTTGCCACCGCTCGGAATGGCCATGGTATCCGGCATCATCGCCTCAGGGCTTCAGAGTCGATTCCATTTCACTCCGGGCGCCTTGAGCCTCAACTGGGGACGACTCAATCCCCTCGAGGGAATGCAGCAACTCTTCAAGCCCGGTATGCTTGTCCGGACGGGGGTCAAGATGCTCAATCTGGTGGTGATCCTGCTGGTAGCCTGGGGTCTTGTTTTGGACCTGGTGAACGAACCGGTTTTTCTGACGGACTCCAGCCTCGAAGAGCTTCTGCGCTTCATGGGCACTGCGGTAGAGAAGCTCCTGGGACGCTTGCTCTTCGGCCTAGCGATCATCGTAGCCGCCGATTACGGCTATCAAGTTTGGAAAACCTCCGAGGATCTCAAGATGTCCAAGCAAGAGGTCAAGGAGGAGTCGCGTTCCAGCGAAGGCGATCCGGAATCCAAAGCCCGCATGAAGAGAGCTCAGCGGAAGATGCGCGTGAGTTGGCGCAAGACAGTTCCAACCGCAGATGTGGTGGTGACCAACCCCACGCATCTCTCGGTCGCTCTCAAGTTCGACTCAGCCGTCGACAAAGCACCCCGTGTGGTGGCGAAAGGCCAGGGTTTCAATGCCCTCCGGATTCGGGAAATCGCCAAAGAATTCCAAGTACCACTGGTGGAGAACAAGCCGGTCGCCCGGCTGCTATTCCAGATTTGCGAGGAGGGAGACGCCATAGATCCGAGGGTCTATCAAGCGGTCGCCGAGATCCTCGCCTTCGTCTACCGGACCAACCGTTACCGCTACTACCTCGGCAAGAACACCCCACCGAATGGCTAATCCCCTCTCATCCCCGGGTCTGTCGGTCCGGATGCCAAAGTCCCAGTTGGCGGTCGCGTTCTTCGTCCTGGGTTCGTTGCTGCTGCTCATTCAGCCGATCCCGTCATTCCTGCTCGATATCCTCATCGTGCTGAGTCTCGGGAGCGCAATTCTCACGTTGATGGTCGTGCTCTTCCTCCGCGATCCGGCGGAGTTCTCGACGTTTCCCACGCTGCTGCTCATTACCACGTTGTTCCGGCTCGGCCTGAACGTGGCCTCCACCCGACTCATCCTGAGTACAGGTGAGGCAGGCCAAATTATTTCGGCCTTCGGTGAACAAGTAGTCGGGGGCAATTATGTCATCGGCGTCATCATCTTCGCGCTGCTGACGGTCATTAATTTCGTGGTCATCACCAAGGGCGCAGGGCGAATTGCAGAGGTCGCGGCCCGATTCACCCTGGATGCGCTGCCGGGCAAACAAATGGCCATCGACCAGGAACTCAATTCTGGAGCTATTTCGGAGGTGGTTGCTCGGAACCGGCGACAAATGCTGCAACGCGAAATCGATTTCTATGGAGCCATGGACGGCTCGTCGAAGTTCGTTCGTGGGGATGCCATCGCGGCCATTCTCATCGCGGTCATTAACATCGTTGGCGGCTTTTTGATCGGCGTCTTCCAGCGAAACGAGTCGGCCCTGGAGGTGTTGAGCCGGTACACCATTCTGTCCATTGGTGACGGCCTCGTCTCACAGGTGCCGTCCTTGATTTTCTCGACCGCGGCGGCACTGCTCGTGACTCGTGCGGCAGCCCGGGAAGACCTCGGGACTGCGTTGGGTCAGCAGTTGGTGCTCCAACGACGCCCCATCCTTCTGACTGCGGGTGCGATGGGATTTGTGGCCTTGATGCCCGGGTTCCCGACGGTTCTCTTGCTGTGCACTTCCGGTCTCCTCTTTGCCTTGTGGCGGACACTGCCCGAGCGACCGGCATCCCTCTCGGGTTTGGAATCCGCAACCAATGAAGCGGCTGCCAAAGATGCACCCAAGGCCGGTCAGGAACCCATTCAGCAACTTCTTTCCGTCGATCCGCTGGAAGTTCAGCTGGGATTTGGATTGGTCACCTTGGCCGATGTGAGCAAGGGCGGAGACCTCTTGGAGCGGGTCACTGGAGTTCGAAAGAATTTCGCCCAGACCATGGGCTTTGTCGTCCCCTCGGTCCGCCTGTGGGACAATCTTCAATTGGACTCGCAGGAGTACCAGATTCTCTTCCGCGGAAACATGGTAGGACGCGGGACATTGCGCCCGGGCCGCTGGCTCGCCATGAACATCAGTCATAGCGACCAGGTGATTGCTGGCGAGGCCACCACTGAGCCGGTCTTCAATTTGCCTGCCGTCTGGATCGATGAACTCCACCGCAGCAGCGCGGAATTAGCGGGGTACACCGTGGTGGATACCACCTCCGTGCTCGTCACGCATTTCCAGGAGTGCATCCGCCGGCATGCCCACCAATTGCTCAGCCGACAAGATGTCGACGGACTCCTCGACAATCTCAAGAAAACCCAACCGGCCCTAGTCAATGAGCTGGTGCCCGCACAACTCAATCTGGGACAGATCCAGCGCATCCTTCAGAATTTGCTCATCGAAGGCATTTCGATCCGCAACCTGGTGAGCATCCTAGAGCGGGTGGCCGACAGCTCAGCGACCACCAAGAACATCGACGAATTGTCCGAACAAGCCCGTCGTTCCATTGGTCCAGAGTTGGTCAAAGGCTACCTGGATGAGCGGGGTAATCTCTCGGCCATCACTTTGGAAAGTTGGCTAGAAGAAGAGTTGGCCAAAGGACTCCATCCGGGAATGACCGAGAATACGTTGGCCTTAACGCCCATGGCGGCGCAGCACCTCAGCTTCCATATCGGGAAGGCAATCCAACCCGCTGTGGCCGAAGGGCGCATTCCCCTATTGCTGTGTTCCGGAGTCATCCGCCTTGGGCTCCGTAAGTTCTTCGGCCCTACCTATCCGGACCTGCGATTTCTGGCCTACGAAGAATTGCCCCCACGGCTCCGAGTCAACACCGAGTACTCGATCCCCAGTCTGCCTTGATTCATCGACATGAATCACCATTCCTCTGATCGATCTGCGATTCCCCAGACAGGCCTGATGCTCTTCAAGGGCCATACGGCCGAAGAAGCCTTGGCCAAGGTGCATCAAAGTCTTGGATCCTCGGCCATCGTGGTGCAACTCAAGCGCGTCCCGTCGGCCGGCATTGGCCGGATTTGGGGAGCCATGGAAATTGAGGCGTGGGCTCAGGCCCCTGCCCCAATAATACCGACCCCGATAACCTCCGATTCACCGGTTGCTCGGGTCCGCTCTGCTCCGAAAGAAGCCCGGACGATGGAGCTGCTTCGGAGTCTCGGTCTCAATGAGGACTCCGCCCGGAAGGTGCACCAGTCTATTCCCAGTTCGGGCGCGGCATTGACCAACCAGGAGGCCTGTCTTCAGCTCGGCGCTGCACTGCTCGCTGCATGGGATAAAGGCACCAAGCGGATTCCAAAAACACCCCGCCGGATTGCCCTCATTGGGGCGGCGGGCTCCGGCAAAAGCGTGGCGACCGCCAAGTGGATTACCATCGAATCACTCCGCCATCGGCACGATTGCCGGATCTGGTGCCTCGATGGAATTGTCGCTAATTCAGCGGAGTTTTTATCACAGCATGCCGAACTGCTGGGAATTCCCGTGGAGACGACCTGGAACCCCGGGCTACCGCCGTGCTCCCGCGAATTTCTAGACCTGCCCGGCTGGAACCCCACCGATCCGGATGTCTCCGATCGGATGGCCAATCTCCTCGACCGCTTTGAACCGGACTGCTTGCTGCTCACCCTCAATGCAGCGTATGAGGCATCCATCCTCCAAAATCAGGTGAAGCAGTTCATGCCCTTCCGACCGCATGGGTTGCTCCTCACGCATTTGGATGAGTGCGGGTCACCCTCCAAAGTCTGGGATCTAGTCCTCTCCAGCGGCATTGCGCTCTTTGGGACATCGAGTGGCCGTTTCATCCCGGGCGGTTTCGATCGCACCGGAGGCGAAGCCTGGATGGAACGATTGTTCGAGCAGGTCTGAACGGAGATCGGTCCTGACCTTGGAGCTTCATCCGGCCACAGCACGGTGGTGCTTCAAAAAATCCAACCTCACCCAAGAACCTCCGAGGTAAGGCGATTTCTCCGAAAGCGCCACGTCCGCAGACACGGACCGCCGCAGACACGGACCGGGCAGAGATCTGTCACTACCCAGAAGGTCCTCGGGCAACATCCGGGCGGTCAAAAACCAACCGTCAGTGACGGTGTGAAAACTAATGATACCTGCCGGTTAAAAAGTTCCCTGCTCTCAAGCAGGTCCAAAGACTCTCAGAAGAGCTTCGCGAGTTCTGCGGCCTTGCTAATGGAGTTGTTGCACACGTCATCCAACGCCTCCCGGGGCACCTGATATCGTTGCCCCACCTTGTTGGCGAAGATCTCGTTCCATTCCTCGCCATGAGACGGGTGAAGAGTACTCACATAGTGGGCCGCATCCGGACGTGTCTGGGCCGCACCATCATTGTGATCTTTCATGCAAAGCATCACATCTTCCGGCAATTCCCAGTGCAATGCGATCAAGGCCCCAACTTCGGCATGATCCCAGCCCATAGTCTCATGCTCCAGAGTGTGAAGGTCTCGCTTTTCTTCGATCGCAGTCGAAAAAATCTTCATGTAGTCGTCCTTCTTACTGCTGACAATCAGCGGCACACTGAGGTCCTGAAGAAATCCTGCGGTGAAGGACAGATTGGCTTTGGACGGTTGGACAATGTCGGCGAGCTCTCGAGCCAGCACCGCACGGCGTGAACTCGCTTTCCAGAAGTCGCCGAGCGCGAACTTCGCATGGGTCTGACTGGGCATCGCCGCCTTCGAACCGACAATCATGACGATGCGCTCTAAGTCCGCATTTCCCATGAGCATGATGGCGTGATCCAGAGACTGGACCTTGCTCTTCGGAGAGTACGCGGTGGAGTTCACCGTGTTCATCACCTTGCCCACCAACTGGGCATCGATCGACATGACCTCCATGATCTTTCCAGGAGTCGTGTCGGGATCCCGGAGTCGACGCAAGGTTTCGAAGACAGCCTTCCTGAATCGCGGAACCTCGACATCCCCGAGGAGTTGGCGAATGCGGTCCTGGACGTCCGTCGGCGACCATCCGGCATACGGATTAATGAGCGCCGGCGCTGCCGGAACAATGAGGCCGCCCTCAGTGGTCACCGATCCTGGTGCCGGCTTACCGCGGTTCAACGTCGGTCGTGGCCGCTCGATGACTTGAATGATCGGCCGGCGCGGCGCGACGACAGCCCCTTTGCCTCGGCGTCCGCCCTTTCCAGCCGGCGCCTTCGGTTTTGCAGCCGGTTTGGGCTGCGGTGGTGGAACGACCGGCTTTGCCCCTCCGTGACCATGGGTCGCTTTCCAAATCGACAAGGCCGGGTTGGCCTCGGCGTCCTGAGCATCCGCCTTCTGGTTCTTTCCTCTTAAGGCGCCTTGAAGCATCGAACCCAGCGAACGGGCCAACCGAACGGCCCTGCCGGGTTGCTGATCCGGAGAAACCGAGGAGGGTGCTGGTTTGTTGGAAGATCCTTCGCCCGGTTTCATAAGGTTGTTTATTCGCCGCGACGGCCCAACTGGTTGCTGAAGATAGTGAGTAATCCACCCAGTCCGACGTAACCCACTAGGGTCAGCAAGTTCACGACAAATTGGGCGGCCACGGTCTTGGGCAGGATATCTCCGAAACCGAGGGTCAGTGCCACGACGAAGGAAAAATAAATAGTCTCATACCAACTGCGTTGGAAGTCGGACGGGACAAACAATGCCGGAGTTACTACTCCGAGCGGGGCCGAACTTTGCCAACTGGCTTCTTTGCCCTCGGCCGCCGCCAAATTGGAGGCCGCGAGAAGATTTCCGCCGTCCTGATCCTTCAGATCCAGGGACGATTGCGTCGACCACAACGCCAAGGTGTCATCTTTGGGCAGATAGGCCGCGGTGATCGCCTGGTGGGTCGACTCATGAATCTTCTCACAAAGGTGATTCAGAGAGTCTTTTTCGGGATCATAGTGAACCACCGTTCCATTAATACTCAGCGCCCCCGCTTTGACGGCCGTTGCGAAGCCCGCCGACTTCATCGGAACCTCCGGATCCACCTTGGTGAGACTGTCCGGGAGTAGTGCGAACGCGACGGCAAAGCCACCGATCAACAGAAAATTGAGCGCCACCCATCGGACCAGGCTTCGTCCACAATCGGAGGTCAGCCACCACAGCCAATAGACCACCCGAGCCATCTTGCCCTGGTTACGAAACTCCTCGAGGTAGTTCTCATCCACGATGTGGCGACGCACCAAATACGCCCCAGTAAAATCGATGTCCCGAATATCCGAACCAATCCAGTTGGCGCTCGTGTAGTTCGTCAATCCACGCAATTGGATCGCGTGCAGGTCCGCCTTACCAAAATCGGCACGGCTGACATCGCATTCACGCAAGTCGCTTCCCGTCAGGTTGGCCTGGTTGAACTCCGTCTCATGCAATTGAGATTCCAAGAGTCGCGCATCCTGAATGGAGGCCAAATGCACGCGAGCCTTCGTCCAGCTCGATTTAATGGCGCTGGCGCCGTCCAAGTTGGCTCGGATCAAATTGGCACCGTCGAAAATGGCTTCGCCAAAACCAGCCCCCTGCGCGGACGCCTCACTCAAATTAGCGCCCCGGAAGGAGGATGCCATGAACTCCCCTCCATCGAGGCATGCCTGGAACATGACTGCCTCATCAAACTTGGCGTGGGTGGCCACCACCCCTTTGAAATTACAGCGACTCAGCTCACTGCCGGTGAAATCACAGCCGGAAAGGTCGAGGCCGCTAAAATCCCGCCCCAGAAAGTTCATCCCCGAGAGGCGTTGCAGCTCGATCGGAAGCGCTTCCCCGGCCGTTTGTGCCTGACGGTAGCGGAACAGGATTTCATCTTCCCGACTCAACGTCTCGACGGCCACCGGGGTCTCCGTCTCTAGAGAATCGGGTGTGACAGCAGCCTCCGTCTCAAGCGACGTCGGGTTCTCTAAGGGATCGTTTTCGGTCAACTCGGTGGACATGAGATTGGTCTAGAGGAAACGAATAGATACCGGTCCCCGGAGTAGGCATGCGGCAGAATCCCCTCCTCCTTAAGGAAGGATTGCGATTTGATCGCACCAAAACCCCAACCTCACCTGAGAACCTCCGAGGTGGGGCGATTTTTCCGAAAGCGCCATGTCAGCAGACACGGACCGCCGCAAAGACAGACCACCGCAGAAACGGATCGCCGCAAAGACGGACCGCTCGGAGATCGTTCCCTAACTCGGAAGTCTTCGGGCTACAATCCAATGTTCCTACCACAACCCCCGCCTCGCCCGAGCACCTCCGAGGTGGGGCGATTTCTCCGAAAGCGCCATGTCTGCGGACGCGGACCGCCGCAAAGACAGACCA
>CAJAHH010000073.1 GCA_903939515.1 uncultured Verrucomicrobiota bacterium
CGCATCAGAGATGCGAAGTGCTCCTTTTCGACATCGCCGAAGACGAGTTGTCGGTCCACCACGCGGGACATGCAGTGGTAGAAGCCGCTGGAGGCATCTGGATGGGCTTTGAGGCGTCGAGTTCTCATGAAGCGTCTGCCTCATGATTCGTTGCCTCTGGACGAGTTCTTTCGAAAAAAGAGCCTGTCCCTTAAATGGTTTTTGTTTTGACGGCAGGGACAGGCTGTTTGTCTATGGGAGCACCGATGAGACTTACGCGCCGATCCGCTATGACCACTGCAGCCTCTTTGGCTGCTGCCTCCCTCTCTCAGCGTCTCGGGGCTGCTGACTCGGTCAGTGGCCTGCGGGGACGCATTCATCATTCCGTGTGCAAATGGTGCTATCCCAAGGTCTCTCTCGAGGAGTTGGCCATTGCCGGCAAGGCCATGGGGCTCCAGTCCATCGAGTTGCTCGGCCCGGGTGAATGGGAGACGGTCAAAAAACACGGGCTGACCTGCGCAATCACCAGCAACCCGGTGAAGAATGGTCTTGGCGGTATCACCAAGGGTTTCAATCGGTTGGAGCATCACGATACCTTGGTGGCCGCCTACGAGGAATTGATCCCGCTGGCCGCCAAGGCAGGTCTGAAGAATGTGATTTGCTTCTCAGGCAATCGGGCTGGAATGGACGATGCATCTGGGCTCAAGAATTGTGCCACTGGGTTGAAGCGGTTGATGGGGGTCTGTGAGCAAAATCAGGTGACGCTGGTAATGGAACTTTTGAACTCGCGCGTCGATCATGCGGACTACATGTGCGACAAGTCCGCCTGGGGGGTGGCTCTTTGCAAGGAGATCGGCTCCGAGTCGTTCAAGCTCCTCTACGATATCTACCACATGCAGATCATGGAGGGGGATGTGATTGCCACGATCCGCAAGCAAAACGCCTATTTTGCGCATTATCACACGGGTGGTGTTCCAGGGCGTCATGAGATCGATGAGACGCAGGAGCTGAATTATCCCGCTATCCTCAAGGCCATCGCTGACACGAGCTACAAGGGTTTTGTTGCCCAGGAATTTATACCGGCCCGTCCTGATGCACTGGGATCACTGAGGCAGGCGGTCCGTTTGTGTGATGTCTGAGTCAGGCCAAGGCCTGATTCAAGAAATCGATGTTCTTTAGGTTTGAATCGAGGGTTGCCGGGGTTGGTTCAACGCCACCGGCACAACCCGTGATCAAGATAAACTAGTTGGCAAGTCCGGGTTTTTAATTCTTGGGACGGCTAGTTTATCGCTAACACATCTGAAACCCGACGGTGGACGACACCGTTTTCCCGAATAGATGGATCAAAAATTTCCCACCTGACCGGAAGTAACCCGATCAGAGCAGGTGGCCCATGCGGTCTCGTTTGGTTTTGAGGTAGCGCTCGTTGTCCGGATTGGGCACCACCCGAATGGGGAGTTGCTCGATGATCTCTAACCCATGCCCCTGCAAACCCACGACCTTCTTCGGATTGTTGGTCAAAAGGCGGATTTTCTTCACTCCCAGATCCGACAGCATTTGTGCCCCAAAGCCGTAATCTCTGAGGTCCATCGGGAAACCGAGCTGCAAATTGGCTTCGACGGTGTCCAAACCTTGCTCTTGTAGCTTGTAGGCTTTGATCTTGGCGCCAAGCCCTATGCCTCGCCCCTCCTGCCTCATGTAGAGAATTACCCCGCGACCTTCTTTCTCAATTCGCTCCATAGCCGCGTGCAACTGGGGGCCGCAGTCGCATCGGCGTGAACCAAAAACGTCTCCAGTCAGGCATTCGCTGTGCACCCGGACCATAACCCCTTTTTTGCCGGATACTTCACCTTTCACCAGAGCCAAGTGCTCGGCTCCATCGACTTTGGACAAGTACAGGTGCAGCGTGAAATCACCGTAGTCGGTGGGCATGCGGATCGATTCAACTCGCTCGATGAGTCTTTCGGAATTCCGGCGGAATTGGATCAGCGATTCGATGGTGCAGATCTTGAGTTTGTGTTTCTTGGCGAAACGCAGCAGTTCTGGCAGACGGGCCATCGAGCCGTCATCATTCATGATTTCACAGATCACCCCTGCGGGTCGCAGGCCCGCCAGGGTGGCCAAATCAACGGCCGCCTCAGTATGTCCGGCTCGGCGCAGGACCCCTCCAGCCTTGGATCGCAAAGGGAAGATATGCCCGGGTTGGACGAGATCTGCGGGTGTGGCCGTTGGGTCCACCATGACTTGGATAGTCTTGGCTCGGTCGGCGGCGCTGATGCCGGTGCTGATGCCTTTGGCAGCATCGACGCTGACCTGGAAGTCGGTCTTATAAGCGTCGCGGTTCTGAACAACCATCTGTTCGATGCCCAGTTGCTTGAGTCGCTCTCCAACGGTCGGAACGCAGATCAGTCCTCGGCCATGTTTGGCCATGAAGTTGATCGCATCCGGGGTCACCTTTTCGGCAGCCAATACCAGATCACCCTCGTTTTCACGATCCTCGTCATCCACGACAACCACCATTTTGCCCAGGCGGATATCGCTGAGGACGGAGGGAATGTCGTGGAATGGGCCGGTCTTCTTCATGTCAGGCGATTAGTCACGGATGGGGGCGTGGCTTTGCGTGGTAGGGGTCTTGAGAAACCTGAGATCAGAGTTACTCGAGTCCTAGCAAGCGACGTCCTTCGGCGGTGATCATGCTTTGATGCCAGGGTGGGTCCCAGACGATCTCAACCGATGCGTCTTCAACACCAGGCAGGGTGAGGATCTTTTGCTGGGCGTCACCGGCGATGGTGGCTCCCATACCGCACCCAGGAGCTGTGAGGGTCATCTTCACGAAGATCTTTTTGGTGCCGCTGGGGAGAAGCTCGATCCCCATGTCATAGACCAGTCCCAGATCGACGATGTTGACCGGGATTTCGGGATCATAACAGCTACGGAGGGCTTCCCAGACTGATTTTTCGTCCGTATCACCGGTGACGGGTGCGGTCGATACCTCGGCGGAGGGAGTGATTCCCAAAGCGTCTGCATCTTTGGGCCCGATGCGGAATAGGCCGCCCATGGCGTGGACGGTGTAGGACCCACCGAGGGTCTGGGTGATGTCTACCTCGGTTCCCGCTGGAAGGGTGACGACATTGCCCGCAGGTATTTGGATCGCGTCGCAATCGCGGGAGAGAACGACGGTACTAACGGAATTCATGGCGGGTGCAAACTAGCGCGGAGTCCGCGAAAGAGAAGTCAAAGGTCGATAAGGGACAGGCTCCTATTCAGCGCCTTGCTGGGGTGATGAGGGGTGATGGGCCTATGTTGCCTGAGTTCAAGGCGTGTTGTTCTGCGGCGGTCAGAGATTTGTGCGCTCGAGGAATCTGTGGCTTGATTAGGGACAGGCTCTTCTTTTGGCCGGATGTTTGTTAAAAGATCATCGCCGGGGCTTTCAAGACTCGGATCCCCAATTCGGTTGCTGCTGCGGTTGAGTTTCGATGCTTTGGATTCGGGGGAGGGGCGATTCAAATGACGGTTCAAGATAGAAAACTTTTGACAGATTGGGTCCCGCCGCGGATTAACTAGCCCTGCTGCAGGTAACTGTAGCGCTCATCCAGAGTGGCAGAGGGTACGGCCCGATGAAGCCACGGCAACCGGTGGAGCTGACGTGCTCGACGGCCAGGTGCCAAATCCGGTCGGAACTACAAAGTTCCGGCGAAGATGAGAAGCGTCGGCTCCCTAGGAGACCCCTTCTCGCTTTGCGGAAGGGGTTTTTATATGCCCCCACCGCGTCGGTTTCTTGGATGTGCGCTGATCGGTTGCCGCGGCGGTTATTTTTCTTATGAGCCAGAGCAACGGATTCATGAAGGCACTGAAGTGCCGGGAGTGCGGACGAGAATACCCCCTGGGGGCCACACATGTTTGCGAGTTCGATTTTGGACCGCTGGAAGTGGCTTATGACTACGAGCGCATCCGCCAGAGTCTCACCAGGGAAACGATTTGCTCGCGTCCCCAGAACATGTGGCGCTATCGGGAACTCCTCCCGATTGCCGGCGAACCGACGGTCGGAGCCAAGGTAGGCTACACCCCATTAATTAAGGCAGATCGTCTAGCAGCTCGGCTGGGGATCCGCGAATTGTGGATTAAGAATGATGCGGTCAACTATCCGACGCTGTCCTTCAAGGACCGCGTGGTGAGCGTTGCTCTGAGTCGTTCCGTGGAACTTGGATTCAAGACCGTCGCCTGCGCGTCCACGGGCAATCTGGCTAATTCGGTGGCGGCCAATGCCGCGGCCGCGGGGCTCCAGTGCTACGTTTTCATTCCCTCGGACCTAGAGCAGGGCAAGGTTGTCAACTCTCTGGTCTACGGGGCGAATGTCGTCGCGATCCGGGGACATTATGACGAGGTGAACCGGTTGTGTGCGGAGATCGCCGGCAAGTATGGATGGGCGTTTGTGAACGTTAATATGAGGCCCTATTACGCGGAGGGATCCAAGAGCATGGGCTTCGAGATCCAAGAGCAGTTAGGGTGGCAGATTCCGGAACACACGGTGGTCTGCATGGCTTCCGGTTCCTTGCTGACTAAAATCCATAAGAGCTATCAGGAGTTTTCCAAGCTGGGATTGGTCCAGAGTCATGGGTGGAAAATCCACGGAGCCCAAGCCACGGGTTGCTCTCCGATCACAACTGCACAGAAAGCTGGGTTGGATTTCTTCAAGCCGGTGAAGCCCAATACCATTGCCAAGTCGTTGGCGATTGGGACTCCCGCCGACGGCTTCTATGCACTGAAGGTTATGAAAGAGACTGGCGGCCACAGTGACGATGTCTCGGATGACGAAATTCGTGAGGGCATTCGGATGCTCGCAGAAACAGAGGGAATCTTCGCAGAGACTGCCGGCGGTGTTACCGTGGGTGTGGCCAAGAAGCTCATCGCCCAAGGCAAGATCCCGGCCGATTCCAGCGCAGTGTTGTGCATTACTGGCAACGGCCTCAAGACGTTGGAAGCCATGCTTGGGCATTGCGGTGAGTCCCGGGTTATCAAGCCGAGCCTCCGGGAATTTGAGGCGCTGTTGGCCTCAGATCAGGCTGAGGTGGCGGGTTAACGCTAATCGGGCTTCAATTGAGTTTTTTTTGATGATCCAAGGCCATGGTTGAAGTTTTGATCCCGCCTCAACTCCGTCGACTGTGTGATGGTGAAGAGGCGGTCGAAGTCGGGCCCGGAACCCTTGGGGAGGTGCTCCTGCAATTGCAGCAGCGCTTCAATGGGATTTATGACCGACTGTGCCAGCCCGACGGTAGGGTCCGTGGTTCCGTTCTGGTTCTCGTTAATGACGAGGATGTCCGGTTTCTTCGGGAGCTTCAGACGCCCGTGTGCTCCGGAGATTCGGTGCGTCTGATACCCGCCTTTGCAGGCGGTTAAGGCTCGTGGGTCCTGTTCAGAGATCGGCCGTAGGTTCGCCCGAAATTCACCAAGACTCGCTGTCTGATCTTTCGCTGCCTGACCTACATGTCTTGAAGATACAGGTGGCGGTTTCGCCAAAGGTAAGTGGCGCCGCTGTAAAGGGTGAGGGTCACGGCAACCCATTGAGTGGCTTGTGCAAACGTGACAATCCAGGGCCTACCCAACACGGGCCAAGCGAAGAGTGCTTCGCCGACGGATCCCCATTGCGGGTAGCTCATGACCAAGAGGGTGGCCAAGATGGTGGTGATTTGGGATACCGTCTTGTGTTTGCCGAGTCGCTCGGCGGCCAAAACAACATTCTTGGAGGCCGCCAGCAGGCGCAGTCCGGTGATAGCCAGTTCTCGGCCAACAATCACCGCGACCATCCAGGCTTCGATTTGTCTGAGTTCGATGAAGGCGATGAAGGCAGAACAGGTGAGAATCTTGTCCGCCAACGGGTCCATGAGCGTTCCGAAGGCAGTGATCAACTTGCGCTCACGGGCAATTTTTCCATCCAGGAAGTCGGTGAGACTTGCCAGGCCGAAGAGAACCAAAGCCCAAGAGCGATTTCCTGGAAACGGTGCAAATGCTGCCACCCAAAACAATCCCGTCAGCGCGAAACGGGAGACAGTCAATTGGTTGGGGAGATTCATCGGCGGGTTTAGTGCGTCGTGAGGTTCTATAACCTCAGTGAGTGGTCTTCAATACTGACAAGCTGCGGATGGTTTTCAGAAGGGTGTCTATTTCCGAATTGGACCCGATTGTGATCCGCAGAAATAATTCCAGATCGGGAGAGGCGAACCACCGGACCAGGATTTTTTTCCGGCGCAGGTCTTCCAGCCACTGGCGCGCCGGCGGTCCCGGTGGTCGAGCCAAAATGAAGTTTGTCTGAGAGGGCAGAACATTCCAACCCAAACCGGTCAATCCCTCTGCCAATCGACTCCGAGAGTCGGTGACACGCCGGAAGTTGCGCTGGTAATAAGAAAGGCTTTTCAGTGTGGCGGATGCCGCGATTTGGCCCAGACCGTTAACGTTGTAGCTATCTCGAATTCGGTGGAGCGCAGCGATCAATTCGGGATGGCCGACCCAGTAGCCGATCCGTTGGAAGCACAACGAATAAGCCTTTGAGAAGGTTCTAGAAATAATCACATGGGGATGCTTGAGACAGAGCTCCAAGGCGTTTTCGTTTGCGAAGTCCACGTAGGCTTCGTCCAAGACCACCACCCCTTTCATGGCGCTACACAGGGCATCCAGCTCGAGGGTAGAGTATCCGCGACCACTCGGTGCATTCGGGGTGGTGACGAAGGTCAGTGCAGCCTGAAAGTCCCAACGCTTGCCGCGACGCAGCTGGGGAACCGAGGGGATTCCAAAATCGCCCAATAGCGGGACGGAATGTGGGGTAGCTCCATGCGTTTCGGCCAGCACGGGGTATAGCGAATAGCTGGGCCAAAAATATTGGACCCGGCTTTTGGAAGACTCACTCGATGCGGAATCTCCGTTGGTAGCTGGCTCCACGAAGGCACGGACACCCAGGGCCAGCAATTCGTCCGAGCCGTTTCCGATGATGATCTGATCGGGTGAGCACTGGTGCAGGTCAGCCAGTTGTTCTCGGAGCAATTGAGCCGAGGGGTTGGGGTACAACCTCATTCGGCCGTCAATCGCCGCTCGCATGGCCGATAAAACCTTGGGTGACGGCGGGTAGGGGTTCTCGTTGGTATTGAGTTTGATCAACCCTTTCACCTTGGGTTGTTCACCCGGCACATAGGCATGCAACTCGCGAACCAAGGGGCGAACCAACTTGGCTGGCGATCCGTTGCGATAGGAATGTTTTGGCACAGCGATTTGGACCGGAACAGCTGAGCGGCAGCGACCGGCTTAGGGACAGGCTCTTAGCATTCGATCCCGTTCTGCCAAAGGACAATCTCTGAGGATCCGGCACGATGGGTCAGTTTGTATGGGGTACCACCGCTCAAGGGACAGGCTCATGAGACTGGCTATTGCGACCGGAAAACGGTCCTGGAGGGGAATGTGATGGTACTCATTGCAAAGGGGAGCCAGACGGACTCCAGAGTTAAGGGACAGGCTCGCGAGTTTTTCAGAAGGATGGAGGCAAGGTCTCGCTTGCCTGGACGGGGGGCAGACGTAGCTTAGCGCTCCCCGCTCTGGCGGGGTTCTCCAATCCATGAGCCTTGTGTCACTGTCTCAGCATCCTGATTCGTTCGCCCACCGCCATATCGGCCCCCGTCCTGAGGAGTGGGATGCCATGGCTCAAGCCTGTGGTCATGCTTCGTTGGATGCGTTGGTGGGAGCCGCTGTCCCCGAACTGATTCGCCGGAATGATTCAATGAGTCTCCCTCAGCCTTTGGGGGAAACGGCTGCCCTGGGTCGGTTGCGGTCCATCGCCGCCAAAAACCAAGTTTACAAGTCCTACATTGGACTGGGCTACCACGACACGATCACGCCGGCGGTGATCCAGCGAAATATTTTTGAGAATCCGGGTTGGTACACGCAGTACACTCCCTACCAGGCGGAGATCTCACAGGGCCGTTTGGAGGGATTGCTGAACTTCCAGACCATGGTGTGTGATCTGACGGGTCTGGACATCTCCAACGCCTCACTTCTGGACGAGGCCACAGCATGCGCGGAGGCGATGACCCTGTGCCGTCGTGTCAAAGAGGCGGATGCCGATCGCAACACGTTCTGGATCGCTTCGGACTGCCATCCGCAAAATATTGATTTGGTGCGGACACGGGCCGAGGCGTTGGGCTTGCAGGTCGTGGTGGGTGATTGGCGCCAAGCCTCGCTCGGGCCCGAGGTATTCGGTGTCCTGATTCAGTACCCAGGGAGCTCGGGCGAGGTGGGAGATTATTCTCAATTGGTCCGGGCAGCCCACGAGGCAGGGGCTTTGGTGGTATTCGCTGCAGACCTGCTCGCATTGACGCTGTTGAAAACTCCGGGCGAATGGGGCGCCGATGTTGCCGTTGGTAGCGCTCAGCGCTTTGGAGTCCCGCTGGGTTTTGGTGGTCCGCATGCGGCCTATTTTGCGACTCGGGACGCATTCAAACGATCCATGCCGGGGCGCTTGGTGGGTGTCTCTAAGGATTCCCGCGGACGCCCCGCCTTGCGCTTGTCGCTCGGGACCCGTGAGCAACATATCCGACGCGAGAAGGCGACCTCGAATATTTGCACGGCTCAGGCACTCCTGGCCAACATGGCCATGGCCTACGCGGCTTACCATGGGCCCGAGGGACTGATGGCCATTGCCCGCCGGGTTCATGGCCTGACGGGGCTTCTGGCGGCGGGTCTCCAGCGGTTGGGGTTGCGACTGGCCGCAGACACCTTCTTTGACACGCTCACAGTGCTGGTGCCCGATGCGACGCTCGTGCACAAGGCCGCTGAGGCGCTCCACATCAACCTGCGACGTCTGGATTCGCAGCGCATTGGAGTCTCGTTGGATGAAACCACCGGTTTGGAGGAGGTGCTGCAAATTCTCAGGGCCTTTCACCGGGGCGAGATGTTGCCCTTCGCATTAGAGGACTTGGTGGCATGCGCTCCGGTGCTCCCGCAACGGTCCAGCACCTTTCTGACCCATTCAGTCTTCCAGAAGCACCGCAGCGAGACCGAGATGCTCCGGTATCTTCGGCGCCTCGAATCCAAAGACCTATCGCTGTGTCACAGCATGATCCCTCTGGGGTCCTGCACCATGAAGCTCAACGCGTCTGCGGAGATGTTTCCGGTCAGTTGGCCGGAGTTTGGTGCCATTCACCCGTTTGCACCGTTGTCGCAAACCCGCGGTTACCAGCAGTTGTTTGAAGAGCTGGAAGCGTGGCTCGCCTCGTGCACCGGATTTGCCGGAGTTTCGCTACAACCCAATTCCGGTTCTCAGGGCGAATATGCCGGACTGCTCATCATCCGTGCTTGGCACCGCAGTCGGGCAGAAGGGCACCGGAATGTGTGCATCATACCGACCAGCGCTCATGGAACTAATCCCGCTTCAGCGGTGATGGCCGGAATGACGGTGGTTCCGGTGGCGTGCGATCTCGAGGGCAATATCGATGTCGCTGATCTCCGGCAGAAGATCGATCAGCATCGGGGCGAACTGGCCGCTCTGATGATTACCTACCCCAGCACTCATGGTGTGTTTGAGGTGGCGGTGAAGGATATATGTCAGTGGGTCCATGAGGCCGGTGGCCAAGTCTACATGGATGGAGCGAACATGAATGCTCAGGTGGGTCTGACCTCTCCGGGAACGCTCGGGGCCGATGTGTGTCACCTGAACTTGCACAAGACATTTTGTATTCCGCACGGAGGAGGAGGTCCTGGCGTGGGACCGGTTTGTGTGGCCGCACATCTCGTGGATTTCTTGCCTGGCCATTCGGTGGTGAATTTGGGGGGCGAAGATCCGATTGGTGCGGTCAGTGCGGCCCCATGGGGCAGCGCATCGATTTGCGTCATTTCGTGGATGTACATCCAGATGATGGGTGACAAGGGGCTCACCGCAGCCACCCAGGTAGCCATCCTGAACGCAAATTACATCGCGCAGCGACTGGAGCCCTATTTCCCGACGTTGTACCGGGCCAATGGGTGCGTTGCCCATGAATGCATCTTGGACTTGCGTCAGTTCAAGAAGGTGACCGCCGAGGACGTGGCTAAGCGATTAATGGACTACGGGTTCCATGCACCCACCCTGAGTTGGCCGGTGGCGGGAACGCTGATGGTCGAACCAACCGAGTCGGAACCGCGGGCCGAATTGGATCGGTTCTGCGAGGCGATGATCGCAGTCCACGCCGAAATCGTGGAGGTGGAATCGGGTCAGGTGGATGCCAAGAACAATTTGCTCAAGAATGCGCCCCATACGGCGGATCAGATTGCTGCCGAGGCTTGGGATCGTCCCTACACCCGGGAACGGGCGGCGTTCCCGGTGGATGGCCTGAAGGATTTCAAGTTCTGGCCCGCGTCGGGTCGGGTCGACAATGTGTTTGGTGACCGAAATCTCGTCTGCTCCTGCGTCGGGATGGAGGCCTACAGCACACCCGCTTCGGAGCGGTGAGATTGAGTTCTCTGGTTTAACTCATCATCGGTTGATGGAAAAGACCGCCTTCGGGCGGTCTTTTTGCGATGACACCAGGGCTTTTCGGGTAAACGGCAATCTCTGGACCCAATGCGTAGGTTCTAGAAACAAGCGGGAAGGGTTCGGATCGATCGGAGAATCGGTCGTTCAGTGAACCGACGGATTTTACAAAAATCACCAGATCCCGAAGGGAAGGGGTAGAAATTAGAACCACGGAGACAAAAGAAACTCTGGGGGTCGAGAGATGGTGCGCGATACAGGGTTCGAACCTGTGACCCCTACCGTGTCAAGGTAATGCTCTACCACTGAGCTAACCGCGCAACGTCTGAAGCGCGGCGAAGTTAGTTTTCGTACAGTTTAGTGCAAGGTTTTTGTTGTCCCATTTGCCGGCACAGGGCGGGCGCTGGGTTGCTCTGACTGCGAAGGGATGGATTCGCGGAGACGTTTGCGGATCCCTATTGATCGTCAACTGGCACCAGATTCCGTTTTCCCCAAGTGGTGAGGGCCTTTAGCCTTCCGCTGCATGAGTGCCTATTCGACCCGGTATTACGAGGGACTGAAGGAGGATTCCGCAGTTTCGGCGCGGGAGGTTGTCCCGTTGCTGCTGGGACTGATCTCGGCCAAATCGGTGGTCGATGTGGGGTGCGGGTCCGGTACCTGGGCGCAGGCCTATGCCCAAGCGGGTTGCGAGGTTCTTGGTATCGACGGTGATATCGTGCAGGTCGACCAACTCCTGATTCCGGGCGATCGGTTCCTCAGGAAGGATCTCGCGCAGCCGCTGCGCTTGGATCGGCGCTTCGACCTCGTCAACTGTCTGGAAGTAGCCGAGCACCTCGACGGATCGCGCGCGGACAGTTTTGTGGCGGATCTTTGTTCGCTGGGGGATGCGGTGGCCTTCAGTGCTGCGATCCCAGGGCAAGGGGGGACTCACCATGTGAATGAGCAATTTCAAAGCTATTGGATCGAGCGGTTTCGTTCACAGGGTTTTGTTCCGTTGGACTGTTTACGTCATCAGATTTGGGGCAATGACCGAGTGGCCTGGTGGTATGTGCAGAACTTGTTTTTGTTTGTCCGCGAAAGCCGTCTGGCCGATTACCCGAAGGCTCATGACGCGTCGCGACCTTGGCCGCAGGATCTCGTTCACCCGAGGGCCTATGTGACCGCGACCGTCCCCTCCCAGATGTCCCCACGGATGCTCAAGGAGCTGTTTTTCGCGCTGCCTTATTTTCCAGGCAAGATTCTCCAACATCTGCGGAAGTAGGCGAATCTGGGTGCAGCGCCGGTTCCGGAGGGGGGCAAGATCGAGGCTCCCGCGGCTCTGGCCCACCCTCTTGAACGGCCCGAGGCAGAGACGTTTTTTGGATCAACCGCTCAGGGTTTCACAAAGAGCCTGCGGTCGATTTCCTTTAGTGTGAATCGCACCGAGATAATGTAGGGCGATTTGCCTGCATCCCAGTGACCGTAGGTGGTGGCCAACACGGTTCCATCGCCTAGCACCTCAACACCCGGGTAAGCGCAATCCCAGGCATGTTGGTTGTCACCGAGGCGGATCCGGTACTGGCCCTCTCGGCCACTGAGAAGGTCCGAGAACTGGCCCACCCAGGCGATCCAATCCCCGGCGGTGACGGATCCCTTGGCCGTATCCCGGAAAGAGATCACCAGTCGTCCATCGCGCGCATACTTAGCGGTGTGCCGGTCACCGGTGAGGCTTGCCGGCAACTCCTTCGGATCGCTCCAAGTCGCACCTTCGTCCGTCGAAACGATGAAGTGGGAATTTAGTTTTCGACGGTTTTCACGCAACAACAGCACCAAGGTGCGCCCGTCCGGAGAACGAACCGCGCCGGGTTCGCAGAGGTGGATTGCCGAATCGGACCAGAGAACACGCGGTTGCGACCAGGTCAGGCCACCGTCTTCCGAGCGGACCTGATACAGTCGAAAAATAGCTAGATTGGCGGGCTGGGCACCCTTGGAGATGTATCGCCCATCGTCGTGGAACCACGCCAGATAGTGGCCCGGTTTGTTCCGGACTGCTTCCACCGAGCCCATCACCACGATGCCACCCCAATCGCCTGCGGCCTTCAGGGGCGACCAGGAGGATCCGTCGTCTTCCGAGACGGAGAGTCGAGCCGGCCACAGTCCGGACCAGACGATCAAGCGACGGTGCCCTGCAGCATCGATCACCCGGTGGATGGTGGGCGTTTCGAGGGAAGTGGCCCAGTTCTCGGGCACCGGTTGTCTTGGGCTCCAGGTCAGGCCGCCGTCGGTGCTCCGTTTGAGTTGAATGGCCCCCTTGCCGTGACCCTTGGGATACACGCAGAGGACCGTGTGACCATCTTCCAAAAGTACTGTGGTGGGGTGTCCGAGGTATTGTCCTTCTTCCCGGTCCACGAGGATTTGTCGCTTCGCGTCGGATGCCAGATCCACCAGAGAGATCTCGCCGAGGACGCTGAGGCTTAGGGACAGGCTCCAAAGCAGAACGGACAGCACGGAGAAGCCATGTCGATGGAACCGAGGGATCATAAGCGAAATCAAATACCACCAGTCTTTCGTCGCCAAGATCCGTTCTCAGAGGGCGCAAGGCAGCCTGTCCCTAAGTGCGTTCGACGATGGATTCGTTGAGGCTCAGAGCTCGGATTGGTTCACGCGGAGGCGCAGAGGCGCGGAGCGAGCGGAGATGTTTTTGGAATTCAGGTCCATTGACTCAACTGGAAATAAATTCGGTGCTTCTCCCTCCGCGTTCTCCGCGCCTTCGCGTGAGTCTAGGTCCCTGTCCCCGGCAACTGGTTGAAATATAACATTTGAGCCTTACGGGCTGATCAGGCGGAAGAAACGACTCTCTTCCGGCACCTCTAATGTGAGGGTGCTGAAGCCGTTGACATTGCGAATTGGGTCGCGGATGTCGGACCACGTGGAGAGGTTGGTCGAGCTTTGCAGCCGGTAGGTTTGTGTTCCCAAGGTGAAGCGCACGATGCGCAGGGCGGGTGCCAGGATCACTGCGCCATCCACTGCCTCGGTGGGACGAAGCGGATTATAACCGAATTGGAGTTCCTGGCCATCGGGCAATCCGTCGCCATCGGTGTCGGCAGTTTCGGGTGAAGTGCCGATGAGCAATTCGTAGCGGTCGTCCAGGCCGTCGCCGTCGGTGTCGCGGGGTTGAAGGGCGGCCACGGTGTGGAATCCGCCGGCCGAGAACAGCAGGGCGCCATTGGCTGAATCGGGAATGAGCAGGGATCCGGCAGAATCTCCACCCCACGAAACAAGTTCACCTGAGTCGCGGAGGGCCACCGTATGATTGTAGCCGGCCTGGATGGCGACCACCCGCTCGAGGCCTGCGGGAATTCGCAACTGACCGTCTCCGTTGCCGCCCCAGGCGACGACCGAGCCGTCGGCGCACAGGACCACCGTGTGGGAATCGCCAGCAGTGACCGCGACGACGTTTTTCAAACCCGCCGGAACCACGCATTGACCGGCCCGGTTGTTGCCCCAGCAGACGACCGTGCCGCCATCGAGGAGGGCGATGGCATGACTCCAACCAGCGGCGATGGCGCGCACGTTTTGAAGTCCGGACGGGATATTGAGCTGCCCGTTGTAGTTGGTGCCCCAGGCGGTGACCGTGCCGTCGGCCAGCAAGGCAAGGCTGTAGTCGCCGCCGGCCGCGATGGCTGTGACCGGGGCACTGAATACCGGTGCGGTGGCTTGCCCAGACGTATTGCGTCCCCACCCGGTGACATGTCCGTCGGCGTCGAGGGCCAGCGAATGGTTGCCGCCGGCCGCGACGGCGACGACGGATTGCAAGGTGTTGGGAACGGACAACTTGCCGTCGGTCGAATCACCCCAGGCCACCACGGTGCCGTTGGTTTGCAAGGCCAGCGTGTGCCAGGTTCCGGCGCTGATTTGGCGGAGTGTGCCCAATGATTTCGGCACGGAAGTCTGCCCGAGACTAGAGTCGCCCCAGGCCAGGACGCTGCCCTTGATGAGGCCCTGGTCGGCATTGCTGCGGTCAGGCCCCTGGAGACGGTAGAAGGCCTGAGCAGGAAGGGTATTGGTGAAGCGGCGGGACCATCCATTGGTCTCGCGATGGAGTTCCTCTAAATCTCCCCAGACCACGCCGTCTTGGGATCCCTGAAGACGGTAGCCCTCTCCGCCAAGTGCGAAGCTCCTCAGGGCGATCGACGGTTCGAGGCCCAACCATCCATCGGGTCGCTCTGTGGCGATGGCCGGATCAAAACCGTTTTGCAGTTCAGTTCGGTCGCCCAGTCCGTCGCCATCGGTGTCTGCGAGGCTCGGGCTAGAGCCGAGTCGATTTTCGATACCATCCTCCAGACCGTCGTTGTCCGAGTCCGGGTCGGCAGGGTCGGATCCATTGGCCCGCTCCACCGAATCGGCCAACCCGTCGGTGTCTGCGTCAGGCAACCGTTGAAGGGCCACCAAGTGATGGGCTCCGCCGGCCAGTTGCTCGATGCGTTTCAACCCGGTGGGCACTCGCCAGGCGAGGGCATTGGTGTCACCCCAGACCGTCACCGATCCATCGGGTGTCACAGCCGCTCCGATGGAGGCTGTGGTGGCAATGTTCAGCGCCGGCGTGGCCTCGCGTGAGGGGTTTCCGGCTGAGCCTGGGGTGGCTGTTACCGCGCCGTTGCGGTGGAGCAGGAGGCCTTGGTCTTCTCGTGAGGCAAATCCGACGATGCCCGTGAGGTTGGTGAGTCCGGGGCGACCTACCGTACGGAATTGGCCGGAGGTACTCGTCCAGCCTGAGGCGGTGGCACCGGCTAGGATGCGCGTGCCCGTGCGTCCATTTAAATTGGTTTGACCTGCTGTGGCGTCACCCCAGGCCCAGATCTTGCCATTTCGGTCGAGAGCCAGGGTGTGCAGGTCGCCGGCGGCAATGGCCATGGCGTTGGTAAGCCCGGCTGGAACGGTAGCCTGTCCCCAAGTGTTATCGCCCCAGCAAATCACCTGACCCGCGGCGGTCAGGGCCACCGAATGAGCCGCCCCGGCGGCGATGGCCACCACGGAGCTCAGGTCGGTGGGAATACGAGCCTGTCCCTGAGAATCTTGTCCCCAGGCGACCACGGTGCCGTTGGTGCGGAGCGCCAGGGAATGACCGAAACCCGCAGCCACCGCGGTGACGAGGCCGATGTTACCGGGCAGCGTCGTTTGGCCAAAGGTGTCGTCGCCCCAGGCTACTACGGTGCCCACGATGCGCTCGGGCGAGGGTGATCGCGGGAATCGCAGGACTTCGACCCGCAAATTTCGGCTGGTTTGGATCCGGGTGGTTGCATCGAGAGAGGCTTCCAGACGGTAGATTCCGCCTTCTTCAGGAAGGATGTCGTGCAGGACCAGGTTGGCGTTGGTCTGGCCTGCCAGGGCCTTGCCGTCGCGGAACCACTGGAATGAGGGAGCCTTAGCGGCTACGACGGGGGGTGTGGGAGGAGAATTTGTGATGCTACCGCCCGTACCCGTTCCCGGATCTGTGCCGGGGTCTGTGCCGGGGTCTGCATTCGGATCCACCGGCGGAGTCGGCGGTAGGACGACGGGTGGTGGCACCACGGCGGCGGTTGCAGTGGCTGGTTTCAGGGCGACTGCGCGCAGGACTAGCCTGTCCCCGGCAAGGACTTGGCGATCGCGCTCGAGCAACGCAAAGACCGGATAACTTTCGTCCGAAGACGGATTGGTGCCCGCAGCCAGTTCCGCTCCGTCTGGGGAACCATCGGAGTCGCTGTCCGGGTCCAACGGGTTGAGGCCAAGGCGCAGTTCTTCGGTGTCCGGAATGCCATCGCCATCGGAATCGCTGCTCTGAGTCAGTTCAGCCAAATCGGAGACGCCATCACCGTCGGAATCGGGAGAGAGCGGATTGAGGAACATGCGGAGTTCGATACCGTCCTCCAATCCGTCTTGGTCGGTGTCCGGGACGACGGAATTCAGGCCCAACGCAACCTCGGTGGAATCGTCGACGCCATCTTGGTCGCCATCGATCCGTGCCCGGATTCCGGCCGCGGCCTGGAAGCCGGCGCTCAGGGTGAAGAGATTGGTCTGGGGAGTGGATTGGGCCGCCACGGCCGGGGTACCCCAGCCGACTGCATTGTCAGCGGCCGTCAGTGCCAACGAATAGCCCGCACCGGCGCTGATTGCCACGGCTGGCGGCATCCGGGGCGGCGCCGGGACTTGCTTCAAGGCCGTGTCACCCCAGGCCATAATGAATCCCTCCCGGGATAGGGCGAGGGTATGGTAGTCGCCGGCGGCAATCCGGGCGATGCGAGGAAGGTTGGCGGGAATTGCAGCCTGTCCTCGGTCGTTGGATCCCCAGCAGACCACGGTTCCATCGAATTTCAGGGCCACGGTATGGGCGGCGCCAGCGGCGATGGCCACCACTCCGGAAAGTCCGGCCGGCACTGCCGATTGCAGGCTGCTGTTGTCGCCCCAACAGACGACAGTGCCGTCGGGGCGCAGGGCCACCGAGTGGAAATGTCCCGCGGCCACGGCGATGGCTTCCGTCAATTCTGGCGGAACGGCCGTTTGTCCGTAACGCGTGTCGCCCCAGGCTCGGACCATTCCATTGGTTAAAATAGCCAGGGTGTGGAAGGCCCCTGCGGAGACAGTCTGAACTGGAGGCAGGCTATTGGGGGTACTGAGCTGGCCGAGGGTGTTGGTTCCCCATCCCCAAAGTTTTCCATTAGAATCGAGGGCATAGCCGTGGACGAAGCCCCGGGCGACGGCGACGGCGGTGGTCAATTTCGGGGGAGTGGAGCCGACTTCGCGTCCCCAAACCACGAGTTCACCGGACGGTCTCGGAAACTCCCTCAAAGGACGGACTCCCAAGACATCAATGCGGGTCCCTTTGGGTTCGCGCTGAAGGGTGCTCTCCAATTGAGCCTCCAGCGTGTAACGACCGGATTCTGGGCGTTCGACGCCGAAAAAAACCAGGTTCACATTGGTTTGGCCGGTCAGGGACTTGCCGTCCCGGTACCACTGGTAGGTGGTGTAATTGGTGAGGATGGTGATGTTGGTGGTGTAGGTCGGGGCGCTTCCGTCCGGCGGGGGATCGTTGGTGACGATCGTGATGTTGGTCTTGAGCGAGAGGGGTTTGAGTGAAAGCGGGCGCAGTCGCAACAAATCGCCGCTGAGCAACTGTCGATCCCGGTCGACGGTCTGAAACAGGGGGATGCTGGTCTTGTCGCGGGGCAGCGTGTTGGCTGTGAATTCCGCGAGGTCGTTGGCTCCATCGCCATCGGTGTCGGCCACGAAGGGATCGCTGCCGAAGCGCAGTTCGAGGACATCGCTCAGCCCGTCCCCGTCAGAATCCGGTTCGGGGAATGCTTTGGCTCGGAACGAGTGCGTGGGGTTCGCACCTAAAAGTGCGAGGCTCACGCAGAATCCCCCAATGAGCGCCGGAAGCATTCTTATCGAAAGGTAAGGAAATAGTGGTAGCAAGCGCATGGGAATGGTTCGTAGTGCCGCTTTTTCCCCCTTTCAGTGGTGTAAGGGAGAGTAGCGATGTTCGAGGGATGGGTCTTAGCAGCACGATGAACGCCGAACTCCACCGCACAAAGAAACTTTTGGTGACGATTTTTGGTCGAATGCCGAAGTTGTTGAATGGGGATCTGCCTACTGGGTCACGTTCAGCACTTTGACGCCCTCGGTGGATGAGGGATCAATGGCGTTCATTGCGTTGATCGCAGTGGTGGCGGTGCTCATGTCCGCATCTTGCATCAGGGCTTTGAGGTCCGGAAGCGCCGCCTTGGCCGCAGGTCCGATCTGGCAGAGTGCGTAGGCGGCCAGGCGGCGGATCACTGTGTCGTCTGATTTGAGTAACGGGATGATGTCCTTAACCGCAGAAGCGGAGTTTGGGCCTCCGGCGGCGAGTTCGCTCAGTGCATTGGCCTGAGCATCGGTGCCACCCTTGAGTTGAGCCACCTGAGCGGGCACATCGACCGCCTTGGCGGCGTCCTCAGATTTTCCACAGCCGGCAGTGAGCAGAAGCAACGACACCGCAGCAATTGCGCCTTGGCAGGCCAAACGGGAGATCATGACAAGCAGTGTATCGAGACCGATGAAGGGGTCAAATTCCGTCTTGGGCGTGTGCCGGAATCTGGCTTATCGCGATAGAGAAATTGAAAGACTCACCAGGTGAAGGCTTTAGGCGCTGGGGTGCCGCGTCCGGCTTCGATGCGGTGACTGCGCTGGGAGTCCAGTACACCGAAGTCCTCGGCAGTCCCATCCGGCCACCGGACCCAGAGGTGTCCTTTCCGCGCCGCGCCCAGACCAAAGTGGACCCGAGGGTCGCCACTGGAGCAGTAGCCCTGGTTGGGTTGGTGACTCCGCCATTGGACTCCGGTCTCGGACTCGAGGCGTAGAATCGCGTTGCGCGGGTTCAAGCCGCGTCGTCCGTGCAATTCAATCTGGATCCAAGCCCGGTCGGTCGCGCTGATGTTGCGCAGCAAGTGCACTGGGCCATCTCGATTAATCACGACCAAATCTTGCAAGCCGTCGTTGTCAAGATCGCCTGCGGCCAGTCCGCGGCTGGTGGCTTCCAGCAATGGGGTTGTCCCTCCTTCGGGCAAGACTACGGCAAAACGCCCACCTCCCAGGCCTCGGTTCAAAGAATTGCCCTCCGCAAACGGGTCGCTGGATGCCGAGTGGGTTCCAGTTCCCAGTCGGACCCGTCCATTGGCGACGTAGAGGTCTAATTGGCCGTCATTGTCGAAATCGGTGACACTCACACCGAAACCGGTGTGAGGAAGGCTTCCTGCCATCGGTCCATCGTGAGTGACGGCGTCGACGAACAGACCGGCCTGATTGCGGAAGAATCCGTTGCCCTCTCCGACCAAGTGGGTCACGAAAAGATCAAGCCACCCCCGCTGTTCGAGATCCACGGCAACGACGCCCATTCCAGCTCGTGGAATCCCCATGGAATTGAGCGCGCATCCCCGCAGCGGGGCATCCTCCTCAAAGTGCCATTGGCCCCGGTTCAGCCAGAGTTGGTTGGGGGTGGCGTCATTGGCCACGAAGAGGTCGATCCGGCCGTCGTGATCGAAATCGCCCGTGGCGACACCGAGGCCATTGCCGTAGGCGCGATCCAGACCGGCGGCGGTGGTGAGGTCTTCAAACGTGCCGTCCCCTCGGTTGCGGAAGAGGACTGTTGGGGTCGCTGCGTTGTAATTGCGGGGCGAGCAGTAGTCCCGTCGGCCGCCGTCGGAGAAACACTCCATTTCGATATTCGGGGACCAGCGCACGTAGTTGACCACCATGAGGTCGAGGTCGCCGTCTTGATCGACATCCACGAATGCCGCACTGGTGCTGAAGCGGTTAACGGCCACCCCGGCTCCAGCCGTGACGTCTTCGAAGGTTCCGTTGCCGCGATTCCGGTAAAGCCGGTTGGAGCCGACTTGGGTGACATAGAGGTCCTCTCGGCCGTCGCCATCGTAATCGCCGACCGTGCAACCAATCCCGTAGCCGGAGGGACAGGCTAGGCCGGCTGCGGCAGTGACATCCTCAAAACGCCACTGGCCGAGGTTGCGGTAAAGCCGGTGAGCCGGGGCGGCGGGTCGATCCGGATCCAGCGATCCTCCATCGACGCAAAATACATCCAGAAGACCATCGCCATCGTAGTCGAGGAGTCCGACGCCCCCGCTTTCCATCTCTGGGAGCCAGAACCGGCCGGAGGCTCCAGAATGGTGAATGAACGAAAGACCGCTGCCGCTGACGATGTTGGTGAACCAAGGGTGGGCCGGGTTTCGGTGGGTGGACGCCAGTTCGCTGGTCTTTGTTAACGCCCGATCGGCGGGTTCACGAGAGCAACCGAACAACAGAGCGACCACAACAGCCAGGACTCCCCATCGCAGCCGACCGAGAAACTGGGAGGTATTCATGGCGTACGTTCTCCGCTTTGGGCGGCCAGCCATCGCAGCACATCCATCGAGCGCTGCGATCCCCTGGAGTCTCCGGTCGCGGCTTGGATTTCAGCCAGGAGACGCAAGGCGGGAACGAGTGCGGGTTGGATCTCCAGAGCCTTGTTCAACAAGGCCATGGCGGGCGCGCCTTCATGCAAATTACGCCACCGGATGGTGGCCGCCTCGAGCAGGATCTCGGCGTTGGCAGGATCGCAGCGTGAGGCCTCTTCGAGAGCCAAAAGCGCTTCGGAATCGTGTTCGGCGGCGAGGTGGGCGTTGGCTAGCGCCAGATGGGATTGGGCGAGACGCGGAGCCAGGTGAACCGCTTCACGTGCCTCTGAAAGTGCGGCTTCCTGGTTGCCCAGTTGGGCGTGGGCGTGAGAGCGGGTGATGCGCAGAGCCACTGCCTTGGGATCTGCAGTCGAGAGCGGGTCCAGCAAGGCGAGGGTTTTCTGAGGTTGGCCGGATCGGTTGAGAGCCACGCCCAGTTGATTGAGCAGTCCTGGGTGATTGGGATGAAAGGGTCGGATGCGCTCCAGCAATGCCACCGCACCCTCCGGTCGTCCCAACGCCGACAGGGCCTCGGCTTGCTGGAAGACTCCCGGCAGCAAACGGACTTGCTCAGGTGCGGCCTCCGCCCAGGGGTCGGGCATGGGTTGTCGAGCTTCTCCGGTCCCTGCGGCTATGGCCAAACGCGCTTCGTTGGTCCGCCCGAGCGAGCGGAGAATTTGGCCGAGCAAGTAGAAGGCGGGTTTGGATCCCGGATCCAGACGGAGTGCCTGCTCCGCCAGCGGCAGGGCTTGCTTGGCTTCACCACGCCGGAAATGAATTTCCGCCAAACCGAGGGCCCCTCGGGATTCCTTGGGAGCCAGTCGCGTCAGGGTGGCAAAGGCGTGTTCAGCGGGTTGCAATTCACCGGCTCGAAGGCTGGATTCTCCGACCCGGTACCAGATGGGGGCAAAGCCCGGAAAGCGTTGGGCCAATTCTCGAAATTCCCGCAGAGATCCGGGGCCGTCCGAGAGCTCTTGTAGAGCGGCCGCAGCGTACATTGGGGCCAGGGGTTCATCCGGATCCAAAACAGCCGTTGCCTGGAAGGCCAATCTGGAGTCGTTCCATAGGCCGTTGGCGGCCAGGGCAATTCCGAGTTGGGCTCGAGCTGTGGCGTCGCGGGGTTGGGCCTTAGCGGCGGCAACCAAGGTCTGAACGTGGGCACGAACCGCCGGATCTAGGGCGGGGTCTGAGGCAGGATCACCGACGGCCGGTGGATCCGCTCGACGGCACGCACCCAGCAAAAACAAAACCGACACCACCAGGATCGTAAACCCTGGGCGAAACCCTGGGTTCAGACTTGGGCTGAGGGTGTCGGTGGGAGAACCCGGAATACGGTCTAAAGGTTGGCCGGAGATTGGATTCATTCACCGGTGCCGGAGGCGGTGTGCGCCGCCGGCCCGGGGTTGAGGTTGCACGAGGGATTGTTCCCGGTGCAATTAGCGGGTCGGATTGATCTCCTTCACGGAGCTGCGTTCCTGGAGCCAGGCCACATCCAAATTGTTGGGAGACGCGATGCCAAGCGAGAGGGCTTGGCCGAAGCGCAGGATCGGGCGGGTGCGTCCGTCAACCCACTTGCGGATCTCGGAGTGACCATCGATGAAGGAGAGGCCACCGGCGCCATTGTGGTAACTGGCCGGGAAATCGACGATAGTGAAGGCGGTCCGTTGTTCGGGATCGTACCCGGCCATATTCACGGCAAACCATCCGTCGTTGATGCTGTCTTCGCGTTCATCGAGGAAGACCCAAGTACCGGACGCTTTCTGGATCTGGGAGAGCTTCTTGAACTGGGTGTAGCCGCCGGTGAAAGGTCCGCCTCGTTCGCCCAAATAGCCATTCATGGAGATCGAACGGACCCGTTCATCCCCCGTCTTGCCCTTGGAGCGGCTGCGGTCAGCGGGGCACTTGTAAACCCCCGCCGCTCCGGCGTATTTGCCGAGCTGGGAGTTCATGAGCATGACGCGGTTGGTGTTGTCCGCGGTGTAGGCCGTGTTGTTCAGCCAACCCACGCACCAGGTGACGTTGGTTTGTGCCAAGGTGGTCCCGCCGTCGAGGTTGCCTGGGAGGACATCTCGGTTGTCTCCGCAGTAGAGCTGGTAGGCCAAGGCCATTTGCTTGCCATTGCTCATGCATTGAATGCCTTGAGCCTTGGATTTTGCTTTGGCCAGTGAGGGTAGAAGCATGCCGGCGAGGATCGCGATGATCGCGATGACAACCAGCAGCTCGATGAGGGTAAATGCCGAAGAGCGCTTCTGGACAGCGCTTCTGGACGGATTGGTGTGACGCATCTGAAGATTCTTTCGGGGTTCCCAATCTTTCTCTCCGGTTTCCCCATCGGACGCAAGTCCGAGTTTCTTGGGTTTACCGCTTCTTGTTGGTCGGTTCTCTCGCGGGGTGCCACAAAGGAGAGTCGGAGGCTTGTAACAGAGTGCCGGATCCGAGCGCTTTGTCAGATCGATGACCCCGTGAGAACTCTCCAAAACCGCCTCGAAATACCTCAAAGCAGTGAGTGCGATGGTCGGTTGTGAGCCGGCAATCGCACTCAGCGTGCGGACTGGGGTTGGACTGCTGCAGGGATCATCAATCCCGATCGGCGTGTCTGTCTCAGAGCAACCGGGGCTGTCGCAGGGAGGCCTCCAGCTCGGAGGTGAGGGCGCCAGCTCGGGAACGACGACGTTCGATGATGTGTTTGTCGGTGGCCGGGTCGTAGTCGACAGGGTAGTTGCCGTCGTAGCAGGCCAAACAGAACGCGTTCTTGGGACGTCCCGTGGCTGCGACCATACCGTCGAGGCTCAGGTAGCCCAGGGAATCGGCATTCAGAAACCGGCGAATTTCGTCTTGCGTGTTGGTGGCCGCCATCAGCTTGCTGCGCTCCGGGAAGTCGATGCCGTACACGCAAGGATTGATGTGGGGCGGGCAGCTCACGAGCACGTGAACTTCCTTGGCTCCAGCCTCTTTCAGGGAGGTGACCCGGGCCTTGCTGGTGGTGCCCCGGACAATGGAGTCATCCACGATCACCACGCTTTTCCCGCGCACCAAGTCGGCGATGAGGTTGAGTTTGACCCGGACGTTGAAGTCACGGATGAACTGCGAGGGTTGCAGGAAGCTTCGGCCGACGTAGTGATTCCTCACGAAGGCCATCTCGAAGGGGATACCACTTTCCAGCGAGTATCCCAGTGCAGCGCAGTTCCCTGAATCGGGCACCGGCACGATGACATCGGCCTTGATCTTGTGTTCGCGAGCCAGTTGGCGGCCCATCTCCACACGCACCTTGTAGACGTTGCGGTTGGCGATGTTGGAATCGGGTCGGGCGAAATAGACGTACTCGAAGACGCAGAAGGCTTCGCGTCGGGGAGTCGGAAAGGCCTGGATGCTGTGAACGCCCTCGGAGTTGATGATGACGATCTCACCCGGTTCGATGTCCCGGACGTACTTGGCTTGGATCAGGTCAAAAGCGCAGGTCTCTGAAGCCAACACGAAGGCTCCGTTGTCCATACGACCGAGGGCCAGCGGGCGGAAGCCGTGGGGGTCGCGGGCTCCGATCAGTTCGTTTTCAGTGAGAATGACCAGCGAATAAGCACCTTCGATGCGGCGCATGGTCTCGATCAAGGCACTCTCGTGCCCATCGCGGGCGGGTTGGGCCAAGAGATGCAGGATGATCTCGCTGTCCACCGTGGTCTGGAAAATGGATCCGCTGGCCTCGAGTTCCTCGCGCAGTTGAGCCGCGTTGGTGAGGTTGCCGTTGTGGCCGATGGCGATGCGTCCCTTGGCGCAGTCCACGGTCAGGGGTTGGGCGTTGACGATGTTCGACGAACCGGTGGTCGAATAGCGCGTGTGCCCAATGCCGGTATGGCCTACCAGACGATGTAGAATATCGCTGGTGAAGACCTGTGGCACCAGGCCCATGCCTCGGTGGATATTGAAGGTCTTGCCGTCGGTGGTGACGATGCCCGCGCTCTCCTGCCCGCGGTGCTGAAGGGCGTAGAGGCCATAGTAGGTCAGTTCGGCGGCATTCGGATGCCCATGGATGCCAAAGACCCCGCAGTAATGCTTCGGATGGTGTTGCACGAGACGCTTGGAGAGTCCGGAAGCCGGCGTCGAAGGCAAAGGGCTTTTTTGCACCATCGTCATCCGAGGGGCGTGAGGCGACGGGTCTAAGGATCCGTGTCTTTCGCGCTGAGGAGTTCGATGGCCAGGCTGTAGCTCTCCCCGAGGGCGTTGGTGACGGCGAAGAGGGTGCGCGGATGACCGTTGGTGACTAGCAGCGGGCCGTTTGCGGCCAGCGCCTCGAGCTGCTTCAGCGCGGGCGCGGTGTCGAAGAAGATGGGCTGGCCTTTGCGGATTGAGAGCCAGTGACAATTCATCGAGAAGGCGACGGACTCCTGGCCAACCTTGGGGAAGCATGAAACATGAGAGGACTTCACCTCGCTGCCTCCGGGCCGTAACTCGAGCGCGTATCCTGACGGAACGTTGGCTGTCCAGTCGGCACTCATCATTCTCCCATCCCCGGAACTCTGGCGTGCCAACCGCACGGTAGCCACGGCCGGCTTGCGATCATCGGGCAATGTCCGGTGAAAGGTCAGACCGCCGTTCAGCCAAGATCCGTCGCGATTGGTCAGCCCGAACAAGGTCATCGGTTGACCTTCCGGGAGCCGGAGGGTGCGCCCTTCCAGTTTGGGCCGGAGTTCACCGATCAGCGGTAGTTTGAATCCGATGAAGCTTTCGGGAAGATGGAACAACATCGACAGCTTCTGGCTTTGTCTCTCGCCCCACTGGTAGGTCCGAGGTTGTCGATGCTTGGATTCACGTTGTCCATCGGATCGCTGCGTCCAGACCTCCACAGATTCCCCGGGCTGAAACCGTGTTTCGGTGTCGCAGGAGGGATCAATCGTGGTCGATTCGTTTATGAACTCTTTGAGGACAATTTCCTTGAAGCCCGTCGGTTGCGATCCTTCGACCCGAGGCATGGCCGGAAGGATTTGAAGCACCGGGGATCTCGGGGACCATCGAGCCGGTACTGGCCCACTGGTCAGATCCAGCGCCACCGCTGGCCATGTGCCCGGCACGACGGGTTCCCGATGGACTGCCCGGGAGATCCAGTGGATCAAGCTTTGGAGTCTTCCGCCACTGAGGCTGGCCGCCAACACCGCAGTCAGCAGGGCCACAGGGAGGGTGAAGTTGCTCGTCATTCGGCCCATCAGAGACTGGGACAGGCTCCGGTTGCTGGCTTGCCTGAGCAGGACCCAGGGGAATGCCGCCACGCCGAGGTGACCCAGTGCCAAACACTCTTGAACCGACGGAGGATACCAGAAGACCGGGTATGACGCCACCCAGGGGACCCTCGCCAAAAGCGGAAAAGCCATCCAGACGGCTCCCGCCACGGTCGGGAAGAACAGCGCAGCCTGTCGGTTCAGTGTCCGACGACCTCCCGTGTCGAGCGAGTCCAGCCACTGATCAGCCTTCCGGCGGGCTAGAGATCGCAGGAGGAAGATTCCCGTGATGAAGAAACCGGAGAGGAGACGTTTAAAGATCCAGGAAACGTACAGGGAATCCGTCGAGACCCATAAAAGCCTTTCGATTCCGGCCAACAAGAACAGGCCACCGGTCCACCATTGGTAGGTCAGTGCCCAAGGCACCAGCGACCGGTAGAGTGCGGAAGTGTTTACCTGGATGGGCGGCGGTTGGATCGGGGCTGGCGTCGCCGGGGCGGTGAGCGCCTCGACGCGGGTGCGGAACTCGGTGGCGGTCGGGAAGCGGAGCTCAGGCGCCACGGCCAGTGCACGGAGGACCACCTCGTCGAGTCGGACATCGATCTGGATTTTTCGCGACGGGGCTTCGAGGGAGCTTTTCGGCGGTTCCCCGGTGAGCAGTTCGTACAGCACCACCCCCAGCGAGTAGATGTCGGCGCGATGGTCCACGGGCCCGCGGGCCCGCTGTTCCGGGGCCATGTACTGCGGCGTGCCTGCGGCCGAGGCCCCGAGGGTGTCCGGGCCGCCCGCGCCCGTAGGCGGCGCGTCTGCGGGCACCTTGTCCGCTGCGGCCGTGCCGGGGCCTCCCGCCGTCGCAGACCCGAGCAGCTTGGCGATGCCGAAATCGGCCACCTTCACTCGGCCCTGCTGATCGAGCAGCAGGTTCTCCGGTTTAATGTCGCGGTGCACCACGCCGTGATCGTGCGCGTACTGGAGCGCCTCACAGACCGGCGGCACGATGGCCAGCGCCTGTTCCGGGGTGAACCGGCCGGCCGTCATCGCCTGGCGCAAGTTGACCCCGTCGACGTATTCCATCACCAGATGGTAGAATCCGCCCGACTCGCCGAAGTCGTGGATGGTGACGATGTTGGGGTGATTCAACGAGGCCAGCGTCCGGGCCTCGGCGGTGAACCGCTCGGCGAAGCCCGGGTCGGTGCTGCGTTCTGGGGCCAGGATCTTGAGCGCTACGAACCGGTTGAGAGCTTTCTGCCGGGCCTTGTACACCACGCCCATGCCGCCGCGGCCGAGGCACTCGAGGATTTCCAACTGGGGAAAGTGCGGGGCCAAGGCCGCCGGGCTGAGGGGTTCGGAAGGCGTTTGGGCTGCCCCACCCGGTTGCGTGGGAGCCATCGCCGCCGAGAAGAGGCATCGGGGGCAGGGGTTTTGCGAGGCAGCCGGGTCAAGGGCCGAGCCGCATCGCGGACAGTGGCTGGCCGAAGGAGTTGAGAGGCTCATGCATCGGTTTCCTGACGGGCAAGCGCCGAATGGTTACCGGGATTCGTCGACTTTCTTTCCAGGGCCGCAAAGAGCGCCTGAAGCTCCGATTCAATCCCCTCGGGATGCTCCAGAGTGGCGGCGATCTCGGCACGCAGCTGGTGACGGAATCGCCGCCGGAGTCGGTGGATCGCCACCTTGAGGGCCGTCTCGTTCATCCCGGTGCTTCGAGCCAGTGCATTTTGGTCTCCATGCTCGGCGTCCCCGGTGAGCCACGGTTTGGCGTGTTCAAACAAAAGGCCTTTGCCCTCTTCGATGCATTCTTGTCGCAGGGCTTCTAGGCTTCGTCGGAGCACGGTGAGGGCCCATTGCCGGTCGTAGGCCTCATCCGGCGACAGTTGGGCCGGGTCTGAGATCGAGCGGGATGGGCCGTCGTCGGTCTCATCCAACGGCGTGTGCGGCGCGCCTCCTCCGCGCTTGAGACGGCAGGCAGCCTCACGCTCATGGGCCAAGAAGTGCTTGAGGGCCGCGAGCAGGTAGGATCGAAAGCGGCCTCGTTCCTCGGTCGCCTGAGCGATGGTCCCGCCGGCCAGTAGCCGGGCGAAGAATGCGTGCGAAAGTTCCAGTGCCGCGTCCGGGTCCGATGCCGGCAGGGTGCGTCGCAAGAAGGCCGTGACGGGTTCGTAGTATGCGGCGCAGAGCTCCGACAGGGCTCGTTGACCCTCGGGCGAATCCAGTTTCGCCCGCCTGACCTGTGTCCAACGTGTCTCGCAGAATGTGGGGTCAAAAATCATCTGCGAACACGGATTCAGGCCAGGTGCTCCGCCAACTGGCCAGTGGTCTCTCGCAGACGATGGCTTAGGAGTCGCGCAATCCTCAGCAAAATTTTTGCCGCCACCTTCGGTTGGTTGTCGAGCAGTCGATCGAACTCGCTGCGTTGCAGGATGAGCAGCCGGACGTCGGTGTCGGCCACCACCGTTGCCGAGCGAGGTTCTCGGTTGAGGACTGACATCTCGCCGAAGGATTTATCCTTACCTAGTCGACCGACGACAGAATCCGACCCATCCGAAGAGGTCTTTAGGACGGTCACCCCACCCTCGATGAGGATTCCCATGAAGGACTCATTGTCGCCCTCCTTGCACAGGAGGGTTCCTGGGCTGCCGGTGCAGGCTTTCATGAATTCCGCGAGAATCATCAGATCGGCTCGGTTGAAACCGAGTGACCAGGCCGATTGCTCCAACAAATCGGCCCGTTGCTGGTTGGTCCATGCGAGAATTTTAATGGTTTGCGTGGGTTGCATAAATTATTTATTAATTATTTTAAATATTTAAAAGTAACAAAGTCAGTTTTTTAGGAGTTAAAATTACCTGTTATACCACTGTTGATGAGTTCGTTTGGGGACGTTGCAGGATGACTGACGGTTATCGTCGTTACTGACGAACGCTGAAGTAAAGAATGCGGTAACGTGGGTAGAACCACGGCCTTCAGCCGAAAATTTCAAACCTGGTTGGTGACCTTGATGCCACCGATCGGATCGGTTCCAACCAGCTCCAGCGTCGAAGCGAGGAGCGAAGGACACCTCAGACGTACCCTCTCTATTCATCCCCAGCTCAGACTGCTAGGAACCTCAAGGAAGGCGCGCTTAAGGTCGCATGGTAATTCGGTGCCCGACGGTCGGTGCGGGTTCTGTTTTTTCTGTTGGGCAGCCGACGGTCCTGCTGGCGAACGCGCGGGCCTTCGGGCATTCTTGGCCTGAATCACTTGACTATGAAGTCCCACTATCGCCTTGCCGTGCTCCTAGCCCTGGCTGGACGGGCCCTCGCCGCCGAAACGGCCGTACCCACCGACCTACTGAAGGTGTCCGATCCTAACCTCGAGGTCACCGTCTGGGCCTCGACTCCAATGCTCAAGAACCCGACGAACCTCGACTTCGACCCTCAGGGGCGGATTTGGGTGGCCGAAGGGGTCAATTACCGCGGCCACTACAACCGTCAGCCCGCCGGTGATCGCATCGTTATCCTGGAAGATTCAGACGGGGACGGCGTGGCCGACAAGCAGAGCGTTTTTGTTCAGGAACCGGCGCTTCGAGCCCCCATGGGTGTGGCCGTGATCGGCAACAAGGTGGTCGTTTCGATGGCTCCGGACGTGATCGTTTACACCGACGTCAACGGCGACCGAAAGTTTGATCCCGCGGTCGATAAGCGCGAGGTGATCCTCACTGGGTTCCACGGCAAGAGCCACGATCACACCATTCACAGCGTCACCGTGGGCCCCGATGGACAGTGGTACTGGAATGCCGGCAACTGCGGAGCGATGTTCACCGATCGTTCTGGGAAGACCTTCCGCATCGGCAGCGCCTACAGCCCCGGCAATGCGGAGTTGGGCTGGCACCCGACGCAAATTGCGGGACAAAGGAGCGACGACGGCCATGTGTGGATCGGGGGCTTCGCTGCCCGCATGAATCCCGATGGATCGGGCGTTCACATTATCGGCCACAATTTCCGTAACAGCTATGAGCAGACGGTCACCTCCTACGGCGATGTCTTCCAGAACGACAACGATGATCCTCCGGCGTGCCGCACGGCTTTCTTGATGGAGTATGGCAATGCGGGTTTCTGCTCGCTGGATGGCCAGCGCTCCTGGGGTGCTGATCGGCGTCCGGGCCAGAGCACGCCAGTGGCCGAGTGGCGTCAGGAAGATCCGGGCTCTATGCCTTCGGGGGATGTCTACGGGGGCGGATCGCCCACGGGCATCGCCTTTTACGAGGAGGGTGCCTTGGGCCAGAAATACCGGGGCTTGCTGCTGAGCTGCGAACCCGGGCGCAATGTGGTCTTCGGCTACTTGCCCAAACCCGATGGAGCTAATTTCAAGCTCGAGCGCTTCAACTTCCTGACCAGCAATTCGGAGGAGGCTTTTTCTGGTACCGATTTCAAGGGCGGCAGCCGCGGCGAGCAGACCCTCAAGGTCATGTTCCGCCCGAGCGATGTCGCCGTCGGGCCCGATGGAGCCATTTACGTGACCGACTGGTTCGATGCGCGTGTTGGCGGTCATGCCGACTGGGATGACACCACCTCCGGAACGATTTACCGCATCGCGCCGAAGGGGTTCCGTTCTAAGGTTCCGCCGGCTCAGTTCGACACGCTCGACGGGGCCTTGGCTGCCTTAAAGAGCCCGTCAGTCAACATCCGGGGCACGGCTCAAGAAGCCGTCCTCAAACACGGCGATAAGGCCATTAAACCGCTGGTGCGACTCCTGAAGGATGAGAACGCATTCGTTCGTGCCCGTGCCGTCTGGTTGCTGGCTCGCCTCGGAAAGTCGGGTCAGAAACCCGTCGAGGCCTTGCTCAAGGATTCTGATCCTCAGATGCGCATCGTGGCGTTCCGTGCCTTGCATCGGATCCGCAAGGCGCTGCCGGCCCAGGCTGAAACCTTGGCTAAGGATGCCTCTCCGGCGGTGCGTCGCGAGGTGGCGCTAGCCCTTCGGGACCTGCCCCTCGAACAAACCCAAGGTCTCTTCCTGACATTGGCCAAGGGTATTGATGGGACCGACCGTACCCTGCTCGAGGCTTGGGGTGCTGGTGCTGATGGACGCGAGTCGGCTCTGTACGATCAGGTCAAACCGGTGCTCAACAATCCCGATCCTCTGCGCTGGTCGCCCGCCTTCGCCGCCATCGCTTGGCGTCTGCATCCGCCGCAGTCCATCGGAGATTTCCGCACCCGTGCCCTGTCCACGAACCTGGATTTGGCCGCCCGCAAATCAGCGCTGACGGCCATCGGCTTCAACACCGTCCCAGCGGCCTCGGCTGCCATGTTGGATGTCGCAGCCCAGTCCGAGGGTGTGGTCAAGGCCGAGGCCATTTGGTGGCTCATGAATCGGAAAGACACTGTCTGGAAGGAGCACGGCTTGGCCGCCCCGCTCAAGGCCCGGGGTATTTATGATCCGGAGGGTGTAGAACTTATCTCGGCGACCATTCCCGCAGCCGAAAAGCCGGCCTATTCGGTGGCGGAGGTAGCGGCACTGAGTGGTTCGGCCGCGCGCGGGCAAGAACGCTTCAATGCGGTCTGCGCGAGTTGCCATCGGGTCGGAACTGTGGGTGTGGAATACGCTCCCAATCTGACGGGTTGGGCCAAGCGGCAGACGGCGGAGGTGTTCTTTAACTCGGTCATCAATCCCAGCGCGGACATCGCCAGCGGCTTCAACGGCACCTTGCTCAAGACGAAGGACGGCACGGAGATTCATGGCGTCGTGATTAGCGAGGGAGACCCGGTGGTTATCCAAAGCGCGGCAGGTCTGGTGCAGTCGGTGCCCAAGAACCGGATCGCTGAACGCAAGGGGTTGGGCCGCTCCTTGATGATGAGTGCCGATCAGTTGGGGCTGAAGGCTCAGGATCTGGCCGATTTGCAGGCTTTCCTGAAGACCCAATAGTCGTTTTTGGTTTCAGACCGCCGTCGCCGGACTCCTCTGGCGACGGCGGTTCTCTTTTCCGGCAGACTCTCCTCCATGCATCTCATCCTGAGTGCTCCTGAAAACCGACCCTTCCTTGAGCAGGAGTTGCTCCGTGCTCTACCGACGTCGGTCTTGGAGCCGTTGGGAGACTCGATGCTGGCACTGAAAGCGCCGGGGTCTTGGTCAGAGATCCGTGCCGCGGTGGGTCAGACCGTCTTCGCCCGCCAGTGGTTGCCCGAGGCTCGGTCGTTTCCCGTGCCATCCATTCGAGCGGCCGCCGAGACGCTGGTGACTGAACTCATCGGATGCCTGCCCGAGGGAGCCCCGTGGCGTCTGCAAGTTGAACCTCGCTTCGGAGTCACCGATGCGGGCCGGCACCGCTGCGAGTTGATCCGTGATTCGGTCATCGAACAGTTGCGCAAACGCCGACGCTCTCTGCTCAAAGGGTTGGATGCCGTACCTAAGGCGGCTTTGGGAGATCCCAACCGAGCCTGTCCCTTATTTCAGCCGGAGGAGTCGCTTGTTCAGTTGCTCTTGACCTCCCTGGAGGTGGGTTTTCTGTCCATTTTGCCGGCTCCGGGTCCGTTTACCTCCATGGGCTGGGTGAGCCCGTTTCCGTTGGGAGAGGTTCCGGTGGCCGTGGACAAGGCCGCACCCAGTCGGGCTTTTGCTAAGCTGGCGGAGTCGGAACGGCGGATGGGCCGGGCCATTGTCGCCGGTGAGACATGCGTGGACCTGGGCGCGGCCCCCGGGAGCTGGACCTATCAGCCGGTGCAGCGCGGCGCTCGGGTGATTGCTGTGGACCGATCGCCGCTGCGCGACGACCTCATGCGAAGCCCGCGAGTCACCTTCCACCAAGGCGATGCGTTCCGTTTTGTGCCCGAGACTCCGGTGGATTGGCTGCTGTGTGACGTCATCGCTGCGCCGGAGCGCAGCATCGGCCTAGTGCTGGAATGGGTGCGTGAGCGTCGCTGCCGGTACTTCGTGGTGACCATCAAGTTCAAAGGGCAGGAGGATTACGCTCAACTCGACGTTCTAAAGCGTGAGATGCCCCGTTGGGTCGAGTCCTTCCAATTGTTGCACCTCTGTGCCAATAAAAACGAAGCCTGCGTCTTCGGGACCGTGGGGGACGGTCCACTGAAGAACGCAGGCTGAGGCGCGAGCAGTCTGTCCGGCTTTCTTTGAGTTTCTGGACAAACTTAGGCCCGCAATCGGACGAGCAAATCTTTGCTTTCGACCGTTTCTCCGACCACGCAGAGGAGTTCGGCGATGACCCCATCGACGGGCGCTGTGACCGTAGTCTGCATCTTCATGGCCTCCATCATCATGAGGCGGTCTCCCCTGGACACTTTCTGGCCGACAGTGACGGCAATGCTGGTTACCAGACCGGGGATGGGGGCGCCAATTTGCAGGGTATCGGCGAGGTCTGCTTTCGGCCGGGTCTTGGTCTGTGGGGTGATCTTCTTGTCGACAATAGAGGCCTCGCGGGTCATGCCGTTGAGTTCAAAGATGATGGTCCGGCGACCGTCCTTGTCGGGCTCGCTCACGTTGATCAGGCGGATCACCAGAGATTTACCGGACTCGATTTCCACACTGATCTCTTCGCCGCGGCGCAATCCGTAGAAGAAGGCCGGCGTGGGCAGGACACTCACGTCGCTGTACTGCGTCAGATGCTTGGCGAACTCGGCAAAGACGGCCGGGTACATCAGGTGTGAGTACAAGTCGTCGTCGGTTGCCTCGCGGCGCAACTTGTCGGTGAGTTCCTTGCGTAGCTTATCGAGATGGACCGGTTCGGCGCGGTTGCCGACGCGTCCTGCTTTGAAGGCTGCCTGAGCTTCCTTGAAGCGCTTCTCGCCCAAGACGACTTTTTGTACGACTTCAGGAAAACCATTTTGAGGCCAGCCAAGCCCGCCGCCGAGCATGTCGATGACACTCTCAGGGAAGGAGGTGGAATCAGGCTCCAAATTCACGATGTCTGCTGGGCGGATGCCTTTGCTGAAGCAGAACAAAGCCATGTCACCGACCACCTTGCTCGAGGGCGTCACCTTTACGATGTCGCCGAAAAGTTCATTCACCTCGGCGTAGGTTCGGGCGATTTCTGGCCACCGATGCGAAACCCCCATGCTCGCGGCCTGCTCCTTCAGGTTGGTGTACTGGCCGCCGGGCATCTCATGGATATACACCTCGGCCGAGCCGGTCTTCGGTGCGGTGTCGAAGGGTGCATAGTACTCGCGGACCTTCTCCCAGTAGTCGGAGAACCCGTTGAGCGCCTCGAGATCCAGATGGGTGTCGCGAGGCGTGTTCTGCAGAGCGGCCACCACCGAGTTGAGGTTGGGCTGCGAGGTGCTGCCACTCATGGAAGCCAATGCCAAGTCCACCACATCGACGCCGGCGTCGCTCGCTCGCAAGATACTGGCGGCATTAATGCCGCTGGTGTCGTGGGTGTGGAAATGGATGGGGATACTCACTTCACCCTTCAGCGCCTTGACCAGTTTCTGGGCGGCGTAAGGGCGGCAAAGACCAGCCATGTCCTTGATGGCCAAGATGTGTGCGCCCATGCGCTCTAATTCTTTGGCCAGCTTGATGTAGTACTTGAGGGAGAAGGTGTCGCGCCGGCTGTCAAGGATGTCGCCGGTGTAGCACAGGGCTCCCTCGCACAGGGCATGAGTATCCTGCACGGCGTCCATGGCCACGCGCAGGTTGGGCAGGTAGTTGAGTGAGTCGAAGATGCGGAAGATATCCATGCCCGAGGCCGCCGCGTGCTTCACGAAGCCGGCGACCACATGGTCGGGGTAGTTGGAGTAACCCACGGCATTCGAACCTCGGAAGAGCATCTGGAAGCAGATGTTCGGGATCTTCTCTCGCAACTGCCGCAGGCGTTCCCAGGGGTCTTCGTTGAGGAAGCGCATGGCGGTGTCGAAGGTGGCGCCTCCCCACATTTCCAAAGAAAACAGACCGCTCTTGGCGTCACCCATACTGCGCGCCAAGGCATCGGAGCAGGCGAGCATATCGAAGCTCCGCACGCGTGTGGCCATGAGCGACTGGTGAGCGTCGCGGAAGGTCGTGTCGGTAATGAGCAGTCGCTTTTGCTTGAGAGTCCATTCGGCAAACTTCTTCGGGCCGAGTTCGAGGAGAAGGTCTCGGGTACCCTTGGGAAAGGGTGCGGCCAGATCAGTCTTGGGCAGCGGGGCTGGGTCGAAGGTCTTGGTCGGCCGGTACCCCTTGGAATGCGGGTTGCCGTTGACGATGACGTTGCCCAGGAAATTAAGCAGTTTGGTGGCCCGGTCTTTGCGGCTGCGGAAGGCGAAGAGTTCGGGCGTGGTGTCGATCAGCGTCGTCGTGGCCTGTCCGCAGCGGAACTGCGGATGGAGAATGACGTTTTCGAGGAAGGGAATATTGGTTTTGACCCCGCGGATCCGGAATTCCGAGAGAGCCCGATCCATGCGGTCCATGGTGATCTCGTAGGACTGCCCGGAGGCGATCACCTTGACCAACATTGAATCGTAGAACGGCGTGATGACCGAACCCGAATAGCCCATTCCACCATCGAGGCGGATGCCGAAGCCACCGGGCGAGCGGTAGGCGAGGATCTTGCCGTAATCGGGAGTAAACTTGTTCTCCGGATCCTCAGTGGTGACCCGGCACTGGATGGCGTAGCCATTGCGAGGAACCTGATTTTGCACCGGCATTCCAACCTCCTTGGAATGCAGCGCATGACCTTGGGCAATGAGGATCTGGGCCCGCACGAGGTCCAGGCCAGTGATGACTTCGGTCACCGTGTGCTCGACCTGAATGCGGGGGTTCATCTCGATGAAGAACCACTCGTGGCGGTCGAGGTCGTAGAGGAACTCCACCGTGCCTGCATTGTTGTAGCGGATTTCTCGAGCCAGTCGGGCTGCTGCATCGCAAAGTTCCTGGACGACATTCTCGGGTAGCCCAAAAGACGGGGCCACTTCGATCACCTTCTGGTGGCGGCGCTGCACGGAGCAGTCTCGTTCGAAGAGGTGGATGACGTTGCCGTGGCTGTCTCCGAGGATCTGAACCTCGATGTGTTTGGCCCTGGGGATGTATTTTTCGAGGAATACGGCCGCGTTGCCGAAAGCGCGCTCGGCCTCGCCCTGGGCTTCATCGAGCAGACCGGACAGTTCCGACTCCTTCTTGACCACCCGCATGCCTCGACCGCCGCCGCCGAAGGCCGCCTTGATGATGAGGGGGAAGCCGATCTTGCGTGCGGCCTTCATGGCCTCATCCCGATCGGAGATGGGCTCATCGGTGCCGGGCAGGGTGGGTACTCCAATGCGCTGAGCCACGGCCCGTGCGGCCGTCTTGTCACCCATCATGTCCAGAAGCTCTGGGCTCGGACCCACAAAGGTGATGCCCGCCTTGGCGCAGGCGCGGGCGAAGGCCGGATTTTCGCTCAAAAATCCGTAGCCCGGATGGATGGCGTCGACCCCCTTGGCCTTGGCGGTGGCCACGATGCTCTCGATGTCCAGGTAGGCGGCGACCGGGCCCTTACCTTGACCGATCAGGTAGGACTCATCGGCCTTGAAGCGGTGAATGCAGAACCGGTCCTCCTGCGCATAGACGGCCACAGTGCGCAAATTGAGTTCAGTCGCCGCCCGGAAGATGCGGACCGCGATTTCGGAACGGTTGGCCGCCAGGAGCTTCCGGAATGGACGAGCGGTCGGCGGGACGATATCGGGGTGATTTCGGGACGGCATGGTTGGCTTCCCCAATGGTTACGTAAAACTAGGGCGACCTGACAAAGAAAACTCATGGCAGCTTTTGAGACTCAGGAACTCTGCAAGGTGGGTTTCCGCAGCCTAGAGATGGTTTTGAGGCCTGCGTGGTTTTCATTATTCAGTTTTGAAGACTGGTGCCGCAGGGTTGGGGTGGATTATGCGCCACCCACCTCTGGTTGAAACGCACACACCGGGACCGGGCACCCAGGAGAGAATCCTGCGGGCGGCGGGTTGCCCGTCTCTGGTGCCGTATCAGATCGCCCACGTGGGCCTGGCCCAGGCGATCGAACCTTACACCATGGTGCGGACTGATCTGCCGGGGAGCTACTTTCTGGCGTGCTTTGGGGGTGAAGGGCGCATCTGGCTCGACGGTCGCTGGCAGCGTTGCCGCGCCGGTCAGGCGTGTCTCTCGCCGGCCCACGTGCTTTGCGCGTTTCACGCAGTTCCCGGACATCGGTGGGATTTTGTCTGGGTCCGATACGAGTCCTCGGCCGGTCGGGGGCCCCTTGGAGCCGCCAGTGCGCCGGTATTGGCCGGATTTCCTTCGGAGGTCTTCCGGCATGCGGTCGAGGGCCTTATGGCCGAACAGGCAGGCGATGGACGTCTGGCCGCGCTCCATCATTGGGTGGAACTCGTCCAAGGCTATATTTCGCGCTTTGCTCAGCCCTGGCACGTCGACGACCGATTAAGTCAATTGTGGGAAGCGGTGGCAGCGAAGCCCGCCCATGCGTGGACTCTCACCGAATTGGCGCGCCGTGCTCATTGCAGCGGTGAGCATCTGCGACGGTTGTGTCGCCGTCAGTTGGGGCGTTCTCCCATGCAGCAGGTAACCTACTTGCGTATCCGACATGGGGCCGGCCTGTTGGCCGAAACGGACCTGAAGCTCGAGGTCATTGCTGAGCGGGTGGGTTATGCCAACCCCTTTGTGTTCTCCAATACCTTCAAGCGTTGGACGGGTTGGCGGCCTAGCCTGTATCGGGACCGTCAGCGGGAGGTTAGGCCCAATCGGGAAGCGAGACCGAATCGGGAATCGAGACCGAATTGGGAGGATGAACTTTATCGGGAAGGTGAACTCTATCCGGGGCCGGCCGGCGTGGGATAACGTCGACCGGCCCCTTCGATCCGTCCACACGAACGGACCTAAATTGAGTTCGAGTGGGTTATCGGAAGAATGGCCCGGGCCTTGAGTGTTGCTATGTATTACCGGCGCCGGGACCTGTTGCCGACGTGAGACTTACTAAGCGGGAGACGGCGCGTTTCGATGGGGCGAGTGGCGCAGCAATCGGAAACTATTGGTGATGTACTGAGCGGTCTCCTGCGGACTACGAAAATCGACCCCCACGAGAATGTCGGCCTGCTGGTAGGCTGGTTTTCGTTGCTCTAATAACTCGGCGATGCGGGCCTGAGGGTCCGGTGTTTGCAGGAGGGGTCGATGACCTTGATAGCGGACGCGCTCGTAAATGACGGCCGGTGAAGCCCAAAGGCAGACGATCAGGGCGTGGGTCTGCAGCGAGGCGAGGTTTTCGGGCCGCACCACGAGTCCGCCACCGGTGGACAAAATGAGGCCCTGCTGAATTTCGTATTCCCGGATCAGGCCCGTTTCCAGATCCCGGAAGCGGGTTTCTCCTTCTTGGGAGAAGATCTCTGAAATTCGCCGGCCTTCCCGAGTCTCGATCACCCGGTCGGTGTCGATGAATTCGAAGTCGAGCATCCCGGCCAAGATCTGTCCGACCGTGGACTTCCCAACGCCCATGAAACCAACGAGGGCGATGTTGTGATACGGGCGCGACGGCTGCACGGGGTGGAGTGAAGCGGTTTGTCGTCCCTGTTGAAATCCCGGAATGGTGCCCGCAAGTCTTAGGCAAGGGTCTTCAGCTCACAGACCTTCCGGACTTGTTGCCGGGGCCAAGAGCCCGCAGGCTGACAATCACATCGCCTATGCTGCCAAGAATTTTTCAGCGATTGCGTCACCGTCTCTTCGGCGGGGATACCAGCTACGACGCGGGGCTTGAAAACGAAGCCCTGTTCTGGCGAAAGGCCCTGGCGGATGGTGGCAAGCGGTGGAGTCCCGAAGCGTTCCGTCAACGGATGGATCCGGAGTTTGCCTTCCCCCCCCATTTACAGGAATTAGTAGCCGCTTCACCGGCCGCCAATCGGGATCCGATCCAGGTGCTGGATGTGGGGGCCGGTCCGCTGACCGCCGTGGGTTTCCACTGGCCGGGGCGGCAGGTAGACCTGAGCGCCGTGGACCCCTTGGCCGATGTCTTCGACTCCATCCTCGACGATCTCCAGTTGGCTCCTCCCACACGCACCCGCAAGGCGGCCGGTGAAGACCTCCTCTCGGTATTTCCTGCCGACAGTTTCGATATCGTCGTCTGTTCCAATGCGCTGGACCATAGCCGCGACCCCCTTCAATGCGTGCGTCAGATGTTTGCTGTGACGCGGCCCGGCGGGTGGGTCTTCCTGTGGCATTACCGCAACGAGGCCGAGGAGGAAGGCTATGCCGGGTTGCATCAGTGGAATCTGGATGAATCGGCCGGCGACATGATCCTCTGGAATCGCAAGGCTCGACACTCCTGTAGGATGGAACTTGGGAGCCAGGCCGTGGTGGATACCCGACCCGATTCGCAGGTGTCGCGGGCGATCGTGACCCGGATCCAAAAACAGGTGGTTTAGGTAGTTTTCAAGTCCCCTTCTTGCTGTGAATCGCATTGCTGTTCTCAACGTGGTTGGTCTCAGCGACCGACACATCGGTCCCCACACGCCGCGATTGTTCGCGCTGCGCCAGAGGTGGCACCACGCCTCGATCGATCCAGCCATACCTGCGGTGACTTGTACCGCCCAGTCCGACTACCTCACCGGCCGACGCCCCTCGGAGCATGGAATCGTAGCCAATGGCTGGTACGACCGTTCGCTCTCGGAGGTTCAGTTTTGGAAGCAGTCTAATCACCTAGTCCAAGCCCCCAAGATCTGGGACGAGTTGAAGGCCCGGGACCCGCGTTTCACCTGCGCGAAGATGTTCTGGTGGTACAACATGTACTCGGGCGCGGACTGGTCGGTGACGCCCCGGCCGATGTACCCGGCCGATGGACGCAAGTTCTTCGATGTTTACACTTGGCCCTACGATTTGCGCCCGGCCTTGAAGCAGGCCTTAGGCGACTTTCCGTTCGCAACCTTCTGGGGGCCCGCTGCCGGCGTGAAGTCTCCGCAGGGTGCTCCTGATGCGGCTACTCGCTGGATCGCCGGGTCGGCCAAGTGGATTGAGAAGAAGCACTCTCCGACGCTGAACCTCGTCTATTTGCCGCACCTCGACTACAACCTTCAACGGTTGGGCCCGCAGCATCCTGCGGTGGCCGATGACCTGCGTCGTATCGATGCGATCGTGGGAGATCTCTTGGACTTCTTTGCAGCGCGAGGGGTCCAGCCCATTCTTCTCAGCGAGTACGGCATTACCCCAGTGTCTCGCCCGGTACACCTCAACCGAATTTTCCGGGAGCGTGGTTGGATCACCATCAAGGAGGAGTTAGGACTCGAGCTCCCCGATATCGGAAACTCCAAGGCTTTCGCCGTGGCCGACCATCAGGTGGCCCACATCGTGGTCAACGATCCTTCGATCGAAGACAAAGTCCGCGAGGTGGTTTTGGAAACCCCCGGGGTGGCGGAGGTCTATGGTCCGGCGGACAAGCGTATTCTAGGTTTAGATCACAGCCGCTCCGGTGACCTGATCGCTGTTGCCCAGGAGGATTCTTGGTTCACCTACTACCATTGGCTCGACGAGGCCAAGGCGCCGGATTTTGCACGCTGCGTGGATATCCACCGCAAGCCCGGGTACGATCCGGTGGAACTCTTCCTGGATCCGGCGATTCCCTCCGCGAAGCTAAAGATTTTGGGGCGACTGCTGCAGAAGAAACTCGGATTCCGCATGCTCATGGATGTCATCCCCTTGGATGCCAGCTTGGTGAAGGGGTCTCACGGCGCGCGTCCGTCGTCGCCGTTGGATTGGCCAATAATTCTCTCCGAGCAGCGCCTGCCGGCAGACACGCTCCGATCGACCGATATTTACGGTATTCTGAAATCGGCCGTCCTGGGCTGACACCTCGGTTCAAAACAGTCTCTGCAAACACCAAATTTCGATGAGTATCGCGAATTGGGGGAGCGTCTACTTGTGCATCCATGAAGCCCTTAGGGAATCCTCGCCTCAAAGCGATACCGCTGATTTTGCTGAGCTGCCTGGGGGGCATGTTGCATGCGGGCGCCTCCGATGCAGCGGCAGCAGCGGTCGTTGGTGCGGGGCAACCTCCGGGCGCTGCATTCTTGGGGCCGTTCCACATGGTGGTGCTCCATCTCCCTATCGGTCTCTTTAGCTTCGCAGCCCTCCTGGAATTGGTGGCGTGGTTGCGGCCCTTTGAAGGGTTGCGTCGAGTCTTGGCGATCAACTTGGGATTGGGCGTGCTCATGGCCACCGTGACCGGGGTGCTAGGCCTGTATCGCTCCGCGGGAGGCGATTATTCGCAGGAAC